>NZ_JBNHFR010000002.1:0-424427 GCF_059090445.1 Arthrobacter sp. B2060
CGGCGGTGGTGCCGGTGCCTGTGGCGTTGCCGAGATTCACGTCTACGACAGCGTCGGCGGTGGTGCCGGTGCCTGTGGCGTTGCCGAGATTCACGTCAACGACAGCGTCGGCGGTGGTGCCGGTGCCTGTGGCGTTGCCGAGATTCACGTCAACGACAGCGTCGGCGGTGGTGCCGGTGCCTGTGGCGTTGCCCAGGTTCACGTCAACGACAGCGTCGGCGGTCGTGCCGTTGCCCGTTGCCGTTCCGGCGTTGCCGAGGTTCACGTCAACGAGGGCGTCTGCGGTGGTGCCGGTGCCTGCAGCGTTGCCGAGGTTCACGTCGACCACAGCGTCGGCGGTGGTGCCGTTGCCCGTTGCGACGTCGACCAAGGCGTCGGCGGTCGTGCCGTTGCCCGTTGCCGTTCCGGTGTTGCCCAGGTTGACGTCGACGAGGGCGGCTGCGGTAGTGCCGGTGCCTGTTGGGGCGGCTGCGGCGTTGCCGAGGTTCACGTCAACGACAGCGTCGGCGGTCGTGCCGTTGCCCGCTGGCGCGCCTGTAGCGTTGCCGAGGTTCGCGTCAACGACAGCGTCCGCGGTGGTGCCGGTACCTGTGGTGCCGGT
Source organism: Arthrobacter sp. B2060 (assembly GCF_059090445.1). Lineage (NCBI taxonomy): Bacteria > Bacillati > Actinomycetota > Actinomycetes > Micrococcales > Micrococcaceae > Arthrobacter > Arthrobacter sp. B2060. The sequence goes on from NZ_JBNHFR010000002.1 coordinate 602, forward strand.
GCCGGTTGTGGTGTTGCCGAGACTAACCTCGGCGACGGCCGCAACTTGGGAAGCCCCCGACGTCGTTGGACCACCCAGCAGGCCCAACGACGTCGAAGCATTGACGTCCGCCGAAACGGACTCGGATCCGACGGCAACAGTGCCGGTGACGGTTGTGTCCGCGTTAGCCGCGGTGGCGCCGAGGGCTAAAAGCCCGCCGGCAAAGAGGGTGCCCAGAAGGCCCCTGCGAAGGTTCTGATGCATTTTGATGTCTCCTGAAGAGTTGTTGTCGGGCGCTCAAGGCGGCCCGAAATCGGCCATGTTTCTGCACAAGGAATGGCAGAGCAGGCCCAACTAGTCAGGCGAAGAACCGGGGTCCATAGCCACCGGTGAGGGGATGCGCTGAGGCGGACCGCTAGCAGGCACACGGCCCGCGAGCGGAAGGAAGTCGAACGGACTGGTCAGCCAGGCGGCTGACGTTGAGGGCCCGCCGGGCGACTGGCCGTTGCCTGATCCGGAGCCAGCGGGCGGAGTCGGGGGCGGGGCAGCCGCCGGGTCCGCGTCGCCACCGGATGGCATCCCTCCTCCTGCGGACATGCCGGGAGGAGACTGGGCAGCTCCCACGGGTTCCAGTGAATGGAAGGCAGCGGCGTGGAACAAGGGCCTTAGCCCGGAGATGCCTGCGGCCACGGGAACCGGGACAGGGGAGTGCGCAGTGAACACACGGGCACCGTCAGCGCTTTCCGGGGAAGCGGGTCCCGGGACTGCCGGGAACGGTAGAACGCCGTCGGACTGCTGCGACGGGGTGAGTGCCTGAACGACATCCACAACGGGTGTAACGGCAGGTGCCGCAAGCGGCGGCGCCCCTTCGAGGACATCCGCAATGGATTCGAGGTATGGTTCCAACGCAGGTGCCGCTTCCGTCACCGGCCGTACAACAGTTCCTGCCACCTTCTCCGCGATGCCGCTGACTGCCGTGTCCGCCAAAGTGGTCACGGGCGCAGTGAGGAGCGTCGCTGTGTCAGCCGGGAGCACTTTGACCGGGGCCAGGGTGGGCGCGGCTGCCTGCAGCGGGGCAGCGAGCTCACTCACGAGCGAGGGTATGGCGCGGGGCGCCGCTTCAGGAGCGGAACGTACCGGCCCAGGCGCAGGCTGTGGAATCGTGGCTGAACCGGGTGCGGGAACAGCCACAGCACGCGTGTGCCTGGCAGGCGCTTCGGCCATGGAATGAATGGATTTCTGTGCCGTTTGAGCGACGTGGGCAGCCTTGGACTCACTGTTGAGTGACGAAGTCACCGCGGAAGAGATCCCGCTGAGTAGGGAGTCCTGCCCCTGCTGGGTGCTGGCATCGGCGGCCGGCGCCGTGAAGGAAAGCCAAGCCACGGCTGCCGCGCCCGCAAGGAGCACTGGACGCAAGGGGCGCAGAGCGGACCACGACAACGCACTGCTGGCCATGCTCGACACCCCCCGGTCTGCGAACACTCTGACGATCTTTTACAGCGTATGCCTCCTTGAAAGGCAGAGTCCAGAGCCAAACGAATAAAATCCATCGAATCGACAGTCCCGCGCCGGGGCAGAGCGCTGTCAGTGGGCATCATTTGGGTAGCTGACACCCAGCTGCGCCCGGACGCCGTCGAAAAGCCGCATGGTGTTCAACGAATCTTCCAGCGGCATGACCGGGCTTTCCGTCAAACCCTGCTGGACGCACCGAGTCACCTCGCGAAGCTCGTAGGTGTAGCCCAGGCCGGCTATGTCGAAGTGCTCTGTGCGCAGCGGTTCGCGGCCGATTCCAATAACAAGCTGCTTGGGGTTGTTTATGGAGCCGAGCGTTTGAAGGTAGCCCAGGCTTCCGGCCACGGTGGCGGCGCGCGGGCCGTAAGCGAGAAGAGACGAGGTCAGTTGTGCCTGTGCCCCGTGGTGGTACTCCAGCGTCAGGGCGTTCTGTGCGTCCACGCCGTCGTCATTAAGTGTGCCCGTGGCACTGACGGCATGCGGGAATCCCAGCGTGCCCAGAGCCCACAGCAGGGGGTAGACGGTGAGGTCGAGGAGCGCCCCGCCGCCGTCCTTGACTGCCCATAGGCGCGCGGTGGGGGAGTACGGTGCCGGGAAGCCGAGATCCGCGGTGACCCACTGTACGGTGCCGAGTTCGCCAGATCGTGCGATTTCAAACGCCCGCTGCATGCTCGGCAGGAAGCGGCTCCACACGGCCTCCATTAGGAACAGGTTCTTTTCGCGGGCAACGGCTATGAGCTCGGCTGCCTCACGGGCATTGATGGTGAAAGCCTTTTCGCACAGGACGTGCTTTCCCGCGTTGAGGGCCGCGAGCACCATCTGGTGATGCTGGGCGTGAGGCGTGGCCACGTACACGACGTCCACCGCGTCGTCGGCGAGGAGCCGCTGGTAGCCCCGCTGGCCGCCGTCGTCACCGTACGCCGTGGCGAAGCCGAATTCCGCGGCAAACGCGTCCGCCGCCGCTTGCCGGCGCGAACTGACGGCATAGAGCTCGGCGTCATCGAGCAGGGCCAAGTCCCGGGATACCAGCGAGGCGATTCTGCCGGTGGCGATCACTCCCCAGCGCAACGCCGCGCCGGTGGCGGCACGGGGATCCTGGTTGGACTGGCTGAAAAGCCACGGCGTGGCGATGGGCGAAGTCATGACGCCATCCTCTCACCGCGTGCGGGAGGGTTGGGGTTTGGGCGGCAGGAAGTGCGGGAGGGTGGGGTGGGACGCCAAGAGCCCCGGCCCTCCTTTTGCGGGGAGCCGGGGCTCTTGGGTGGAGCGTTTGGCGTTACGCCGTCAGTGCGGCTACTTGGTGATCGGTCCGAGTACCGGATCGTCCACGTAGGCCGTCTTGACGTTCTCCTGGGTCACGATGACCGGCTCCAGCAGGTAGGCCGGAACGGTCTTGACCTTGTTGTTGTAGGACTTGTCGTCGTTGATCTCAGGCGTCTTGCCGGCCTGGATGTCCTTGACCATGACGATCGCATGCTCAACGAGCTTGCGCGTGTCCTTGTTGATGGTGGAGTACTGCTCCCCGGCCATGATGGACTTGACCGACTCAACCTCGGAGTCCTGGCCGGTGATGACGGGCAGCGGCTTGCCCGCACCCTTCACGGCGGTCAAGACAGCGCGGGCCAGGGTGTCGTTCGGGGACAGCACGCCGTCCAGCGAAGCGCTGCCGTAGCTGCCGGTCAGCAGGGTGTCGGCGCGGCGCTGGGCGTTTTCTGCCTTCCAGCCCTGCGTAACGGCCTGTCCGAACGATGTTTGGCCGGACAGCACCTTGAGCGTGCCGTCGTCGATCTTCGGCTGGAGCACGCTCATGGCGCCGTCGAAGAAGACCTTCGCGTTGGCGTCGTCAGGGGAGCCGGCGAAGAGCTCGATGTTGTACGGGCCCTGCGGCTTCTTCTTCTGCATGCCTTCGAGGAGTGCCTGGCCCTGCAGCTCGCCCACCTTGAAGTTGTCGTAGGCAACGTAGTAGTCCACGTCGTTGGTGTTCAGCAGCAGGCGGTCGTACGCGATGATGGTCGCGCCGGCGTCCTTGGCCTGCTTGAGCTGGGTGCCAAGCTGGGCACCGTCGATGGCGCCGACGATGATGACCTTGGCTCCCTTGGTGATCATGGCACTGATCTGGTTCTGCTGTTCGGAAACGCCGCCATTGGCGAACTGGACGTCCGGCTTGAAGCCGGTTTCCTTGAGCCCGTCGTTGAACAGCTTTTCCGCCAGGACCCAGTTTTCACTGGTCTTCTGCGGGAGTGCGACGCCGATCGAGGAGTCCTTGGGGAAAGCCTCGCCGCCTGCGGTGCCACCGCCCGTTGTGCCGGTGTCGGAACGGCCGCAGGCTGTCAGCGCCAGTGCCGCAATGGCAGCGACTGCTGCCGCCTTTCCTGCTTTACCAATCATTCGCATTGCTTGGTTCACTTTCTATAGGGGTGGGAAATGCGTCCGGGGAGCGGTCAGTGCTCAGGCTTCCCGGGCGATGGTTTCTTTGGTCGAAGTCACTTCGTCGGGCTGAAGCGGCGTTCCGCCCCTGGGGCGGTTGAAGTTCTGGGTCAGCATGCCGATGATGGACCGCTTGCCCTGGCTCTTGTTGTAGACGTCGAAGGCAACGGCGATCAGCAGGACCAGGCCCTTGATGATCTGGGTGAGGTCTGCGCCGACGCCGAGGAGCTGCAGGCCGTTGTTCAGCACAGCCATCACGAGGCCACCGACGATCGAACCGATAACCGTGCCCACGCCGCCAGTCACCGCCGCGCCGCCGATGAACACAGCTGCGATGGCATCGAGTTCCCAGCCAACGCCGTCGAACGGGCCGGAGGCGGTGGAACGGCCGACGAAGATCATGCCGGCGAGGCCGGCCAGGATGGACATGTTCATCATGACCAGGAAGTTAACCTTCTTGGACTGGACTCCGGAGAGCTCTGCTGCGTGGCGGTTGCCGCCGACCGCGTAGACGTGGCGGCCGACGACGGTCTTGGAGGAGATGAACCCGTAGATCAGGACCAGCACGGCAAGGATGAGGCCGGGGATCGGGAAGGACGTTCCCGGGCGGCCCGTGGCGAACAAGTACGTCGCGTACAGGATGGCACCGCAGATGAGGATCAGCTTCACGGCCACCACCCAGCCTTCGGCAACTTCCGCACCCAGTGCTTTGGCCGTGCGGCGGGCCCGGAGTTCGCTGAAGACCACGAACGCGACGCCCAGCAGGCCAAGCAGCAGGGTCAGGTTGTTGAAGCCGGTGTTCGGACCGACCTCCGGAAGATAGCCGGAGCCGATGTACTGGAAGTCGGCGGGGACCGGGATGGTGTTGGATTTGCCGACGAACTGGTTGAAACCGCGGAACAGGAGCATGCCGGCAAGCGTCACGATGAATGCGGGTATCCCTACATACGCCGTCCAGAACCCTTGCCAGGCGCCGATCAGGATTCCCAGGCCAAGGCCGAGCAGAATACCCGCGTACCAAGGTATTCCCCAGTCCCGAATGGCCAGGGCAACGGTGACGCCCACGAACGCCGCCACGGAGCCGACTGACAGGTCAATGTGCCCGGCGATGATGACCAGCACCATGCCGATGGCCAGGATAAGGATGTAGGAGTTGCCGTTGAAGAGGTTGATGACGTTGCCTGGAGTGAGCGTGCGGCCGTCGGTGGCGAATTGGAAGAAGATGATCAGTGCAACCAAGGCGAAGATCATGCCGAATTGGCGGGTGTTGCCGCCAAAGAGCTTCTTGAGCGCGTTCATTTGTCAGTCCTTGTTCTGGAAGGTTCTGGAGGATTCCAGAGGGTCAGGCGGCGGCTTTTCGGGCGGAGGTCATCAGCTTCATCAGGCTTTCCTGGCTGGCCTCGTCTTTGTTCAGGACACCTGTGATGGCGCCTTCGAAGATGGTGTAGATGCGGTCGGAGAGGCCCAGCAGTTCAGGCAGTTCGGACGAGATGACGATGACCCCCTTGCCTTGATTGGCCAGCTGCTGGATGATGCCGTAGATCTCGTACTTGGCCCCGACATCGATGCCGCGGGTGGGCTCGTCCAGGATCAGCAGGTCAGGGTCCGTGAACATCCACTTGGCCAGGACCACCTTCTGCTGATTGCCGCCGGAGAGCTTGGCCACGCCTTCCTCCACGGACGGCGTCTTGGTGCGCAGGGACTTGCGGTACTGCTCAGCCACCGTGAATTCCTTGTTGGAATCCACAACGAAATGCCTGCTGATCTTGTTCAGCGCAGCCGAGACAGTGGTGGTCTTGATATCGTCCAAGAGGTTCAGGCCGAGGGACTTCCGGTCCTCTGTGACGTAGCCGAGGCCGGCATCGATGGCCTGTTTGACGTTCTTGAGCTGGAGTTCCTTGCCGTCCTTGTAGATGCTGCCGGTGATGTACCGGCCGTAGGAACGGCCGAACACAGAGCGGGCCAGTTCGGTGCGGCCGGCGCCCATGAGCCCGGCGAAGCCCACGATCTCGCCGCGGCGGACGAAGAAGTTGGAGCCCTTGCAGACCAGCCGGTCCTGGATCTGCGGGTGCCCGACGGTCCAGTTCTTGACCTCGAAGAGGACCTCGCCGATCTTGGGCTCGTGATGCGGGAAGCGCGACTCCAGCGTCCGGCCCACCATGCCCTTGATGATCCGGTCCTCGTCAACGCCGTCGGCCTTCACATCAAGGGTCTCGATGGACTTGCCGTCACGGATGATCGTGATGGAATCCGCGATCTGCTCGATCTCGTTGAGCTTGTGCGAAATGATGATGGACGTGATGCCGCGGCCCTTCAGGCCCAGCATCAGGTCCAGCAGGTGCTGGGAGTCCGACTCATTCAGCGCCGCGGTGGGCTCGTCGAGGATGAGGAGCTTCACGGACTTGCTCAGCGCCTTGGCGATCTCCACGAGCTGCTGCTTGCCGACGCCGATTTCCTTGATGGGGGTATCCGGGTCTTCGCGCAGCCCCACCCGGGCGAGCAGCTCGCGGGTCCTGGTGCGGGCCTCGGCCCAGTCGATCACGCCGCGTTTGACCGGTTCGTTGCCCAGGAAGATGTTCTCCGTGATGGAGAGCTCCGGGATCAGGGCGAGCTCCTGGTGGATGATCACGATTCCGGCGTGCTCGCTGGCCCGGATGTCCTTGAACTGCTGGACCTGGGACTGGTATACGACGTCGCCGGTGTAGGTTCCGTACGGGTACACGCCCGAGAGGACCTTCATCAGGGTGGACTTGCCGGCGCCGTTCTCTCCGCAGATTGCGTGAATCTCTCCCGCCTTCACCCGCAGATTCACATCGGCCAATGCTTTAACGCCGGGGAATTCCTTCGTGATGGAGCGCATCTCGAGGATTACGGGATCTCTGTGCGTGCTGTCGGACGTCATATGCCCTTACGCCTCCAATGCGTGACTACGTTGTCCGCCCCGCAAACCGCAGGGGCCGTCTGATGAAAAAGTAAACTGGATCACAGCCATTGTCGTCAAGTCTTTAACGCAACGGCTAGGTAACGAAAAGCTACGAGCGCCTGATTCCGGCATGCTGGAAGACCAGGGCGGCGGCTCCCAAGGCCTCGGCACGGTCACCCAAGGAGGACATCGTCAGGGTCGTGGTTTCCCCGATGACGGGAACGGCGTGCCGCACCAAACCCCTGCGGATAGGGTCAAGCAGAATGTCGCCGAGCCCGGCCAGGGGGCCGCCCACGACGATCACCTCCGGGTTGATCAGGTTGGCAACATTGCCCAGGGCGCGGCCCACTGCCAGGCCGACGTCGTCCACCACGCGCAAGGTGGCCGAGTCCCTGGCCAGGGCCTTATGGACGATGTCTTCCGGGGTCATCGGTTTGTCCCTGCCCCGGCTCAGGAACTCGATCATGGTGGTGGTGGACGCGATGGTCTCGAGGCAACCCCTGTTCCCGCAGCGGCAGATCAGGCCGTGTTCGTGGATGGTGGCATGGCCGATTTCACCGGTGATGCCCACGTTCCCGTAGTACGGCGCGCCATTGAGGATGAGCCCGGCGCCGATGCCCGATCCGATCTTCATGAACATGAGGTTGCTGATGCCGCTGTGCGGCCCCCAAGTGACTTCCGAGAGGGCGCCAAGATTGGCGTCGTTGTCGATGAACACGGGGAACTGCAGCGTGTTTTCAAGGTGCTGGAGGATGTTGATACCCACCCATTCAGGCAGGATGGCGCCCTGCGCCACCGTGCCCGTCCGCCGGTCGATAGGACCCGGAATCCCAACGCCGGCCCCCACGATGGCGCTGCGCTCCACGCTGCTGGCGGCCAGCAGCTTGGTCAACAGCGCAACGGCGGCCTCGATGCCCTCGTCCGCATGGTGGCCCAGAGGCAGGAGCACGGATTCCTCGGCGATGATGTGGTAGCTCAGGGTGGCCAGCACGACGCGCAGATGCCGGCGGCCAAAATCGATGCCCACGGCCACGGCGCCGTTGCTGTTCAGCCGGACATTCAGGGCCCGCCGCCCCGAACTGGTGATCGGTTCGGTCGACGCCAGGCCGGAGTCCTGCATGATCTTGACGATGTTGGAAACCGTGGCGGTGGACAGGCCCGTTTGCCGGGCGAGCTCCGCCTGGGTGGAGGGGCCGTTAAGCAGGCATTCGATGATCCGCTGCTGGTTCAGGTGCCGGAGGGCAGACTGTGACCCCGGGTTTTTGGTTCGGCTCCTCGTTGAGCGCGATGTTGAGGGCATGCTTAGAAGAGTGCACCACCAGCGCGTTGTAGTCAAGAAGTTAACGCAGCGCCACGATTGTCCGGGTGTTGTGGCGGGCGGACAATACGTCCCGAAGCCCGCCACGGAAGGTGCAAATGGCCCGTCCCGGACAGCAGAAGCCCGGGCTACGCTGAGGAGGAAGGCGGTCCGGAAGCCGCTGACGTTGACACAAACTCTCGAGGTGATCATGGTGTTGCTGGCGCTGATGCAGGCGAATTCCAGTGTTTTAGATGTGGAACGCAACTGCGGCGCGGTCGAGGAGGCGGCGCGTCAGGCTGCGGCCGCCGGTGCACGCGTTTTGCTGACTCCGGAGCTGTTTCCGGTGGGCTATGCCCCGCTGCGCGTGCGAACCGAACTGGACCCCGCCGACCTTCCCGCAATCCGGCGGACCTTGGCGGACATCGCCAAGCGCCACAACATCGCCGTCGTATACAGCCTCCCTGCCGTCGCGGCCGACGGGCGGTGGCACATCTCGGCCACACTCACCAGCAGCAGGGGGGATGAGCTGCTCAGCTACGCCAAAGTGCATTTGTTTGGTCCAGAGGAGCGGAAGGCCTTCAGCCCCGCGGAAGCAGCCCCCGACGTCGTCATGCTGGACGGGATCAGGACATCACTGGCAATCTGCTACGACGTGGAATTCCCCGAGACCGCCCGGGCGGCCGCCGCGCGCGGCGCCGAACTGCTCCTGGTTCCCACTGCGCTGGCCCACGGCTTCGAAGAGGTGCCCCAGATCCTGCTGCGGGCAAGGGCGCTGGAAAGCCAGCTGACCGTGGCCTACGCCAACCACTCCGGGGCGGAGGACGGCTGCGAATTCCTCGGCGGGAGCGTGATAGCCGCGCCGGATGGCTCCCGGCTCGCCGCCGCCGGGCCGGGGCCGCAGCTACTGTTCGCCGAAGTCAGCGCGGAGGCGGCCCGGGACGCGAGGGACGCCGTGCCGTACCTTGCCGAGCGCCGTCCCGCCGTCTACCGTTCCTGGGAAGACAGCCTGCGCCGGGATTAGCCGCTCCAGGAGGACGGGCATCAGCCCGCAGCGCCGCCGGCCGACAACAGCTCGTCCACGTACTGCAGGGCGATCCACAGCTCCGCCCGCACTTGCGCCTGGTTGAGGTCGGCGTCCAGCAGCTCCGCCACGGCATTGATCTGGCGCCGAACGCTGTTGCGGTGCAGCCCCAGTACCTTGGCAGTGGCGTCCCAGCTCCCGTTTTCGCCCAGCCACGATCGCAGGACAGCCAGCTGCGCGTCCCGGCGCTCCGGTTCCTGGTTCAGCAGCGGCTCCAGCAGCCTGCCCGCCAGCATGGTGCCGGCCTCGCGTCCGAGGAGGCCGGCCACGCTCCATGACACGTCGTCCACCCTCGCGCTCTTGCCGGTGTTCTGGACCCGCGACCGCAGGGACGTCACCCGCTGATACGCTGCGGCCAGGCCCGCCAGTTCGGTGGCCTCCCCGATGACGAGGCGCCAGCCGAGCTTCTCGACTTCGCTGACGAGTGCATCATCAACCTTCAGCCGGGTCACTGCCGCGAAGCCGTAGTCCGTGATCTCCACGAGTTTGGTGTCGAACAGCCGCCGCCACTGCAGCAACTCCCGGACGGGGCTGTCGCCCGCGGGCCACGTGCCCTGCTCCGCCTTGATTCCCTGCACCACGCGCAGCAGCGCTGACCGGGTGGAGGAGGTGCTTTGGGCCAGCAGGTCCCTGAGCCCATTGACGTGCCGGGTTCCGCCGCTGACCAGGCTGTCCGGATGCAGCAGCAGTGCCGTGGCCAGCTGGCTCGGCGCGAGGGATCCGCTGGTCCGCTGCCGGACCAGCAGCTCCAGCAGCCCGACGGCGGACGAGACCACGCTGTTCTGCGACGGGGTCAGCGGCTGGTCCGTTCCGAGAATCAGGGCGCCGAGGTTGGCGTCGCGCGTGCTGCGCAGCGGGTGCCCGAACACCAGGGCAGAGCCGGGAACGTCGAAGGAATCCATTTCCACGCGGGGGCCGCTGCCGCCGAGCAGCCGCTCGAGGATCTGCTGCAGGGCGGAAAGCTCGACGCCGGTGCCCGCCCGGGCGCGGACCCTGCCGTCCGCGCCGACCAGCACTGCCCATACCGGGACACGCTGGACCAGGGCGGCCAGGAGCTCATGCTCGGGCCGCGCGGAAAGGACCGCGCGCATCAGCTGCCGGTTGGTGTCCGCCAGCTGCCGGAAGACTTTGGCGTTATCCGATTCGAGCAGCTGCGAGAACTCCAGCCCGATGGCAGCGAACGGCACAGTGCCTGGTACCTCAACCAGTGTCAGGTTATGCCGGACGCAGGCCTTGACCAGTGCTTCCGGCACCGCATCGAAGTAGGGTTCCAGCCCGAAGCCCAGGGCTCCCACACGGGCTCCCACCAGGCGCCGCACGTAGGCGTCAACCCGGGCCTCATTGCCTGCCTCACCCACGAACGGCAGGCCCGCCGTGAGGAGGAACTCGCCGTCGAGCAGGTACGGCGTGGGGTCCTCCAGCTCGCTGGGCTCCACCCAGCGCAGCAGCCCGGAACCGTTGCCGCCGTCGTGAAGAATGGTCAACTCCGGCGGCAACTTGTCCAGGAACTCCTCCAAGGTGACGGCGCTCAGCCGCTCCGCACCTGTTCCCGTTCCGGCTCTGGTTCCCGTTCCGGTGGCAGCGTCAGGCGACATGCGGCACACCGTCTTCAGGGTCCTGGTAGTCGGGGCACTCATAGGACTCGGGCAGGCCATACGTCCGGGGCAGACGGGGCGCGATCCGGTTGATGATTTCGTCGCCGTGGCTGCCGATGGCAGAGCCCCATTCGTCGGCGCTCGCCGCCCCCGTGTCCGGATCACCGAACAGCACGGCGGTATCGCCGACGGAAACTCCGCCGGCTTCCGGGCCGAGGTCCACCATGAACTGGTCCATGCACACCTTGCCGATCACGGGCACCCGCCTGCCGCCGAGCTGGACAATGCTGCGCCCCGAAATGCCCTTCGGGATGCCGTCCGCATAGCCGAGGGGGACCAGCCCCAGATACCTTGCCTCGTGGGTGATGGCCTGGTGCTCGTAGCTCACTCCGGTGCCGGCCGGAACCTTCTTCACCAGCACCACGGGAGCAGTGACGGTCAGCGCCGGACGCAGCCCGAAATCCGCGGGGTCAAGATGGTCGGCGGGCGCCAGGCCATAGATGGCCAGCCCGGCCCGCACCATGTCGAAGGCAAATTCGGGGCGGTCCAGGATGTTTGCCGAGCTGGACACATGCCTCAGCTCCGGTTCCAGCCCGGCTTCCCGGGCCTGCCCTACGGCTTCCCCGAAGGCCTCCACAGCTGCGGCGTTCCCGGGGTGGGCAGGGACATCGGCCCAGGCCAGGTGGGTCCAGATACCCCGGACAGTGAGCGTTCCCTCGAGCTCGGCCGTGCGTGCGGCGGCCACGAGTCCAGGCCAGTCTTCCGCGCGGGCGCCGCCGCGGCTCAGCCCGCTGTCCAGCTCAAGGTGGACCGCGGCCGGCCGTCCGAGCGAGCGGGCAATGCCGGCCACGACGTCGAGTTGGGCGGGACTGCCCAAGGACATGTCGACGTCGTTTTCCACGGCTTCGCGGATGATCTCGCTGGACGCTGTGGCGAGGTACAGCCAGGACAGAACCGGCGCCGTGATGCCTGCGCGGCGCAGCGCAAGTGCCTCGGTCAGCTGTGCCGTCCCTAGCCAGTCGGCACCGGCGGCGAGGGCAGCCTGCGCCACCTCGACAAGGCCGTGGCCGTAGGCGTTGCCCTTCACCACCGCCATGAAATGCGGTGCCGGGGTGAGTGCCCGGAGGGCACCGACATTGTCGGAAATCGCAGCCAGATCAACGCTGACCCGGCCGGAAAGCACCGCTGAAGGCGTGCTGGTCTCTTGTGCATTACGTCTCATGCCAGAACACTATAGGTCATTTTGCACAATAGTGAGAGGTGGCTCACAGACCTAAGCTGGGGCGAGGGGAAACGACAACTACTCACGAACGGACGTCAACGATGACTGTGCCCACCTACACAGAACAGCGGCCGGCACCGCCGGCTGGCCGGCCAGGCCTGGCCGCGCAGCTGCTGCGCCGCAAGCCGATCGGACAGATGGTCCATGAAGCCGAAACCGGCCACGGCGGAACCCGCCTGATCCGTAGCTTCGGCGTTTTCCAGCTGACTATGATCAGCGTCGGCGCGACACTGGGAACCGGCATCCTGGTGATCCTCGGGGAATCGGTTCCGGTGGCCGGGCCGGCCATCTGGATCTCCTTCGCCATCGCTGGACTCGCCGCACTGCTGTCGGCAGTGTCGTACGCCGAAATGGCCGGCCTGGTTCCCGTGGCCGGCTCCAGCTATTCCTACAGCTACGCCACTTTGGGCGAGGGCATGGCCTGGATCTGTGGCTGGTGCCTCGTGCTCGAATACGCCGTGTCGGTCGCGGCCGTGGCAGTTGGCGCCGGCCAGTACGTGAACGAGTCCCTGGCGGTCTTCGGCCAGATCCTGCCCGATGCCATCACCCAGCCGCCCGGAGATGGCGGCGTCGTGAACATCCCGGCCATGATCATCGTGCTCTTCGCCATGATCCTGCTGGTTCGGGGCGCCAAGGAAAGCGCTTGGATTAATACCGCCATCGTCGTGGTCAAGGTGGGAATCCTGGTCTTCTTCTGCGCAGTGGCCTTCACCGCCTTCAGCGCCGGCAACTTTGAGCCGCTCCTGCCCATGGGCGCAGCCGGTGTCTCAGCCGCCGCTTCCAGCGTCTTCTTCTCCTACATCGGCTTCGATGCGGCATCTACAGCCGGTGAGGAAGCACGCAACCCCAAGCGGGACCTGCCTCGGGCCATCATGCTCTCCATGCTGATCGTCACCACCATCTACGTCCTGGTTGCCGTGGCCGCGGTCGGCGCCCGCCCCTGGGGCTGGTTCGACGGCAATGAAGCGGCACTGGTCAAGATCCTCGAGGAAACCACCGGGCAGCCGTGGATCGCCCTGGTCTTCGCCGTCGGAGCAGTCCTTGCCATCGCCAGCATCGTGCTGACTGTCCTTTACGGCCAGACCCGCATCCTTCTCTCCATGGCCCGCGACGGGCTCATTCCCAGGATCTTCGGCAGGGTCTCCGCGAGGACCGGCACCCCGGTTGCCGGCACCCTGATTGTGGGCATCCTCGTGGCAGTCACGGCCGGCCTGGTTCCGCTTGGCGCCCTGGCTGACGCCACGAGCATCGGCACCCTTTTCGCCTTCGCGCTGGTGAACGTTGCCGTCATCTACCTCCGCCGCGTGCGTCCCGAACTCAAGCGGACCTTCACAGTCCCGCTGTTTCCGCTCACCCCCATCCTCGGGGCGCTCATGTGTGCGTACCTGATGGCGAACCTCGGGGCGGACACCTGGGTGACCTTCGGCATCTGGATGTTGGTGGGCCTCGCGGCGTACTTCGGCTATGGCCGCCGCAATTCAAGGGTGGCTTCCCTGACTCACGAGGAATACCGTGAATTGTCCCGCCGCGAAATTTCGAGCACCCCGTCAAACCCTGAAACCATGAAGGCAGAGCTTCCATGACAACCGCTACCGAATTGCCGGCGTCCGATCCGGCCAGCACGGCCACCTTCGCCCCGTCCGGCGCCGCGACGGCCGTCGCCGACAGGCTGGGCCAGGCACCCATCACCATGCTGAATCCGGACTTCCCGTTCAGCTACGACCATTACCTTGCCCACCCGGACGGGCTGGGGGCGGTACCGCCAGAGCTCTACGGCACTGAAGTGGCCGTGGTCGGCGCCGGCCTCTCCGGCCTGGTCACCGCCTATGAACTCATGAAGCTGGGGCTGCGCCCGGTGGTCTACGAGGCCGACCAGATCGGTGGCCGCCTGCGCACTGCCGGCTTCCCCTCCGCTCCCGGCGTTGTGGCGGACCTCGGCGGCATGCGCTTCCCTGTCTCCGGCAAGGCGTTCTACCACTACGTGGACCTGCTGGGCCTCGAAACCCAGGACTTCCCCAACCCATTGGCACCTGTCACTTCCAGCACCGTGATCGAACTTGCCGGGCAGAAGCACTACGCAAGCACCGCGGCGGACCTGCCGCCGTTCTTCCGGGAGGTGGCCGAGGCGTGGAAGGCTGCTGTCAACGACGGCGCCAAATTCAGCGAGATGCAGGAGGCCATCCGGGCCCGCGACACGGCCCGGATCAAGGAACTCTGGAACGAGCTCCTGCCGCTGCTGGACGAGCAGACCTTCTACGGGTTCATTGCCGCGAGTGAGTCGTTCCGGAAGGCGGGCTTCGCCCACCGCGAGGCGTTCGGCCAGGTGGGCTTCGGCACAGGAGGCTGGGACACGGACTTCCCCAACTCCATCCTGGAAATCCTGCGCGTCGTCTATACAGACGCCGACGACCAGCACCGTCTTATTGCCGGGGGAGCGCAACGGCTCCCCGAAGCACTGTGGCACCACACGCCGTCGGGCATGGCCCACTGGCCGGAAGGGACGTCCCTGGCGTCACTGCACTCCGGCTCCCCGCGGGGAGCCGTGGACCGGATCGGCCGCGACGCGAACGGCGACCTGCGCATCCGCGAGCGGTGGGGGCGCGAATCGGCTTACCCGGCCGTAGTGACCACGTGCCAGTCGTGGCTGCTGTCCACGCGCATCCACACCGAAGAGGCGCTGTTCCCCGCCGAACTGTGGACGGCGATCGAGCGCTCGCACTACATGCAGTCATCCAAAACCTTCGTGATGGTGGACCGGCCGTTCTGGAAGGACATCGATCCCGCCACTGGCCGCGAAACCATGTCCATGACACTGACGGACCGCCTGAACCGCGCCACCTACCTGCTGGACAACGGCCCGGACAAGCCCGCCGTGATCCTGCTGTCCTACACCTGGAACGACGACGCGCTGAAATGGCTCGCGCTCGACGCGGACCAGCGGGTTGAACTGATGCTGCACTCGCTGGAACAGATCTACCCGACCGTCGACATTGCCAGCCACATCGTGGGACAGCCCATCACCGTTTCGTGGGAAGCGGACCCCAACTTCATGGGCGCGTTCAAGGCGAACCTGCCCGGGCACTACCGCTACCAGCAGCGGCTTTTCACCCACTTCAAGCAGGACAAGCTGCCGGAGGCGCAGCGCGGAATCTTCCTGGCCGGCGACGACATCTCGTTCACTGCGGGCTGGGCCGAGGGTGCCGTGACGACCGGACTCAACGCGGTCTGGGGCGTCGTGAACCACCTCGGCGGTTCATCGTCCGCCGCGAATCCGGGCCCGGGCGACGTCCTCGACGCACTTGGGCCGATCAGCCTCGACTAGCCGTCAGCGGTCAGCCCGCGTGGACCTCGCGGTGCGCCTGCGCGAGGTCACGGTAGTGTGCCGCGTTGCGCTTCACGCCGTCGAACTCCTCATCAGTGAGTTCCCGGCGCACCTTGGCGGGGACCCCGGCCACGAGGGAGCGCGGCGGAACCACGGTGCCTTCCAGCACCACGGCGCCGGCCGCCACGAGCGAGCCGGCGCCGATCACCGCACCGTTGAGGATGGTGGCGCTCATTCCGATGAGGCAGTCGTCCTCAACGGTGCAGCCGTGAACCACCGCGCTGTGCCCGACGCTGACCCGCGCCCCGACGCTGCAGGGGAAGCCCGGGTCGGCGTGCAGCACCACGTTGTCCTGCAGGTTGCTGCCGGTGCCGACCGTGATAGCGGCCGTGTCCGCCCGCACGGAGACGCCGTAGAACGCGCTGGCGTCCTCGGCGAGCGAGGCGCGTCCGATGATGGACGCGGTCGGCGCAACGAAGACGGAGGGGTGGATGTCCGGCGTGTCGCCGGCGAAAGGGAAGATGGGAGCCATGCCCCCAGCCTAAGACACAGCGGTGACGGCGGATCTCAGGGGAGCGCGACGGCGATCGGCGCGCCCGGTTCTGCCACCCGCTCAAGCTCCCGCACGACGTCGTCAGCCTGGTCCGCGGTGAGGCCCGCCAGTGACTCGACCGCCCAGACGGCCGGGAAGGTGTTGTCCGCGAAGGGCAGGCGTGCGGGCTCCGCCACCGAGACGCTGAGGCGGCGGGCGACGGCATAGCGGACATTCCCGTCGTAGGGGTCAACGCCCGTGTAGTGGATCCCGGCCTGGACAAACCTGAGGCCGTCGTCGCCAGGGCCGCAGCACACATCCAGGACGGCGTGCCGCCCCTGGGACTTGAGCAGGGCGATGAAGGGCTCCAGCGCAGTATCGGTGAGCAGAGGCATCGTGTTATCCAGTGTCAGTTAAAACACTGCCGCTGGGAACCTCAGGCCGCTGCTGTCAGTCCGCGCCCGCAGCAGAGTTGGGCCGCGGAGCCCGGAGGATCAGGAATTGGTAATGCTGCGTCCAGTGGCCGGCGCCAGGACCTGACTCGGCGCCGGTGCCTTCCGGCCACGTGACAAATTCCTCAATCTCGCCGTGCCGGCCGAAGATCTGCCGCAGCGCGGCGTCACTTCGGCGGCTGAAAAAGCGCGGCGGCCGGATCTGGTCCTCGGGGTTTAACACCTCTTCGTCCTCCCCGGACCAAAGGCCGACGGCGATCGGCGCACCCGGCGCGGCCACCCGCACGAGTTCACGGACGACGTCGTCGATGTCCCGGTTGGGGATGTGCAGCAGCGTGCTCATGCTCCACAGTGCAGGGAACGCGCCGTCGGCGAAGGGAAGGTTCCGGACGCTGGCAACCGAGACGTTCAGGCCCTTGGCTGTGGCGATCCGCACCTGCTCTTCGGACAGGTCAATGCCGGTGTAGCGGATACCCGCCTGGACGAACCTCAGCCCGTCGAGCCCTGAACCGGTGCCGATTTCCAGCAGGGCGTGCCGGCCCTCGGCCTTCAGCCGGGCGATGAATCGCTCCCGCTGCTCGGCACGCTGTGGCGTCAGGGGATGCTCGGGGTGCAGGACCGCGCGCTGGTTGTAGAACGCGGCCAGCCTGTCCTCGCCGCTGTCCTGCGGGGCGGGGTCGTCCCCGGCCAGCGCCACGTCCTGCTCCCCGGATCCTGTTTCCGCGGACGTTAGTTGAAAACCACGGTCCGGTTGCCGTCCAGGAGCACCCGGTGCTCGGCGTGCCACTGCACCGCCTGGGCGAGCGTCCGGCCTTCAACGTCGCGGCCCATCTGCACGAACTGCTCCGGGGTGCGGGCGTGGTCCACGCGGATCACTTCCTGCTCAATGATGGGGCCTTCATCCAGCGCTGCGGTGACGTAGTGTGCGGTGGCCCCGATCAGCTTCACGCCGCGTGCATGGGCCTGGTGGTAGGGCTTGGCACCCTTGAAGGACGGCAGGAAGGAGTGGTGGATGTTGATGGCCTTGCCGGTCAGCTCCCTGCACAGATCGTCCGAGATGATCTGCATGTAGCGGGCCAGTACGGTCAGCTCAATGCCTTCCTCGGCGATGATCTTCCGCAGCTGGTCCTCGGCCTGGGCCTTGGTCTCGGGCGTCACGGGAATGTAGTGGAACGGGATTCCATAGAACTCTGCGAGCCCGGCCAGGTCATTGTGGTTGGAGACGATGGCCGGAACGTCGATCGGCAGGGTGCCGGAGCGCTGCAGGAACAGCAGGTCGTTCAGGCAGTGCGCGGATTTACTGGCCATGAGCAGGGTGCGGACCTTCTGGCCCACCGGATGCAGGCTCCACTGCATGCCGAAGGCCTCAGCGACTGGCTCCAGGGCAGCCTGGACCTCGGCCCGGGCGGCGGACGTGGTCGCCTCAACACGCATGAAAAAGGTTCCGGTGGACTGGCTGCCGTACTGCTGGGAATCCGTAATATTGCAGCCCGCTACGAGCAGGGCGCCGGCCACGGCATGGACAATTCCGGGGCGGTCCGGGCAGGACAGGGTAATCACGTACGCTTTGGCGGGCTGGTCTTCAATCACGAAGAACAGCCTACCCGCGCCGAGGGCGGGCTTTTGGTAGTCTGGTGGGGTCGCAACTGGCGTTGGGTGGCTAACCACCAGGGAGCGGCAATCACGAAGACCACGGATCGTACGCCTGGGCCGAGGGTCATGTTTTGCCGGTTGAGCACTGCGTTTCCTGAGGTGCGCGGTCTCCCGGGTGCGCTGCGGCGCCCCGCACGGAGGAGTTTTGGGACTGCCCGGAACTGTCATCCAGGGGCGGAGCTGCGCCCCAGCCGGTAGCCTGACCTTAGCAGTGCCCATCCCTAGCCAGGAGTTCTTCGTGACTACTTCACCGACTTCCGTCAGCACTTCCGCCACCGTTAGCAACCAGCCGCTGGCTGAACTCGACCCCGAGATCGCCGCAGTCCTGGACCAGGAGCTCGGCCGCCAGCGCGGCACCCTGGAAATGATTGCCTCCGAAAACTTCGCGCCGCGCGCCGTGATGGAAGCCCAGGGCTCCGTCCTGACCAACAAGTACGCCGAGGGCTACCCGGGCCGCCGCTACTACGGCGGCTGCGAATACGTCGACATCGCTGAGCAGCTCGCGATCGACCGCGTGAAGAACCTGTTCGGTGCTGAATACGCCAACGTCCAGCCGCACTCCGGCGCGCAGGCCAACGCTGCAGCACTCTCTGCCATGATCACCCCAGGCGACAAGATCCTGGGCCTGTCCCTGGCGCACGGCGGCCACCTGACGCACGGCATGAAGCTGAACTTCTCCGGCAAGCTCTACAACGTCGCTGCCTACCAGGTTGAAGAGGACAACTTCCGCATCGACATGGACAAGCTGCGCGAGCAGGCCATCGCCGAAAAGCCGCAGGTCATCATCGCCGGCTGGTCCGCGTACCCGCGCCACCTCGACTTCGCAGCCTTCCGCTCCATTGCCGATGAAGTGGGTGCGCTCCTGTGGACGGACATGGCGCACTTCGCCGGCCTCGTAGCCGCAGGACTGCACCCGAGCCCGGTGCCGCACTCCGACGTCGTCACCTCCACCGTGCACAAGACCCTCGCCGGCCCGCGCTCCGGTGTGATCCTGGCCAAGCAAGAGTGGGCCAAGAAGCTCAACTCCAACGTCTTCCCCGGCCAGCAGGGCGGGCCGCTCATGCACGTCATCGCAGCAAAGGCCGTGGCCTTCAAGATCGCCGGCAGCGCCGAGTTCAAGGAGCGCCAGGAACGCGTCCTCGAGGGCGCCAAGATCATCGCCGACCGCCTTAACCAGTCCGACGTCGCCGAGGCCGGCGTCTCGGTCCTGACCGGCGGCACCGACGTGCACCTGGTCCTGGTGGACCTGCGCAACTCGCAACTCGACGGCCAGCAGGCCGAAGACCTCCTGCACTCCGTGGGCATCACCGTCAACCGCAACGCCGTGCCGTTCGACCCCCGCCCGCCGATGGTCACCTCCGGCCTGCGCATCGGCACCCCGGCGCTGGCAACCCGCGGTTTTGGTGCCCAGGAATTCACCGAGGTGGCCGAGATCATCGCCACCGCGCTGAAGGCCGGCTCCGCCACCGATGTGGAAGCCCTGCAGGCACGTGTGGACAAGCTCGCCGCCGACTTCCCGCTGTACCCGCAGCACGAGCAGTGGTAACCCATGGCCGCTGACACCACCAAAACCGCACAGGTCCTTGACGGCAGGGCAACCGCCGCTGCCATCAAGGCCGAGCTGACCGAACGCGTGGCCGCACTCAAGGCCAAGGGTGTCACGCCGGGACTGGGCACCATCCTCGTCGGTTCCGATCCAGGCAGTGTCTGGTACGTGGGCGGCAAGCACAAGGACTGCGCCGAGGTGGGCATCAACTCCATCCGCCGCGACCTGCCCGAGGAAACCACCCAGGACGAGCTCCTGGCCGTGGTCCGCGAGCTGAACGGGAACCCGGAGTGCACCGGCTACATCGTCCAGCTGCCGCTGCCCAAGCACATCGACCAGGACGTCATCCTGGAGGCCATGGATCCCGACAAGGACGCCGACGGCCTGCACCCGATGAACCTGGGCCGGCTCGTGGCCAACATCAGCGGACCCATGAAGTCCCCGCTGCCCTGCACACCGAAGGGCTGCGTGGAGCTGCTGACCCGCCACGGAATCGACCTCAAGGGCAAGCGCGTCCTCGTGGTGGGCCGCGGAGTCACGATCGGCCGTCCGGTGGGCCTCCTGCTCACTCGCAAGGACGTCAACGCCACCGTGGTCCTGGCCCACACCGGCACCGTTGACCTGGCCGCCGAACTCCGGCAGGCCGACGTCGTGATCGCCGCGGCGGGCTCGCCGCACATGATCAAGGCGGAGGACCTGAAGCCGGGTGCCATAGTGCTCGACGTCGGCGTCAGCCGCGTGGACGACGGTACCGGCAGGGCGGTGGTCACCGGAGACGTGCACCCCGACGCTGCCGACGTCGCCGCCTGGCTGTCCCCGAACCCCGGCGGCGTAGGCCCGATGACCCGGGCCATGCTGCTGGCCAATGTGGTGGAAAGCGCCGAACGCCAGGCAGGCCTCGCGTAGCCTCTCAGGCCTCGCCTAACAGCACCACCGTAGGGCGACTACTCCTGCTGGAGTAGTCGCCCTACGCCGTTAAGCAGACGACGATCAGCGCGCCCGCGGCTACGCTCGGATAATGCAGCGCCGTTTCGGAGGACCGCCCACCGCCTTCATCGTGATCGCGGCGGCAGTCTTCCAGGTTGTCGGCACCGTCTTCGCTTCGGCCCGGCAGCCGGACCACCGGCCGCTGGATGCCCTCGCCTTCGCCTTGCTGCTGCTCGGGCCTTCCGCGTTGTCGCTGCGGCGGCGCGCCCCGCTGGTCATGCTTCCGGTGGCGGCCCTGGCCGTTGCCGCCTATCTGGCGCTCGGCTATCCGTGGGGCCCGGTGTTCCTGTCCCTGGCGCTCGCCATCGTGTTCTCGGCTGCTGCCGGTAAACGCTGGCAGACGTGGACCGTGGTCGGCGTCTGCGCTGCCGTGCTGGTGGCGGGATCATTGACGGGCGGGGATGACGCCTCCCTGATCCGGGCCTTCGCCGGAACATCGTGGTTGGTTATCCTCGTCCTGCTGGGGGAAGGTGCCCGGCTGCGCGGCGAGCGGGTGGCCGAACGACGCCGTCAGCAGGAAGCGCGGGAGCAGGCCGCGCGGGACGAGTACCGGCTCGCGCTCGCGCGGAACATCCACGACGTCGTGGCGCATTCGCTGTCCCTGATAAACGTCCGCGCCTCGGTGGCGCTGCACCTGGGGGAGAAGGACCCGGACCAGTTCCGTCCGGCACTGGAGGCGATCAAGGCGGCGAGCAAGGAATCCCTGGCCGAGATCCGCCATCTCTTGGGCGTCCTGCGCGACGATGCGCCGCTGGACCCTGCGCGTTTGAGTCCCGCCCGTTCGAGTCCTGACCCGCTCAGTCCCGCCGCCGCCGTGGACTTCACGCCGCCCAGCCCGGCACCGCCGCGGCTGAACCGGATTGCCTGGCTCGTGGACAGCGCCCGGAACGTAGGCCTGGACGTGACGCTGATCCAGCCGCCTCCGGACGTCTCGCGGCGCCTTCCGGAGGCGGTGCAGGAAGCGGCCTACCGGATCGTCCAGGAGTCCCTGACAAATGTGCTGCGGCACGCCGGAGCGCGGAAGGCCGCCGTCGTCCTTGCCGTTGAGGCTCAGGAGTCTGCGACGGAGACCGGCAGCGAACGGCTCGCCGTGACAATTGACGACGACGGCGCTGGCGCCACCGGAGTGCCCGAAGGGAACGGCGTGACGGGAATGCGGGAACGGGCGGCGGCCGTGGGCGGCACGCTGGAGCTCGCGCCGCTGAACCCGGGCTGGCGGGTCCGGGCTATCCTGCCGGTGCCCGCCCTGCCACTGCCGGAGGGGAAGGGCCGGCCATGATCCGCGTCCTGCTGGCCGACGACCAGAACCTCATCCGCGCAGGCTTCCGCGCGCTGCTGAACGCCGAACCGGACATGGCCGTGGTGGCTGAGTGCGGGACGGGCCGCGATGCCGTGCGCCTGGCGGCCCGCGAGCATCCTGACGTGGTGCTGATGGACATCCGCATGCCCGAGGGGGACGGGCTGGAGGCCACGCGGCAGATCATGGCCGCGAAGGATCTGGCAGGCACACGGATCATCATCCTGACCACTTTTGAACTGGACGAATACATCGCGGAGGCGGTGCGCGCCGGGGCTGCCGGGTTCCTGGTCAAGGACACCGAACCGGAGGAGCTGCTCCGGGCTGTGCGTGTGGTCCACGACGGTGACGCCCTGCTGTCGCCGTCGGTCACCCGCCGCATCATGGCCCAGCTGGCCACGCAGTCGCGGGCGGCGAAGCCGCCGGTCTCGCTGGACCAGGTCACGGAGCGCGAACGCCAGGTCCTGCAACTTGTGGGTGAAGGCCTGAACAACGCCGAGATCGCCGAACGGCTGTTCATCACGCCGCTCACGGCCAAGACACACGTTTCCCGGATCATGACCAAGCTGCTGGTCAGGGACCGGGTGCAGCTCGTGGTGCTCGCCTACGAATCGGGGCTGGTGCGCCCGGGCTGGGCCGGCTGACGACGCAGCCGGCCGACGGCGCAGGACCCGGGTTGCGGGCGCGGACCGATTTGCCGGCGCAAGGGGAGGCATCCTGCGGGAGTAGGCGGGCCGCCCAAGGTGACTCCCGGCGGCGGACGCCCCGTCGGCGTCCAACGGCAAGACTCGTTGCAGAGCCGAAATACGGCCCTGTACCACGTACGGTCCTGAACCGAGAGATGGATTACTGAAATGCTTACCTCAATTGCCACCACCCTGGCAGCGCCAGCCGCTGAGTTGCCGGCTGGCCTCGCTGCACACGGTCCCTGGGACGGCGGCGGATTCTCGCCGTGGTTCCTGATCTTCCCGCTGTTTTGGATCCTGGTCATCGGCCTGTTTATTTTCTTCGCCAGGCGCACCTGGCGCCGGAACCACGAGTGGGCAACCGCCCGGGGCGGAGAAAGCGTCCTGCGGGAGCGCTACGCACGGGGCGAGATTGACGAGTCAGAGTACCGCGAGCGGCTTCAGGTCCTGCGCGGCGAGGGTAAATAGCGCCGGCTCACGGACTTCAGCCGCGAACTCGGAAAACGAATGGATTTTTTGAGACCGAGCTATTCCTTTGACTCCCGACGGGTATTAGCGTGATGGGGTGCCCGAACTCCACTCTTCTGAAGAAACGTCCGAAAATCCTGTGTCCAGTGAGGAATCCGGGTCTGTCCCGCGCCCGTTCGTCATCGCGGCTGAGAACCTGACCAAAACCTATGGCGACGTCACCGCCGTCGACGGCATATCCTTCAGCGTTCCCGCGGGGGAGTCCTTCGGGCTGCTGGGCCCCAACGGCGCCGGCAAGTCCACGACAATGAAGATGATCGGCGGCGTGGCCCAGCGCACCTCCGGCAGCCTGACCATCATGGGCCTTGACCCGGAACAGCACGGTCCGGAAGTCCGTGCGCACCTGGGGGTTGTGCCGCAGCAGGACAACCTGGACGAAGAGCTCAGGGTCCGTGACAACCTGCTGGTATACGGGCGATACTTCGGGCTGCCGATGAGCTACCTGCGGCCCAAGGCGGACGAACTGCTCGAATTCGCGCAGCTCACGGACAAGGCTAAATCCAAGGTTGACGCGTTGTCTGGCGGCATGAAACGGCGCCTCACGATTGCGAGGTCGCTCATCAACGAGCCCCGCATCCTCCTGCTCGACGAGCCCACTACGGGCCTTGACCCGCAGGCACGGCACATCCTATGGGACCGCCTGTTCCGGCTCAAGGAACAGGGCGTCACGCTGATCCTCACCACGCACTACATGGACGAGGCAGAGCAGCTCTGCGACCGCCTCATCGTGGTGGACAAGGGCCGGATCATGGCGGAGGGCTCGCCGGCCAGCCTGATCCGCAGCTATTCCACCCGCGAGGTCCTGGAACTGCGCTTCGGCTCGGAGCGGAACGCCAGCATCGGCCGGGAGCTCGAAGGAATAGGCGAGCGGCTGGAGACCCTCCCGGACCGTGTCCTCATCTACACGCAGGACGGCGAGGCGGCCCTGGAGGAAGTCTCCGCCCGCGGCCTGCGCCCGCTTACTTCGCTGGTGCGCCGGTCCTCGCTCGAGGATGTCTTCCTCCGGCTCACGGGCAGGAGCCTCGTTGACTGAGCCGCTTTCAGGAAAGGACCGCCTTTCAACGGACGTTCCAGGGCGTCCGACGGCGCGGCAAACTTTGCGTGCCCACTCACCGGAGGTCTCTGCCGCCAGGGCGCGGCGGTGGGGCGCCTTCTATTTCGCGGAGCAGGTCCTGCGCGTGATGAAGGGCTACGGCTGGTCCATCTTCCTGTACAGCGTGGGCCAGCCGGCTGCCTACCTGTTCGCGATGGGCGTTGGCCTGGCCACACTCGTGGAAGCCAACGCGGCGGGAGCCTTTGGCGGGGTCAGCTACCTCGTGTACATCGCTCCGGCGCTGCTCATCTCGGCCGCCGTCATGACGGCGGCCACCGAATTTACCTTTCCGGTGATGGACGGCTTCAAATGGCGCCGGGTCTACTACGGGCCACATGCCTCACCGCTGACGCCCGAGCAGATCGCTGCCGGCCAGATCATTGCCGTTACGGTGCGCTTCTTCGCCCAGTCGGTCATCTACTTTGCGATCGTGGCGCTGTTCGGTGCCTCGCCCAGCGGCTGGGGGTGGATCTCCATCCTGGTGGCCACCTTGGCGGGACTGGCCTTCGGGCTCCCGCTGATGGCATACGCCGCCACCATCAAGGACGACAAAGGCCAGTTCGCCATGGTCATGCGGTTCATCGTGATGCCGCTGTTCCTCTTTTCGGGGACGTTCTTCCCGCTGGACACGCTGCCGTTGGTGGTTCGCTGGGTTGGCTGGATTTCGCCCATCTGGCACGGGACGGAACTCGGCCGGGTCCTGAGCTACGGCTACGACGAATCCCCCGTGCTGACCATCATCCACATCGCCTTCCTGCTGGGGCTCGCCTGGTTCGGCTGGGTGCTCACCAAACGCCAATTCGTGAGGAGGATGGGGCAATGACAGTCCTGACCCAGGGCCACAGTGTCACCGAGGAGGCACGCAACAGGCATTTCGGACCGCTGTACTCGCGCAACGCCAGGGCTGTGATCGGCCGGGGGCTGATGGCCACCAAGAGCAGCAACTGGCTCGTCATGCTGTCCGGGTTCTTCGAGCCTGTGCTGTTCCTGCTGTCCATGGGCATCGGAATGGGCGCGGTGGTGGGTACGGTCCAAGGGCCGGGCGGCCAGGAGATCACCTATGCGGCCTACATCGCGCCGGCCCTGCTGGCGGTGTCGGCCATGAACGGCGCTGTGTACGACTCCACCTGGAACGTCTTCTTCAAGATGAACTTCGCCAAGCTCTACCAGGGGATGCTCTACACGTCACTGGGCCCGCTGGACGTGGCGGCGGGGGAGATCTTCCTCGCCCTCCTGCGCGGGCTTCTGTATGCCACCGGCTTCACGGCCGTAATGGGCCTCCTGGGACTCATCACCACGCCGTGGGCGCTGCTCATGATCCCGGCCTCGGTCCTCATCGCTTTCGGCTTCGCCAGCTTTGGCATGGGCATCACGAGCTTCATGAAGACCTTCCAGCAGATGGACTGGATCAACTTCATCATGCTGCCCATGTTCCTGTTCAGCGCCACGTTCTATCCGCTGAGCGTCTACCCGGAGTACATCCAGTGGCTGATCCAGGCGATGCCTCTGTGGCACGGCGTGGAGCTGCTGCGCCAGATCAGTGCGGGAGCCTTCACCCCGGCGACAGCCATCCACATCGGCTATTACCTGGTGATGATCGTGCTGGGGCTGATGCTGACCACCGCCCGGCTCCGGAGCCTGTTCCTGAAGTAGCTGTTCGCCTCCGGGGGACGCATTCCTGACCATGCCCGCAGGTTTGAGACAATGGCACCATGCAATCTCTGGGCAGCTCCAAATCTTCCTCACAGCCGGGCAGGGGCGGATTCTCCATGTTCCGCATCAGCGGTCCCGGCCTCCTCGTCCTGATCACGGCCTTCCTGGTGGCCGTCATCTTCGCGGCCAACCAGAACGACGTCGTGGGCTGGGTCGTCGCCGTCATCGCACTGTTCTGGCTCCTGCTGGCATCGTTCGTGGTGTTCAGCATCCAGAAGGCAGCCAAGAAGGCCGGAGCGAAGCTGAACGAAGCACAGAATGCCTTCAACGCGGCAGCCGGCCGTGCGCCGTCCCGCGGTTCAGCCGACCAGGGCGGAACTCGCCTGGTGAGGGAACGCGGCGAAGCCGAGGAAATCCGCGACATGAAGCTCGACCACTCCTTCAAGATCGTCCAGGTGCAGGTCCGGGTCGTCGAGCAGGAGCGGGCCAAGGGTGCCGCCGCGGACCAGGACACGATCCGCCGCGCCCTGGAGACCATCGAAATTACGGCTACCAACGCCAGGGACATGATCAAGTCCTCCGGCGGCTCGGGTGAGCCGGTGACCGGAACCATCATCGACTAGAGTGGAGCGGGTGAGCTCGGCATTGAAGAAGGACCACCTTCGCATCGCAACAGTCAACGTCAACGGCCTTCGGGCTGCCTACAAGAAGGGCATGGCGGAGTGGCTGGCGGACCGTGAGGTGGACATCCTCACCCTGCAGGAAGTCCGTGCCCCGGACGCGATTGTCCGGAAGCTGCTGGGCGACGGGTGGCACATCCTGCACGCCGAGGCGGAGGCCAAGGGCCGCGCCGGCGTCGCCATCGCTTCCCGCGAGGAGCCCCTCGTTACCCGCGCCCACATCGGTGACGACTACTTCGCCACCGCGGGCCGCTGGGTGGAGGCGGACTTCCGGGTACGGGACGCTGCGGGCAATGCCTCACAGCTCACCGTGGTGAGCGCCTACGTGCACTCCGGTGACGTCGGGACACCCAAGCAGGTGGACAAGTACCGTTTCCTGGACGTCATGACCACGCGCCTGCCCGAACTGTCCAAGCACAGCGACCATGCCCTGGTCACCGGTGACCTGAATGTCGGCCACACCGAGCTGGACATCAAGAACTGGAAGGGCAACGTCAAACGTGCCGGCTTCCTGCCCGAGGAGCGCGCCTACTTCGACCGCTTCTTCGGCGAGGAAATCGGCTGGAAGGATGTCCACAGGGGCCTGGCGGGCAACGTCAACGGCCCCTACACCTGGTGGTCCCAGCGCGGCCAGGCCTTTGACAACGACTCTGGCTGGCGCATCGATTACCACATGGCCACCCCCGCCCTCGCCGCCGCAGCTGTTTCGGCGGTCGTGGACCGGGCGCCCTCGTGGGACACCCGTTTCTCTGACCATGCACCGCTGGTAGTGGACTACCGGCTCTAGTCTTAAGGCCTCCGACAGAATGACCTCCACCCCCATCGTGACCGATTCCGCAGCCTCCGAAGAGCCTGATGCCGCCGCCAGCCTCCAGCAGGAGACCGGGACGGGGCAGGACACCGGAATCCGCCACCGCATCCTGTCGGGGATGCAGCCCTCCGCGGACTCGCTGCACCTCGGCAACTATCTGGGCGCCCTCGTCAACTGGGTGCGGATGCAGGAAGAGTACGACGCCATCTTCTTCATCCCGGACCTGCACGCCATCACCGTTCCGCAGGACCCGGCCGAACTGGCGCACCGCACCCGCGTCACGGCCGCCCAGTACATCGCCGGCGGAGTGGACGTGGACAAGTGCACCCTGTTCGTCCAGTCCCAGGTGCCCGAGCACGCGCAGCTGGCATGGATCCTGAACTGCATCACGGGCTTCGGCGAGGCCTCCCGCATGACGCAGTTCAAGGACAAGGCACTGAGGCAGGGCTCGGACCACGCCAGCGTCGGTCTGTTTACCTACCCCATCCTGCAGGCCGCGGACATCCTGCTGTACCAGCCGCACGGTGTCCCCGTCGGCGAGGACCAGCGCCAGCACGTGGAGCTCAGCCGCGATCTCGCAACCCGGTTCAACACCCGCTTCGGCCAGACCTTCACTGTACCCAAGCCCTTCATCCAGAAGGAGTCTGCCAAGATCTACGATCTGCAGCAGCCCACCTCCAAGATGTCCAAGTCTGCTGAATCGCCGGCCGGCCTGATCAACCTGCTCGACGAGCCCAAGGTCACGGCCAAGCGGATCAAGTCCGCGGTGACCGACGCCGAAACCGAGATCCGTTTCGACCGCGAAACCAAGCCGGGCGTTTCCAACCTGCTGACCATCTACTCGGTCATCACCGGCCAGAGCGTGGAGCAGCTCGTGGCGGCCTATGAAGGGAAAATGTACGGCCACCTTAAAGTGGACCTGGCCGAAGTCGTGACTGAGCGCCTGACGCCTATCCGCAACCGCGCCAACGAACTGCTCGCAGACCCGGCAGAGCTGGACCGACTCCTGGCACACGGGGCGGACAAGGCCCGCGAAATTGCCTCGGCCACCCTCAAGGACGTCTACGCCAAGACCGGCTTCCTTCCATACGCTGGAGCCCGCTAAGCCGATGCCCGTTCCGAAGCCTGCCAACAGCGACGCCAGCGACGGGATGAGCCTTGGGGTCATTCTGGGCTTCCCGCCTGGAATCGCAGAGGAACTGCAGCGGTGGCGGGCGTCCTTCGGGGACCCCATGGCCACGGTCATTCCGGCGCACATTACCCTCGTCACCACCACACCCACCCAGGACTGGGAGGCCGCACGGAACCACGTGCGTGAAGTGGCGCGAACGCAAGCACCATTCATGGTCACCATCGCCGGCACCGGCTCGTTCCGGCCGGTTTCCCCGGTGGTCTTCATCAACGTGGAGGAAGGATTCGAGGAGTGCGTCGAGCTGCACGAAAAACTGCAGACCGGCCCCTTGGAACGCGAGCTGCCGTTCGCCTACCACCCCCACGTGACCGTCGCGCACGACGTTGCCCCGGAAAGCCTGGATGAGGCCGAAACGGTCCTGAAAGACTACAGAGCAACCTTCCCCGTGGTTAGCATGGGACTTTACGAGCACGATGCTGACGGCATTTGGCAGCTACGGGAAGAGCTTGACTTTGGTACCGAACCTGACGACGAACGGGAGCAGCTCCGAGCAGCCGAAGCTGGCGGGGCCACCACTTCCCACTGAGCATGCCCGCCTGAAGCTGGAGGTCATCCGCAAGAAGGTGGAGTGGGGCAAGGCCCGCAGATCCGGCAAGGGCACGGTGCCCCAACTCATGGCCATGTTCCAGTGGTTGCTCGCTCGGCTGAACGCTTTGCGGCCCATGCGCGCATGGCAGCACTACAACCTCCAACACGGCCCGCTGATGAGCGCCGGCATCGGCTTCAACATGTTCTTTTCCATTACTGGCCTGCTGGCAACCGGGTTCTCCATCGCAGGCCTCGTGCTCCGCGGCCAGCCCGCACTCCTCGACCGCATCATTGCGACAGTGGCAGAAAGCGCGCCCGGTCTGCTCAAGGTTAACGGCGGCCGGGGCCTGGTTGACCCCAGGGACCTCCTGAACCCCGAGGGGCTGGGGTGGACGGCGGTAATCGCCGCCATCATCACCATCATCACCTCATTGCGCTGGATCAACGGTATTCGCGACGGTCTGCGCGGTGTCATGATGCTGGCTCCGCTGCAGCTCAACCCTGTGGTTCTGAAACTGCACGATGCCGGTACGTTGCTGCTGCTTGGCGTTGCCCTGGTGATCAGCTCCGGAGCGTCCCTTGTATTCGGAACGGCCGCCAATTGGCTCATCGGGCTCCTCACGCTCGACCCGGCTGTTGCCGGTCCCGTGGCAGGCGTGGTCAAGATTGCCGTGCCGCTGCTGCTCAACTGGGTCACAGCGCTGATTATGTTCCGCCTGGCAGCGGAACTGAAACTGTCCCGCCGGGCGTTGCTCGAGGGAACCATTCTCGCCGGGGTGGGCACGGCCGTGCTCCAGGTCTTCAGCACCGAACTGTTGGCCGGTGCGGGACGCAACCCCATCCTGGCCCCGTTCGCCATCATCATCGGGCTGCTCATCTGGTTTTACCTGGTGAGCCAGGTATATCTCGTAGCCGCGGCCTGGTCTGCCATCCGCGAGGAGGATCTGAAGACCGCGACTCCGGCAGCGAAGACCCCCGGCTGGGGACCACGGCAGGTGCAGCCTGGGAAAACGCCGGTCGAGAATCACCACACTGTCGAACGTCCCCGCCCGGCGGGGGTCACCGCCCCGCGTCGAGGTACTGATCGGCCCACGCCGCGATAATCTTCGCGGCCCTGGCCGCCTGGCCCTTGCCGGTCAACAGGTGGTCGCTGCCTTCGAGGGACACGAAGTTCCGCGGGTGGCGGGCGGTCTGGAAGATGCTGCTGGCATTCTCGATTCCCACGGTGTTGTCGGTGGGGGAGTGCAGCACCATCAGGGGCTTGTGCAGCCGCTTGATGCAGTCGGTGAGGTCGGCGTTCTCGAGATCTTCGACGAAGTGCCGGCGGATCTCCACGCGCTTGCCGCCTAGATCAACCTCCGCGCTGCCTTCGCTGAGGATTTTATCCAGGGCGGCGTCGAAGACATGGGCAACGTGCTTGGGTGAAAACGGGGCGGCGACGGTGGCAACGGCGTCGAGCTCCGGAATCTCAGAGGCTGCAGCGAGCACGGCGGCGCCGCCGAAGGAGTGCCCGACCAGCAGGGAAATCGGCTTCCCCTCGGCCCGCATGAACTCGGCCGCCTTGACTGTGTCAGCCACCTTGTGGCTGAACGAGCCCTCGGACCAAAATCCCGCGGAATCCCCGAGCCCCAGGTTGTCGAAGCGCAGCATGCCCACGCCGTTATCCGCCAGCGCCTTGCACATCCGGGACGCGGACGGGCTGTCCTTGCCCAGGGTGAACCCGTGCGAGAACACGCCCCAGCCCTTCACCGGGCCTTCCGGCACGTCGATGATGCCGGAGAGCAATTCGCCGGTGGAACCTTCGAAACTGACTTTTTCGGAGCGGGACACCGCGTCCCCTTTCGTGAGTGGCTGTCTGGAGTAAAACGACGACGGCGCCACACACCTGACAGGTGAGCGGCGCCGTCGGCTGCTGTTTCCGTTCGAAACGGGTGCTAGATCTTGCGGGAGAGAATTGCCTGCTTGACTTCGGCAATCGCCTGCGTGACCTGGATGCCGCGCGGGCATGCTTCGGAGCAGTTGAAGGTGGTGCGGCAGCGCCACACGCCTTCCTTGTCGTTCAGGATTTCCAGGCGCATGTCACCGGCATCATCACGGGAGTCGAAGATGAAGCGGTGGGCGTTCACGATGGCGGCCGGGCCGAAGTACTGGCCGTCGGTCCAGAACACCGGGCAGGATGAGGTGCACGCAGCACACAGGATGCACTTGGTGGTGTCATCGAAACGTTCACGGTCTTCCGCGGACTGCAGGCGTTCCTTGGTGGGCTCGTGGCCCTTGTTGATCAGGAACGGCATGACTTCGCGGAAGGACTGGAAGAACGGCTCCATGTCCACGATCAGGTCCTTTTCCACCGGCAGGCCCTTGATGGGTTCAACCGTGATGGGCTTGGACGTGTCGAGGTCCTTCAGCAGCGTCTTGCAGGCAAGGCGGTTGCGGCCGTTGATCCGCATGGCGTCGGAGCCGCAGACACCGTGCGCGCAGGACCGGCGGAAGGAGACGCTGCCGTCCACTTCCCACTTGATCTTGTGCAGGGCGTCCAGCACACGGTCCGTGCCGTACATGGTCAGCTTGAAGTCGTCCCAGCGGGCTTCCGCGGAAACCTCGGGGTCGTAGCGGCGCACACGGAGCGTGATGTCGAACGTGGGGATTTCCCCGCCGCCTCCGACGCCCGCGGGCAGTTCGATCTTGGAGGCTGGCTCAGCAAGTTCAGCGGACATTTTAGTACTTCCTCACCATCGGCTCGTAGCGCGTAAAGACAACCGGCTTGGTGGCAAGCCGAACACCGGCGATTGCCTCCTCCGCGGAACCGTCGGCCGGTGCGTGGTCTTCTTTGTACGCCATGGAATGCTTCATGAATTTTTCGTCGTCGCGGTCCGGGAAGTCCTCGCGGAAGTGGCCGCCGCGGGATTCCTCGCGGTGCAGGGCCGCGACCGTCATGACCCGTGCCAGTTCCAGCAGGAACCCGAGCTCAACGGCCTCCAGCAGGTCAAGGTTGAAGCGCTTGCCCTTGTCCTGGACGTTGATGCGCGTGTACCGCTCCTCGAAGGACTCGATGTCCCTGAGGACCTGGTTGAGCGTGTCAGCCGTGCGGAACACCTGCATGTTGGCGTCCATGGTGTCCTGCAGTTCCTTGCGGATCTGGGCCACCTTCTCGTCACCGGTGCCGTTGCGGGCGATGTTGAGAAGCTCAATCGTGTAGGCCTCCGGATCTTCCGGGAGCTCCACGAAGTCGGCCGTCTTGGCGTACTCTGCGGCGGCGATGCCGGCACGCTTGCCGAAGACGTTGATGTCCAGCAGCGAGTTGGTGCCAAGGCGGTTGGAGCCGTGGACCGAAACGCAGGCCACCTCACCGGCGGCGTAGAGGCCAGGAACCACGGTGTCGTTGTCCTGGAGGACCTCGGTGTTGATGTTCGTGGGGATGCCGCCCATGGCGTAGTGGGCTGTCGGGAAGACCGGAACCGGCTCCGTGTACGGCTCCACGCCAAGGTAGGTGCGGGCGAACTCGGTGATGTCCGGCAGCTTGGCGTCGATGTGGGCAGGCTCAAGGTGCGTCAGGTCGAGGAGGACGTAGTCCTTGTTCGGCCCGCAGCCGCGGCCTTCGCGGACTTCGTTGGCCATGGAGCGGGCCACGATGTCGCGGGGGGCAAGGTCCTTGATGGTCGGGGCATAGCGCTCCATGAAGCGCTCACCTTCGGAGTTTCGCAGGATGGCGCCTTCGCCTCGTGCGGCCTCGGAAAGCAGGATGCCCAGCCCGGCAAGGCCGGTCGGGTGGAACTGGAAGAACTCCATGTCCTCCAGCGGAATGCCGCGGCGGAAGGCGATACCCATGCCGTCCCCCGTGAGGGTGTGGGCGTTGGATGTGGTCTTGAAGACCTTGCCGGCGCCGCCGGAGGCGAACACCACGGACTTGGCCTGGAAAACGTGCAGCTCGCCGGAGGCGAGGTCGTAGGACACGACGCCGGCAACGCGCTTCTGCTTGTACGGCGTGCCGTCCTCGCGCACTGCGTCCTCTTCGACGGTGAGCAGGTCCAGGACGTAGTACTCGTTGTAGAACTCGACATTGTGCTTGACGCAGTTTTGGTACAGCGTCTGA
Organism: Arthrobacter sp. B2060; assembly: GCF_059090445.1. Taxonomy (NCBI): domain Bacteria; kingdom Bacillati; phylum Actinomycetota; class Actinomycetes; order Micrococcales; family Micrococcaceae; genus Arthrobacter; species Arthrobacter sp. B2060. Next base: position 33,754 of record NZ_JBNHFR010000002.1, read on the forward strand.
AGGATCATGTGCCCGGTGCGGTCGGCGGCGTAGCAGGCCCGGCGGACGGGAGCCTTGCCGTGGTCGCGGGTGTGGCCGCCGAAGCGGCGCTGGTCGATCCGGCCCTCGGGTGTGCGGTTGAACGGCAGACCCATCTTCTCGAGGTCCAGCACGGCGTCGATGGCTTCTTTGGCCATGACTTCGGCGGCGTCCTGGTCAACCAGGTAGTCGCCGCCCTTGATGGTGTCGAAGGTGTGCCATTCCCAGTTGTCTTCTTCGACGTTGGCCAGGGCTGCACACATACCGCCCTGGGCCGCACCCGTGTGGGAGCGGGTGGGGTAGAGCTTGGTCAGTACTGCTGTTCGCGCACGCTGACCGGATTCGATCGCGGCGCGCATCCCGGCGCCACCGGCACCGACGATGACGACGTCGTACTTATGGACCTGCATACCAGACGCTCTTTCTCTCAAAATTCGCAATAAAACAACGGGCGGGCTGTGGCCTGCTCCGCAAACAGAAGCCCGCCGGAGGGGGCGGGCAGCCGCGGTCCGCTACGCGGGGCAGAAGCCACCGGGGAGCTGGACGCCGTCGACGACCGGGCACGGGTTGAAGGTGAAGATCACCAGGGTGCCCAGGATGATGATGACGGCGGTGGCGGTGTAGAGGACCATCTTCAGCCAGAAGCGGGTGGAGTCCTTCTCGGCGTAGTCATTGATGATGGTGCGGACGCCGTTGGTGCCGTGCAGCATGGCCAGCCAGAGCATGGCCAGGTCCCAGAACTGCCAGAACGGGTCAGCCCACTTGCCGGCAACGAAGCCGAAGTCGATGGCGTGGATGCCTTCGCCCACGAGGAGGTTAACGAAGAGGTGGCCGAAGATCAGGACAACCAGCACCACGCCGGAGAGGCGCATGAACAGCCAGGCCAGCATTTCGAAGTTGCCACGGGAACTGCCGGTCCGGCGGTACCCCGGGGCAATCTTGCCGCTGCGCGGGGACTGAATCTGTGTTGCAGTCATGGCTTAGTGACCTCCGAGTGCGAGGGACAGGTGGCGGATGGAGAAGGCCACCATCGTGACGATCCAGAGGCCGAGCACAACCCAGAGCATCTGGCGCTGGTACTTGGCGCCCTTCTTCCAGAAGTCGACGGCGATGATCCGCAGGCCGTTGAAGGCGTGGAATACGATCGCTGCGACAAGGCCCGTTTCACCCAGGGCCATCAGCGGGTTCTTGTAGGCACCGATCACCGCGGTGTAGGCCTCCGGCGACACCCTCACAAGGGAGGTGTCCAGCACGTGGACCAACAAGAAGAAAAAGATCACAACACCGGTGATGCGGTGTCCTACCCAGGACCACATGCCTTCACGGCCGCGGTACAAGGTGCCAGCTGGTTTCGTCGGCACTGAATAAACCTCCCTGCAACACAGCGGCGCTGGCACGGGATCCATGCGGGGGGAACGCCTGCTGTGAGAGCACTTGTAGCTCAGGCCTAAATCTAGGCTTCGCTCACAGCTTATTCAATTTAGGCTATCCAGCCCTTTTTTTGAGACGAAGGCCACATTTAGAGTCCTGTATTTGGGTCGTGCGGGCCGTTCGTGGTCGCGCCTTGAGGGTCGTCAGCTAAAGTAGCCCGTGATGAGTAAAGACAAAGTGACACGCCAGGATTCACCGCTCAGCCGTTTTATAGCTGTGATTCCTGCCGGCGGGGTGGGGACCCGCCTCTGGCCTCTGTCACGTGCAGCAGCTCCCAAATTCCTTCACGACCTCACCGGCTCGGGGAGCACGCTTCTGCGTGCCACCTATGACCGGCTTGAGCCCCTGGCGGGCAACCGGGTCCTCGTTGTCACCGGAAATGCCCACCGTGCGGCTGTCTGCAGCCAGCTGCCCGAAGTCGAGGACGGCGACCTCGTGCTGGAAAGCGAGCCGAAGGATTCCGGCGCCGCCATCGGCCTCGCGGCAGCCATCCTGCACCAGCGGGATCCGGACATCATCATGGGCTCTTTTGCCGCCGACCACGTGATCAGCCCCAATGACGTCTTCCAGGACGCTGTCCGGGAAGCGATCCACACGGCCGCGGCGGGCAAGATCGTCACGATCGGCATCAAGCCCACCCACCCCTCCACGGGGTTCGGCTACATCCGCTCCGGCGCTTCCCTGCACATCCCCGGCGCGCCGAGCGCGCAGGCAGTGGTGGAGTTCGTGGAAAAGCCGGACGAGGAAGTCGCCCAGCAGTACGTGGACAGCGGCGACTACGTCTGGAACGCCGGCATGTTCGTGGCGCCCGTCTCCCTCATGCTCAAGCACCTCGAGGCGAACCAGCCCGAACTGTTTAGCGGCCTGCAGGAAATCGCCGAAGCCTGGGACACGCCGAAGCGTGACGAAGTCACTGCCCGCGTATGGCCCACCCTGCCCAAGATCGCCATCGACTATGCAGTGGCCGAGCCCGCGGCGGCAGCCGGCGATGTCGCCGTCGTGCCCGGAACCTTCCGCTGGGACGACGTCGGTGACTTCGCCTCGGTGGGACGGCTCAACAGTGCCCGGGAAGTCGACGAGGTCACCGTCCTTGGCGAGGGCGCGCGCGTCTTCACCGAAAACGCCAGCGGCGTGGTGGTTTCTGACACCAAGCGTGTCATCGCGCTGATCGGGATCAAGGACGTGGTCATCGTGGACACCCCGGACGCGCTGCTGGTCACCACCAAGCAGCACTCCCAGCGGGTGAAGCAGGCCGTGGACGCGCTCAAGGCCAAAGGTGACACCGACGTTCTCTAGCAATCCGTAACGCGGCGAAGGCGATGCCGTTATTCTTTCGCGCCTCGCTAGAGTTGTGCTGTGCGCAATTACACTACTGAAGCTGAGCCCACCGCGCTGGTGGGGCCGTGGCTCGAGCCGCTCCTGCCGGAACTGATCGATTTCCGCCGGGACCTGCATGCGCACCCCGAACTGTCCTTCAAGGAGTTCCGGACCACGGACAAACTCGTGGAGCGCCTGCTTGAGGCCGGACTGGAACCGCGCCGTCTCGACGGCACCGGCCTCACCGTGGACGTCGGGGAAGGCCCCATCGCCACCGCGCTGCGCGGCGACATCGACGCCCTGCCGATCATCGAAGAAACGGGCCTGCCCTTCGCATCAAAGAACCACGGTGTGACCCACGCCTGCGGGCACGACGTCCACACCACGACCATGCTGGGCATCGCCCTGGTGCTGCACCGCATGCACCTGGAATCGCCGCTGGGCGCCACGGTCCGGATTATCTTCCAGCCCGCTGAGGAGACGATGCCCGGCGGCGCGCACTCGTGCATCGAGCAGGGCGTTCTGGAAGGCGTGCCGCGCATCCTGGCGCTGCACTGCGACCCGCGGATCAACGTCGGAAAGATCGGTACCCGCATCGGCGCCATCACCTCCGCCTCGGACACCATCAAGATCGAGCTCAGTGGTCGCGGCGGCCACACCTCGCGCCCGCACCTAACCGAGGACCTCGTCTTCGCCCTTGCCCAGATCGCGGTGAATGTGCCCGCAGTGCTTTCCCGCCGCGTGGACGTCCGCAGCGGTGTGTCCGTTGTCTGGGGCCAGATCAACGCCGGTTCGGCGCCCAACGCGATTCCGGGAACCGGCTACATGTCCGGGACCATGCGCTGCCTGGACCGCGACGCCTGGCACAGCGCCGGCGAACTCCTGGACGAAGTGGTCCATCAGGTGGCCGAGCACTACGGCGTGGACGTGCACCTGGAACACACCCGCGGCGTGCCCCCGGTAGTGAACTCGGAGCACGAGACCGCCCTCATCGAGGCTGCGGCCCGGGCCGAGATCGGCGAAGGCGCAGTGGTCCTGACCCCGCAGTCGATGGGCGGAGAGGACTTCGCCTGGTTCCTCGCCGAGCTGCCCGGTGCCATGATGCGCCTGGGCACGAAGACCCCGGGCGGAGAAGAGTACGACCTCCACCGCGGCGACTACATCGTCGACGAACGCGCCCTCGGCTACGGCATCCAGGTGCTCACCGCCGCGGCTCTCCGCACCATCCGCGACCTCGACCCTGCCGCGCAAACGGACACCTAGGCTCCGGCCCCACCCGGCGCGAACTGGCAGGTAATGCCCTCAAATCCCCGTTTTGAGGGCATTAGCTGCCAGCTCGCGCTTATTTTTTGCCTTAAGTAAGTTGTGCACAATTCAATTGTGGGCTATCGTTTCAGTCATGACCGACGCTCCCCGCCTTGACCGCCAGGTGTGCTTTGCGCTCTATGCAGCGTCCCGGGCGGCAACCGCCGTGTACCGGCCGCTGCTGGATGACCTTGGCCTGACCTACCCCCAGTACCTCGTGATGCTGGTGCTGTGGGAAAACGAACCGCGCGGCGTGCGGGAACTGGGGGAGGAGCTGGGGCTCGACTCCGGCACCCTGTCGCCCCTGCTCAAGCGGCTCGAAGCCATGGGCCTGGTGGAACGCCGCCGGTCCGCAGAAGATGAGCGCCGGGTGGCCGTGCATCTGACAGCGGAGGGAACAGCCCTCAGCAGCAGGTCTTCCGGCATTCCCGAGCGCCTCGCCGACGCCGCCGGGCTGAGCCCCCGGGAGCTTGACCAGCTCCGTGAAACCCTGGGCAAGCTGACTGCCGCCCTGCACGATTCGCATTGACGCCCAGTCGGGCCTTAATCCCGACCCCATTGACATCGACACCGCACCAGGCGGACTGCCGAACCCATCAGAACGGAACCAATCTTGAAGACTCTCTACACTGCCGAAGCCCTCGCTTCCGGCGAAGGCCGCGACGGCTCCGCGCGCACCAAGGACGGGAAGCTGGACGTGACCCTGGCCAGCCCCGTGGAACTCGGCGGAAGCGGCCAGGGCACCAACCCTGAACAGCTGTTCGCCGCCGGCTACGCCGCCTGCTTCCATTCCGCCCTCCGGGTGGTGGGCCGCAAGGAGCGCGCCGACCTCACGGACTCTGCCGTGGCGGCGAAGATCCATTTCGGTGCCCTCGACGGCGGTGAAGGCTACGGTCTTGCGGCCGAACTCGAGATCGCCCTGCCGGCACTGGACCGGACTGACGCTGAGGCGCTCATGGCCAAGGCGCACCGGATCTGCCCCTACTCAAACGTGACCCGCGGCAACATGGATGTGGCGCTGACCCTCGTGGAGTTCGCAGCGTGAGCGGCATCCAGTCCCTGGCGTTGCCCGCAGCAACCCGCGAAATCCAGCTGGCATCGCGTCCCGTGGGCCGCCCGGCCCCGGAGAACTTCCGGCTGGCCGAAAGTCCGCTTCCGGAACTCCGGGACGGGCAGGTGCTGGTCCGAAACCTCTTCATCTCGGTAGATCCGTACATGCGCGGCCGGATGAACGACGTCAAATCCTATTCAGCGCCCTTTGCGCTGGATAAAGCGCTCGACGGCGGGGCGGTGGGTGAGGTGATCGCGTCGCGGGCCGCCGACCGCAAGGTGGGGGACGTCGTCGTTCATCATCTCGGTTGGCGGGAGTATGCGGTGGTAGACGCCAGCGCATCCACCCCCGCGCGAACTGACCTTGCACCTGCGTCAGCCTTCCTCGGCGCGCTGGGCATGACCGGGCTCACCGCCTACGCCGGCCTGTTGAAGGTGGCCGGGTTCAAAGGCGGCGACGCGGTGTTTGTCTCCGGTGCTGCCGGGGCCGTCGGATCGCTGGTGGGGCAGATCGCCAAGGCCATGGGCGCATCCCGGGTGATCGGCAGCGCCGGCTCTCCGGAGAAGGTGGCACGCCTCCTGGAGCTCGGCTTTGACGCTGCCTTCAACTACCGCGACGCTCCAGTCCGGGACCAGCTCAAAGCTGCCGTGGGTGACCGCGGGATCGATGTCTACTTCGACAACGTGGGCGGGGAGCATCTGGAGGCGGCGTTGTCCGTGCTGAATGTCGGCGGGCGCGTGGCCATGTGCGGCGCCATCGCGCAGTACAACTCGACGGAGCCGCCGCCCGCTCCGCGGAACCTTGCCCTGGCGATCGGCAAGCAGCTTACGCTGAGGGGATTTCTCGTCAGCAGCTACCGGCAGTACGCCGGCGAGTTTGCAGAGCTCATGGCCGGCTGGTTGGCCGACGGCACCGTCTCCTACGACGAAACCGTGGTGGACGGTCTCGCGAACGCGCCGCAGGCTTTCATGGATCTGCTGGACGGTGCGAACACCGGAAAGATGCTGGTCCGCATCTAGCACCTACTCGTAGGTAACAAGTTCTCAACAATCTTCAGTTTCCGCCATGGAAGTGTTATCCGGGCGTGGTGCAGGCCACTAAAGTGGCTTGCATAAGGCGCTTTAGCGCAGTGCTGCGAAACCATCAGTGAAAACAGAATTTCAGTGTGGAGCATTAGAAACGGACACTCATTGACTCTCCGTCGTGGCGCCCCTCTCTTTCTTCCTGGAGGAAATTTGAAGAACTCAATGCTTGCAAACATCAAGCGCGGTTCACTTAAGCGCGGTTCAGTGGCGGGCATGGCATCCGTTGGGGCGGCGGCCCTGCTGCTGACCGGATGTGGCCCTGCACCAGAAGCAGGCAGCCCCACGGCCACGGCCAGTGACTACAGCGGCTGCATCGTGTCTGACTCCGGCGGATTCGACGACCAGTCGTTCAACCAGTCGTCCTACGAGGGACTCAAGAAGGCTGAGAAGGATCTTGGCATTCAGGTCCGCCAGGTCGAGTCCAAGACCAACAACGACTACGATCCGAATCTGCGCGCCATGGTGTCCGCGGGCTGCGACCTCACTGTGACTGTGGGCTTCCTCCTCGGCGACGCCACCAAGAAGCAGGCCGAAGCCAACCCGAACAGCCACTTCGCCATCATCGACTTCGGCTACCCAAAGCCGATTGCCAACGTCAAGCCCATCATCTACGACACGGCGCAGGCTGCGTTCATGGCCGGCTACCTGGCCGCGGCCACCTCGAGGACCGGAACTGTTGCCACGTTCGGCGGCGTCAAGATCCCCACCGTCACCATCTTCATGGATGGCTACGCCGACGGCGTGAAGTACTACAACGAGAAGAAGGGCAAGGACGTCAAGCTCCTCGGCTGGGACAAGGCCAAGCAGGACGGCAGCTTCACCGGCGACTTCGAAAAGCAGGACAAGGGTAAGCAGCTCACCCAGAACTTCCTGGACCAGGGGGCAGACATCGTCATGCCCGTTGCCGGACCGGTGGGCAAGGGTGCCGGTGCGGCGCTGAAGGAAGCCAAGGCCGCAGGCAAGGACGTCAAGCTCATCTGGGTCGACTCCGACGGCTTCCTTACCGCCCCGGAATACAAGGACATCATGCTTACGTCTGTCATGAAGCAGATGGGCTCTGCCGTGGAGACTGTCGTCAAGGAAGACAAGGAGGGCAAATTCAGCAATGAGCCCTACGTCGGCACGCTCGCGAATGAGGGTGTCCAGCTGGCCCCCTTCCACGACCTTGATTCGGCTGTTCCCGCCGACATCAAGACCGAGCTGGACCAGATCAAAAAGGACATCGTCGACGGCAAGCTGAAGGTTGAGTCCGCCGCCAGCCCCAAGGCGTAACTTCCTCCGCTAAGCGCCACCGCCCGGATGGTCATTGACTGCACGGGAGGTGGCGCTTTTCGTTGGGCCGCTTTTGATGGCGCGATGTCCGGCCCACCCATGACTGCAGGCACTAGGCTGGTCCTGCAGCCACATATCCCGTCCGGCCTGCACTTCCGGACGCAACGAGATTGGTCAGAGTTTTGAAACTTGAACTCAAGGGGATCACCAAACGCTTCGGCTCCCTGCTCGCCAATGATCACATAGACGTGGTTGTTGAACCCGGACAGATCCACAGTCTGCTGGGCGAAAACGGGGCCGGAAAATCCACCCTGATGAATGTCCTTTACGGGCTGTACGAGCCCACCGACGGTGAAATCCTCATCGACGACAAACCAGTGAGCTTCCGCGGCCCCGGAGATGCCATGGCGGCCGGCATCGGCATGGTGCACCAACATTTCATGCTGGTGCCAGTGTTCACGGTGGCGGAAAACGTAGCGCTCGGCGCCGAGTCCACCAAAGCGGGCGGGCTCCTGAACCTTGACGACACCCGCCGCAAGATCCGGGAGATCTCGGACCGTTACGGATTCGACGTCGACCCCGACGCCCTCGTGGAGGACCTTCCGGTGGGCGTCCAGCAGCGCGTGGAAATCATCAAGGCGCTCGTGCGCGACGCCAGAGTACTGATCCTGGATGAGCCGACGGCGGTGCTGACGCCCCAGGAGACCGACGAACTGCTGGACATCATGCGCCAGCTCAAGCAGAGCGGCACATCTATCGTCTTCATTTCCCATAAGCTTCGCGAGGTCAAAGCCATTTCGGACACCATCACGGTGATCCGCCGCGGCAAGGTGGTGGGCACCGCCGAGCCCGGCACCGCCACCACGGAGCTGGCTTCGATGATGGTGGGCCGCGCGGTGAGCCTCACCCTGGACAAGGCGCCGGCCAAGCCGCAGGAAACCACGTTCGAGGTCAAGGACCTGACCGTCATCGCGCCGAACGGCCACCACACTGTTGACGGCATCAGCTTCAGCATCGCCCGGGGCGAAATCCTCGCCGTCGCCGGCGTCCAGGGCAACGGCCAGACCGAACTCACGGAGGCGATCCTGGGCCTGCAGGAGCGGGTCCATGGCTCCATCCTGCTCGACGGAAAGGAACTCCTCGGCCGCAGCGTCAAGGAAGTGCTGCACGCCGGCGTCGGCTTTGTCCCGGAAGACCGCAAGGTGGACGGCCTGGTGGGAACCTTCTCGGTAGCCGAAAACCTGGTGCTCGACCTCTACGACAAGGCTCCCTTCGCCAAGGGCATCAGCATGAGCCCGGCCAAGGTCCTGGAGAACGCCAACTCGAGGATCGGCGAATTTGACGTTCGCGCGCCCTCGGCAGCCGCGGCGGCCGGAACGCTTTCTGGCGGCAACCAGCAGAAAGTGGTGATGGCCCGGGAGCTCTCGCGGCCGCTGCGGCTGTTCATTGCCTCGCAGCCCACCCGCGGTGTCGACGTCGGCTCCATCGAGTTCCTGCACCGCCGCATCGTGGCGGAACGGGACGCCGGTACCCCGGTGATGATCGTCTCCACGGAACTGGACGAGGTGATGGAACTCGCCGACCGCATCGCCGTGCTCTACAAGGGCAAACTCGTGGGCATCGTGCCCGCCGGAACGGGCCGCGACGTCCTGGGCCTCATGATGGCAGGGCTTTCACCCGACGAGGCTCACGCTGATGCCACCCATCACCCCGCTGCTCCGCACAGCAGGCAGGAACCGGTGTCCCCCTCCCACGCCGAAGGAGGCGACCTTGACTGACCAGAACCAGCCACAAGACCCCGGCAGTAACCCCGCAGGCCCCGGTGGCGACAAGCACCACGGCAAGCACCCCGACCAGCACCACGTGCCGAAACCGGCTGACGAGGAAACCGCAGCAGTGGTGTCGCTGGACACGGCCGGCGGAGCCATGGAACCCTCGGCGGTGCCGGCAACGGCCCAGAGCGGCAAGATTCCGGGCGGCCCGGAGACCCTGGCGCGCAGGATCTTCACCGGAAGCGGCATGGTGTCCGTGCTTGCCGTGTTGCTCGCGTTGATTCTCGGCGGACTATTGATCGCGTTCACGGACAAGCAGGTGGGTACCACAGCCACGTACCTGCTGGCCCGCCCCACCGACTTCCTGTCCGCGGTCTGGAATGCGGCCACGCGGTCCTACGTGGCGCTGTTCCAGGGCTCGGTGTTCAACCCCAGCGGTGCGGGAATCGGCGGGCAGTTCGCCCCGCTGCTGGAAACGCTCACCATCGCCACGCCGCTGATCACCGCCGGCCTCGGTGTTGCCCTGGCCTTCCGGGCCGGACTGTTCAACATCGGTGCACAGGGCCAGATCATCATGGCCGGCATTCTTGCAGCGTGGGCGGGGTTCGCCCTGCACCTCCCCGTGGGCCTGCACCTGCTGCTGGTCCTCGTGGCCGGAATCATCGGCGGGGCCTTCTGGGGCGGCTTGGTGGGTTACCTTAAGGCCCGGACCGGAGCCCATGAGGTCATCCTCACCATCATGTTCAACTACATCGCCCTGTATCTGCTGAGGTATCTGCTCAACACGCCGGCGTTCCAGCGGCCGGGGGAGTCCAACCCGATTTCCCCGATCCTGGACCCCAGCGCGGTGTACCCGCAGATTCTCGGGAGCCAGTACCGGCTCCACCTCGGCTTCCTGCTGGCCATCGCCACCACGGTTTTCGTGTGGTGGCTCCTCAACCGTTCCACTGTGGGCTTTGAGTTCCGGGCTGTCGGGGCCAACCCGAAGGCGGCACAGACCGCAGGCATCAACGTGTCCCGCTCGACGGTCCTGGCCATGGCCATCGCTGGCGGCCTGGCCGGCCTGTCCGGAGTGGCGCAGGTTGCCGGTACGGAGAAGGTCCTCACGGACGGCGTCGCGGCCACCTACGGTTTTGACGCCATCACCGTGGCGCTGCTGGGACGTTCGACGCCGTGGGGAACCTTTGCGGCCGGCCTGCTGTTCGGCGCCTTCCGCGCCGGAGCAGTGCAGATGCAGATCCAGACCGGAACGCCGATCGACATCGTGCTCGTGGTCCAGTCGCTGATTGTGCTGTTCATAGCGGCTCCGCCGCTGGTGCGGGCGGTCTTCGGGCTGAACCCGCGGCGCAAGAAGCAGCCAACCGCAGCGAAGTCCAAGGCGGCGGCAACCACCGGAGGTGCAGCATGAGCACGACAGCAACGTCGCCCCGGCCGGGAAAAAGGGAGCCGGGAACCCCGCAGCCCGCTGACGGGCGCCAATCGGCAAGATCGGCGAAGCCGGTCACCTGGAAGACCCCCGTCCTGCTGACCGTTTTCGGTGTCCTGGCCCTGATCTTCTTCGGCCTCATGGGGCCCAACCAGACCGCACGTTTCGGTCTCTCCTCCAGCGGGGACTTCTTCCAGCTGCCGGCACTGGAGGTCCCGGGGTTCCTGGGCGGCATCGTCCTGTCGGTCCTGATGCTGGGCCTGGCAGCCTACGCCGTCTACCTCAAGACCAAGGACCAGGCCGCGCCCCGCTGGTTGCCCGTCACGTTCATCGTGCTCTTCGTGGCCGCCTTCCTCATCTGGGTCGTTGGCGGTGCCCGAACGCCGAGCATCTCCCTCGCCGGCCTGATCGCCGGTTCGGTGACACTGGCGGTGCCGCTCGTGTTCGGCTCGCTCTCGGGCGTCCTGTGCGAACGGGTGGGTGTTATCAACATCGCCATTGAGGGCCAGCTGCTGGGAGGCGCCTTTACGGCGGCCATGGTGGCCACGATGACCAGGAATCCTTTCGTCGGGCTGCTGGCGGCTGCGGTGGCGGGCGCCGTGGTCTCCATGGTCCTGGCCCTGTTCAGCATCAAATACCTTGTCAACCAGATCATCGTGGGCGTGGTCCTGAACGTGCTGGTCTCGGGCCTGACGGGCTTCCTGTTCAGCACGGTGATGCAGGCCGACAAGGCAGCGTTCAATTCCCCGGGCAGGCTGCCCATCATCGACATCCCGGTGCTGTCCAGCATCCCGGTGCTCGGGCCCATCCTGTTCAAACAGTCCGCGGTCGGCTACCTCATGTATATCGCGGTGATCGTGGTGTGGATCGGTCTGTACAAGACCAGATGGGGCCTGCGGGTCCGCGCAATCGGTGAGCACCCGCAGGCCGCGGACACGATGGGCATCAAGGTGAACGCCACACGCTTCTGGAATGTCACGCTTGGCGGCGCCGTTGCCGGGATCGGCGGCTCCTTCTTCACGCTGGTGGCGATCGACAGTTTCACCAAGGAGATCTCCGGCGGGCGCGGCTTCATCGCGCTGGCTGCCCTGATCTTCGGGCGCTGGAACCCCATCGGTGCGTTCTTCGCCGCGCTGCTGTTCGGTTTCGCGGACAACCTGCAAAGCATCGTGACCATCATCGGAACCCCGGTGCCCAGCCAGTTCATGGCCATGCTGCCTTATCTGGTGACTGTCCTGGCGGTGGCGGGGCTCGTCGGCAGGTCGCGGCCGCCGGCAGCCAGCGGCATTCCGTACGTCAAGGGCTGACGGCCATGGAGGAAATTCCGGCGCCCCCGCGAGCGACGGCCGGCCAGGCCGACGTCGACTGGCCGGCCCTGAAGGCGGCTGCCGTCAGTGCCATGAGAAACGCCTACGCCCCCTACTCGAAGTTCCCGGTGGGGGCGGCTGCGCTCACCGCGGACGGACGGATCGTGAGCGGCTGTAACGTGGAAAACGCCAGCTACGGCCTGACGCTGTGCGCGGAGTGCGCGCTGGTGGGCAATCTCCGGATGACCGGCGGCGGACTCCTGCGGGCGTTCTATTGCGTCGACGGGGGCGGCAACGTACTCATGCCGTGCGGGCGCTGCCGCCAACTGCTGTACGAATTCCGGGCACCCGGCATGGAACTCATGACCACGCACGGAATCAAAACCATGGACCAGGTGCTGCCTGACGCATTTGGTCCCCAACACCTGGAGGAAACCCGGTGACCCAGAACAGCGAGCCGTTTGACGCCGTCGACGTCATCCGAACTAAACGTGACAAGGGTGTCCTGAGCCCCGAACAGATCGACTGGACCATCGACGCCTACACGCGGGGTGTCATCGCCGACGAGCAGATGGCCGCGCTGAACATGGCCATCCTGCTCAATGGCATGGACCGGTCCGAGATTTCCGGCTGGACCGCCGCCATGATCGCCTCGGGTGAGCGGATGGACTTCTCCAGCCTCCGGCGCCCCGACGGGGGGGTGAAGGCCACGAGCGACAAACACTCCACCGGCGGTGTGGGGGACAAGATCACCCTTCCGTTGGCGCCCCTTGTGGCGGTGTTCGGAGTGGCGGTGCCCCAGCTCTCCGGCCGCGGGCTCGGGCACACGGGCGGAACGCTGGACAAGCTGGAGTCAATCCCCGGCTGGCGAGCCGCATTGAGCAACGAGGAAATCCTGGCCCAGCTTCAGGACGTCGGCGCAGTCATTTGCGCCGCCGGTGCGGGCCTGGCCCCCGCCGACAAGAAGCTGTATGCACTCCGGGACGTCACCGGAACCGTTGAAGCCATCCCGCTGATCGCTTCGTCCATCATGAGCAAGAAGATCGCCGAAGGCACCGGCTCCCTGGTGCTCGACGTCAAGGTGGGCAGTGGGGCCTTCATGAAGGACGAGGCCCGCGCCCGCGAACTGGCAGAGACCATGGTGGCCCTGGGCAAGGACGCGGGGGTGAACACGGTTGCCCTCCTGACCGACATGAACACGCCCCTTGGCCTGACCGCGGGCAACGCCATCGAGGTGGAGGAGTCTGTGGAGGTGCTGGCCGGCGGCGGTCCGGAAGACGTCGTCGAACTGACCGTCCGGCTGGCAGAGGAGATGCTGGGGTGTGCCGGGGTCAACGGCGCCGACCCTGCAGCCGCGCTCAAGGATGGCCGCGCGATGGACGTCTGGAACCGGATGATTGCAGCCCAGGGCGGAGATCCGCGGGCGAAGCTGCCCGTGGCGAAGGAGTCGGAGACCATCTACGCTCCGGCCGACGGTGTCCTCGTGGAGCTGGACGCTTTGGCTGTGGGCGTGGCGGCCTGGCGCCTCGGGGCAGGCCGCGCACGGAAGGAGGACACGGTGCAGGCAGGCGCCGGCGTCCGCCTGCATGCGAAGCCGGGGGCGGTTGTGCGGGCGGGGGAGCCGCTCGTGACCCTGCTGACGGACACCCCGGAGAAGTTTGCCCGCGCCAAAGAAGCACTCGAGGAAGCATTCACGATTGCTCCGGAGGGGTCGCGCCCGGGGCAGCAGCTCATCATCGACCGCATCGCATAGCGCCGTGCAGGCCATCAACGACTTCATCCTCGCGGCCGCGGGGCAGCCCTGGGTCCTGTTCATAGTCCTGGCTTGCTGCTTCATTGACGGGTTCTTCCCGCCCATCCCGAGCGAATCCGTCGTGGTGGGGTTGGCCGCCGTCGCGGCGACGGCGGACGTCCCCAATCCATGGCTCCTCATGGCGATCGCGGCGCTGGGCGCCTTCACCGGGGACAACACCGCCTACCTCATCGGCCGGGGCGTGGGAATCCAGCGCTGGCACTGGATGCGGGGACCGCGCATGCAGCGGGCATTCCGGTGGGCCGGGCGCGAACTCCGGAAGCGGCCGGCGTCGCTGATCCTCGTGGCGCGGTTCGTGCCGATCGGCCGCGTGGCGGTCAACCTGACAGCCGGGGCCACGCACTACTCCCGCACCCGCTTCATCGGACTGACAGTGCTGTCCGCGTCACTGTGGGCCAGCTACTCGGTGGCCATCGGGTTGTTTTTCGGCCAGTGGTTCGAGGAAAACCACCTGCTCGGGGCCGCAATCGCGATTGTCTGCGCGATCGCGCTGGGCATCATCGTGGACATCGTTATCACCAAGCTGCGCGGAAGAATTCCCGAGCCATTAGCGGAAGAGTGATTTTCCTGAAAGGGGCATAGCGGATATGCTCCCGCCATGCGACACTGAAGAGCGATTTACGTCACTCTCAGTTCTTGTCATTGTCGAGGAGCAACACCCGCGTGGAGTTTATAAATGAGGCCGTGCTCCATGCAGCGGGTCAATGGTGGATTTATCCCGTTTTGCTTTTGTTTTTCTTCGTTGACGGCTTCGCCATGGTCGTGCCGAGCGAGACGCTCATCGTCGCTTTGGCGGCCTTCTCCCGGCACAGCGGCGAGCCCAATCTCTGGATCCTGGGGCTGACTGCACTTGCGGGTGCGATGGCCGGCGACAACATGGCGTACCTTCTTGGCCGGAAGATCGGCCTGAACCGCTGGAAATGGATGCGCCGCCCGAAGGTCCAGAAGGCCTTTGCCTGGGCACGCTATGAACTGGAGAAACGCGGTGCGGTGCTGATTTTCACGGCACGCTACATCCCGTGGGGTCGCGTGGCGGTCAATTACGTCGCCGGAACCACGGGCTTCCCGCGCCGTCGCTTCTTCCTGCTGGACGCCTTCGCGTGTGTGACCTGGGTGGGATATTCCGTCGGCATCGGCATTGTGGCCAGCTCATTTCCACTGCTGCACCACAATCCGCTGCTCGGAGCCGGCATCGCGGTGGTCTTCGCCGTCATCCTGGGAATAGTCATTGACCACCTGCTGCGCTGGTGGCACAAGCGGCTCGGACGCAACGACGTTGTCCTGGAGCCGCAGAGCGCCGAAGCCGATGCGGCGCTCCGGAATGTCTCCGAAGCTGCCGACGCCGATCGCCTCACCGCTGCGCTGCCTGTTGCCCTTACCGCCGATGCGGAACCTGGCCGCTGAGACAGGCCCGCTGAGGGCCGGGCCGTTGGCGTTGCACGCCCTCCAACCCTAGAGTTGGCATGTGACTGAGCCAATCGTTGACGCCGCCCCTGCCCTTGACTTCGACCTGAAGAGCCTTCCCAAGGTATCCCTTCACGACCATCTGGACGGGGGCCTGCGCCCCGCCACCATCATTGAGCTGGCGGAGGCTGCTGGCCACACCCTTCCCTCAACGGATCCTGCCGCGCTGGGGGAGTGGTTCCGGGAGTCCGCGAACTCCGGCTCCCTCGTGCGCTACCTCGAGACCTTCGACCACACGGTGGCTGTGATGCAGACGAAGGAAGGCTTGTTCCGTGTGGCCAAGGAGTTCGTCGAAGACCTCGCCGATGATGGCGTGGTCTACGGAGAGGTCCGTTGGGCACCGGAACAGCACCTCCAGAAGGGCCTGACCCTGGATGAAGCGGTGGAGGCCGTCCAGGAAGGCCTCGAAGCAGGCGTGGACGCAGTGTCCGAAAGCGGCCGCGAAATCCAGGTGGGCCAGCTCATCACCGCCATGCGGCACGCCGAGCGTGGCCGCGAGATTGCGGAACTCGCCGTCCGCCACCGCGACAAGGGCGCCGTCGGCTTTGACATCGCAGGCGCCGAAGACGGCTTCCTGCCCTCGCGCTTCCGCGATGCCTTCACCTACCTGGCTGAAAACAACTTCCCCGCCACCGTCCACGCGGGAGAGGCTGCGGGCCTGGACAGCATCCAGTCCGCCCTGGTGGACGGCCGCGCCCTGCGCCTGGGCCACGGCGTCCGCATCGCCGAGGACATCATGGTGGAGTTCGACGAGAGCGACGACACCGGTGAAGACGATGACAATATCGGCCTGGTGACCCTCGGCAACCTCTCCAGCTGGGTCCGCGACCGCGGCATCCCGCTCGAAATCTGCCCCTCCTCCAACCTGCAGACCGGTGCTGTGGCCGGATTCGGCGAAGGCATCGAGAGCCACCCGCTGGACATGCTCTACCAGCTGGGCTTCAACGTGACCATCAACACAGACAACCGCCTCATGAGCGGAGTGACCCTCACCGACGAGTTCGAGCTCCTGGTGGAGACCTTCGACTACGACCTCGATGACTTGCTGGAACTCACTCTCAACGCAGCCGAGGCCTCCTTCCTCCCGCTCGAGGAAAGGGAAGCCCTGGTGGAGTACATCAACGACGCCTACGCGAACCTTGGCTAAGGACTCGCCCGACGGGGTGGGGGAGCTGCTGCGGGTGATCGCCGCTCTGCGTGAGCACTGTCCCTGGATGGGCGCCCTCACCCACGCCTCGCTCGTGGAGTACCTCCTCGAGGAGGCCTATGAGGTCGCCGAGACGATCGAGACGGGTGCGGATGAAGCGGAACTGAAAGGTGAGCTGGGGGACGTGCTGCTCCAGGTCGTGCTGCACTCCCGGCTGGCCGAAGAGCGGGGCACCTTCGCGTTCACCGACGTCGTCAGGGGCATCACCGCCAAGATGATCCGCCGCAATCCCCACGTGTTCCGGCCGGACGGCTCCCTGCAGGACACGTTCCCGGCCACCGTCGAGGAGATTGTGCTCAAGTGGGACGCCGTCAAGAAGGCCGAAAAGCCCGACCGGGCCAACCACTTTCAGGGCATCCCTGAAGCCCTGCCCGCCCTGGCCCGGGCGCAGAAGACCCTGGACCGGGCTGACCGGGCAGGGCTGGCCCACGCTGCGCACGCCAAGGCGCCGGTTGGGCCGGCCAGTCCGCCGGTTGAACTTGCCGGAACCTTCACCACCGAAGCGGAGCTCGGCGAGCTCCTCCTCGCCCTCGTGGGGGTTGCGCACCGTAAGGGTTTCGACGCCGAACGGGCCCTCCGGGGTGCCGTCCGCCACTACCAGGATCAGGTTCCGCCGGGATCATGACGTCCGTGTGCTGGATAGGTTTCCGTAACGTTCACCACTCTCGACTACGCTAGTCCCTGACGAGGACGTCGAGTCTTTCCGCTAGTTTCCCAGTAAATCGCTTCACCATAAGGAGCATATTCATGGCGCTTATCGATGCCATCCACGCCCGCGAGATCCTCGATTCCCGTGGCAACCCGACCGTAGAAGTTGAAGTTCTGCTGTCCGACGGCCAGATCGGCCGCGCGGCAGTCCCCTCCGGTGCTTCCACCGGCGAACACGAGGCTGTCGAACTCCGCGACGGAGACAAGGGACGCTACCTCGGCAAGGGTGTCCAGAAGGCCGTTGACGCCGTCATCGACCAGATCGCTCCGGCCCTGACCGGCTTCGACGCCACTGACCAGCGCAGCATCGACCAGGCCATGATCGACCTGGACGGCACCCCCAACAAGGGCAAGCTCGGCGCGAACGCCATCCTGGGTGTCTCCCTGGCCGTCGCCAACGCAGCCGCGGCCTCCGCTGACCTGCCGCTGTACAAGTACCTGGGTGGCCCGAACGCCCACGTCCTGCCTGTACCGCTCATGAACATCCTCAACGGCGGCTCGCACGCCGACTCCGACGTCGACATTCAGGAGTTCATGATCGCCCCGATCGGCGCCGAGACCTTCTCCGAAGGCCTGCGCTGGGGTGTTGAGGTCTACCACAACCTCAAGTCGGTACTGCAGGCCAAGGGCCTCTCCACGGGCCTTGGCGATGAGGGTGGCTTCGCCCCGAACCTGCCGTCCAACCGCGCGGCACTGGACCTCATCCAGGAAGCCATCACCAACGCCGGCTACACCCCGGGCAAGGACATCGCCCTGGCACTGGACGTCGCCTCCTCCGAGTTCTACAAGGAAGGCGCCTACCAGTTCGAAGGCAAGGCCCTTAGCTCCGCAGAGATGAGCGCCTACTACGCCGAGCTCGTTGCCGACTACCCGCTGGTGTCCATCGAGGACCCGCTGGACGAGAACGACTGGGAGGGCTGGAAGATCCTCACCGACACCATCGGTGACAAGGTCCAGCTCGTGGGCGACGACCTGTTCGTCACCAACCCCGAGCGCCTGCAGCAGGGCATCGACGCCGCCACGGCCAACTCCCTGCTGGTCAAGGTCAACCAGATTGGCTCGCTGACCGAAACCCTGGACGCCGTGTCGTTGGCACAGCGCTCCGGCTACACCACCATCACCTCGCACCGCTCCGGCGAGACCGAGGACACCACCATCGCCGACATTTCCGTCGCCACCAACGCCGGCCAGATCAAGACCGGTGCCCCGGCACGCTCCGAGCGCGTTGCCAAGTACAACCAGCTGCTGCGCATCGAAGAGGAACTCGACGACGCCGCACGGTACGCCGGCCGCAGCGCCTTCCCGCGTTTCAAGGCCTAATAGCCGGAATAACAACTGACCGGTGGCTATGGTGGAAAGACCGTAGCCACCGGTTTTGTTTTAAGGACGTTGCCGGTGAGGCAGCTGCTCGTCAGCGGCCAAGCAAGCATCAGTCCAGCGTTTACAGGAGTGTCATGGCTACCCGCCGTCCCAAAGTTCCCCGGGTGACCCCAGCCACCCGGCAGCCCGAGACAGATGCCGCCGGGGGAGATGTCATCCAGGCGGACTTCGGCGGCCACCGGCCGGCCGGGGCGGTCAGGGAAGCGGGCACGAGGAACACCTCGGCCGGGGAAAAGGGTGTGGCCAGCACGGCAGCAGCGGGTAACGCAGCAACGGCGGCCAGCGCAGCTGCCGTGGGGAAGGCAGCGGCGTCCGGCAGCGGCTCCCCGAAGGAGCCAGGGAAGAACGGCAGCAAATCCGCTGCGTCAGCTGATTCGGTAGCCGATGAAAACCTCGACCCCATCCCCGCCAAAGCGTTTTCGGGGCGCATGCTGGCACTGGCCGTCGTCATGATTGCCATCACCATCATGCTGGCTCCCACCGTGAAGATCTTCATCGACAAGCGCGCCGAAATCGCCGCCCTCGAAGCAGACATTGCCGCCAGCAAGGCAGACCAGGACGACCTCAAGAGGCAGGTCTCACGCTGGCAGGATCCGAACTACGTCAAGCAGCAAGCGCGGGACCGCATTAACATGGTTATGCCGGGTGAGACCGGCTACTGGGTGTTCGGCAGTGACTTGCCGGCCGGCGAGTCAGCCGGCCCGCCCGGTGCAGCAGCAAAAGACCCCGCCAACCTGCCGTGGGTGGATTCCCTGTGGGAGTCCATCCGGCGTTCGGCAACAGACTAAGCGGCGCCCGCCGCAGGACTGTCCCAGACACCTTTGGAACAGCCACATCCGGGCAGGAAGGACGGCCGCGCCAGTGGACGACAACACGGCACCTGCGCCGGAGGAATCCCGACGACCCTCGGCACGCGACCTGGAGGTGCTGAGCCGCCAGCTGGGCAGGCCGGTCCGTGACGTCGTGGAGATCCCGGCGCGCTGCGTGTGCGGCAACCCCCTCGTGGCGGCCACGGCTCCGCGGCTGAGCAACGGGACGCCGTTCCCCACTACGTTCTACCTGACGCATCCGGTAATCACGTCCGCCGTGTCGCGGCTTGAGGCAGCCGGTCTCATGAATGAGATGAACGACCGCCTCGCCGCGGACGAACCGCTGGCCGCGGCGTACCGTTCCGCCCATGAGGCATACCTGCTGGCCCGCGCCGAGATAGGGGGCCGGTCCGGCATCGGCGAAGTCCCCGAAATCGATGGCGTCTCCGCCGGTGGGATGCCCACCCGGGTCAAGTGCCTTCATGTGCTCGTGGGGCACTCGCTCGCTGCCGGCCACGGAGTGAATCCTCTCGGCGACGAAGCCATCGCGGCCATCGGCGAGTGGTGGACCGCCGACCGCTGCTACTGCGACGGCGCGTGGGACACCGAGGGCGAAGCCCCGTCCAGGGATCTTAGCCGGCACGGGCCCCAGGGCCTGCCGGCCATCGTGGGGCGGCCGGCTCCGGTCCGGAAGTCCAGGAAGGAGACCAGCGAATGACCAGAGTTGCAGCCATTGACTGCGGGACCAATTCCATCCGCTTGCTGATCGCCGACATCGACCGCGGCAACGGCCCGACAAAACTCACCGACATCGTGCGGGAAATGCGCGTTGTGCGGCTGGGCCAGGGTGTGGACGCCACGGGCGAGCTGGCTCCCGAAGCCCTGGAGCGTACCTTCGCGGCCGCCGCTGACTACGCCGAGACGATCCGCGAGTACCGGGCTGAGAAAGTCCGCTTCGTGGCAACGTCCGCCACCCGTGATGCCCGTAACCGCCAGGTCTTCGTGGACGGCATCCGTGGCCTCCTAGGCGTCGAGCCGGAAGTGATTTCAGGCGACGAGGAAGCGGCACTCTCATTCGCGGGGGCCAGCAGCGTGCTGCCGATGTCCGATGCTGACCGCGTACTCGTGGTGGACCTGGGCGGCGGGAGCACGGAATTCGTCCTGGGAGACCAGAACGGCGTGATCGCCGCGAAGTCAGTGGACATCGGCTGCGTCAGGCTGACCGAACGCCACCTCACAAGCGATCCCCCCACCGTTGAACAGATCGCCGCCGCGGAGGCCGACGTCGACGCCGCGATCGCCGAAGCGGGACTGGACGTTCCGCTGGAACGCAGCACCGCCGTCGTCGGCGTTGCAGGTTCCGTTACCACCATAACGGCGCATGCGCTGAAGCTGCCGGAGTACCTGCCGGCCGCCATCCACGGGGCCGAGCTGTCCATTGGAGCCATCGAGGAGGCAGCCAGCAGCCTGCTCGCCATGACCCGGGCGCAGCGGGCAGCGCTGCCCTACATGCACCCCGGCCGCGTCGACGTAATCGGCGCCGGTGCCCTGGTCTGGCGGCGCATCCTGACCAGGATGCGCGAGCTTACCGCAGGAGAGGT
Organism: Arthrobacter sp. B2060; assembly: GCF_059090445.1. Lineage (NCBI taxonomy): Bacteria > Bacillati > Actinomycetota > Actinomycetes > Micrococcales > Micrococcaceae > Arthrobacter > Arthrobacter sp. B2060. Next base: position 54,720 of record NZ_JBNHFR010000002.1, read on the forward strand.
CATTACGGCCACGGCCAGCGAACACGATATTCTTGACGGAATTGCCCTGAGTGTCAGCTAACGAGGCACCAGCCCACCGAGTATTGGATCGTGAATGACCAGAGCAACAGCCCGGTTCCGCCGGACGGTTTCGGCTCTGCTGTCGGCGGCGCTGGCCGGCGGCGTCGCTGCAGCAGCAATCGCAACAGCCCCGGCAGCGCAGGCCGACACCTGGCGAGACAAGGAATACTGGCTCAAGGAAGCCGGCATCACCAAAGCCTGGGAGATCTCCAAGGGTGCCGACGTGAAGGTCGCTGTCATCGACAGCGGTGTGGACGGCAACCACCCGGACCTCAAGGGCGCCATTGCCGGCGGCCATGACGTCTCGGGGGCGGGAACACCGGACGGGCAGAAAAGCATCGGCGCCAAGCCGGAGCACGGAACGCTGGTGGCCACGATGCTGGCCGGACGGGGCCACGAAGCGCCGCCTAAGAAGTCAACGGCCAGCGCCAAGCCGTCGCCGATACCGTCAGCTTCGAAGACCAGGTCCGACGGCATCATCGGCGTTGCCCCCGAAGCCCAGATCCTCGCGGTCTCCACATGGCTCGGCTCCGAGAACCCCGGCGGCAAGACCGACCAGGACCAGATTCCCGAGGCTGTCCGCTGGGCGGTGGACAACGGGGCCAAAGTGATCAACATTTCATTGGGCAGCACGTCCCCGGAGTGGCCGCAGACCTGGGACGCGGCATTCCTGTACGCAGAGCAAAAAGACGTGGTGATCGTGGCCGCGGCCGGCAACCGGCTCGGCGGCAACGTCCAGGTGGGTGCACCCGCCACCATCCCCGGTGTGCTCACCGTTGCCGGACTGGACCTCAAAGGGCAGGCCAGCGTCGACTCCTCATCGCAGGGCATCAGCATCGGCGTGGCGGCACCGGCTGAAAAGCTCGCCGGCGGGCTACCCGGCGGAAGCTACGCGGAATGGGCCGGCACGTCGGGAGCCACACCGATCGTCTCCGGCGTGGCAGCCCTCATCCGCTCCAGGTGGCCGGAGATGACCGCCGAGCAGGTCATCAACAGGATCGTTTCCACGGCTAAGGACGCCGGGGCACCCGGTAAGGATCCGCTGTACGGTTTCGGCGTGCTGGACGCCGAGGCCGCGCTGAAGGACGAAGTCGCGGAGACCAAGGTCAACCCGCTCGGGTCGATCTCGGACTGGATCCGTGTCCACCGCCGCGGCAACTTCGCCACCCCCACGCCTCCGCCGGCTGGTCCTGCCGAGTCCGCGGCGGCGCAGCCCACCCTGCCCCGGGCCACGGTACCGGTCGCGGATCCGCCGGCGCAGCTGGACAGCGCGCTTCCTGCCGCCGTCGTCATCGGTTTTGGCGGCCTCTTTATAGCTATCATCGCGGCCGGCGCCATACAGCTGGGCCGCGCGTACCGGGCGTCTGGCGACAGCGCCGAGGACCCCGAAACCGGGGTGCTGAACAAGGTGGATTCCGGCGGTCCGGGCAGTTAGTGAAGATTTTCACAAACTACTGTATTCTGGATTCATGGCAACCACCCCTCAGCTCCAGGACCGTCCCCGGGTACTCGTCGTCGGCGGCGGGTACGTCGGCCTGTACGTAGCACTCAAACTGCAGAAGAAGATCGCGAACGCCGGTGGCATCGTCACCGTCGTCGATCCGCTGCCTTACATGACCTACCAGCCGTTCCTGCCCGAAGTTGCCGGCGGCAACATCGAGGCGCGCCACGCCGTGGTCTCCCACCGCCAGCACCTCAAGCAGACTGAGCTCATCCAGGGCCGGGTCACGTCGATCGACCACGCCAACCGCACGGCCGTGGTTGCCCCGGCCGACGGCGGCGAAAACTTCGAGGTGCCCTACTTCGACGTCGTGGTGGCCGCGGGTGCCATCACCCGCACGTTCCCCATCAAGGGCCTGGCGGACAAGGGCATCGGCCTGAAGACCATCGAGGAGGCCGTTGCGCTGCGCAACAAGGTCCTCGAGCGCATCGAGGTCGGCTCCACCATGACGGACCCCGTTGCCCGCGCCCGCGCCCTGACCTTCGTGGTTGTCGGCGGCGGCTTCGCTGGCATCGAGTGCATCACTGAAATGGAAGACCTCGCCCGCGCGGCCGTCAAGAACAACCCCCGCGTCAAGCAGGAGGAAGTCCGCTTCGTCCTCGTCGAGGCCATGGGCCGCATCATGCCCGAGGTCACCGAGAAGCAGGCAGTCTGGGTTGTGGAGCACCTCCGCAGCCGCGGCATTGAGGTGCTGCTGAACACCTCCCTTGAAAGCGCCGAGGGCTCGCTCAAGCTCATCAATCTGCCGGACAAGTCCCTGGCCCAGGAATTCGAGTCGGACACACTGGTGTGGACTGCCGGCGTGCAGGCAAACCCGATGATCCGCTCCACCGACTTCCCGCTCGAGCCGCGCGGTCGTGTCCGCGTCCTTCCTGACCTGCGCATCGCCGGCGACGAAGGAATCATCGAGAACGCCTGGGCAGCCGGTGACATCGCCGCCGTGCCCGACCTCACCGGTGGCGGCCTTCCGGACGGCACCTGCGTCCCCAACGCCCAGCACGCGCTGCGCCAGGCCAAGCGGCTCGCCAAGAACCTGTGGGCTTCCCGCTGGGAAAAGCCGCTGACCGACTACAAGCACAAGAACCTTGGTGCAGTGGCAGGCTTCGGCGAGTGGAAGGGTGTTGCCAACATTAACCTCCTGGGCCGCATCGGACTCAAGGGCGGCCTCGCGTGGCTGGCACACCGCGGCTACCACGGCATGGCCATCCCCACCGTTGAGCGCAAGATCCGCGTGATCTTCGGCTGGATCCTCAGCTTCTTCATGGGTCGCGACACCACGCAGCTGGAAGACCTCGACAACCCGCGCGGCGCCTTCGTGGCCGCTGCCACCCCGGCGCCCAAGCCGGCTGCCGCTCCGGTTGCACCGCCGGAACCGAAGCCCGCTGACGCGGCCGAAAAGAGTTCCAAGGATCCTGTTGCGGCGAAAGCCAAGTAAGAGGCAGTAACTGACGACGGCGGCCGTTCCCTTCCGGGAGCGGCCGCTTCGTTGTTTGGGCTGCTGTTGTCCGCCCAGGTTCCGCCCCGCGTCCCGGTTAGCTGCTGTCAGGATGTCTAGACTGGCTGCATGACCGGTGAATCGAATCTCCAGACGCTCCTGGCCACCATGCATCCGGTGCTCCGCAGCGGCGAGTACGTGTACGTGCTCTGGCCCCACGGAAAGCCCCTTGCCTCGGGAATTGAGGCCGCAGTGCGCGAGGCCGAAGGGCTGACGGCGGTGCTGCCCAGGGCCGAGGCGGATGCGCTGGGGCTGAAGTACGACTTTGTGGCCGCCTGGATCACGCTCGAGGTTCACTCGGAGCTGGAGGCCGTGGGCCTGACGGCAGCCGTGAGCAGGGCACTCACGGACGCCAGGATCAGCTGCAATGTGCTGGCGGGCTTCCACCACGACCACCTGTTGGTGCCGGTGGGTGATTCCGCCCGTGCCCTTGAGGTGCTGGCCGAGCTCACTGCCGCGCACGCAGCCGATCAGGAACCAGCGCGTGAGGTGAGCCTGCGGAGTGAGAAGCCCGAGGACCGGGAGGCGATCCTCGCATTGACGGCGGAGGCGTTTTCTGTGTCACCGGTTACCGGGCTGCCCGTGGATGGTGAACCCGTGGAGGTGGAACTCCTGCGCCGCCTCTTTGACTGCGACGAATATCTGCCGGAACTCAGTGTCGTCGCCGAAATCGAGGGTGAAATCGTAGGCCACGCGATCAGCACGCGCGCTTGGGCGGACGGGCTTGAGCTGCTCGGCCTTGGACCCATAGGAGTCACTCCCAGGCTGCAGCGCCACGGCATCGGCTCGGCACTGATGCGGGAAACGGTAATCCGGGCCAACGCGGCGGGGGAGAGGGGCATCGCGCTGCTGGGCAGCACGGACTACTATTCCCGCTTCGGCTTTGTTCCGGCGTCTTCGATGGGCATCGAGGCGCCCGACAAGCTCTGGGGCGACGCCTTCCAGTTCCTGCCGCTTGCGCTGTGGCCCGGCGGCGTTCATGGGACTTTCCGGTACGCCGAGCCCTTCTCCGCAATTGAAAGTACCGCCAAAGGCGGGAAGCGATAGCGGAAAGCGATAGCATTGACCGGGCGCCCCAGTAGCCCAATTGGCAGAGGCAGCGGACTTAAAATCCGCGTGTTGTGGGTTCGAGTCCCACCTGGGGTACACAGTTGACTGGCCGGACCAGGCCGGCCGCGAGCTGACGGCCGGAATTGGCTGTTTTCCCCTTTTCTCTCCTCGTTCGGCGCGGGTGTCCCATATGCAACGAGTGTTATAAGGATGTGACCTTACTCACTTATGTTCACGCTCAAATTGCACTAGCTTGAAAACTAACTCAGGAACACCTGACCAATCGCATCAAAGGCCGTTCGCACCTTTCGATCGAGGAGACTCTCAAATGATTTCACTCCCCCAGGCGGCGCCCCGAGTCGCTAAGCTAACCGCGCTTAGCATCGGCGTCGCCCTTCTGGCTACGGCCTGTGGCGGCAGCCCCACTCCGGGCTCGACGGAAACCACAGCCGGGGCAGGCGGCATCGCCTGCCCCGCGCCCAGTGCCACTGCCGGAGCCACGAGCACCGCAACAAAGACTGGTTCCGTGCCGCCGTCGACCACCACCACGCCGACGCCGCTGAAGATTGGATCGCTCCTGCCGACAACGGGGTCGCTGGCGTTCCTCGGCCCGCCCGAGATCGCCGGTGTGAATCTCGGCATCAAGGAAGTCAACGCCGCCGGCGGCGTCCTGGGCAAGCCGGTCCAGGTGGTCCACCGCGACTCCGGCGACACGAAGACCGATATTGCAACACAGTCCACCACGGCTCTGCTGGGCCAGGGCGTCAGCGCCATCATCGGCGCGGCATCCTCCGGTGTGTCCAAGACGGTGATCAACCAGATCACCGGTGCCGGCGTGGTGCAGTTCTCGCCCGCCAACACCTCGCCGGACTTCACCACGTGGGAGGACAAGAACCTCTACTGGCGCACGGCTCCGTCCGACGTGCTGCAGGGCAAGGTTCTGGGCAACTACATGGCAACGTGTGGCGCACAGACCGTCGGCATGATCGTCCTGAACGATGCCTACGGCACCGGCCTGCAGAAGAACGTCAAGGAAGCCTTTGAAGCAGCGGGTGGCCAGGTTGTGGCCGAGGAACTCTTCAACGAGGGCGACTCGCAGTTCAGCAGCCAGGTGGACAAGGTCATTGCCGCCAAGCCGGATGCCATTGCCCTCATCACCTTTGACCAGGCCAAGAGCATCGTGCCGCTGCTGACCGGCAAGGGCGTCAAGCCCACGCAGCTGTTCATGGTGGACGGCAACACGTCCGACTACAGCAAGGACTTCAAGCCCGGAACGCTGAAGGGCGCCCAGGGAACCATCCCGGGCACTTTCGCGAAGGAAGACTTCAAGAAGAAGCTCCTCGCCATCGATCCGGCCCTGAAGGACTACAGCTACGCGGGTGAGTCCTACGACGCAGTCAACCTGATCGCGCTGGCGTCAGAGGCTGCCAAGAGCACCAAGGGCACCGAGATTGCCAAGCAGCTTAAGGCGGTGTCGGAAGCCGGCGAGAAGTGCAACGACTTCGCGTCCTGCGTCACGCTTCTCCGCAACGGCCAGGACATCGACTACGACGGCCAGTCCGGCCCGGTGACCTTCTCGGACAAGGGTGACCCCACCGAGGCCTTCATCGGAATCTACGAGTACCAGGACGACAACAAGTACGCGCCGTCCAAGGAAGAATTCGGCAAGCTGTAAAGCCGCTTTCTCCAGCTGGAAAGATAGGGTCCCCGTCCTGCAGGACGGGGGCCCTTCTGCTGCGCACGGAAGTGCCCCGGGCACCGGCACCACATCGGCGCCACAGCGGTGCAGCCTGATGCGCAGGCACGCAGCAGCGCGCGGCAGGGCACCGCGGAGCGCCCAGAACGGCCTGCAAAACGGCATGCAGAAAGGCCGCCACCGGATCGGTGACGGCCCTTCTGGGTTCTCGGGTGTGCGGCCTAGACTTCGTCGGCCAGCGTTCCCAGGTACAGCTGGATGACCTTCGGGTCCTTCATGAGTTCCCGGCCGGTTCCCGTGTACGCGTCCTTGCCCTGGTCCAGGACGTAGCCGCGGTCGCAAATCTGCAGGCAGCGGCGGGCGTTCTGTTCCACCATGATCACGGACACGCCTGCCCGGTTGATCTCGTGGACGCGCAGGAAGGTCTCATCCTGCTTGACCGGGGAGAGGCCTGCCGACGGTTCGTCCAGCAGCAGTACGGCTGGTTCCATCATCAGCGCACGCCCCATCGCCACCATCTGGCGCTCGCCGCCGGACAGGGAGCCGGCACGCTGGGCACGGCGTTTGCCGAGCTCGGGGAACAGGCTGGTGACAAAGTCGAAGCGCTTGGCGAAGTCCTTGGGCCGCTGGAACATGCCCATCTGCATGTTCTCCTCGATGGTGAGGGTGGCGAACACGTTGTTGTTCTGCGGCACGAAGCCCACGCCCTGGGTGACGAGCTTGTTCGCCTTGAGCCCCGTGATGTCGTTCCCGCGCACAATCACGGATCCTGAATGGACTTTCACCAGGCCGAACATGGCCTTCAGCAGCGTGGACTTGCCGGCACCGTTGGGTCCGATGATGCCGATCAGCTCACCCTTGCGCGCCTCGATGCTGCAGCCATTGAGGATGTTCACGCCGGGGAGGTAGCCCGCCACCAGATTGGTGACCTTTACTACGGCGCCATCCGCCGATGCCTCTTGGGCCGATGGGGCTGCGCTCGTGGCACTCATTCTTTATCCTTGTCTGTGCGGCCAGGTTCTGCCAATCCGGACTGCGGGGAGTTGGGCTCATCGTCACCCGGCTTCTGGAGGGCTTCCGGGCTAAGGTCTGGTTGCTTAAGGTCGGCCTTCTGGACGTCCGGGACCACTGATTCAACCGCGATGATGCCGGCGTTCTCGGTTCCCACAATGGATTCCTCGTCGGCTTCAAGCACTGCTTCCAGTTCCTTGATCCCTTCGGTGTCACCAAGGTCGACATCGTGGTGGGCGCCCAGGTACGCGTCAATCACGGCGGGGTTCTTCATGACTTCCCCGGGAGGTCCCTCAGCCACGATCTTTCCCTCGGCCATGACAACGACCCAGTCAGCGATGTGGCGGACCATGTTCATGTCGTGTTCTACGAAGAGGACGGTCATGCCCTCAGCCTTCAGGTTCTTGATGTGGTCCAGCAGGGATTGCGTGAGGGCAGGATTGACACCTGCCATCGGCTCATCGAGCATCACCAGTTTGGGCCGGACCATGAGGGAACGCGCCATCTCGAGCAGCTTGCGCTGGCCGCCGGACAGCGATGCCGCGTAGTCGTCTTTCTTTGCGTCCAGCTTGAACTTCTCAAGCAGGACGTTGGCCTGGGCGGTGATTTCCTTTTCCCTGCCGCCCCAGATCCCTTTGAACAGAGCCTTGGACAGCCGTTCGCCTGGCTGGTCGGAGCCGCCCAGGCGCATGTTCTCCATCACCGTCAGCTTGCCCATAATCTTGGTGAGCTGGAAGGTGCGGACCATGCCCATGCGTGCAACCTTGTAGGGAGACACGCCGGCGATGCTTTGCCCTTCGAACTGCCACTTGCCGGAATTCGGGGTGTCGAAGCCGGTGAGCAGGTTGAAGAGGGTGGTTTTGCCTGCCCCGTTGGGGCCGATCAGGGCGGTGATCTTGTGACGCGGGATCTCAAGATAGTCGACGTCGACGGCGTTAATGCCCCCAAAGCTGCGTGTCACGTTTTCGGCGACGACGATCGGGTCCCGCTTCTTGCAGCCGGGGGTGTTCTCTCCGACGGCAATCGGGTTGCTGTCCGTCATATAGTTGGTGCCGGCGTCGCTGTCGTTGCCGTTGGTGTTTGCCGTTTTTACGGTACTTGCGGTGTTGCGGTCCGGGTTGCTCATTGAATGTGCGCCGTGGCTCATGCGAACGCCAGCTCCTTCTTGTTACCAAAGACACCCTGCGGCCTGAAGATCATTAGCAGCATCAGGGCGATGCCCACCAGGATGTAGCGCAACTGCCCGGCCTGGACGGTGGTAAGCCAGGTCACTGCGCCTGATTCGATCAGGCCGTAGAGAATGCCCTGTGTCAGGGACAGGACCACCCAGAAGATCATCGCGCCGATGACAGGCCCCAGTACTGTGGCCATGCCGCCCAGCAGCAGGCAGGTCCACAGGAAGAACGTCAGCTCCGTGCCATAGTTGGCGGGCTGGACGGCGCCGCGGGGGAGCGTGAAGACCATCCCCGCCAATGCGCCGAGGATGCCTCCGATGACGAGGGCCTGCATCTTGTAGGCATAGACGTTCTTGCCTAGTGAGCGCACCGCGTTCTCGTCCTCGCGGATGCCCTTGAGAACGCGTCCCCAAGGGCTGCGCATGAGGAGCCAGACGATAAGACAGCAGATGACGGCGAGTCCCCAGCCCACGACCCGGATAAAGAAGTCACGGTTGTTCATCCCGACGTAGGAGCCTTCGGGGAACGGGTTCATGGCATAGAACCCACCTTCGAAGGCGGCCAGTCCGTTTGCTGATCCAGTCACAGCGGTGAGCTGGTTCGTGGTGACCACGTAGCGGACGATTTCCGCCGCAGCGATGGTGACAATGGCGAGGTAGTCGGCTCGCAGCCGGAGGGTGGGGATACCCAACACCAACGCGAACAAGACGGAGCAGATGACGGCGATCAGCAGGCCCACAAAAAAGGGAACACCAAACGTCAGCGTGGAGATGGCGAAGCCGTAGGCACCGACTGCCATGAAGCCGGCCTGGCCGAAGTTCAGCAGGCCCGAGTAACCGAAGTGAACCGCAAGGCCGAGCGAGGCCAGCGCGTATGCCGCCGTCGTCGGGCTGAAGATCTCGCTCGCGGCGCTGGAAAGTATGAATCCGAAGTCCATGGCTGTCTCCTAACCCACGCGCTCGCGACGGCCCAAAATGCCCTGGGGCCGGAACAAGAGGACAACAATCATGATGAACAGTGCTCCCACGTACTTAAGGTCGGCTGCAAGGCCGAACACGGTGGTCAGTTCGACGAAAATTCCGACGATGACGGATCCGATCAGGGCACCGAAGACGGTGCCGAGGCCGCCGAGCGTAACGCCCGCAAAGATGAGCAGCAGGATCTGCGAGCCCATGTCGAAGGTGACGCCGGGGCGGTAGTAGGCCCACAGGATGCCGCCGAGGGAGGCAAGCACGCCGCCCACGATCCAGACAAGCCGGATGACGCCGTCAACATCGATTCCGGAAGCAGCTGCCAGCGCCGGGTTGTCCGCCACCGCGCGGGTGGCCTTGCCGAGCCGGGTCTTGAGGAGCACGATGCCGATCAGCGCGATGACGATGGCGCTAATCACCAGGGACCACAGATTGTTGGGGGAGATCGAAACCGGGCCGATCTGTATCTCCGCGCTCTGCGCGAACGGGAGCTGCTGGGTGGCGCCTCCGAAGTAGAACTGGATGATGTACCGGACCGCCAGTGCGAGGCCGATGCTGACGATCATCATCGGGACGAGGCCGGTTCCCCGGCTCCGCAGCGGTTTCCAGAGGCCGCGGTCTTGGGCATACCCCCACAGGCCGCCACACAACAGGGAAAGGATGATGGCCAGCCAGAACGGCAGGTTCATTGCGCTAAAGGCAAAGACCAGGACAGCGCCAAGGGTGACCATCTCGCCGTGCGCGAAGTTGGTGAGACCTGTAGTGCCGAAGATCAGGGACAGTCCCACGGAGGCGAGGGCGAGCAGGAGGCCGAAGCTCAGGCCAGCCACCAGACGGTTAAGCAGGTTCTGGCCGAAGTCCTGCTGCTGGACCACGATGCCCTTGCCAAACGCGAAAATCACGGAAAGGTTCGATGTCTGGCTGAAGGTCACGTTGCGCGGGTTGGCCTGGCCCTCGGCGAGCTTGATGCCTTCCGGCAGGGTGGACTCATCGAGTTCGATTTCGTAGGTTCCCTGGGTTGGAACCGCTATTCGCCAGGACCCGTTGGCACCCGAGGTTGCTGTTCCGGTGAAGTCACCGCTCTTGGCTGTAATCTTCACGCCTTCGATGGGGGCGCGCGCATCATCACGTAGGAAGCCGCTGATGCTGTTCTGGAACTGCTGGTTCGACGTGGGTGGTGTCGGAGAGGGGGTGGCGGCCTGCGATGCTGGTGCAGCGACAAGCAGGAGAGCGAGGATACTGGCGGCGATAGCCCCCATAAACCTCAGCAGTCCGGCCGGACGCCTGCGCGGCAGGCCTCTCGGTGTGCGTCTCAAATTGAAAACCTCCACATGGGGGTGGTCGTGGTTGCTTTCCTTGCAGCCACTGTGAACGGAGAAGATGACAGCTGGTGGTGCGATGCGATGCTCGTGGTTCCCGTAATGCTGTTGACTCTTTGTGATATGTGTCACCCTACTTCGCTCATGTTACAGCGCGGGCAGTACAAACCTTGCCGTCAAAGGTGGTCGCTGTATAGCGATCAGATAACAACTGTGAAGCCGGTCAAGGCCTGTGTTTCAGTTAGGCTAATGAAAACTTTTGTTGTGTGCCAGTATTCCTAAACAGTCCTGTAGCGGCCTCTGAGCCGGCTTCGGACTGGAGTTGATCACAATTCCGTGTCGGCGCCGGCGCCGACGGAACTTTCCCTGCCGCTGGCGCGTGGAAATTGATAGTTTGAACTAAGGAAAGATCCCCACAACCCCTTATATGGAGGACACCCGCAATGGCACTTGGCGGAAACCCGATCTTCAACGGAAAGAACTTCCGTGGAGCCACCCAGGCACCGCCTGTCCCGCAGGCGTACGGGCAGAACCAGTATGGCCAGAATCCGTACGGCCAGGGCGGCTACGGCCAGGCCCCCGTTATGGACGCACCAGGCTGGGCTGCCCAGCAGAACATGACGCAGGACCAGCTCCAGCAGATGTACAACCGGCCCGCCGCCGGGCCGGCCGAAACCGGGCGGATGACGTATGACGACGTCATCATCAAGACAGCAGCCTGCCTCGGCGCCGTGATGGTCGGTGCCGCCGTCACGCTGTTCGTGAGCCTGCCGCTTGCCAGCATGCTGATGATCGTGGGCGCGCTGGGCGGCTTCGTGCTTGCCCTCGTCAACACGTTCAAGAAGCAGCCGTCACCTGCACTTATCCTGGCGTATGCCGGCCTTGAAGGGCTGTTCCTTGGCGGACTGACCCGCATCCTGGACGGCATGTTCCCGGGTGTCGGACTGCAGGCCGTTATCGGCACGCTCTCCGTATTCGCCGTTACCCTCCTGCTCTTTAGGAGCGGCAAGGTGCGCGCCACTCCCAAGGCGATGCGCTTCTTCATGATCGCCATGATCGGCTACGCGGTGTTTGCCCTGGTCAATATGGTGATGGTCTGGACCGGCGCGGTACAGTCCCCGTTCGGCCTCAGCACGAGCATTCAAATCTTCGGAATTCCGCTCGGTGTGTTCATCGGCATCCTCGCCATCGGCCTGGCCGCGTTCTCGCTGATCATGGACTTCACGAGCATCGAAGCAGGTGTCCGGGCGGGTGCCCCCGAGCGCTTCTCCTGGACGGCGGCCTTCGGCCTGACCGTCACGCTGGTCTGGCTGTACGTGGAAATCATCCGCCTGCTGTCCATCCTGCGCGGCGAAGAATAGAACGACACGACGGCAGACGCCGTCGTGCTCCAACTGAATCCGACTGACAAAGAGGGTCCCGCTTCACGCGGGGCCCTCTTTGCGTCCCGCTGGATGTCCCGCTGGATGTCCCGACCGATGTCCCTGCCGGGGCCGCCGGCAGGAGTCAGCTGAGCCGTTCCAGCACCAGGGCCATGCCCTGTCCGCCGCCCACGCAAAGCGTCGCCAGGCCCAGGGTTCCATCCGTCTCGCGGAGGCCGTTGAGCAGCGTGGTGGTGATGCGGGCTCCGGTCATGCCGAAGGGGTGGCCCAGGGCAATGGCGCCGCCGTGGATGTTGAGCTTTCCTGAGTCGATCCCCAGCTCGCGGGCGCTGGCAACCACCTGCACGGCGAAGGCCTCGTTAAGCTCCACGAGGTCGATGTCGCCGATCTGCAGTCCGGCGGCCGCCAGGGCACGCCGCGTGGATTCCACCGGGCCCATGCCCATCAGTTCGGGGGAGAGTGCGCTGACGCCGGTCGAAACGATGCGGGCCAGCGGCTCCAGTCCCAGCTCCCGTGCCCGGGAGTCGCTCATGATGACCAGGGCGGCCGCGCCGTCGTTGAGGGGGCAGGCGTTGCCGGCCGTGACGGTTCCCTCCCGGCGGAAAACGGGCTGCAGGGCGCCGACGGCGTCGAGGGTGACTCCGGGCCTGGGCGAATCGTCCCGGTCCACGACGGTGCCGTCGCGCCGCTCATAAGGCGTGATTTCCCTGGCATAGAATCCGGAGGCGATGGCAGCCTCTGCCCGGTTCTGGCTCAGCACAGCCCAGGAGTCCTGCTCTTCACGGCCGATGCCGTAGGACGTGGCCACGTTCTCGGCCGTCTGCCCCATGGCGATGTAAATGTCCGGCATCCGCCCGCCCAGCCGCGGGTCCGTCCACGGCGTGTTGGACTCGGCCCGTGCCGCTGTCCGCTGGCGCGCCGGTGTGAACAGCGGGTTGTGGTTGCCGGCGTCCGTTTCACCCGCGCCTGCCCAGTTCTGGTACCGGGAGACCGCCTCGACGCCGCCGCTCACGAAGGCATGGCCCTCGCCCGCCTTGATCGCGTGGAAGGCCATGCGGACGGTCTGCAGGCTTGAGGCGCAGAACCGGTTGACGGTGGAGGCTGGGACCGTGTCCAGGCCGGCGAGGATGGTGACCACCCGCGCCATGTTCGAACCGGCCTCGCCGCTGGGCTCGGCGCATCCCAGATAGATGTCATCCAGTCCGGGGCCGCTGTTTCCTGTCGGATCGAAGGACGGCAGCTTGGCCAGCGCTGCGCCCACCATGGCGGCTGCCATGTCATCCGGGCGCTCGTCCTTCAGGGAGCCTTTGAAGGCGCGGCCGATCGGGCTTCTGGCGGTTGAAACAATGACTGCTTCCGGCATGGGCCCAGCCTACGCCCGAGCTACGCCAGCCGCATCGCCCCTGCCGCCGGGGTGACGGTGAAGATGTCCGGTGCGGTAAATCCCGCCCGGACAAAGGCCTGTTCGACGGCGGTCCGCACCCGCCGCTCCGCTGCCACCGGCGTCAGGGCAATGGCGGCCCCGCCGAAGCCGCCGCCCGTCATCCGCGCGCCGATGGCGCCGTTGGCCCGGGATGTTTCGACTGCCAGGTCCAGCTCGGGGCAGGAAATCTCGAAATCATCCCGCATGGAAACATGGCTGGCGTCCAGGAGCGGCCCGATCGAGGATGGCCCCTGCCGGCGCAGCAGCTCCACAGTCTGCAGCACCCGGTCGTTCTCGGTGACTATGTGGCGCACCCTGCGGAACGTGACCTCATCCAGGAGCCCGCCGGCTTCCTCAAGATCACCCGGGGCGACGTCGCGCAGCGCCTTGACGCCAAGCACCTCAGCAGCCAGTTCGCAGGAGGCGCGGCGCGAGGCGTACCCGCCGTCGGCGTGGGAATGGGAAACCTTGGTGTCGATCACCAGCATGACCAGGCCCGCGGCTTCGGCCTCAAACGGCACCAGTTCGACGCTCTGGTCGCGGCAGTCCAGGAACACGGCGTGGCCTGCCGAGCCGCGCAGCGAAGCGGACTGGTCCATGATGCCCGTGGGCGCACCGACGAAGTCGTTCTCGGCGCGCTGTGTGGCCAGAACCATGTCCTCGGGGCTGAGGGCCGCGCCGGTGATGTCGTTCAGTGCGGAGATCACAGCGCACTCGATGGCATGGGACGAGGAGAGCCCGGCGCCCAGGGGCACGCTCGAATGCAGGAGCAGGTCCAGGCCCGGAACGTCGATGCCGCGCTGCTGCAGCGACCACATCACGCCGAGGGGGTATTTGGTCCAGCCCTTGGCGGACTGTGCCTCCAGCTGCCCCGTATCTGCCGTTGTCATGCCCTGATCGCCGTAGGTGGACAGGAGGCGGACCGTTGAGTCAGTGCGGACTCCGACGGCAATGCGCGCCGTTTTATCGATCGCGAACGGCAGCACGAAGCCCTCGTTGTAGTCGGTGTGCTCGCCGATCAGGTTGACCCGGCCGGGGGCCTGCCAGACGCCGTCCGGTTCCCGGCCGAAGGCGCTGCTGAACTGTTCTGCCAGGTGGGCGGTGCCGGCGGCGGTCATGCGTGGGCTCCTTCGATCAGTGCCGGGGCGGACGGGGCGAGTTGTTCGGCCGGTGAGGCAGGGACGGTGACGGCGCGGAGCCGTTCCGCCACGAGCTCCGGAGTGGTGTCGTTGATGAAGGCCCCCATGGCCGCCTCGGACCCTGCGAGGAACTTTAGCTTGTCGGCCGCGCGGCGCGGTGAGGTGAGTTGCAGGTGCAGGTAGCTGGCCGGGCGGAGCACGTCATCGACCGGTGCCTGGTGCCACGCGGAGATGTAGGGGGTCGGCGTCGGGTACAGGGCGTCGAGGCGCTTGAGCAGGTCGAGGTAAACGTGTGCCAGCTCGTCCTTTTCCTCGCCGCTGAGGGCAGCCAGGTCCGGGACCTGGCGGTGGGGCACGAGATGGATTTCAAGGGGCCAGCGGGCGGCGAACGGGACGTAGGCGCTGAAGCTGTCGCTTTCCATGACCATCCGGCTGCCGTCCTCCCGTTCTGCCTTGAGGAGGGAACCGGTCAGTGTCTGGGTGCCGTCGGCGGCGTCGTAGAACTTGCGGGCGGCTGCCCCCATGACGGCGGCGCGCGGTGTGACGTACGGGTAGGCGTAGATCTGGCCGTGCGGGTGGTGCAGCGTAACTCCGATGTCCGCTCCCCGGTTCTCGAACGGGAAAACCTGCTTGATGCCGGGCAGTGCGCTGAGCGCTGCCGTGCGGTGCGCCCAGGCCTCCACCACGGTCCGGGCGCGCGTTTCGGTGAGGCCGCTGAATGATCCGGTGTGCTGCGGTGTGAAGGTGACCACCTCGCACCTGCCGAAGGCGGGACCCGTGGTGCCCCAGCCCGGGCGGTCCGGGACCGGGCCCACGGCCGGCCCGAGGGAGGGAAAGCGGTTCTCGAACACCACGACGTCGTAGTCCGGCGCCGGGATTTCCGAGGGATTGGCATCGGTGGTGGGGCAGATCGGGCACTGGTCGGCCGGGGGGAGGTGCGTGCGGGTCTGGCGGTGGGCGGCCACCGCAACCCATTCCCCCGTGAGTGCGTCGAACCGGACCTCGCCGGGTTCACCGCGGGCCGGGAGGTCACGGCGGTCGGGCGTCGTCTCCACTGACCGCGGCCGGGCGGATCCGGCGTCGTCGAAATAGAGCAGTTCCCGGCCGTCGGCGAGATGGGTGCTGGTGATCTGGGTCATGTGTCATGTCCTTTGGTCGCTGTAACCGGAAGGTTCCGGTCAGCCGGGGGTTGGGCGGGGAAGCCTGCTGCAGGCTCGGGGGGCACTCCCCGCGGGGGATGTCCAGCGGAGGAGGAGAGCGGTACGATGCGGACGTCGCGGATGGTTTCCCGGAGCAGGCGTGCCGCCGCGGGGCCGTCCCGCCCGGTACGGATCCGGGCGTCGGTGACCAGCGTGTGAACAGCCGAAAGAGGCGCGATTCCGGCCAGTCCGACCAGCCCGTATTTGGTGGCATCGGCCAGTACCACCAGCGTTCCCGAGGCCGCGATCATGGCTGCATTGACCTCCGCTTCGAGGAGGTTGGGCGAGGTGATGCCTGCCTGCGGGTCGATGCCATGGACTCCCATGAAACAGAGGTCCGCGTGCAGGTGTTCCATGGCATGCATCGTGACCGGGCCCACCAGAGCTTCAGAGGGTGTCCGCTGGCCGCCCAGCACCAGGGTCCGGATTCCGCCGTCCTCCGTGGCCGGCCGGGCGGTTCCTGAAGGCGCAGGGCCGGGCAGCGCGTTGGCCACCATGATGGAATTCGTGGCCACCGTCAGGCCGAGGTTGCGGGGGAGGAGACGGGCGAACTCGTAGGTTGTGGTGCCGCCCGAGATGAGCAGGGTCATGTCCGGCCGCAGCAGCTTCAGCGCTTCGGCGGCCATGGCACGCTTGGCTTCTGTTTCCTGGGCAGCCTTGCTGAGGAACGCAGGTTCGACGGCACCATAGGTGCCCGTGCGCGTGGCACCGCCGTGAACCCGGAGCAGCAGGCCGTCGGCGTGCAGCGCGTCAATATCGCGCCGTACCGTCATTTCCGAGACGCCGAAGGAAGCGGACAGGGCGGCAACACGGACTGTGCCCTGCGCTTCGAGTTCCTGGAGGATCAGGTGCTGGCGCTGCGCTGCGAGCATTGCCCTCCTCATTCTGACCTGTCTCGGACGCCCATGGCCCGGTATCTACACCACCATTGTGGCATAAAACGCTCAAAAACAAATAGTTTCTAACAAAATAGAACAATCCAGGGAGGTCCAGGAGCGCCCGCACGCTGTTACGGTATCTCCATGACTTCCGGCGCCTTTTCTGAATCCAGCGTTGACCAGCCCGAACGGAGGCGTTTCGCCACCGGGCGGCAGTACGAACTGAGGCGGGGGGATGCACTCGCGGTCGTGACGGAGCTGGCCGCGGGCCTGCGCTGGTACAGCCGCGGCGGTATCCAGCTGACGGAGTCCTACGGAGACGCCGATATCCCGCCAGGCGGCAACGGCATTACGCTGGCGCCCTGGGCAAACCGGGTGGAAGACGGCGTCTGGCACCTCAATGGCACGAAGCAGCAACTGGACATCACTGAGGTTCCAAAGAACAACGCGAGCCACGGGCTGCTGCGCAACGCCGGGTACGCCCTGGTGTCCGAGTCTGAGTTTTCGGTGACCCTGGAGGCCCCGGTTTTCCCCCAGCACGGCTACCCGTTCCTCGTAAGGCACCAGGTGGAGTATTCCCTGGCCGAGGATCTGGGCCTGGTGGTGCGCCAGACGCTGGTCAACGACTCGAGTGCGGACGCACCCTTCGTATTGGGAGCCCACCCTTATCTTCGCCTGGGCGGGATTCCCAGCGAGGAGCTGACCTTGACCGTTCACGCCGGGACGCGGCTCGTAGCGGACGACAGGCTCATTCCACGGAGCTCCGAGCCTGTCAGCGGCGACACTGACCTGCGGCAGGGAAGGAAGGTGGGCGAGCTCGACATCGATGTGTCCCTGACGGACCTGGACTTCGACGGCGGCATTGCCCGCCACACGCTGACAGCGGCCGACGGCCGCAGCGTCAGCCTGTGGCAGGACGCCGGCTGCGCCTTCGTCCACGTTTTCGTGTCCAGCAAGTATCCGGGCAGGCCCAAGGCCGTGGCCCTTGAGCCAATGACCGGCCCGGCCAATGCGTTCAACTCCGGCCACGGCCTCCGCTGGCTTGCGCCGAATGAGTCATTCACGATGTCCTGGGGGATCAGCGCGTCGGTGGACAGCGCTTCCTGATCTGCGGCGCCGCCAGCGCGGCTGCGACGCTGCGTTTCCCATAGCCGCACAGCTAGGGAATTATGGGGCTATGACGCCAGCCAAGGACGCCACACCAGAAGAACCGGTCAGGACAACCATCCTTCCGCCCCCGCGGCCCCGGACCGAACGCGAACTCGAGCAGGACATTCCCTACGGTGTCCGCATCGCTGCGGCGTGGTCCTGGCGGCTGGGGCTGATCCTGCTGATAGTGGGCGCCCTGGTATGGCTGCTCGGCAAGATCAGCTTCCTGATCATTCCGGTCATGGTCGCGGCCCTGCTCGCAGGCCTGCTCAGCCCCGTGGTGCAGTGGCTGCGCTCGCAGCGGATTCCCAACGGAGCAGCTGTCGCCATCACGATCCTTGCCTTTATCGGGGTGATCGCGGCATCGTTGGCGCTGGTAGGGCGGCAGTTGGCCCTGGGGTTCCAGGCATTGTGGAGCGAGGCCCTGGCCGGAGTCCAGCAGGTCCAGACCTGGCTGGTTGAGGGGCCCCTCCACCTGTCGGCAGCACAGATTGACCAGTACATCCGCGAGGGAACGGCGGCGCTGCAAAACAACAGCAGCAGCATCCTCAGCGGGGCTCTTTCCTTCGGCAGCACGGCGGGGCACTTCGCCGCGGGGATGATCCTTGCCCTGTTCATCCTGATCTTCTTCCTGCTCGAGGGTGACCGGATCTGGGCCTTCCTGGTCCGGCTTCTGCCCCGGCGTGCCCGTATTCCCGCCGACGGTGCCGGCCGGCGCGGCTGGGCCTCGATGGTCAGCTATGCGCGGATCCAGATGTTCGTGGCCTTCGTTGATGCGGTGGGCATCGGAGCGGGCGCGGCCATTATCGGTGTCCCGCTGGCGCTGCCCCTTGCTGTGCTGGTGTTCATCGGCTCCTTCATTCCGGTGGTTGGCGCCCTGGTGACCGGCGCCATCGCCGTGCTGCTGGCGCTTGTTGCCAACGGACCCGTCAACGCCCTGGTGATGCTGGGCATCGTGCTCCTGGTCCAGCAACTGGAAAGCCACATCCTGCAGCCGCTCGTCATGGGCAAGGCCGTGGCACTGCACCCCGTGGCCGTTATCCTCGCCGTCGCGGCCGGTTCCTACCTCGCGGGGATCCCCGGAGCGCTCTTCTCGGTGCCCATCCTGGCCGTAGCAAACTCGGCGATTCGGTATATTGCAGGCAGAACGTGGGAACATGATCAAGTGCTGGCTGGCGCGCGCGGCGGTGTCGTGGCAGGTCCGGCCAGCGCAGACCAGGACAACACCATCAAGGAAGTCCGGTTGCCGGGTGCGAGTCCCGGCCACGGCAAAGACGCCGATCGTGGAACAGGTGCTCCGGCCAGACAGTCTGCGCCGGGCTCCGAAGCTGAATTTCCCAAAGGAGAATAGTTCGTGAATACCCCTGAAAGCCTTCCCGTCACGCTGGACGATGTCCTTGAGGCGCAGAAGCTGCTTGACGGGATCATTACCCGGACGCCCGTCGAATCATCCCGGGCGTTGGGCGGGATGGTGGGCGGCAAGGTCTTCTTCAAGTGCGAGAACCTCCAGCGCGCCGGCTCCTTCAAGGTCCGCGGCGCCTACGTCCGGATGGCACGTCTTTCCGAGGCGGACAAGAAACGCGGCGTCGTGGCGGCGTCCGCGGGCAACCACGCGCAGGGCGTGGCGGTCGCCGCGAAGAGCCTGGGCATCAAGGCGCGGATTTACATGCCGCTCGGCGTCGCGCTTCCGAAGCTCGCCGCCACCCGGAGCCATGGAGCCGAGGTGATCCTGCACGGGCATAACGTGGACGAGGCACTCGCCGAGGCGCAGCGCTACTCTGACGACACCGGCGCGGTCTTCGTCCACCCCTTCGACAACGTGGACGTCGTGGCCGGCCAGGGAACCCTCGGGCTGGAAATCCTCGAACAGGTGCCCGACGTCGACACCATCCTCATGGGGGTCGGCGGCGGCGGCCTGCTGGCGGGCGTGGCGGTGGCAGTCAAGGCACGGGCCAAGGAGCTCGGCCGGGAGATCCGCATCATCGGCGTGCAGGCCGAGAACGCTGCCGCCTACCCGCCGTCGCTGGCGGCGGACGCCCTGGTGCCGCTGAAGAGGGTTTCCACCATGGCTGACGGCATTGCCGTGGGCCGGCCCGGCCAGCTTCCGTTCAGCATCATCCGGGAACTGGTGGATGACGTGGTCACGGTCAGTGAGGACTCCCTGGCACGTGCCCTGATCTTCCTGCTGGAACGCGCCAAGATGGTGGTGGAGCCGGCCGGCGCCGTAGGTGTGGCTGCCCTCATGGACGGCAAGATCGAGAATCCGGGTACCACTGCCGTGGTGCTCTCCGGAGGCAACATCGACCCCATGCTGATGCTCAAGGTGATCCAGCGCGGCCTCTCAGCGGCAGGCCGGTACATGACCGTGCGGATGATGCTCGATGACCGGCCCGGTTCCCTCGCCACCATTGCCCGGATCATCGCCGAGAACGATGCCAACGTGACGGGCCTTGACCACACCCGGGTGGGAGGTTCCATCAGCATGGGAGACGTCTCCATCACCGTGAACCTCGAGACCAAGGGCCACGAGCATGGAGAACAGGTCCTTGCCGCGCTGCGCGCCGAGGGCTTCCAGCCGATCGTTGTGCACTAGGAGCTAAAGATGCTGGAAACACCAGGGGAACCTCCGGCAGCGCGGGACACCCCGGCGTCGCGGGCCAAGGGCGGGCTCCTGGTGGTGGGCTCGTTCGTGGTGCTGCTCTTCGCGCTCGAGCTGGTCAACACCGCGCTGCTGCATGGCCTGAACCGGGTGTTCGGCCTCAGGCCCCGCAGTGCGGACGGCATCTTTGACATCTTCACGTTTCCGTTGCTGCACGCCAACCTGAACCACGTCATTTCAAACGCGCTGCCCCTGATTATTTTCGGGTTCCTGGTCTTCATGTCGGGGCTGCGGGTCTTCCTCACCGCGATGGCCTGCAGCTGGCTGGGATCGGGGGTTGCCGTCTGGCTGATCGGCAACCGCGGGATCACGGTGGGGGCGTCCGGCCTGGTCTTTGGGCTTTTTGCGTTCCTCCTGGTGCGCGGCTTCTTCAACCGCAGTTGGTGGCAGATCCTGCTGTCGGTCGTGCTCTTTATGGCCTACGGCAGCATCCTGTTCGGCCTGATTCCCAGCGTGGCGGGCTTTGTCTCCTGGCAGGCGCACCTTGGCGGCGCCGTCGGCGGTGTCGTGGCGGCCGTGGTGCTGCGCGCCCGTAACTCAGCCCGCCGGGGCTAACGCGTTAAAGCGCGACGCCGGTCCTCCCGCAATTCGGGGAGGACCGGCGTCGTGCGTTGCGGCAGGATCCGCAAAAGGTAAATTTCCGCTAGCCCACGTACGGCTTGGCGGACAGGATCTCGACGGTGATGTCCTTGCCGTTCGGGGCGGTGTAGCTCAGGGTGTCGCCCTCCTTGTGGCCCATGATGGCCGCGCCGAGCGGTGACTTCTCGCTGAAGACATCAAGGTCGGAATCTCCGGCGATCTCACGGGAACCCAGCAGGAACGTCTCGTCGTCCCCAGCGATCCGGGCAACAACGATCATGCCGGGCTCAACAATTCCGTCATCTGCGGGAGCCTCGCCCACATGGGCGTCGCGGAGCAGCTGGGTGAGCTGGCGGATGCGGGCCTCAATCTTGCCCTGCTCCTCCTTGGCGGCGTGGTAGCCACCGTTTTCCTTGAGGTCCCCCTCTTGGCGCGCAGCTTCGATCTTCTGGACGATTTCCGCCCGGCCGGCGCTGGAAAGGTGGTCCAGCTCTGCCTTCAGGCGGTCAAAAGCTTCCTGGGTAAGCCAAGCTGCAGGCGCGCTGTTGGTGGTAGACACGGACATCTCCTCTAGTGGTTAGCAAGCAGGTCATACAAGCAAAGACCCCGCCACGGTGGCCACTTGTGGAACTCAGTAACCAACTCAGCGGGGTAAAGGTATTGGTCCATTGTAGTCAATCCTGTGGATTAAACCCAAAGGGCGAGCGGCGTGGGTCACATTTTTACCGGTCGGCGCCGGGGACCCAGCAGCTGTCCACGACGGCAGAGACGGACTGCGATTCAGTCCGCAGAACTTCGCGCAGGGCAACGGTGCGGCCGCCGTCGGTCGCTGCGCCCTGTCCCGACTCCGTCGGGATGTCCACGACTTTCCAGCCCACGATGGCGAACTTCGAGTCAAGGGCCTTGACCGCGCACTTCACGGCGGTCCCCGGATCCCGGGAGACCTGGAAGTCCACCTCCGTTTGCGTGGCGTCGACTGTCCTGTAGCCGATGTCCTTGAATGTGACCGAGGACATGGCCGAGGACGTCGAAACCCAGGCCAGGAATCCGATGCCGGCCGCCAAGGCCGCAATCCCTGCACCCCGTTTGGCATTGCGGGACAGCCTGCGCTTTGGACCGCCATAGCGATTGGCTAGGCTAATGTCTGCAGGCAGGGGAGTGCCCGACTTGTCCTCGGTAGTCACCATTCCAGTTTAGTGGCGATCCGCCGGGGAAAAATCCGGTGCCCGGCACTGCACCCGGCAACAGTAGAAAGAGGAGCAGTCCCAGATGACAGCGTCCACGAGTCCGTCACCTACACTCCGCCTCTTGGCCGTGCACGCCCACCCGGATGACGAATCCAGCAAGGGCGCCGCGACGATGGCCATGTATGCCGCGGCGGGGGTAGACGTCATGGTGGCGACCTGCACCGACGGATCGCGCGGCGACATCCAAAATCCTGCCATGGAAGGCGAGCCGCACCCCAAGAGGGACATGGCAGGGGCCCGCAGGCTGGAGATGAACGAGGCCGCCCGCATCCTGGGAGTGAAGCAGCGCTGGCTGGGCTTTGTTGACTCCGGGCTGCCTGAGGGGGATCCGCTCCCACCGCTGCCGCCGGGGTCGTTCGCCCTGCAGCCGCTCCACCGTGCCGCGGCACCGCTGGTGCGCCTCGTCAGGGAGTTCAAGCCGCACGTCATTGTCAGCTATGACGAAAAGGGCGGCTACCCGCACCCGGACCACATCATGGCGCACCGGGTGGCGGTGGAGGCGTTCGAAGCTGCAGGGGACCCCGAAAAGTACCCCGGTACCGGCGAGCCCTGGACGCCGAGCAAGCTTTACTACGACCGCGCCTTTAGCCCCGAACGCTTCCGTGCCCTGCATTTCGCCCTCGAAGAGGCAGGGCTCCAATCGCCGTACGCTGAACGCCTCGCGGCCTGGCTTGAGGCCGACGCCGAGGGGCACACGGCGCCGCCGCCCGCGCACCAGACAACTACGCAGGTGGACTGCGGGGATTACTTCGAAACCCGGGATGATGCCCTCCGCGCGCACCGTACGCAGGTGGACCCACTGGGGTTCTTTTTCGCCGTTTCATCCGACATGCAGCGCCGGGCATGGCCCTGGGAGGACTACACGCTGATCCATTCGCGGGTGCCCGCCGACCTCCCGGAAAAGGACCTGTTTGCAGGGCTAAGATAGAAACAACAGACAGTTTCTATCCCGTGTAGAAGATAGCGGCTTAGAGCGACGGCCAGACGACCTGCGCCACGGCCCACCAAGAAAGTTCCCACTGTGCACCACATGCTCATCGCCCTGGCATCCTCCCCGGCCCCCTCGCCTTCCCTGCGGCCGGGCCTATCCGAGGACCAAGTGACCCCCGGCCTGCTCGGCTTCCTGCTGACGGCGTTTATCGTGGTGCTGACGGCGCTGCTGATTGTGGACATGGTGCGACGCATCCGGCGCGTGCGCTACCGTGCACAGGTGGAAGAGGAGCGGATGGCGGCGGCAGAAGCTGCGGACGTCGCCCGCGACGACAACGCCGGTATCGCAGACGATGCGGATGACGCTGACATTGCGGATGTTGCAGGTAAAACAGACAATGCAGGCAAATCAGACAATGCGGGCAGAACAGACGCCTGAACCCGGCGACCGCAACGCCCTGGGTGAAGAGCCCTCGGCGTACCTTCGGCAGCACGCAGGCAACCCGGTGCACTGGCAGCCCTTCGGGGACCAGGCCTTCGCCCGCGCCGCAGCCCGTAACGTTCCGGTGTTCCTGTCCATCGGCTACGCCGCCTGCCACTGGTGCCACGTCATGGCCCATGAATCCTTCGAAGACCAGGCCACCGCTGACTACCTGAACGCGCACTTCGTCGCCATCAAGGTGGACCGGGAAGAGCGGCCGGACGTGGACGCCGTCTACATGGCCGCCACGCAGGCGATCAGCGGGGAGGGCGGCTGGCCCATGTCCGTTTTCCTGACACCGGACGGACTCGCGTTCCACGCCGGCACATACTTTCCTCCCCGGCCGATGCCCGGCCGGCCGTCGTTCCTGCAGGTGCTGGAGGCGGTACACGACGCATGGGAGGAGCGCCGGGACGCGGTGGAGGAGAATGCCCGTTCCCTCGCCCAGAACATGGGTCACGCCCAGCTCTCTGCCGTAGTGAACCTCAGCGCGCCGCCCGGACTGCTCGATCCGGAGCTTCTTCCGGCAGCAGTCCGCTCGCTGCGCCGCTCGGAGGACCCCGACGACGGCGGCTTCGGCGCCGCCCCCAAGTTCCCGCCGTCGGCGGTGCTTGAGTTCCTGATGAGGCATGCGGCCGTGGCCTCGGACACGGCAGGTGAGGCCCGCGGCATGGCCGGACGGACGTTGGCCGCCATGGCACGGTCGGCGTTGTTCGACCAGCTCGACGGCGGATTCGCACGGTATTCAGTGACCAGGGACTGGTCCGTGCCACATTTCGAAAAGATGCTCTACGACAATGCCCAACTGCTGAGGGCCTACGTCCATTGGGTCCGGCTGGGCGGAACACCCGGCTTTCCCGAGGCGGAAGCGGCCGACGTCGCCGTTCGCACGGCCGAATGGATGCTGGCATCCCTCGGGCTCCCGGCAAGCGGCGGGCACGGCGCAGCGGTGGCCCTGGCGTCCTCGCTCGATGCCGACTCGGTGGCCAACGGAGAGCACCACGAGGGTGGCACATACCTCTGGACGGCAGGCGAGCTCGAAAACCTGTTGGGCAGTGACGACGGGGCCGCCGTCGCCCGGACCATGAACGTGGGTGAACACGGAACCGTCTCCGAGCTCGGGTCGCCGCTGCACCCGGCCAGGGCCCTCAGCCCGGAGGAGGCCGCGCACTGGGCCGCTGTCCGGCCGCGCCTTCTTGCTGCCCGCGCTGCCCGGCCGCAGCCCGCACGCGACGACAAGGTGGTGGCGGGCTGGAACGGGATGGCCGTGGCGGCTCTGGCTGAGGCCGGTGCTGTGCTGGACCGTCGCGGGCTGGTGGACGCGGCGGTGCGGATCGCGGGCTACCTGGAGAAGGTTCACTGGAAGGCCGCCGAGGGGGAACTCGTCCGCGTTTCACACGCCGGCGCCGCACGTGGAATCGGCGGGCTCCTGGAGGACTACGCCTTCTGCGGCGAAGGGTTTCTCGCGCTGTTCGCGGTCACCGGGGATCCCCACTGGTATGGGCTGGCGGAGTCAGTCATTTTGGCGGCATGTGGGCGGTTCATCGTGGACGGCAGCCTGGCGGATACCGCCGGCGAGTCAGCCCAGGTGTTCAATGCCCAGGGCCGCCAGCCGGGCCTCGACCCGTTCGACGGCGCCACGCCCAGCGGTGCGGCGGCATTCGCCGGGGTCCTGCTGAGCTACGCAGCCCTGTCCGGCTCGTCGGAGCACCGGGCCATGGCAGGCAACATCCTTTCGCTGCTGCCGCCGCTGGCTGAGCGGGCCCCGCGAGTGGCAGGCTGGCTGCTGGCCACCGCGCAGGCAGCGGCTGAGGGCCCGGTGGAGGCCGCCGTCGTCGGGCGCCCTGGCCCGGCAAGGGACGCTCTGCATGGGGCGCTGTTGCGGTCGCCCAGCCCGGGGCTGGTTATCGCCGTGGGCGATGGCGCGGCGGGTGACGGGACCGTGCCGCTGCTGCGTGGCCGCACGGCCGGGGCGGACGGCGCTCCCCTCGTGTATCTGTGCCGCGACATGGTTTGCGAGCGGCCGGTGGCTTCCGTGCCCGAGGTTAAGGAGCGCCTTGGCCGGACGGGGATTTAGCTCAGGACGGCGATGAGAATCGCCGCGAAGTGGGCGGCGAAGGCGAACACCGTGAGCGCATGGAACAGTTCGTGGAAGCCGAAGTGCTCGTAGCTGATGTTCGGCTTTTTTAATGCATAAAAGACGGCGCCGGCAATGTACAGGACGCCCCCGAAGCAGATGAGGAGGGCCGAGGGCACGCTGGCAGCGAAGAAGTCGGGCAGGTAGAACAGCGAGCCGCAGCCCAAGGCAACGTAGATCGGCACGTACAGCCAGCGCGGGGCGTTGGTCCACAGGAGCCGGAACAGCACACCCAGGATGGCCCCGGACCAGATCAGCCAGAGCAGCAGCACCGCGGTAGGCCGCTCCAGCAGGCTCCAGGCCAGCGGTGTATAACTGCCGGCGATGACCAGCATGATGTTGGTGTGGTCGAGCCGCTTCAGAACCATTCTCACGCCCGGGGACCAGTTGCCGCGGTGATAAACCGCGCTGACGCCGAACAGCAAAACCCCGGTCAGGGCATAGATGGCCGAGGTGACCTTGCGGTCCAGGGTGGGTGCCAGCAGCACGAGCACCACGCCGGCGGCCAGGGCCAGGGGAGCAGTGACAGTGTGGATCCACCCGCGCCATTTGGGCTTGATCATCAGCAGTTCGGCGATGCGGACGGCGGTGTCATCCACCGGGTTTGGCCGGTGCTCCGGGGTGCCCGGGCCGCCCGGGGCGGTGTTGCTCGTCATCACCCCAGAATAACCTACGAGTCAGTAAGTTACTTGCGGGTAACAGGATTTTGACGGACTGACCGTGAGGTTTACGGCAGGACGTGTGCACGCGCCTCCGCCCGCGGACGGTAGCCTAGGATTTGCACAGCAGTCAGACAGCCAGGAAGTCAGGTGAATCTCCGGATGGAATTGCCCGGGTTCCTCTATGGCTTCTACGAGCGCAGACTGCTCCGCTCCCTCGGGCCGGACCGGATTCCCCGGCACATCGGTGTGATGGTTGACGGCAACCGCCGCTGGGCGCGGCAGTTCAATGCCCCCACGAGCCAAGGGCACCAGGCCGGTGCGGACAAGATCCACGAATTCCTGGGCTGGTGCCAGGAGCTCGGGGTCAGGGTGGTCACCCTCTACATGCTCTCCACCGACAACATGAACCGCTCCGGTGAGGAACTGGACCTGCTCATGGGAATCATTGCGAACACCCTGGACCGGCTCGACGAGAACGCTGACATTTCCGTGCATGCCATGGGCGCGCCCGAGCTCCTGCCGGACTACCTGGCGGAACGGCTGACCACGCTCACCGCCCGGACTCCGGTGCGTGAAAAGCTCCACGTCAACGTGGCGGTGGGCTATGGCGGCCGCCGGGAGATCGTGGACGCCGTCCGTGAACTGCTGCACGACGCCGTGGCGCGCAAGGCCGACATCAGTGAGCTGGCCGACTCCCTGTCCGTGGACGACATCTCCCGTTTTCTCTATACCAGGGGCCAGCCTGATCCGGACCTGGTCATCAGGACCTCCGGGGAGCAGCGGTTGTCAGGGTTCCTGATGTGGCAAAGCGCCTACAGCGAGTTCTACTTCTGTGAAGCGCTGTGGCCTGCATTCCGGAAGGTTGATTTTCTCCGGGCTCTCCGTGATTACGCCGGGCGGCAGCGCCGCTTCGGCGCTTAGCCCGGCGCAGTCCGTCCTCGCGTTCACCTCGAATTCACAAGCCGGCAACAGGAATCGCCGCTGCAGGCCTTTGGAAATTAGTCGGGGGAGATTTACGTTAAGAGCATCAGCAGGCAAAACCGCCGGCTGATCGGGGAGGCCAGTACATGGAGCGAACTTTCGCACCGGTTGTATGGGAGGCCGAGCCCGGCCTCTTGGCCGAGCCGCCTCACCAATAACGATTCCGGGCATGTGCCCCGGGGCTGGAGTCGATGTGGCTATTTCTGAACAACTGCCCGAAGTCATCACGGACGAGGGCGAGAAGGCTACCACTCGCGCCGAGCGAGGCATTCCAAAGACCGGTGCGGCAACGAAATCCGCCGCAGCCGGTCTTGCTGTTTCCGGCCTGACCTCAGAATCCCAGCCAGCCGTCTCGACGTTTGTCATTGATACCTCGGTGTTGCTGTCCGATCCCCGCGCCCTGCTGCGCTTCGCTGAGCATGAAGTGATTGTGCCCATCGTCGTGATCACCGAGCTTGAGGGGAAGCGGCACGACCCCGAACTGGGCTATTTTGCCCGGAGTGCGCTGCGGCTCCTGGACGACCTCAGGATCCAGCACGGCGGACTGAACAAGCCCATTCCGCTGGGCGATGCAGGTGGCACGCTCATGGTGGAGCTGAACCACATTTCGTCTGAAGTCCTGCCGGCCGGATTCCGGGGCGCCGACAACGATAGCCGCATCCTCGCCGTCGCCATGAACCTGGCCAACGAGGGCCGCAACGTCACGGTGGTGTCCAAGGACCTGCCCATGCGGGTCAAGGCCTCTGCCATGGGGCTGCTCGCGGATGAGTACCGCAACGAGCTGGTCAAGGACTCGGGCTGGACGGGGGTCGCGGAAATCGACGCCAACGAGGAAGAGATTTCCACGCTTTACGGTCATGAGCCGGTGTTCATCCCTGCTGCGGCCGAGATGCCGGTCAACACCGGACTCGTGCTCCTGTCCAACAGGGGTTCGGCGCTGGGACGGGTAGGCGCGGACAAGCAGGTCCGCCTTGTGAAGGGGGACCGGGATGTCTTCGGGCTCCACGGGCGGTCCGCGGAACAGCGGCTTGCCATCGACCTGCTGATGGATCCGGCCGTGGGCATCGTCTCAATTGGTGGCCGCGCGGGCACGGGCAAGTCAGCCTTGGCGCTCTGCGCTGGACTGGAAGCGGTGCTGGAGCGGCGTGAGCACCGCAAGGTGATCGTCTTCCGCCCGCTCTACGCCGTGGGCGGCCAGGAGCTGGGATACCTGCCGGGCTCGGAATCCGAGAAGATGAACCCGTGGGCGCAGGCGGTCTTCGACACGCTTGGTGCCCTCGTCAGCCAGGAAGTCGTGGAGGAAGTCATGGACCGCGGCATGCTGGAGGTCATGCCGCTGACCCACATCCGCGGCCGTTCCCTGCATGACGCGTTTGTCATCGTGGACGAGGCGCAGTCCCTGGAGAAGAACGTGCTGCTCACCGTCATGAGCCGCATCGGGCAGAACTCCAAGATTGTCCTCACCCACGACGTCGCCCAGCGGGACAACCTGCGGGTCGGCCGGCACGACGGCGTCGCCGCCGTCGTCGAGACCCTGAAGGGCCACCCGCTCTTCGGCCACATCACCCTCACCCGCTCCGAGCGCTCGCCCATCGCGGCACTCGTTACGGAGCTGCTGGAAGGGGCCTGAGACCCAGACACGGAAGGCCGTGGCCTGTTTGCGGGGCCACGGCCTTCCCATGGCTGCGGGCGCAGCCGCGGGTTGGCCCTGGAGGAACCAAGGCTGTCTGCGGACGTTCCTAGATCCGCAGGAACTTTGCGGTCGGCTCGTGGCCCTCTACCTTCAGTTGCCAGTCGGGACGCTTGAAAACTTCCGGGATGAGGCGCACCCGCTGGACTGTTTCCACCTTGCCGCCCCAGGACATGCGGGTGACACCGTTAAGTTCGTATCCGAGGGAGCGCGAAACTCCGAGGGAGGCCGCGTTCCACTCCGCCGCTTCGGATTCCGCGACGTCGGCCTTGAGCCAGTCGAAGGCATAAAGCGCGACGGCGGCCCGCATCTCCTTGCCGAAGCCGCGGCCATGCGCGTCCCTCCTCAGCCAGGAACCGGTAGTCACTGTCCTGAGGACGGCAAAATCCTTGGCTCCAACGTCCTGGCAGCCAAGGAAAGTTTCGCCGTGCCAGATGCCAAGGATCAGGGACCAGGACTCGGGCGTGCTGTTGGCCCGGCACTGCCAGTACCAGCGGGCCATGCCTGCTCCCAGCTGGTCGGGCGGTGATTCGGCCCAGGGTGTGCTGAAGGGGTTCCGGCCGCGTTCGTGAATGCCGCTGGCCGCCGCCTCAACCGCGGCGGGAATGTCCTCGTCCCGGAGCGGGCGCAACACGAGCCGGGGAGTGGCCAGCCTCAGGGCGAACGGCGGAAAGACAGACGTCAGCTGGGTCATGAGGGAAGCCTAGCTGTAATTGCGAGGGACGTTGTCGCCCGCTCAGGCCGGGTTGGGACGCAGTGGCCACTGGATGTGGTCCCGGACGTCCGTCAGGTTCACCGGCTCGGCCACAAAGAGGTCATCGAGCATGTATTCGTCGACGCCAAGGATGCGGATCCAGTGGCCGGGCAATTCCGTTCCGCCCGTTCCGCCGCTTCTGCCCGTTCCGTCGCTTCCGCCCGTTCCGTCGTCGAGCGGTTCAGCAGCCACACAGATCCCCGTTCCCACGTCGATCCGGATCCGGGTCCTGCCGGGTCCGCACAGGGGGTTCTCCGGGTCCAGCGGACGGTAGCCGGGGTTCGGCGACACCACCGTTTCCCGCGCCGGACGTCCCTCGTGGTCCACGTCGCGCACCGGCTCAAGCAGTTCCACGGCATTCGCCCGCGGGAACTCCAGCGGAACAGGCGCATTGCCCGCGAGCTCCACCGGGTCAAGGGCGGCGCCAAAGCGGCTGTTCCCGAACGACGGTTCGCCGTACGCAGCCTCCGGGCGGCGCCTGACCAGCCCGCCGTCGTCGTAAACCGGGGTGACCAGGTGCGCCGGCAGCAGCCACGACTTCCGGCTGGCACTGATGTAGAGGCTGTCGCGCGAATCGTTGATGCCGGTGGTGCTGTGGATGAGGGTCCCGTCCGTGGTCTCGAGCCGAAGGGCACCGGGGCGGCGCAGCCAGGCGCGCACGGGGACGGTCCTGCCCTCGGGAGTCTCACGGTATTCGAACCGGAGGGACTGCCACTTCCAGGGGGAGGAGCGGCAGAGGTTCCGGAAGGACGCAGCGGAATCGGAGGGCGCCGAGGCCCCGCCGTGTTCCTGCCGGTGCTTGGCGTCCCAGGTCCCCATATCCACAGTTTACGCGCGGGTCCAGCGGGAGACCGGGCATATCCAGTAGCATCCGAGAGTGATCCAACGACTTGGCGAACTCTGGGACGCGGCGCCACCCGCCTTTTGGCTGGTGCTGGCAGCGTGCGCCTATTTTGCGGTGATGGCCGTGCGGCTGACGGTGATCGACGTCCGCCACCACCTGCTGCCGAACCGGATCGTCTTCCCGTCCTACGCGGTGGCGGGGGCACTGCTGCTCGGGGCGGTCATCAGCCTGGTCCTGGCGGTGCCAGGCAGCGGGGGTGTGCCGGGCGCCGGGGGGCCGCCTGACGCCGCGGCGCAGCTGTTCGGGGTGCCCGCACTCCGGATCGTGGCCGGTGGAGCGGTGCTGTGGCTGTTCTACTTTGTCCTGCGGCTTGTGTACCCGCCCGGGATGGGGTTCGGCGACGTGAAGCTGGCCGGGGTGCTTGGCATGTATTTGGGGTACCTCGGCTGGGCGCACGTTTTCGCCGGCACCTTCGCGGCGTTCCTGCTCGGGGGTCTGTGGAGCATCGCCCTGCTCCTGTCGCGGAGGGGAACGCTCAAGTCAGCCATTCCCTTCGGGCCCTTCATGCTCGCCGGCGCGGCCGCCGCGATGGCAGTGCTCCCTGCCTGAGCGCGACGCATAATTAAGCCCCGGGTACTTCAGCCCCAGACTGAGGTACGAAGTACCCTATTTTGGACCTTCCCCTTTTTTGTCAGTGACCGTCCTTACCCTGTTCCTGTACAGCAAATCTGCTGGCATCAGGTGGCGCTGGTGTAGCCGGGGCCGGAAACGGGGAAGCATGACAGATGCGGGGCTCACACATATTTACGTGCTTCTGGACCGCTCAGGGTCCATGAGCGCCATCGCGGATGACACTGTGGGCGGATTCGCGGCGTTCATCAAGGAGCAGCGGTCGGTGGCAGGCCGGTGCAGGCTGTCCCTCGCACAGTTCGACGACACCTACGAGCGCGTCTATGAGGCCCGGGACATCCAGGACGTGCCGCCTCTCGTGCTTCAGCCGAGGGGCTCCACGGCCCTGCATGATGCCATGGTTCGTCTGATGGGCGAAGCGGGGGCAGAACTGGCGGCGCTCCCGGATCACGAGCGGCCGGGAACGGTGCTCGTGGCCGTGCTGACGGACGGGCACGAGAACGCCTCCCGGGAAGCTAACGGGGCCATGGTTAAGGCCATGGTGGAACGGCAGCAGGCACAGTGGGGCTGGCAGTTCACCTATCTCGGCGCGAACCAGGATGCCGTCCTGACCGCCCGCGGCCTGGGGATCAAAGCTGAGGACGCCCTGACCTATGCCGCCGGCAACGTGGACGAGGCCTTTAACGTGCAGTCCGCCAAGACGCGCAGGCTGCGTGAGGCCAGGATGTCGGGCGCCACCATGGACCAGGCCTCAGCCATGGCGGCCTACACGCCCGAAGAGCGCAGGGCCGCCGGTGAGCCGCGGAAGGACCGGTAGCCGGGAACGACGCCGGCCGGCACCTTCCACTGGAAGGCACCGGCCGCCGTCGTACTTCTTTGGGATCTACGCCTTGTGCGGAGGGCGCGTCATGGACATGACGTCCAGGGCTGTGTCCAGCTGCTCTTCCGTCAGCTCGCCGCGCTCCAGGAAGCCCATGGCAACGACGGTCTCACGGATGGTGAGGCCTTCGGCCACGGCCTTCTTGGCGATCTTGGCGGCGTTCTCGTAGCCGATGAACTTGTTCAGCGGCGTCACGATGGACGGCGAGGCTTCGGCGAGGAAGCGTGCACGGTCTACGTTGGCGGTGATGCCGTCGATCATCTTGTCGGCCATGACGCGGCTGGTGTTGGCCAGCAGGCGGACGGACTCGAGCAGGTTGGCCGCCATGACGGGGATGCCGACGTTCAGCTCGAAGGCGCCGTTGGTTCCGGACCAGGCGATGGCGGTGTCATTGCCGATGACCTGGGCGCAGACCATGATGGACGCCTCGCAGATGACGGGGTTGACCTTGCCCGGCATGATCGAGGAGCCGGGCTGCAGGTCCGGGATGGCGATTTCGCCGAGGCCGGTGTTGGGGCCGGAGCCCATCCAGCGGAGGTCGTTGTTGATCTTCATGAAGGAGATCGCAATGTTGCGCAGCTGGCTGGATGCCTCGATCAGGCCGTCGCGGTTGGCTTGGGCCTCGAAGTGGTCGCGGGCCTCGGTCAGCGGCAGGCCGGTGTCGGTGGCGAGCAGCTCGATGACGCGCTCCGGGAAGCCTGCCGGCGTGTTGATGCCGGTGCCTACGGCGGTGCCGCCGAGCGGGACCTCGGCAACGCGGGGGAGGGAGGCGTTGATGCGTTCAATGCCGTAGCGGACCTGTGCGGCATAGCCGCCGAATTCCTGGCCCAGCGTCACCGGAGTGGCGTCCATGAGGTGCGTGCGGCCGGACTTCACAACGTCCTTGAACTCAACAGCCTTCCGCTCCAGGGACTCGGCAAGGTAGCCGAGCGCAGGGATGAGGTCGTTGAGCAGGGCCGAGGTGGCAGCGACGTGCACGGAGGTGGGGAACACGTCGTTGGAGGACTGCGAGGCGTTGACGTGGTCGTTGGGGTGCACCACCTTGTCGCTGCCGGCGGCCTTCAGGGCGCGGGTAGCCAGCTCGGCGAGGACCTCGTTCGTGTTCATGTTCGAGGACGTGCCGGAGCCGGTCTGGAAAACGTCGATGGGGAAGTCGCCGTCGTACTTGCCCGTGGCCACCTCGTCGGCAGCCTCCGCGATCGCTTTGGCCAGCTCGCCGTCGAGCACGCCCAGTTCTGCGTTGGCCTGGGCAGCGGCCTTCTTTACTCGCGCCAAGGCCTCGATGTGGGCTCGTTCAAGGGTTTTTCCGGAGATCGGGAAGTTCTCGACTGCACGTTGCGTCTGTGCGCGGTACAGGGCGTTCACGGGGACGCGGACTTCGCCCATCGTGTCATGTTCAATGCGGAACTCTTCAGTGGAAGTCATGGGGCTAGCTTAGGGCGATCTGCGGCCGCATCGAAAACCGTGAACTGCTTGCGACAGCGGTCCCGAAAGGGACCGCCGTCGGCAGGCTTAGAGCTCGCCGATTCCGGAAACAAGCTCCGCGTGGCCCTCGGCCAGGCTGTAGGAGAGGCCGATGACCGCGGTTCGGCCCGTTTCAATTGCGTCGGAAATCACACGCGAGCTGTCCACCAGGCGCTGCGAGGTCTGCTTGACGTGCTCCACGACCATGTCATTGACCTCCGTTTGCTCGTTGCGGAGGGACGTCAGGACTGACGGTGTGATGCGTTCGACGAGGTCCCGGATGAAGCCCACGGGCATCTGGCCGGTTTCCACGGCGGCCTTGGTGGCGCTGACCGCGCCGCAACTGTCGTGGCCGAGCACCACGATCAGCGGCACGCCGAGAACGCCGATGCTGTATTCCAGAGAGCCGAGGACGGCGTCGTCGATAACCTGGCCCGCGGTCCGTACCACGAACACGTCGCCGAGGCCGACGTCGAAAATTATCTCGGCAGCAAGACGTGAGTCGGAACAGCCAAAGATCACCGCGAAGGGATGCTGGTTCTCCACGAGCGAGGAGCGCCGTGACGAATCCTGGTTGGGGTGTGAGGATTCGCCATTGACGAAGCGGTCGTTGCCTTCGCGCAGTCGGCGCCAGGCCAGGGCAGGGGTCAGATACGTTGTCACGGCCCCACCTTACGGTGTGGGGCTCGGCGAGGGGGAAACGGTGACAGTAAGGTTACTTTCCAAGGATTTGACGACGGCGGCGGCCAGGACCG
This sequence comes from Arthrobacter sp. B2060, assembly GCF_059090445.1. Taxonomy (NCBI): domain Bacteria; kingdom Bacillati; phylum Actinomycetota; class Actinomycetes; order Micrococcales; family Micrococcaceae; genus Arthrobacter; species Arthrobacter sp. B2060. The sequence goes on from NZ_JBNHFR010000002.1 coordinate 88,861, forward strand.
CGAACTCGTCCAGTTCGGCCTCACCGCTGAGGACAACGGTGGTTCCGCGATAGGCCAGCACCATGCTCCTCTCGCCCTTGCCGGTGTCCCGGAGTTCCCATTCCTTGCCGCCGGCGTTGCGGGTGCCGGTGACCGGGGCATTCTTGGTCTGCTGCAGCAGCCAGGTCGGGTTCGCCTTGCGCGTCTGGACCAGGCCGATGAAGGCCTCCTTGGGAGTGAGGTAGCCGACTTCCCAGGTGGGGACCCCGGTGCCGGTGCCGGCTACCCATCGGGCGTAATTGGGCATGAATGTGTCGCCCACCTGAGGCGTGACCGGTGTGAATCCCGCCACATCTGCAGCGTTGCCGGCGACAGCACTGACGTTGATGTCAGGCCGGAAACCGTCGGACTTCGGCGCGGGATTCATCAGGACGATCGGCAGGAAGGCAGCAATGCTGACCACCAGGGCGATGATCATTCCAATGACCGACGCGTTGGCCCGCTTGGCGGCAGCGGCGGGAATTACCGGCTTGATCGGCTGTGCGGCCGGGTCAGGGGAGGAGCCGTGGCCGGCTGCCGGGGTGTCGGGGGCGGACTTGTCCTGCGTTTCACTCACCCTTCTATAGTCGCCCATGGGTGGTCTGATCTCACATTCCGCATGCTCCGGCAGTGAGGTTTGGATTTGGTCCATACGTTGGTCATCCTATGACCTCGGCGCTCCGCCACGACTATGATCAGTAGCAGAGGAATCACCGCGCCTGCCCCATCTGGCATTTGCGGGTCCAATGATCGCCACTCGAAGAAGAGGTTCACGTGTCACCAGCGTCCATGACCCAGAAGTATTCAACGCTTTCCCCGTCGCTCGCCGTCGGAACCGACGAGCCGGACCGCAACCTCGCCCTTGAACTCGTCCGGGTGACCGAAGCCGCGGCCATCGCCGGTGGCCACTGGGTTGGCTTCGGCGACAAGAACAAGGCCGACGGCGCCGCCGTCGACGCCATGCGGTCCTTCCTGCACACCGTCCACTTCAACGGCGTCGTGGTCATCGGTGAAGGTGAAAAGGACGAAGCCCCCATGCTGTTCAATGGCGAACAGGTGGGTGACGGCACCGGTCCCGAGTGCGACGTCGCTGTGGACCCCATCGATGGAACCCGCCTGACGGCACTCGGTATCAACAACGCCCTGGCAGTCCTGGCCGTGGCCGAACGCGGTTCCATGTTCGACCCGTCCGCGGTGTTCTACATGGAGAAGCTCGTCACGGGCCCCGAGGCCGCCGACATGGTGGACCTGCGCCTGCCGGTCAAGCAGAACCTGCACCTGATCGCCAAGGCCAAGGGCGTCAAGGTCAACCAGCTGAACGTCATGATCCTTGACCGCGACCGCCACCGCCCGCTGGTCGAGGAAATCCGCGAAGCCGGCGCCCGCACCAAGTTCATCATGGACGGCGACGTCGCTGGCGCCATCGCAGCAGCCCGCTCCGGCACCGGCGTGGACGCGCTCATGGGCATCGGCGGAACGCCGGAAGGCATCGTTGCGGCTTGCGCCATCAAGTCGCTCGGCGGCGTGATCCAGGGCCGGCTGTGGCCCACGAGCGACGATGAGAAGCAGAAGGCCATCGACGCCGGCCACGACCTTGAGCGGGTTCTCTCCACGAACGACCTCGTCAAGAGCGACAACTGCTACTTCGCCGCCACCGGCATCACCGATGGCGACCTCCTCAAGGGTGTGCGCTACGACAAGGACAAGGTGCTGACGCAGTCGATCGTCATGCGCTCCAAGTCCGGCACCATCCGCTTCGTGGACGGCGAGCACCAGGCCAGCAAGTGGGAAGGCTACGCGCGCAAGAGCTAGCCGCACCGCCCCGCGCGAACTGGCAGCAAATGACCCCAAATCCACGATTTGCGGGCATTAGCTGCCAGTTCGCGTTTAAGCGGCGGGGCCAGCCTGTGGATAACGCCTCCGCTCCCTTGGACAGGGACCACAATGAACCATGCCCCGGACGCCAATGCCTCCCCAGATTCCGCACGGATCATTTCTTGCCGCCGATGCAGACCTCCTTGGCCTGAGCCCTAGGCAGCTCAGCCGGGACGGCATTTTCACACCGTCGCGCGGCATAAGGCTTGCGCTGCACAGCACGGGAAGCGTGGCCGACAACGTGCGCGCATACTCTCGGCTTGATCCCGCTTGCGTGCTTACTCATTCGACCAGCGCTCGGATCTGCTGCATTTGCCTACCTAGCTGGCTGGATCAGGACTGGCGCATCCACATCGCCCGCCCGGCGGACGGTTGCCAGCCCCGCCGCCGGAATGTGGTGGGCCACCAGTTGTCTTTCAAGCCCGGCGAAGTGGTGGTGTTCGACGGCGTTCGGCTCACGTCCCCGGCAAGGACCTGGCTCGACCTGGCCTCATTGTTGAGCATCGATGAGCTCGTGGCTGGCGGCGACTCTATCGTCGTCGAGCACAGTGAGGATTTCCCCTTGCCGCGGCAGCCGCTCGCAACGATTGGGGATCTGAAGCGAATCGTAAGCCAGCACCCTGGCATGCGCGGGGTGAGGAAGGCGAGGCTCGCCCTGGACCTGATCCGAGTGGGTGCGGATTCACCGCCGGAAACGATGATGCGGCTGGCGCTCGTGCGGGCGGGACTTCCCGAACCTGTACTGAATGTCGTGCTGAGAAATGGGCTCGGCCACCCGGTGGTCTGGCCTGATGCGGCCTATCCCGATCATCGGATCGCCCTTCAGTATGACGGTGCCCACCACGGTGACTCTGACCAGTACCGCCGCGACATCAAACGACAGGCTCTACCGAAGGTCTGGGCTGGCGGGAAGTCCGCGTCCAACAGGGCGACCTGGAAGGGGTCCGCCCGTTCGTCGTCGAAAAGGTCAGGGCTCTTCTCGGCGGCTCCTCCGCATCGAATCCTTGGGAGCGAACTGGCAGCTAATGACCACAAACCACGGATTTGACGTCATTAGCTGCCAGTTCGCGCTCAGCGGGGGGAGGGGCAGCTCAGGCGGCCGAGCGGTCGGGGGTGGAGCGCTTAACGCGTTTCAGGGCTGAGCGCAGGGCGTCGCGGAGCCTGCGTGCCGCCTGATAGGCCGCGTAGCGGGGTTTGTTGACCGGCAGGTCCCACGTTCCCGGGTAGGCGATTTCCCGGCCACCGAAGGACTTCTTGAACGCCGTGAAGCCAGCCCACTTGTGATCGGGCTGGCCGGCAGGGGCCACACCCCAGAGATCCAGGTACTTGAGCCCCTTGTCCTTGGCGTCGGCCATCATGGTGACCAGCAGGGGAATGCCGGCACTGAGCTTCCTGTGGGTGTCGTCGATAGCGGCGTGAGCATACGTACGGGTGTCTGCGGAATCGTAGGCCAGCGCCGCAGCGATGGGTCCGCCGTGGAGTTCGGCGACGAACAGCGTGGCGGCACCGGCGGGCATCAGGGAGGAGGCCACCTCGGTCAGGTATTCGTCGCTTTGCGGCTTGAAGCCGTTGCGCCGTGCCGTCATGTGCAGGAAATTCAGGAGGATGCGGATGTCTTCTGGATCCTGGGTCGAGCGGAACGTCACACCCTTCTTGTGGATGTTCCGGTACAGGTTCCGGTTGACCGGCTTCATTTCTGCCAGCACGTCCTTGAAGTCGCGGTCCAGGTCCACGATCCAGCTCAGCTCCGGCTGCTGGTTGACCGGTGCGGGCTGCATTCCCCGGCCTTTCAGCGCGGCAGCCGCCGTCTCCGGGTCCAGCCCGGCCGTCACCGGTTCGATCCGGACCAACACGGCGCCGCAGGATTTCGCTATGTCCACGAGGACGGCCAGCGCGGCGTCAAACGCAGCAAGCGAGTCGGCGACGGGACCGTAGGGCGCGTACAGGACTTTGCCTGCCGGGTTCTTTTCTTCGATGGCCAGGAAGCTCCACCCCTGGCCGGACCGCGTATGGACCCGGCGGCCAAGGCTCTTTTGGAAATCGGCCCAAGCCGGGGTCTGCAGGAAGTACTCCACGGCGCTCAGGCTTTCAGTGCGGTGGTCACGGCGAAGGCCACGGCAGTATCCGTGGAACCTGCCACCGGGTGGACGTTGACGGGGGCATCGGCTGCCGGGAGGAAGGCGCTGCCGCCCCGGCCCAGCCGCAGGTCACCCTTGGGTGAATCGAGGTAGACGGAGCCGGCAGTCACGATGACCACCGCTGCCCCCGACTGTGCCAGTGGCACGGGGCCGCCGTCGGGAAGTAGCTCGATCCGCTGCAGCTGGAACTCCCGGAAGGGCGGCCGGTACAGTTCCTGGCCGAGTTCGGAAACGTCTGCGCGGAGTCTGGGCACGCCCACCGACTCGAAGACGATGGTCTTCAGCAACTCCGGCACGTCTACGAACTTCGGTGTCAGGCCGCCGCGCAACACGTTGTCCGAGGAGGCCATGACTTCCACACCCATGCCGTGAAGGTAGGCGTGCACGTTGCCGGCGGGGAGGTACACGGCTTCGCCGGGTTCCAGGGAGAGCCGGTTCAGCAGCAGGGAAATGAGCACGCCAGGGTCACCGGGATACTCGCTGTTAAGGCTCAGAACCGTGGCGAGCTCCTGCTGGTACGGCGCCAGGGGCGCGCCGGAGGCCAACGCCTCCACCACGTTCGCCGTTGCCTCGGCGACACCGTCGCCGCCGGCGATCAGCCGTTCAAACGCCGACCGCAGGGCGCTGCTCTCTGGCGCCTGGGACAGGTCATCGATCACTTCGGTCAGGACGGAAGGGACGCCGGACCCCGAGAGCTCCAGGCAGCCGGCCAGGTGGAGAAAAACGTCCCGGGACTTCGCGGGCTCGCGGAAACCGCACAGCGCGTCAAACGGAGTCAGCGCAAAGATCATTTCCGGCTTGTGGTTGTCGTCCCGGTAGTTGCGGTGCGGGGCGTCCGCGGGAATGCCCTGGCCGTTCTCGCGGTCGAAACCGGCCCGTGCCTGCTCAAGGCTGGGGTGCACCTGCAGCGACAACGGCTTCGCTGCGGCGAGGACCTTCGTGAGGAACGGAAGGCGCGGCCCGAATGCCGCCACCGAGGCTTCCCCCAGGAAATGGCCGGGGTCCTCGGCGATCAGCTTATCCAGGGGCACCGACGTTCCGTCAGGGCGGGCGGCAACGGAAGGGGAGTCCGGGTGGGCTCCGATCCACAGCTCCGCCTCCGGGCCGCCCGACTCCGGCCTGTCCAGCAAACCGGCGATCGCCGTCGTCGATCCCCAGGCGTACGGCCGGAGGACGTTATCGATTTCGTACACAGCCGGGTGTCCTTCTCTCTTGAAGCAGGGTGTCTGTCACAGGGGAGCGCACTGGCCGTTGGTGGCCACGAGTTCGCGGATGGCCTGCTCATTCCCCTCGCGCTTGAGCTGGTTCAGCATCTCTTCGGTGATGGGCTCCCCGGCGGGCGTGGTGGTCACCGGTGTGAAGTCCGACGACGGCGGCGGCGTCGGCGTTGTGGCCGGCACAGCCGGCCCGGCTGCCGTCAGCCCGCTGCCGCCGCCTGCGTACTGCGGCTGCAGGGCATCGTCCGGGGCGGCGGCCGGTGACTGCTCGGAGCCCTGGCTGCTGAGGAGTTTGCGGACCCGGTCATGGATGACGTCAAAGTCCGGGACCGTGGAGAAGGACGCGTCGAAGTCCGGCGGACCAATGGTGAGGCGGCTGATTTCCTTGCCCTTGGCTTTCATCGCCAAGTCCACGAAGCTGCCCAGCTGGCTCGAGGAGATGTTGGAGTCCACTACCTTGGTTCCTGCGTTGGCGATGTCCTCGAATTTGGCCAGGAGCGTTGCCGGATCCAGCTGCTTGAGCATGGCCTGCTGGACGCACTGCTGCCGCTGGATCCGGGCGTAGTCATCGACGAACTCCCTGGACCGCCCGTACCAGAGCGCACGGAAGCCATCGAGCTTTTGTTCGCCTGCGGGGATCCATCCCAGCGGCATGCCGTGGATGCCGTTGGCCTCATCGATCATGTTGCCGCTCATGGGCACCCAGCCGCCGGCCTTGATGCGGATCCCGCCCATCGCATCAATGAGCTTGGCGAAGCCGTCCATGTCCACCAGGACGTACGCCTGGACGGTGATGCCGAGGGTTCCCGAAACCGCCTCCAGGGTGGCCTGCGCGCCCGGATCTGCAGCGTCCGGGTACAGGTCCTTGTGTTCGTTGGTGACCTCGGTATTGATCGCGTTGATGAGGCAGTCGTTGCCGCAGTTGTAGCCGTCAGGGTAGATCTGCCGCATTGGAGAGTCCTCGCTGAAGCGAGCGTTCTGCAGGTTGCGGGGGATAGAGATGATGGCTGTTTTGCCGGTCTCGGCATCAACGCTGAGGACGGACAGGCTGTCGGGGCGCCGGCCGGTGCGGTCTGCGCCTGCGTCGCCACCCATCATGAGGAAGTTGTAGCGGCCGTCCACAGGATCGATGGCGGGGCCGCCGGCAAAAATGCTGCCGATCGCATTGCGGCTGACGTTGAGCAGGTACGCCGCGTAGCCGAGCGAACCGCTGCTGAGCACCAGAGCCACTGCCAGTGCCACGGCAACGGCGGGCCGGCTGCGCTTGGGCAGCAGCACAGGCCGGATGAGCCGCAGCGTGTTGATGAACAACACAGCCCAGCCGACTGACAGCGCTGCCAGTACCAGCACGATGAGCAGGGAGGCGACCGGATTGGTAATGATGTTGATGAGCAGGGTCCGGTTGGTGAGCAGCAACACCAAGGCCAGGACCACCAGCACCCACGCGCTGAGCGTGACCCGCAGGGCGATGCGGCCCAGCTTCCGGTCACCGGCGGCGATCTGGGCGCTCCCCGGCACAAACAGGGTGAGCAGGATCAGCAGGAAAGCGCGCTTGGTCCGGACGGGTTCAGGAGCACTCGCCGGGTACCGGACGGGGTCGGTCAGGAGTCCGTTGGAGGGCAGTTCGGTGTTGGGCATTGGTGTTCCTTAGCGGCCGCTCCGGAGGGCCACGTTTGCGTCGGAGAAGACTTCGTTCACCTTCTGCCGGAGATTGGCGCCTTTCCGGCTGGCAACGTCATTGAGCTCCTGTGCGAACTCCAGGAGGTCAGCGCGGAGGCGGACCGCGAGGTCGTCCGTGCCGGAGGCAAGCATCCGCACGGCAAGCAGGCCTGCATTCCGGGCACCGGCGATGGAGACTGTGGCCACCGGGACGCCGGCCGGCATCTGGACGATGGAGAGCAGCGAATCCATGCCGTCAAGGGTCTTCAGCGGCACCGGAACACCAATTACGGGAAGCGGCGTGACCGAGGCCAGCATCCCCGGAAGGTGGGCTGCGCCGCCAGCTCCGGCGATGATGACGCGAAGGCCGCGCTCGTGGGCGGTCTGGCCGTACCGGATCATTTCGGTGGGCATCCGGTGGGCCGAGACAACATCCGCCTCGAAGGGGATGCCGAACTCCGCAAGCGCGTCAGCGGCCGCTTCCATGACGGGCCAGTCTGAATCGGACCCCATCACCAGGCCAACGAGCGGGGAGGGCGTCTCCGGAGTGGCTGCGGATTCGGGGTTCATACGTTCTCCTCGGTTTTTCCTGGTGCCGCCTTGGACGGGATCCTGCCGTCCCGGATGATGTTGGCGACTGCGGTGGCGCGTTCGCGCAGCGACTCCACGTCCGCGACGCTGGCCCCCACCAGGTTGACGTGGCCTATTTTCCTGCCCGGCCTGACGGATTTCCCGTAGCAGTGGACCTTTGCGGCGGGTTCAGCGGCCAAGGCGGCCGGGTAGGCGGAGAACAGGTCCTGGTTTTCACCGCCGAGGAAGTTCTTCATCACCACCACGGTGCCGAGAACGTCGGTGGCACCCAGCGGCAGGTTAAGGACTGCCCGCAGGTGCTGCTCAAACTGACTGGTCACCGATCCATCCTGTGTCCAGTGGCCGGTGTTGTGCGGGCGCATCGCCAGTTCGTTGATAAGGAACCCGGCCCCCGACCCCGGTGTTTCGAACAGCTCGACTGCCATGACACCGGTGACGCCCAGCTCGTTGGCGATCCGCAGGGCTGCGTCTTCGGCAGCCGCGGCGACCTCCAGCGAAATGTCCTGCGCCGGAGCAATGACTTCATCGCACACGCCGTCGACCTGGATGGTGTGCACCACCGGCCATGCCCGGGATGTGCCGTCAGGCGTGCGTGCCACCAGCGCCGAGAGCTCGCGGCTGAACTCCACCTTGGCCTCCGCCAGCAGGGGGCTCATGGCCTCGAACCAATCGGTAGTCTGTGTGGCTTCCTCGGGCGAGGCGACAATCCTGACGCCCTTGCCGTCGTACCCGCCCCGGGGCGTCTTGAGCACCACGGGCCATCCGGTCTTGTCGCCGAAAGCCACCAGGTCCTCGACGCCGTCCACCGACGCCCATTCGGGGTTCGGGAGTTCGAGGCGGTCGATGGCCGCACGCATCACGAGCTTGTCCTGGGCGTTGATGAGGGCATCGGGGCCGGGCTGGACGTTCACCCCTGCTGCGATCAGGGCGTGCAGGTGATCTGCCGGTACGTGCTCGTGGTCGAAGGTCATCACGTCCAGGCCCTCGGAGAACTCCAGGAGGGCAGCCAGATCCTTGTAGTCGCCGACCGGGGCGTTGGGTACGGCCGAGACGGCTGAAACGTCTTCACCTTCGGCCAGGACGCGGAGTTCGAAGCCTAATGCTGTGGCGGCTGGGGCCATCATGCGCGCAAGCTGGCCGCCGCCAACCACGCCGATTACTGGAAAAGTCACATCTCTCAGCCTACAGAAAAGGAGCGCGGTTACCGGCCTTCGGGGCGATGAAGCCCGCTAAAGTCAGCAAATTCGGTGGCAGCGGAGGGTGCGGAGCAGCTCCGATCCGCACGCCCGTTGGGGCCGCGACGGGCAATCCGGGCTAAAATGGGAGCTTGGCCCATCGGCCCCAATATCCACACGGCCACGGAGGGTCATGATTAACACACTTGCAGAGCGCATCCGGGGACTCGCCTCGCTGTTTTGGCGCGAGGTGGCGAAATTCGGTGCCGTGGGCGGTGTGGCGTTCGTCATTGACAACGGGCTGACGTACTACCTCATGCATGGACCCATGACGGACAGCGAGGCCAAGGCACGCTTCGTGGGCGCTTCGGTCGCTACCGTGTTTTCGTGGATTGCCAACCGTCTCTGGACGTTCCGGCACCGGCGCCAGGCCAACGTCCTGCGTGAATTCCTGATGTTCGTGCTCATCAACGGCATCGGCATCGGCATCTCCACCGGGTTTACCGCCCTGGCGAAGTATTCGTTGGGCGTCACGGACAAGAACATGCTTTTCGCTGCCGGTGTCTTCGGTATTTTGGTTGCCACAGTCGTCCGCTTCTTCGCCTACCGGTTCCTCGTGTTCAACCAAGAACTGGACCAGGAGCCGGAGTTCTCCCACGACCACGAACTCATCGAGGGCCACCGCCACGCCGCGAAGTCGGCCGCGTCCCGTTCCGAGAGGGAAGCAAAGGATCCGGAGATTCCTGCCCGCCAGGAGTAAGGCCCTACGGGCCCGCTTCAGTCAGTCCCCGTGGACGCGTTCCGCGGTGAGCAGCTTGTCCGTAAGCTCCACATCTCCGTGTACCAGGATCACCGACCCGTCGTTGTTCCACACGCCCAGAGCGTTGGCCAGGGCCGCTTCCAATCCGTCATCCGCGCGGACCAGGAGCCGAGCACTGGGGCCATGGCTGGCCGCGAAGCTTTCCAGCAGGTCCGCGTGCGTCACGGCGACTCCGCTGGAACTCCGCAGCGCGGGTTGCTGCGGATCGGGGTCGCTGTGGGCCATAAAAACGTCGCCGTGCGACCGGACTTCCGCCGCGTAGTCGATCACGCCGGCCGGCAGGTCGCCGGGCCATTTCATCGCAAGGGCCGGAAGCGGTACGGCAACGACGGCATCGAAGTCTCCTTCCGCTTCCGCTGGGGCGGCGGTCGCGAGCAGGTCGGCGTCATTGCTGTCCAGGACGACTTCCATGCCCAGCTGCCAGCCTGCAAGCGCCCAGATGATGGATTTCCAGTGGGCCGGCAGGTCCAGCCGGAGGCGCATGCCGGGAGCCGCGTCGAGTTCGTCCTGCAGCAGGTTGCTTGTTTTTGCCACCCAGTTGTCCAGGACGCGGCCGGAGAGCTCTACGCGTTCCCCGTCCGGTCCGTACCAGGTCAGCCGCGGGGAAGTGGAGTGGCCCGAGCGCAGGGCCGTCATCAGGTCAGTGGCCGGGATATTCATGGCTACATCTTGCCACGCGGCCCCACAGTGTCCACCCGGAATACGGTGTCTATCCAGAATGCAGTGTCCATGCGGAATGCGGGCCGCTGCACTGGCTGTCTGCACCCGCCAGGTCTGCACTGCCCGGCAGGACTGCACTCCACAGCAGTCGATTGCCCGGCGGAGTGAGATATGAGGTCAGTCACACGATTTAGTAAGGTCATTTGCGTTAACAGGCCGACATCTGCCGTCTTCCCAGCAATTGCACAGGCAGCGGCCGGACCGTAAGCTTGCTGTCAAATTCCCCGCTCCCCGCGGGCGCGTCGTCGTATTTAATTCCCCGGGCGTGGCGCGGCGCCTGTTTCGGTCCGGAACTGATTATTATCCCGTCTGCAGCTTGACTCCCCCTAGTTACACACGTGTAATTAGGTATTGAAAGCCATCGCAAAGTCTCCGGCACGCAAACCGAGTGTCTCGAGTGTCCGGGCAGAGGCTGACCAATTCAGGAGGGGCGCCATGGGGCAAGTTGAGCGTATCCAGGAAGAAGCCGTTGTTGCCGGCCAGGCCACGGCGAAGTATCGGTCACGGGGGGTGCCGAGCGACTGGTATGTCGATCCGGCGGATCCGGACGCCGCAGAGCGGTACAACCTGGACACCACCGCGTCCTTGCAGGATCAGGCCACAGCCTTCCTTGCGGAGCACGAGGCACTGCTGGGGGCGGGGCCGGAGGACGAGGAGGACCCCAATGATCCTCCCATGGAGCTCCGGGCACCCGGGGTGGGGACCCTGGCGCAGCCGGTCTGGATCGGTCTTCCCCGCGCCGACGACTTTGACGACGAAGGCGAACTCGGCTGGCAGACGGACGCATTGTGCGCACAGACTGATCCGGAAGCTTTTTTCCCGGAAAAGGGCGGCTCCACGAGGGACGCCAAAAAAGTTTGCGGAGCCTGCAACGTGCGGTCGCAATGCCTTGAATATGCATTGGCGAATGACGAGCGGTTTGGTATTTGGGGAGGCCTCTCCGAGCGTGAGCGCCGTCGGCTGAGGAAGCGAGCGGTCTAATTCTTCAGGAAGTACATGTCACTGCCGTTGTGGTCGCCCACAACGGCAGTGAATATCTCCCCAGGACCCTGGCGGCGCTGGCGGGCCAGACCCGGCAGCCGGATGCGGCAATCGGGGTTGATACCGGGTCGCATGACAATTCCGCTGCCCTCCTTGAGCGTGCGCTCGGTCCGGGCAACGTCACCGGCGTCGGAGCCGGCAGAGCCGGAATGGGCTTTGCCGTCAGTGCCGGGCTTGCCGCCTTGGCGCCGTGGAATCCGGAATCGCCGGAGGCAGCCTCGGAGTGGATCTGGCTGCTGCACGATGACGCCGCGCCCGCACCCGAAGCCCTGGCCGAGCTGCTGCACGCCGTTGAACGTGCCCCGTCCGTGACGGTGGCCGGCTGCAAGCAGCTGGACTGGGAGGCGAAACGCCGGCTCATCGACGTCGGCCTGTCGACGAGCCGCTGGGCAGAACGCCTTACCCTGATCGAGGCCGATGAGCTGGACCAGGGCCAGTACGACGGTCGCTCTGACACCTTCGCCGTCAACTCGGCTGGCATGCTGGTGAGGCGCGATGTTTGGGAACTTCTCAAGGGGTTCGATCCCGCCCTTCCCGGAACAGGGGACGACGTCGACTTCTGCTGGCGCAACCGCCTCGCCGGTAACCGGGTGGTGGTGGTGCCCAGCGCCAGGATGTTCCACGTGTCCCACCGGCCCCATGCCCTGGGCAACGCCGCCGCTGCGCGGCGGGCACAGGTTCACCTCCGGCTCAAGCACGCACCCCTGTGGCTGGTCCCGGTGCATGCAGTCGCAGCAATCCTGGGCAGTATCTTCAAGCTGGTGTTCAGCATCGCCGTCAAGGACCCGGGCCATGGGTTTTCCCAACTCCTGGCAACGGCGGCGGCGCTCGGCCGGCCGGCGGCCATCTACCGGGGCCGGCGGAGTGCGGCACGAACGCGCCGTGTCCGGCGTTCAGTGGTCAATGCCCTCCAGACTGACCGCCGTGAAGTCTGGAGCCACCGCCGATCGCTGATGGAGGCCCTCGGCGCGGACGACACCCGGGCGGAGGAAAACGGCAGCGACGCCCTGGCGGAACAGCCCAGCGGCGACTCTACCGATGACTTTGCTGCCCTCTCCACCAACGAACGGGGCTGGGTGGGCAATGGAGCACTCGCGGCAGTGATGATTGCGTGCGTCGCTTCCTTCGCGGGTCTGGCGGGCCTCTTCAGCGCCGACGCTGTGGCGGGCGGCGCACTTCTGCCGGTCTCCGCCAGCCTGGAGGATATTTGGCACCGGGCGTCCAACTGGTGGATCGGGCTGGGAGCAGGGCTTCCCGGCCATGGCGATCCGTTCGGTTATGTCCTCTGGGTCCTGGGCCTGCTGGGCGGCGGAAACGCCAACGGCGCTGTTGTCTGGCTGCTCCTCCTGGCCATGCCGCTCTCCGGCCTCGCCGCCTGGTTCGCCGCCGGGGCGCTGACGTCCCGCCGCAGGCTCCGGCTGGCAGCAGCACTCGTATGGGCAGGAGCGCCCGCCCTCCAGGTGGCACTGAACCAGGGGCGCATCGGAGCGCTCCTTGCCCACCTCATGATGCCCCTCCTCGTCCTGGCACTGCTGCGTGCCACGGGGACGGCCATCGGACGCGGACGTTTTGCCCTGCCCGCACTGCCTGAGGGGCGTTTCGCGGAGAAGCCTCCGGTGAAGCCGGGCGTCAACGGAACCCCGTCATGGACGGCGGCAGCCGCCGCCGGGCTGGCGCTCGCCGTGGTCACCGCTGCGGCACCCGCGCTGCTGGTGCCGGCCGCGGTCGTTATCATCCTTGCCGGCTTCGCGCTCAGGCGAAGGGGGCGCACCCTGTGGTGGGCCCTCCTGCCGAGTGCCGCGCTTTTCATCCCCGTCGCCGTGTCGACGCTGGACCGCCCGCGCGCCCTGCTGGCGGATCCGGGGCTGCCCGTGGGCTTCGACGCCGCGCCGCTGTGGCAGCAGGTCCTAGGCCAGCCGCTCAGCTTTGACGTTGCCGGCGGGCTGTCCGGGCTGGCCGCCTTCGCGGGCGGCCCTGTGCCGTGGGCTCTGCTGCTCGCCCTTCTGATCGGGGCTCCGTTGCTGGGGTTGGCCGTGGCCGCGCTGTTTCTTCCCTCCCGGCGTGCCCTCGTTGCCCGCGCCCTGTGGGTGGCCGCCCTCATCGCGCTCGCTGGCGGCTGGCTGGCCGGGCACGTGGCCACCGGCGCCAGCACCGAGGAGCTGGTCGCGCCATTCCCTGGCGCCGCAGTATCCGCCGCGATCTTCGCGCTCCTGGGCGCTGCACTGATCGGCGGCGAACGCCTGCTGGACCTCGCCGGGACTGCTGCTCCAAGCGCTGGGGCGCCATCGCGGAACAGGGGGCGTGCCCTTGCCCGTGTCACGGCCGCGCTTGCCACAGCTCTCCTGCTGGCAGGGCCTCTGGCCGGGCTCGCAGCCTGGACTGCCCAGAACGTTGTCCAGCCCGACGCGCAGGCCCCGCAGGATCCGCAGACCCCGCAGACCCTGCAGGAATCGCCGGGTCTCGGTACCCCCCGAATGGTGGCTGCCACTGATCCGCGTACCTTGCCGGCCACAGCGATCGACCGGGGCGAGGGGCCCGAGCAGACGCGCACCCTGCTGATCAGCATCGGCGCGAACGAGACCTACTCTGCCTCGCTGATGAGGGGCGGGGGCACAACGCTTGATGCGCTCTCCGCCATCGCCTCGGCCCGCGATATCCGGGGCCTCCCGGGTGAAGAATCCGTGCGCGAGGATGATCAGGTGACGGCCGCCCTGCGCACCACTGTCGCCACGGTGGTCGCCGCCCATGGCGTCGACCCGCGGCCGGAGCTGGAGCGGCTGGGCGTGGGATTCGTGGTCCTCCGGTCCACGGACACCGCGGCCCAGCTCACCGCAAGCCGGATGGACGCAGTTCCGGGTCTCGTGGCCGTTGGCCCGACGGACTCTGGCTGGCTCTGGCGTGTCAGTCCGCTGAACGACCAGGTCCTCCAGCCCGCCGACGTCGCGCACCGTGCCCGCATCGTCGATGCCAAGGGCGACACCACCAACCTGCTTCCCTCCGGGCTGACGGGCGTGGATACCGCCGTGCCGAAGGGGCCCGAGGGAAGGCTGTTGGTCCTCACGGAGCGCGCGGATCCGGGATGGACGGCCTGGCTGGACGGGCGAAAGCTGACGTCCACCACGTCCGGCTGGTCGCAGGCCTTTACGCTGCCTCCGCAGGCCGGCCACGTCACGGTCCGCTACGAGAACCCGTGGGCCCTCTGGACCGGCATTGTCCAGGCAACTGTGATCGGCCTGACAGCCCTGCTGGCGCTTCCCATGCCCGCGCGGCGCCCCAACACCGGGCTGTCCAGGGATGAAGGCTCGCTGCGTAAGGAATACCAGAATGCATAAGGAAGAGAACGACGGCAGCACCCCGGCGGCGCCGGCGTCCGCACCCGCGTTCCCCCCGGCATCCGCTGCCCGCCGGGTCGCACGGCCAAAACCCGCAAAGAAGGCCGGGTCCACAGCGGTGAACGGGTCCACAGTAATGAACAGGGGCGGTGGGGATGCACGCCGCCGCGGAACCTTGACCGGTCTGCTGTCGGCCGCAGCGATCGTTGTCGCCGGGGGCGGGCTGGTAGCGGCGGCATCGTTCGCGCCGCAGCCATCCGGCGGCCAGGAACTCGAGGTTCCGCTGGCACCCGTCCCGGCGGGCATGAGCCAAGACGTGTGCCCCGGACCGGCGAAGCTGCTCGAAGGGACCCCCGTGGGAACGGACCCGCAGTTCAGTCCCGAATCCGCCACGGCCAGGAGCGCGGTCTCCGCAGCTGTAGTCGGCGCGGCGGGGGCCCTGCTTCCGGGCAGCAGGCTCTCAGCGCTGGACGGTTCCGAACTGGTCCGTATTGCCAAGGATCCGGGCACCGCATCGGCCCCGGCCGGCGCCTCATCCCAGCTGGCAGGCGTCGTCGCGCAACATGGGGTGAAGGACGTCAGCGTCCTGAGCGCCGACGCCCTCGGCAACCGGCAGGCAGCTGCGGCCGGCGTCATGAGCTACTCCGCAACGGACGGCGACCTGCAGGGCTCTGCCGCTGCAGCATGCCAGGCACCGCTCAATGACCTTTGGCTGACAGGCGCCAACACGGCAGTTGGCCGCAGCAGTGTCCTGCATCTGACCAACGCTTCAACCACTCCCGCCACAGTCAACCTCGAACTCTTCGGCAAGGACGGCCAGATCAAGGCACCCGGCAGCCGCGGACTCCTGGTTGGCCCGGGAACAACACGCTCCATCGTGCTCGCGGGCCTTGCCCCCGGCCAGGAACGGCTGAGTATCCACGCCCGCAGCACCGGCGGCCCCGTGAGTGCATTCATCCAGCAGAGCGCGCTTCGCGGCCTGACCCCCGGTGGAGTTGACTTTATTGCCCCGGGAACGCCACCCTCGGCCCTCCAGGTCATGACGGGCGTGGACATCCAGGACGCTGACGGCCTGGCGGATCTCACCGGAACCCGCGGCTTCGGCGACGCCGCACCCTCCCTGCACATCACCGTCCCCGGTCCCGTGGACGCCGTGGTGGAAGTCAAGCTCTTCGGCCGCGGCGGGCAGAAGGCGCTGCCCGGCGGCGGCGGTGTGGTCACGGCCAAGGCCGGCGCCGTGACGGAGGTTCCGCTAACCGGAGTCCCGGCAGGGCAGTACACGGTCTCCGCAAGCGCGGATGTGACAATCGTGGCTGCCGCCCGCGTCACCCGCGGACTGAAGGCCGCCGAAAGTACGGACTTCTCCTGGGCGCCGTCAACCGGCAGGCTCGGCAGCCAGCACGTCGTTCCGGTCCCCGCCGAGGGTGAACGCTTCCTGGTGTTCGGGGCGCTTGCAGACCGTGCCACCATCTCGTACACACCCATCACTGCCGACGGCAAGGTCCGGCCGGCAGCCACCGCGGACATCGCCGGCGGAACCACCACGTCGCTGAAAGTGCCGGACCAGATCGAAAAGTCGTCCGTGGTCGGATACGTGGTCTCGGCGGCGGGCGGCGCCGCCTACGGCACGGTGCTCCTTGAACGGGACGGCAGGAACGACGTCTCAACCGTCGCGATCACGCCGGGCGCAGAGGGGCAGCAAAAAGTCCCGGTAACGCTGGGGTACTAGGCCTGCTGCCCGGCGGCTGTCAGTAGCGCCGGCGGTAGACGGGGTCGAGGGTTTCCGGTGCAACGCCGAGCATCTCCGCGGTATGCTCGACCACCACGTCATGCACCAGGTCCTGAAGTTCCTCCTTGACCGGGCAGCCCTGCTCGACAACGCGGCGGTACAGCGTGATCATCGGCCCCTCATCCTCCGTGGCGGGCGTGTAGCAGCCCATCGGCGGAGGCGAGCCGTCCGCTACCAGCTGCTCCAGGTTTGGCGGGATTTCCTCCACGGCAAAACGCACGCCGTCGAGAGGCTTGCCCCAAATATCGTGGAGCCGCTGCGCGGAGTCCATGACCAGTTCGTCGAACCGGTCCGAACGTGTCCGGTACGCGGGAAGCGTGGGCAACATGAGTTCCCCGCGAAGGCCGCGTCCGTGGCGGTTGCGGCGTCGTTGTGCAAAGCTCCGCCTGGCGGCCGAGCCAGCGGCATCCTGGGGAGCCTCGGGGTCAGCCAACCGGACCGTAAAACCCGAATCTTGGTGCGATGACTGCATATACAGACTCTAGACCCGCCGGATCATTTGCGCGACATAATCCCCGCCGAGCCGCACCGCCGGATCGCGGGTGCCGTCATTGTCGGAAATCCTGCGCCATCCGGAGTAGTCTCTGATGTCGTGGGTGCTATCCGTCAATGTTCCAGGTCAGCCTGCCGCCAGTCTGCGGTGGCCACTTTGACGTACGTCTACGCCGACTCAACGGCCGTGCTGGGACCGCTGGCCACATATGCCGAGCCGCACTGCTACGACCTTTGCGAGCAGCATGCCGACTCGCTCACCGTTCCGCGGGGCTGGGAAGTCCTGCGCCTTGCCATGCCGTCCCAGCCTCAGCAGCCCGGACCCGACGACCTTCTCGCCCTCGCCGACGCAGTCCGCGAGGCCGCCGCCCGGCCCGCAGCATCAGCAACGCAGCAGGGGCAGCGCGGCTCCCATGCCGCGCTTGAGGCGCCTGCCGGAACGGAAGGCACACGCCGCGGCCATCTCCGAGTCCTGCGCGAGCCGTCCTGAGGCCAACTGGCGGTAGGCTGGAAGCTGCAAATCCGTCCGCCACGGCGCGCGTTCGCCCACCCAGGGAGCATCCATCATGCCAAAGATCAGTCCTGAACTGCTGTCCGTCCTGAGGTGCCCCGTCACCGGCTCGGCCCTGACGCAGGAGGGCGAGGAACTGGTGTCCACCGCCGCGGGTGCCGGCGGCGAAAAGCTGCGCTATGCGATCGAGGACGGAATTCCGCTGCTCCTTCCCCCTGAACTGCTGGCAGCCGCGAACGCCGCCCGGTCAGACCAGCACGATGCCGGTCTGGGCAGCCCGGAAACGTCCAGCACGGAATCTTCCAGCCCGGCAACTCCGGACGCCTCAACAGCCTAGACCCAGCCCGCACCGCAGAAGGCAAGACGCCGGATACAGCAAAGGACTCCAATGACCCTCGATTACAAGGTTGCCGACATCTCCCTCGCGGAGGCCGGACGCCATCAGATCCGCCTCGCCGAGCACGAGATGCCGGGCCTCATGTCGCTCCGCAAGGAATTCGGCCCCAGCCAGCCGCTGAAGGGCGCACGCATCGCCGGCTCCCTGCACATGACGGTGCAGACGGCCGTGCTCATCGAGACCCTCACAGCCCTCGGCGCAGAGGTCCGCTGGGCGTCCTGCAACATCTTCTCCACGCAGGATGAAGCCGCGGCCGCCGTGGTGGTGGGCGCCGGAACGGTCGAAGATCCCCAGGGCGTTCCCGTCTTTGCCTGGAAGGGCGAAACCCTCGAAGAATACTGGTGGACGGCGGAGCAGATCCTTACGTGGCCGGGCGCGGATACCAATCCGGAACTTGGCCCCAACATGATCCTCGACGACGGCGGCGACGCCACGCTGCTGGTGCACCGCGGAGTCGAATTTGAGGCTGCCGGCGCCGTTCCGGCTGCAGCGGAGAATGACCCCGAGGAACACGTCATCGTGCTGGACCTGCTGCGCCGGACGCTGGCCGAGGACCCGAAGAAGTGGACACGCCTCGCCGCCGGAATCCACGGCGTCAGCGAAGAGACCACCACGGGCGTGCACCGCCTCTACCAGCTGGCGGAACAGGGTAAGCTCCTCTTCCCGGCCATCAACGTCAACGACTCCGTGACCAAGAGCAAGTTCGACAACAAGTACGGGATCCGCCACTCCCTGCCGGACGGCCTCAACCGGGCCACTGACGTCCTCATCGGAGGAAAAGTGGCGGTGGTCTGCGGCTATGGCGACGTCGGGAAGGGTGCCGCCGAGGCGCTCCGCGGCCAGGGCGCCCGCGTGATCGTGACCGAAATCGACCCCATCTGTGCGCTGCAGGCGGCCATGGACGGTTACCAGGTGGCGAAACTTGAGTCCGTGCTCGCCCAGGGCGATATCTTCATCACCACCACGGGCAACAAGGACGTCATCATGGCCGAGCACATGGTCGGCATGAAGAACAAGGCCATCGTGGGCAACATCGGCCACTTCGACAACGAGATCGACATGGCCGGCCTCGCCCGCGTTCCCGGCATCCGCAAGGTCGAGATCAAGCCGCAGGTCCACGAATGGGTCTTCGAGGACGACGCCGCCGACGGCTCCGGACCGCGGTCCATCATCGTCCTCTCCGAGGGCCGGCTGCTGAACCTTGGCAACGCCACGGGCCACCCGTCCTTCGTCATGAGCAACTCCTTCGCCAACCAGACGATTGCCCAGATCGAACTGTTCACCAAGAAGGACCAGCCCGAGGGCGAGCGGGAGTACGACAACCAGGTCTACGTCCTGCCGAAGATCCTGGACGAGAAAGTGGCACGCCTGCACCTGGATGCCCTGGGTGTGGAACTGACCGAACTGTCCAAGGACCAGGCTGACTACCTCGACATGGATGTGGCCGGGCCGTACAAGCCCGAGCACTACCGGTACTAGCCCCGAACGCGGTACTAGCCCCGGACGCGGTACTAGGCTCGAACGCACGCCGGGAGCCCGGAAATGGGCTCCCGGCGAGGCCTGCCCCGGGCCGCGCGGACCGGGGCAGCCGAGGCGTGCGATAAAATTGACTGGTCAGCGCTTCTGCTGGGCACACGGACGGACGCCTGTTGGCGGCCCGGCGGGGACATGGAGAACCAGTCATGACGGAAAAGAGCAGCCGCAAGATCGGCAAGATCCTTGCGGTCGCGGCGATTTGCACGGCGGTTGCCGCCGGCGGATTCGGTGTCGCCACCGCGCCGGGATGGGCCAACCCCGCTCCGGAGTCCGAGGCCGCTACGCCGGTCCGCAATGAGCCCGGCCTTGCAGCCCCGGTGGTGAAGGCCGTGGAGCTGGGTGTGACCCCCACCGACGGCGCAAAAGGCGTCAATCCCGCAGTGGCACCGTCCGTCAAGGCGGTCAACGGCAAGCTCAAGGACGTCGTCCTGGCACCGGCGGCGGGCGGCGCGCCGGTCAAGGGCAGCATGAGCGCCGACGGTAGCACCTGGACCGCGCTGGATCCGCTCCTGTTCAACTCGGTCTACAACTACAGCTATACGATCGTTGACGAAGCCGGCCGCGAGACCAAGAAGGCGCAGACGTTCACCACCGTCGAAAGCGCCAACGAGGCCGACGCCGCTGTCTACCCCGAGAACGGCTCCACGGTCGGCTCCGGGCAGCCCATCGAGATCGTCTTCAGCGAACCCGTGGCGAACAAGGCGGCGGTGGAGAAAGCCGTAAAGATCTCAGTCTCCTCGAAACAGCCCGTGGCGTGGCACTGGTACACAGACCAGCGTGTGCGCATCCGTCCCGAGAAGTTCTGGGCCTCCAACAGCCAGGTCACTGTGGACATGAAGCTGTTTGGCGTCGATTTCGGCAACAGCATGATCGGCAATTTCAACGCCAAGGTCCAGTTCAAGGTAGGACCCCAGCGTCTGGCCGTGGTGGATGACACGACGAAGACCATGAAGGTCTATTTCGACGGCAAGCTCGTCAAGACCGCCCCCGTCACCCTGGGGGACGCCGAATGGCTCTCACCCACCGGCTACGCGGTGATCATGGAGCAGGAACGCCGCTCCAAGTTCAACGCCGGAAGCATCGGCCTCAAACCGGGGGACAAGGGATACTACCCGCCGCTCACGGTTGAGTATGCCAACAGGCTGACGTCCTCCGGCGTCTACGTTCACCAAGCCCTGCAGTCCGCCTGGGGCGCCGTGGGCAAGTACAACGTCTCCCACGGCTGTGTTGGCCTGCTTCCCGCCGATGCTGCCTGGTTCTTCAACAACATGAAGAGCGGGGATGTTGTGCAGACACTGAACACCGGTGCGCCGCCGGTCGAACCGCTGGAGGGCTACGGCGACTGGAACATCCCCTGGTCGCAGTACGCCAAGCGGTAGCAGCCGCGCGCCATTTGCGGCACACCGCAGCGTCAGTGCTGTGGAACCCGCACGGGTTATAACGAAATAGCCGCATGATTCCGGCAGCGCGGGTTTCATCTCGCCGTGTCAGAGGAGCGGACGGTAGGCTCTTCAGGAGATATACAGCGCTGCCTGGCACCGGCCTGGAGCGCGGACGCCTACGGAAGTGAAGCTGCAGTGAACGACAATACTTCGATCCCGTCCAGACGGCTCGATCCGCAGCGGGAAGCCGACGAACCGGTGCTTGATCCTGCCCACGACTCCGATGAGCCGGCGTTCGAGTGGATGACGGCTTCCCCCGCGACCAGCTTCACAGAGGACGCCCCTTCCAACGGTGCCGCAGCCAACCGTTCAGCGGCGGATGACAGCGCAGCACACCAGGGCCCGGGCATCGGGGAGCCAGCCGACGGCGAACCTGCCGGCCGGGTCCAGGCCGGAAGCAGGGCCGACCGCAAGGCCGCCGAGGCCGCCGCCGCCGCCAACGGTCCATCGGACCTGCCGCCGGACGCCGGCGCGCCGGCATCCGGTGCTGCCCCGGGCGCCCACTACAGTGAGCAGCTCCCGACGTCGGCCCTTCAGATCCGCCCGCCGCGCGAGGACGTAGAACGCCGGAACGCGGAGCGCGAGCAGGCGGCGAACGCAAAGCCTGTACTGCCGCGCTTCATGCAGGTTGTACTCGCCGTTTTCTACCCCGTCATCCTCCTGGTCCTGGCAGTGCGCGCCGTCACCAGCCCGCTCTTCCTCTGGGTCGAGTACCACCGGCCGGGCTTCCCCGGTGACGGCTACGGCTTCAACTCCGACGACCGCATGACCTACGGATCCTACGCCGTGGACTACCTCAGCAACTGGTCAGGACCGCGGTACCTGGGCGAGCTCGTCAACCGCAACGGGGAGAAACTCTTCCAGGACGGCGAAGTCAGCCACATGGCCGACGTCAAGCTTGTGATCCTGTCCGCCTTCGGCGCAGGCGCACTCCTGGTCCTGCTGAGCATCGCCGTCATCATCTACCTGCGCCGCCGCAGCTCCGGCGGGGTCAGGCGCGGCCTGTTCGCCGGCTCCATCGTGACACTCGCGCTGATCTCCGCGCTTGCCGGGCTGGCGCTGCTCGGCTGGGAACAGTTCTTTACCGAGTTCCACCGGATCTTCTTCGCCAGCGGTACGTGGACCTTTGCCCTGGAAGACACGCTCATCCGGTTGTTCCCGGGGCAGTTCTGGATCGACGCGGGCATTGCCATCGCGGCGCTTGTCCTCCTGACTGCGATGGTCACCCTGATTCTGACGTGGCCCACCCGGCGCCGCCGCGGCCTGCCGAAACGAGCCAAGAAGTCCCGCACCGGCGGCGACGCGGAAGCGGAGTCCGGCGTCGAAGCGGAGTCCGGCGCCGAAGTCGGCGAGGACCGGCCCGTCCGGCTTTGAGGTTCCGAGCCCCTGACCTTGGGCCACACGGCTCCCTGTAGAACACCGTGGAACCACGGCTGCTGCCGGGCCTCAGATCCAGGAAGGCATCCACATCCTGACACGCCAGTCCTGGTAGGGGATGATCTCGGCGGTCCACACCGGATAGAAGAACGCGGAGAGCAGCACAGCTCCCACAAGAAAGAGGACTATCCCGTACAGGCCTGACCGCCGGCGCCACAGGGGGTCTGTCCTGCGCCCCAGGACCAGGCCCAGGCCATACACGAGCGCCAGGACGAGGAACGGTTCGAAGGACACCGCGTAGAAGAAGAACATGGTGCGTTCCGGGTACAGGAACCATGGGAGGTAGCCGGAACCCATCGCAGCCAATACGGCGCCTGCACGCCAGTCCCTGCGCCCCGCCCACCAGAACAGCAGCACCACCAGGGAGATCGCGGCTCCCCACCAGATCAGCGGGTTCCCCACGGACAGGACCGCTGAAGTGCAGCTGCTGACGTCGCAGCCGGCGGTGCCCTGCTTGGGGGATTCGTAGTAGAAGGATGTTGGCCTGCCCATGACCAGCCAGCTCCACGCGCTGGCCTCGTACGGGTGCTCGGAACTCAGCCCCTGATGGAACTTGTACGCCTCGAGGTGGTAGTGGGCCAATGAGCGCACAGTGTCCGGCAGCCAACCCCAGTCCACACTCGGATTCGTCGTGGCCCATTGCCGGTAATAGGCATCCGTTGACCTGAACCATCCTGCCCAGGTGGCGACGTACGTCACGGCCGCCACGGGGACGATGCTGAGAAACGCCACGATGCCGTCCTTGAGGATGCCGGCGCTGATCCAGCCCCGGATGCCCGCGGTACGGCGTGCGCTTAGATCCCAAAACACTGTCAGAAGGCCGAAGCCGGCGACGAAGAAGAGCGCCGACCACTTGGTGCCGACGGCAAGGCCCAGGCAGACGCCTGCGAGGATGCGCCACCAGCGGATCCCCAGCCAGGGCCCGGACAGCAGCTGAAGGTGAGACGGCTGGCCTGTTGGGGAATCGGCCGCGAGCCGTGCCAGCCGAACGGCCAGGCGCCGGCGGCCATCATCGCGGTCCATCAGCAGCGCACCGAATGCGGCCAGGATCCAGAACATGAGGAAGATGTCGAGCAGCGATGTCCGGGACATGACGAGGTGATGGCCGTCGACGGCGAGCAGGAGACCTGCTGCGGCACCCAGGATCAAG
This sequence comes from Arthrobacter sp. B2060, assembly GCF_059090445.1. Lineage (NCBI taxonomy): Bacteria > Bacillati > Actinomycetota > Actinomycetes > Micrococcales > Micrococcaceae > Arthrobacter > Arthrobacter sp. B2060. Next base: position 112,201 of record NZ_JBNHFR010000002.1, read on the forward strand.
GAACCAAACAGCTTTTGGGCGATCAGGGCCACGAGGGCAATGGATATCGTGCCTGCCAACGCCGCCGAAAACCTCCAGCCCAGAGGGTTGTCCGGACCGAAGAGCCACATGCCGCCGGCAATCATCCACTTGCCCACGGGCGGGTGGACCACATATTCGGGCGACGCCAGCAGCACCCCGGGATTTCCCGCGTTGAAGGAGTCGTTCGCTTTCTCGGGCCAGCTCCGCTCGTAGCCGCTGATGAGGTACGAGTAGGCGTCCTTGACGTAGTACGTTTCGTCGAAGACCAGGCTCCCCGGCACCTCCAGGCGGGCAAACCGCAGGATCCCGCCCACAAAAGCGGTCAGCCCCGGCACCAGCCAGAACCAAAGCCTGAGCGACGGCGGGTAGTCGCGCCAGCTACGGACGCCTCCGATCAGGCGCCGCGTCAGTTCCCCGGCAGTGAAGGCTTCGGATGGGCGGCTGATCCAGCCGTGGCCCTCCAGGCCGGGGCCTCCGGGTTCGGCGGCGGAAGCCGGTGTACTGGCGGAACCGGCCGCGTCAGGCCGAACGGAGGTCTGCGTCACGAGCCCATGCTACCTTTCGCCGTTGGGTGTCTCCTGCTGGGTTCCTCCGCCATTTGCCTCCTGGCGCCCCTGCGGCCGAGTGCCCCGGTGACCGCCGGCGGCAGTAGGCTGGATGAGTGGACCATGAACCGAACAGCACGCAGACCGGCCCTTCCGAACAGGCAGTGGGTTCGGACGTTCCCGGAAACCGGCCCGGGAGGATCGTGCTGGCGGCCACGCCCATCGGCAACGTGGGCGACGCGTCTGCACGGCTGATCGAGCTGCTGGCCACGGCTGACATCGTGGCCGCCGAGGACACGAGGCGGCTGCATCGGCTCGTGCAAAGCCTGGAGGTTAGTGTGGGCGGCCGGATCATCAGCTATCACGAGCACAATGAGGCCATCAAGACAGCCGAGCTGCTGGACCAGGTACGAGCGGGCAAGACCATCGTCATGGTCACGGACGCCGGCATGCCGGCGGTCTCCGATCCCGGGTTCAGGCTGGTCGAGGGCGCCGTTGCGGCGGGGCTCATGGTGACCGCCGTTCCCGGCCCGTCCGCTGTCCTGACCGCCTTGGCGCTGTCCGGGCTTCCCACCGACCGCTTCTGCTTTGAGGGATTCCTTCCGCGCAAGGCCGGTGAACGCGCATCGCGGCTGGCCGATTTGGACGCCGAGCGCCGCACCATGGTGTTCTTCGAGGCGCCGCACCGTCTTGAGGCCATGCTGCGGGCACTGCACGAACGGTTCGGACCGGACCGCAAGGCGGCCGTGTGCCGCGAACTGACAAAGACGTATGAGGAAGTTCTCCGCGGCACGCTGCGGGACCTGTTGCAGTGGGCCGAGGCCAACGAAGTCCGTGGGGAGATCGCTGTGGTGGTGGGCGGCGCCCCCGAGAAGGCGCCCGGAACGCCGGAGGATAACGTGGAGGCCGTCAACGAGCTTGTTTCGCAGGGACTGCGGCTCAAGGACGCAGTGGCGGCGGTGGCGGAAGAGGTCCGGGTCAGCAAGCGCGAGCTGTATGCCGCGGTGCTCGCGGCCCGCTGATCCACCGGGATCCAAGGCTGTGCATGTGCACAGCAATATGGGCTGTGCGTAGTGCGCGGATGCGTAGACACTGGTGAGATGCGGGCAGTAGCGTGGCATTAAACCAGCCAAGAAAACAGCAGCCCCAGGCGACCCACTGCAGGCGGCTGCACCAACCCGCAATCCGATTGCTGACGAGGGAGTCACCGTGTCTGTTACTACACAGTCCGCCGTAACCGCAGAGCGCGAAAGCGAACTGCTCGCTTCTGTTCCCACCGGCCTGCTGATCAACGGCGAGTGGCGCCCCGCGGCATCAGGCAAGACCTTCGACGTCGAAGACCCCTCCACCGGCAAGGTTCTGCTGAGCATTGCCGACGCCGGAGCCGAGGACGGGATGGCGGCCCTCGACGCGGCTGCCGCCGCCCAGGAGTCCTGGGCGAAGGTCCCGCCGCGGGAGCGGGGCGAGATCCTGCGCCGGGCCTTTGAGCTCGTGACCGAGCGGGCCGAGGATTTCGCACTGCTGATGACCCTGGAAATGGGAAAGCCCCTGGCCGAGGCCCGCGGGGAGGTCACCTACGGTGCCGAGTTCCTGCGCTGGTTCTCCGAAGAGGCAGTCCGCGCGTTCGGCCGCTACTCGGTCTCCCCGGACGGCAAGTCGCGGCTGCTGGTCACTAAGAAGCCCGTGGGCCCGTGCCTGCTGATCACCCCGTGGAACTTCCCGCTGGCGATGGCCACGCGCAAGATCGCCCCCGGCGTTGCCGCCGGCTGCACCATGGTCCTCAAGTCCGCGAACCTGACTCCGCTGACGTCACAGCTGTTCGCCGCCGTGATGCAGGAGGCGGGTCTGCCCGCCGGCGTCCTGAACGTCATCCCCACGTCAACGGCCGGGGCCACCACCGGCCCGCTGATCAAGGATGCCCGGCTGCGCAAGCTGTCCTTCACCGGCTCCACCGAGGTGGGCCGCCGCCTGCTCTCTGACGCCTCCGGAACTGTCCTGCGGACTTCCATGGAACTGGGCGGAAACGCCCCCTTCGTGGTGTTCGAGGACGCCGACGTCGACGCCGCCGTCGCCGGCGCCATGCTGGCGAAGCTGCGGAACATGGGTGAGGCCTGCACCGCCGCCAACCGGTTCATCGTGCACGAATCCGTCGCCGACGAGTTCGCGGAGAAGTTTGCCGCGAAGATGGCGGAGATGACCACGGCCAGGGGCACCGAACCCGACTCCAAGGTCGGGCCGCTGATCGATGCCAAGAGCCGGGACAAGGTCCACGAACTCGTCACTGATGCCCTGGCCTCCGGCGCCAAGGCTGTCGTCGGCGGCGCGCCGGTGGACGGTGCGGGCTACTTCTACCAGCCCACCATCCTCAAGGGCGTCACCGAGGGAACGCGGATCCTGTCAGAGGAAATCTTCGGACCCGTCGCACCGATCATCACGTTCGGCACCGAGGACGAGGCCATCCGCCTGGCCAACAACACTGAGTACGGGCTCGTGGCGTACGTCTTCACGAAGGACCTGAACCGCGGCATCCGGATGGGCGAACGGCTCGAGACCGGCATGCTCGGCCTGAACGCCGGCGTCGTCTCCAACGCCGCGGCGCCGTTCGGCGGCGTCAAGCAGTCCGGGCTCGGCCGCGAGGGCGGCCTTGAGGGCATCGAGGAATACCTCTACACCCAGTACATCGGCATCGCCGACCCGTACGCCGGCTAGCCGTTACGGAGCCGCCGGAGGCCGTCGCGGGCCCTTGTCCAGGAGCCCGCGGCGGCCTTTGCTGCATGCGCGGCCGTGCTGCCGACGGCCCGGAACGGTGCACCGGCGATGCTGCCCCAACGTGACATCACCGACGGCGGCAGCCATTCGGCGCGCAGGCGTCCCATAAGTCCCGCATTACGGCGCAGCACCTTCCGGACTGCGGCGATCTTCTGTGGTGTGGACGGGTCAGCCGGCGACGACTTGCCAGTGGCCGTGGACGAGCCGGTGGCCATGGACGAATCCGTGGCCGTGGGGTCAGCGGACGCAGCCGTCCCGGCCCCTGCGGCGGGCCGGCCGTATTGGTGGCGTTCGAAGGCCGCGGTGAGATCACGCACGGCGGTGTCCGCCTCGGCGTGCACTGTTGGCCTCGGGGCCCGTGCCTCAGCGGCATTCGCGGCGGGAGTCCGCCCCAGCGCTGGCGAACCGCTGAGCCGGGCAGAGAACGCGCGCGGCGTCTCGCTGGGAAGTGGGCGGACGCCGTAGTCCGTGGCGAGGTCCCGCAGCTCCGCCCATGCCAGCGGTGCCGCAGCCTGCCCGCCCCGGGCTGCCGGTCCCCGCAGGCGCCTGGAGCGCAGTCGCATCCGTACCATCCGCGGGGCTGCGGCGATCAGGACCAGCAGGAGCGCTCCTGCCGCCGCATAGACCGCTGCAACCATCTGGTTCCCTGCCCCGGCCTCTCCGGCGCCGGGGAGGGGGAGCGGCGCGGGGTCCGGTGCGGGCGGGGGAGTGGCGCCGTTGGTGGGTAGCAGGCCGTCATTGGTGCCGTCGTTCGTGCTGGCGCCGCCTGATGAGGAGTCCTGGGCGTACGGCGGAACTACGCCGCGCGAGGGAGTGGGCTCGAACGGGACCCAGCCGAGCCCCTGGAAGTACAGTTCCGGCCAGGCGTGGGCGTCACGGGCATCCACTTCGAATTCGGGAAGCGCGCCCTGACCGGCGACCGACACCGTGGCCCCTGTCAGCCGGCCCGGGGCATATCCCACCGCGATCCGGCTGGGGATTCCCTCAATGCGGGCCATGACCGCCATGGCCGACGCGAAGTGGATGCAGTAGCCGCTTCTCTGATTCAGGAAGTCCGCCAGCACTGAGAGGCCGTTGCCGTCATAGCCGCCCTGGATTGGTGATTCGAGGGAGTAAGTGAACGCTCCGCCGCGCAGGTACCTCTGAAGGGCCATCGCCTTCTCGTACGCGGTCCTGCTGTCCGACGTCACCGAGTCGGCGGTGGTCCGGACGATTTCCGGCACGTTCACCGGCGGCCTGATGAACTCCTCGGGTATTCCACTCACGGGCGCCGAAGATCCGTCCAGAAGTTCCTGGGTCAGCTTTGGCGCCGAGGACCGAACCAGGTACTGCTGGTTCCTCGAATTGGTGTCTGTGCCCCTGATGCTCAGGGTGGCGGGATCCCAGCTCCACCGGCCGGTCAGTCCGTTGACGGCTTCGGGCGCATAGGGGACGGGCAGGTACGGGCTGGTGAAGTCCCCGGTGTTGACCACAGTGACCTGGCGGACCTGCTCCGGGGCCAGCATCTCGTGGCCCACCTCCATGCGTCCTGGCCCGGTCCGGCGGGACGCGTTGCGGTCGTCGGGGGACCACGCCTCGCCGTCAAACCGGTCCACTGTCACGGAGCGCAGATAGAGGGGAGTGGTTGCATTGGTGGCATAGGTGATTCGCCCGTCGCCGGATGGGCGGCGGAGGCTGTTGCCGAGGCTGATCATGGGGTTCAGGCCGCTGGAGGAGGCCCACGGGTTGAGTCGCGAACCTTGCGGGAAGGTGCCCTGGTCGAAGCCGGGAATGATGAGCTGCAGCACAAGCGTGACCACCAGCGCCACGCCGCCGGTCATGGCGGCACGCTTGATCTGCCCGGGATTCCGCGCGGTGTCGGCCTGGACCCGGGCGTCCGGGGCGAACCACTGGCTGCACGCAAGGATGAGCAGGAAGCCTGTTGCCGTTCCAAGGAACCCCACCAGCCCGACGCTTTGTGGCTTGATCATGGCCGGCACCACGAGTACGGCCAGCAGGCCCAGGCCGCTCGTGGCAGGCATGCCCAGCGGGAGGGCAAGCGCGTCCACGAGAATGACAACCAGCCCCAGGGCGGCGCACGTCACGAGGACGATGCCTGCGTTCGGCGCCACAGGAGAGCTTTCCGACAGCACGGTTTCGCTGGCCCGCCGGAGGTGCCTGCCCAGCGCCGCCATGGTGGCCTCCGTGGGAAAGAACCCGGCGAAGCTGTCCCGGCGCAAGAACGTGAATATCAGGATGAACAGCAGGGACACGAAGCCGCCCAGGGTGACCAGCAGCGGCTGCGCCCTCAGGGCGCGGAGTCCCGCCATGGTCAGCGACACCACGATGATGGTGGTGAGCACGGGGAGGAACCAGGCCCATCCACGCAGCACGCCATTGAGGGAGACGGACGCCCCGGCCACGGCGACCGCCACCGCCCCCGACATCGCCCAGGGATAAGCACCGGCACCCGGACGACGGCGACCTTCCGAGGGGGCCGCCAGTGGCTGCGGCGCGGCGGCGCCGGTCTGGCGCTGGGGAGCGATAGTCACCGGGCCACCCCCGCACCACGCCGCACGTCGGCAGCCGCCGCTGCCAGCGTGGCGTCGCCTTCATCGAAGTACGTCCATGCGGCCGGCAGGGACGTGGCCGCATCCACGGCCACGGCACGCCAGCCGCCGAGGCGCAAGGCCTCGAGTACCTCGGAGGACTCCGCGGGCCTGTCGCTGATCACGATGGCAAAGGCGTTCGCCGCGTAACCGGCCGCAGGCGACAACGCCCGTGCCTCGGCCAGCGAGATTCTTCCGAGGACCGCCAGGACAGGGCCGCGCATCCGGTGCGCTGCAAGTTTGTCGATGAGCCGGTCATCGAACACCGACTGCCCGGAGTCGCCGCCTCCGGAGTGCTCACGGAGCGACGTCTCGTGCTCCCGGCGGATGTGGTGCGGACCGGAAAGCTGGATGGCCGCCAGGCTCTCGGCGATGGACTGGAGTCCTGCCGCGCCGCTGTATTCCTCGCTGTCAGGTTCCGGCGCGGAGGGGGAGCGGTGGAAGGCGGGATCGCCGGCGGCGTCCAGGAACCGGAGGGCGTAATTCCGTTCGGACAGGTGCGCACTTACTGACATGGCGGCCGTGACGGCCCATTCGAAGGTGTCGCTCGTGACGAGGTCGCTGCCGTCGTCGCCCTGGCCGCTGAAGACCGCGCCGAAACCGGCGGAGTGGGCACCATACCGCTGATCGAGAATGATCGTCGCCTCCGGCGTGGTCACCGATTCCTCCTGCCGCACCATAAGGGCGCCGTGGCGGGCAGTCGCAGGCCAGTGGACCCGCCGCATCGGATCGCCGTGCCGGTACTCCCTCGTCATGACGTCATCGTCGCTGGGGTTGGCCCGGATCCGCGTGGCTGTGATTCCGTCGTTGCCCCTGGCGCCGGCCAGTCCCGTGGCGGGAAGCTCGACGGCGGCCGGCGTCACGGTGAGCGTGTCGCCGTCGTCAATTGTGTGCCTGTGCAGCGAAAGCCCAAAAGGATCCGTGAACTCGGCCGTGACCGGGCCGATCGTGAACTGGCCCCGCCTCCCGGAGCGCAGGCGGTACTCGTAGCGGCTGGTACCCCCGCTGGCGGTTCTGGAGGGAAAGCGGAACGCGGGCGACTCGCCAAACCTTGACGGGATCCGTTCCTCCATGATGATCCTTCCGGTCTCCGGCCCCGTCCGTGCGACGGCCAGCCGCACGGTGGTGGCGGAGGCGGTCTCCACCGTGGCCGGGCTGAACTCCCGGTACACGCGGAAGCGGGGCTTGACCAGCCTGATGCCGGCCAGCGAGACAAGAGGCAGGACCACCAGGAGGACACCCAGGCCGAGCAGGTCCCGGCGGCCCATGACCTGGGCGCAGAGCAGGGCAATAATGCCTGCGCCCAGAAGTCCCCATCCGCGGGAGGTGAACAGATGTCGGGGGAGACGGTCCAGCAGTGCCATGGCGAATCCTTGCTAGCGGCTGGGTCGCAGTTCGGCAGCCCTGGCCTGCCGGGAGGCGTGGGCGGACTCGGTCATCTCCTGGCTGACCGGAAGCTTGGCGAGTACACCGCGGATCACGCTCTGGGGCGTCTCTCCGGTGCTGACGGCTTTGCGGTCCAGGATAATGCGGTGCGCCAGCACCGACTCGGCAACGGCCACGACGTCGTCCGGAAGCACGAAGTCCCTGCCGTCCAGTGCCGCTGTGGCCTTTGCCGCGCGAAGCAGCTGGAGCATCGAACGCGGGCTGGCACCAAGGCGCAGCATGGCGCTGTCTCTCGTGGCGCGACCCACGGCAACGGTGTACTCCTTCACGGACTGGGACACGTAGACCTGCTGGACTGTGGCAATCATCGCCGCGACGTCCGCGGATGTCACCACGGAGGTCACCCGCGCCAGCGGAGAAGTGGCCTGGTGGGTTTCCAGCATTTCGATCTCGGAGTCCTGGTCCGGATAACCCATGGAGATTCGTGCCATAAACCGGTCCCGTTGGGCTTCCGGGAGGGGGTAGGTTCCTTCCATCTCGATGGGGTTCTGAGTGGCCACCACCATGAACGGTTCGGCCAGTTTGTAGGAGTGGCCATCCACCGTCACCTGGTGCTCCTCCATGCATTCGAGCAGGGCGGACTGGGTCTTGGCCGAGGCGCGGTTGATTTCGTCGCCGATGACGATGTTGGCGAAGACGGCACCGGGACGGAACTCAAACTGCCGAGAGGACTGGTTGTAGATGGAAACGCCGGTCACATCGGACGGGAGAAGGTCGGGAGTGAACTGGATCCGACTGACGGAACAGTCGATGGTGCGCGCCAGTGTCTTCGCAAGGAGGGTCTTGCCCACCCCGGGCACATCCTCCAGCAGCAGGTGGCCCTGCGCCAGCAGCACTGTCAGGGCAAGCTTGGCGGCTTCAGCCTTGCCATCGATAACCGTGTTGATGGCGGTCAGGATGCGTTCACTTGCGGCGCGGAACGCCTGGGGACCCAGGGCGCCGGGCTTGTGGCCGTTGAACTGGTTTCCGCCGTGCGCAGCCCGTTCGGCGAATCCTTTCCCTCCGGGAACTATGTCATCATCCATCCTGGTGCGTCGGTGCGGTTCCATCGGCAACCTTTCAGCCCTGAGTGACGCGGGAAACGTTGCAGCAGCAGCCTGCCGTTGGCCCGTCTTGGGCGATCACATCTCTCCGTACCAGCGTACTAAGACAACTGCCGTACCTGACAGAGAGTTCCGGGTAATTCTGGGCGCAGTGCCGGGACTCCTGATGCCCGGGCTGGCGCCGGCCCGTCAACGCGTGGAGTGCCGCCGCCGCTAGGCTGGGGGAATGTGCAATTCCCTGACTCCCGAGGCGTACCGGGCGCCCGGAACCGACGGGTCCGGCAAGCAGGGCTACGCTCCTGCTCCGGAGCCCCTGCCCGTCCCCGTGATGGACAACCACACCCACCTCGACTACCCCGCCGCGGACCCCCAGGTGGAACTCGGGGCCGCGTTGGACGCTGCCGAGGCCGTAGGGGTCCGCGGAGCCATCCAGGTCGGCACCGACCTTGAATCCTCGCGGTTCACGGTCAGTGCGGTTGATCTGGACCCCCGGCTGCTCGGCGCCGTGGCAATCCACCCCAACGACGCCCCCGACTATGCCCGGCGCGGCGAGCTTGAGGCGGCGCTCCGCGAAATCGAGGAGCTGGCGGCGCACCCCCGGATCCGGGCCATTGGGGAAACCGGCCTCGACTTCTTCCGCACCGAGGGTGAGGGGCTGATCCACCAGCGGTATTCGTTCCGGCGGCATATCGACATCGCCAAGAGGCTCGGCCTGACCCTGCAGATCCATGACCGGGACGCCCACGATGACGTCGTCCAGGTACTGCGGGAGGAGGGCACTCCGGACCGTGTGGTCTTTCACTGCTATTCCGGGGACGAGGACCTGGCCAGGATCTGTAACCGGGAAGGGTGGTTCATGTCTTTCGCCGGGACACTCACGTTCAAGAACGCAGCCAACCTCAGGGCGTCGCTGGCGGTTGCGGACCCGGAATTGGTCCTGGTGGAAACTGATGCGCCGTTCCTCACCCCCCACCCCTACCGCGGCCGGACCAATGCCAGCTACATGGTCCCGTACACGGTGCGGGCCATGGCGGAATTGACAGGCTCGGACCTGGCCGGGCTGTGCAGCCGGATCAGCGAAAATACCGTGCGGGCGTACGGGTCCTGGGAGTGAGGCGGGCGGCGTCCCGGCGCCAGCCATGCATACCCGGTATGTAATATTTTTGGCCGGTTTATAACGGATCGGTTACAGTGAACAACAATTAGCCGGGGTCGGGGAAGGCCTCCGGATGATGTCACTCACGTTTTAGGCAGGGCGCCTCTGGTGTCCTGCCTTGTGAGTGTGGCGGCGCACAAGCCTGCTGCAGACCTCCGGGCTGGTCCGGAGCCACCCCCGGGTGATTTGCCGTAGGTACTCCTGTGCGTTTTTCCCCGTGCCCGGATGGCTCCAAAGATATGGGCAATCGTGGTCAAGTTCTTTACGTCGGACGGCAAATTCAGTTTCGTCAAGGTAGCCGTCCAGGTGGCGGTGCTCTCGGCGCTGGTACTCGGGCTGGTGGCCTTTGTGGGCAACAACAAAACAGTCACCCTGAATGTTGATGGCAAAGTGAGCTCTGTCCAGACGTTCGGCGGCACAGTGGAGCAGGTCGTCAAGGCCGCCAAGGTGGACCTCCACGCCTCCGACCGCGTGTCCCCCTCACTGGATGCGCACGTTGAGAACGGTTCCGTCATCAACGTAAACCTGGCCAAGGAAGTCAAAGTGAGCCTCGACGGCGCAGAAAAGACCGTCAGCACCACGGCCCAGGACGTGGCCGGCCTTGTAACCCAGCTCGGAGTGGCCAGCGCATCCGAACTTTCGGTGCCGAAGACTGCCCAGTTGTCTGTCGACGGCTCTTTTGTAGCCATTTCGACGCCGAAGACCGTGAGCATCCTGGCCGACGGCAAGGCTGCGAAGACCACCACTACAGCCACCACTGTTGGCGAGGTACTCAAGGACGCCGGAGTGAAGCTGGCAACTGCCGACCGCACCTCGCAGCCGGGCAACGCGCACGTCGTCAACAACATGGTGATCAAGGTGTCACGCGTCGATACCAGCAAGACGGCCACCGTCACCGAAGAGGTCCCCTTCAAGACGCTGACCACGGACAGCGCCGACATGCTCAAGGGTGAAGAGAAGGTCACCCAGGCCGGTGTCCCCGGGACTGTGACGAAGAAGTACAAGCTCGTCCTGGTCGACGGCCGGGAAGCCAGCCGGACGCTGGTCTCACGGGCCGCAACGCTGGAGCCGGTGACGGAGAAAATCACCGTAGGTACGAAGGAGAAGCCCGCACCGACGCAGGAAGACGCCAACACCGGCGCCGCCGCCCCGGCCATGATGAACGTGGCCATGTGGGACAAGATCGCGCAGTGCGAATCGGGCGGCAACTGGTCGATTAACAGCGGCAACGGCTACTACGGCGGCCTGCAGTTCGACATCCAGACCTGGATCGGTGCCGGTGGCGGTGCCTACGCCCCCAATGCCAGCCAGGCCACGAAGGCCCAGCAGATTGATATCGCCAACCGCGTCTACGCCGAACGCGGCCTGCAGCCTTGGGGCTGCGGCTGGGCGGCAGGCGGCTAAACACGCCCCGACGCGAAGCGCAGGCATCAAGGCCCTCCGCGGCAGCTGACCACGGCTGCGGGGGCTGCGAGAGGCCGGGTCCGGAACCTCCGGGCCCGGCCTCTGCCGTCCCACATACCTGACTCCCGTCCACCTGTGTCCCGCCTGCCGCCGTCCCGCATGACCCAAGGCCCGCCCTTGCCTGCCGTGGCGTGGCGCCGGGATAGGATACCTAGGTGACTGACCCGACCCCCTCCGCCCCCGGTACCGCGCCTGCTCCTCTCTTCGGCGCGTCTGATATCCGCAGGCTGGCCGAGGAAATCGGTGTGCGCCCCACCAAGACGCTGGGGCAGAACTTCGTGATCGACGGCAACACCATCCGCAGGATTGTCGCCGCGGCGGGCATCGGGCCGGAGGAGACAGTCCTCGAAGTCGGGCCCGGGCTCGGATCCCTGACGCTGGGGCTGCTGGACGCCGCGAAGTCCGTTGTCGCCGTCGAAATTGATCCGGTGCTGGCAGCCAAACTGCCGGAAACTGTGCGGCAGTGGCGGCCGGAGGCCGCCGGCAACTTCCATCTCGTGCGGGCAGACGCCATGAAGGTCACCGAACTGCCGGCCGAGCCGGCGGCCCTCGTTGCGAACCTTCCCTACAACGTGGCCGTTCCCGTGGTCCTTCATCTCCTGCAGCACTTTCCGTCGATCCAGCATGGCCTGGTGATGGTCCAGGATGAGGTGGCTGACCGCCTTGCCGCCGGTCCCGGGTCCAAGATCTACGGGGTGCCGTCGGTTAAGGCTGCGTGGTACAGCAGCATGCGCAAGGCCGGAGTGATCGGCATGAACGTCTTCTGGCCTGCCCCGAAGATCCAGTCCGGGCTGGTGGCGTTCACCCGCCGGGAACCACCGGCCACCACGGCCAGCCGGGAGCAGGTCTTCGCAGTGATCGACGCCGCGTTCGCCCAGCGCCGGAAAACCCTTCGGGCTGCCCTGGCCGGCTGGGCCGGAAGTGCGGCAGAGGCGGAGCGCTGCCTCGTTGCGGCCGGGGTGGACCCCACTGCCCGCGGTGAGGTTATCGACATTGCCGCTTTCGCCCGGATCGCCGAAGCCCGCCAGGCTGCGGACGCTTGATTGGCGCGGGTCTGACGCCGGAAACAGCGGACGCGGATGGTGTTGAGCCGCCGCGCCCTTGTTGGAGCCCGGCACCGCCATGCCCTAGCGTGGACGCATGAACGCAGTGAGAGGGCGCTTTGCGGCGAGGACTGTCCGGGTCAAGGCTCCGGGCAAAGTGAACGTCTCCCTGAATGTGGGCCCGCTGCGTCCCGACGGCTATCACTCCGTGGCGAGCGTTTACCTGGCCGTATCGCTGTATGAAGAAGTGGCCGCCACCAGCACCCCCGGGGACGGCATTACCGTCGGAATCAATGCGGACAGCACGCTGGACCTGGACGGCGTCGACATTCCGCTCGACGAGCGCAACCTCGCCTACAAGGCGGCCGCCCTCATGGCAGAGGTGTCCGAGCATTCCACCGGAGTACACCTCGACATCACCAAACGGGTTCCCGTGGCCGGCGGCATGGGCGGCGGGTCCGCTGACGCTGCAGCCACGCTGCTGGCCTGCGATGCGCTGTGGAACAGCGGACTGTCCCGGGACGAACTGGCCCAGCTGGCCGCGGAACTGGGCGCCGACGTGCCCTTCGCCCTCTTGGGCGGCACGGCTGTGGGGCTTGGCGTGGGCGATGATCTTTCTCCCGCCCTGGCCAAAGCCCAGATGGACTGGGTCCTGGTCACCGCCGAGTTCGGGCTTTCGACACCGGACGTCTTCAAAACACTGGACAGGCTGCGGGAGGCCGAAGGGCTCGACGTGGAGGAACCCACAGCCGTGGACCCGAAGATCCTGCAGGCCCTGCGCAGCGGTGACCCCGACGCGCTGAGCCGGGTGCTCGTCAACGACCTTCAGCGGGCCTCCATTGAACTGGCACCCACCCTCCGGGACACCCTTGGCCTCGGCGAATCAAGCGGAGCCATCGCAGGGATCGTCTCGGGATCGGGTCCGACCATTGCCCTGCTCGCCCACAACCCGGAAGCCGCCGAAGGGCTCGCCGAAGAGCTCCGGCACAAGGGGCTCACAGCGCTCCCGGTCCACGGCCCGGTGCCCGGCGCGCGCATCATCTCCGATACGCTCCTTTAAGACCCTTTAACTTTCTGCCCCCCGTTCGCAGAAGAATTCCCAGAAGAAACGCAGAAGAAAGCAGTTCCCCGTGGCACACCTGCTCGGCGGCGAGAACCTCACGGTCTCGTACGCAACCCGCACCGTTCTCGATGGCGTCACCCTCGGACTCGAGGAGGGCGACCGCATCGGCATGGTGGGCCGCAACGGTGACGGTAAGTCCACGCTGATGCGGCTGCTGGCGCTGCGGTCCACACCGGATTCCGGCCGCGTCACCAAGCGCGGAGACGTCAATATCGGCTACCTGGACCAGAGCGACGTCCTCGACGCCGACCTCACGGTCGGCGCCGCCATTGTTGGGGACAAGGCGGACTATGAATGGGCCGCCAACGCCCAGATCCGCGAGGTCATGGGCGGGCTGGTGTCCGACGTCGACTGGCACGCCAATGTGCATGCCCTCTCCGGAGGCCAGAAGCGCCGCGTGGCGCTCGCCAAGCTCCTCATCGAGGACCACGACGTCATCATGCTCGACGAGCCCACCAACCACCTCGACGTCGAAGGCGTCGCCTGGCTGTCCCGGCACCTGAAGACGCGCTGGCGGGCCAACCAGGGCGCCTTCCTCGTGGTCACCCACGACCGCTGGTTCCTTGACGAAGTCTGCAACAAGACGTGGGAGGTCCACGACGGGATCGTTGACCCGTTCGACGGCGGTTATGCCGCCTACGTGCTGGCCCGCGCGGAACGCGACCGCATGGCGTCCGTGGTCGAAGGCAAGCGCCAGCAGCTTGTGAAGAAGGAACTCGCCTGGCTGCGCCGCGGCGCCCCTGCCCGGACCGCGAAGCCCAAGTTCCGGATCGAGGCTGCGAACGCGCTGATCGCCGACGTCCCCGAACCCCGCGACTCCATGGCGCTGAGCAAGATGGCCACCGCCCGCCTGGGCAAGGACGTCCTGGACCTGGAAAACGTGTCCCTGGATTTCCTCGGCGGTGACGAGGGCCAGAAGCTGTTCAACAACATCACCCTCCGCCTGGCGCCGGGCGAACGCCTCGGACTCGTGGGGGTCAACGGCGCAGGCAAGACCACACTGCTGAAACTCCTCAACGGCGAGATCGAGCCGACCTCCGGCAAGGTCAAGCGCGGCAAGACCGTGGTCACCGCGGTACTGACCCAGGAGGTCAAAGAGCTCGACGACGTTGCAGACCTCCGCGTTATCGAGGTCATCGAGCGCGAAAAGCGGTCCTTCAATGTGGGCGGCAAGGAGTTCACCGCCGGCCAGCTCGTGGAGCAGCTCGGCTTCACCAACCAGAAGCAGTGGACCCCGGTCCGGGACCTGTCCGGCGGTGAACGCCGCCGCCTCCAGCTCCTGCGCCTGCTCGTGGGGGAGCCCAACGTGCTGATGCTGGACGAACCCACCAACGACCTCGACACCGACACCCTCGCCGCCGTCGAAGACGTCCTTGACGGCTGGCCCGGCACGCTCGTCGTCGTCAGCCACGACCGCTACCTGCTGGAACGCGTCACCGACCACCAGATGGCGCTCCTTGGCGACGGCAAGATCCGCGGCCTGCCCGGCGGAGTCGACCAGTACCTTGAGCTCCGCGAATCCGCCCTGGCCGGATCCACGATCACCGGCGGCGGAAACCCCGTCACATCCGCAAGCTCCGGCCCGGCAGAGGCCGTCTCGGGAGCCTCCGAAGCGGAGAAGCGCGATGCCCGCAAGGCCAAGAACCGCATCGAGCGCCAGCTGGGCAAGCTCACCCAGCAGGAAGAAAAGATCCACGCCCAAATGGTCAAGAGCACGGCCGACAACGACTTCGACACCATGGCTGAGCTCAACAAAAAGCTGAAGACCCTGGCCGACGACCGCGAAGCCCTCGAACTCGAATGGCTCGAAGCCCTCGAGGTCCTCGGCGAGTGATTGTGGTGCGGTAGGCGGTCGGCGGCGTTTCGCCGTCGCTTAGACACACCGCGTAGAGGGCATTCCGGTCGCCGGGCGACCTCCATGCCCTGACGCGTCGCGATGCGCTCCTTCGCGAAACACCGCCGACCGCCGACGTCGCCTACCTCACCGATGGATTGTCGTTGGGAAGGAAGAGATGAGATCCAAGCTCACTCTGAGCTCGGAACCCTTCCTACCCTCAACCGCGAGACCGGACACAACGTCCTGGCAATCCGCCACAGTTGCCCGCTAAGTGCCCGCCTGCCTGCAGGCGGGCAAGCGACGCTCTGAGCGTCCTGAATAAACAGCGGTCCTGAAACAAATCACGAGCGGTGCTGGGGACCTTCGCGTAGGAGCGCATCGCGGCGCATCGGGCTCCGGAGGTCGCTCAGCGACCGCAGGGGCCCCTATGCGCTGTGTCTAAGTGACGGCGAAGGTCCCCAGCACCGCGTAGGTGACAGACGGCGACGGGCTATGGCTCGCTGCGGAGTTCCGGTTCCTTCTTCAGGCCGGTCAGGCCGTTCCAGGCGAGGTTCACGAGGTGCGCGGCTACGGCGCGTTTGTCGGGCTGGCGGCTGTCCTGCCACCATTGGCCGGTCATGGCGACCATGCCCACGAGCATCTGGGCGTACATGGCGCCGTCAGCTGCGCCGAACCCGCGGCGGGAGAACTCGTCGGACAGGATGTGTTCCACGCGCTCCGTGACGTGCGAGAGCAGGGTGGAGAAGGCGCCTTCGGGCTGGGACGGGGGAGCGTCGCGCATTAGGATGCGGAAGCCGTCGGTTCGGTCCTCGATGTAGGTCAGCAGGGCCAAGGCGGCACGTTCCACCAGGATGCGCGGCTTCGCTTCCTCGGTGAGGGCATCATTGATGGCGGCCAGCAGGAACCTGTATTCGAACTCCACCACCTGGGTGTACAGGCCCTCCTTGGAGCCGAAGTGCTCGTAGATCACGGGCTTGGAAACACCTGCGGCGGCGGCGATCTCCTCGATCGTGGTGCCGTCCAGGCCCCGCACGGCGAACAGGCCCCGCCCCACGTCAACCAACTGTGAACGCCGCTGTGGGCCCGTCATGCGCGGCCGGGGGATGCGCACGGGACGTGCCTCCGCCGTCGCTGCCGGGTTTCCTGCCCCCTCAGTTCTCCCTGTGCTCTTGCTCACCGTCCCATCATGCCCCATGCCAAGAAGGCGCCGTGGTTGGCGGCGTGTTGCCTGCTGCTGTTCAGGGATCCTCGCGGAGGGCCAGCGCGGGGCGAGGTCGCATGAGCCTCAACGTTCGTGGCAGAATTGGTTCTCGTGCCCGGGCTTAGCGCCCGGCACGGTCCGCTCTGGTGTAATGGCAGCACCCCGGCCTTTGGAGCCGTGGAGTATAGGTTCGAATCCTATGGGCGGAACTGCTGCATCGGCGGTGTCCAGTAGGATGAAGCCTGTTGCCGGCTCCGGGCGCAGGCTCGGGCACCGCCGCGCAGGCAGCCGATGCAGGACCGCGCAACCGAGCAAGGAGAGCCCGTACGTGAGCCCCGAGAAGTCCGGCCCAGCCGCCGTAATCGTCCTAGCTGCAGGTGCCGGTACCCGGATGAAGTCCCGTACCCCCAAGATTCTTCACGAAATCGGCGGCCGTTCCATGGTCGGACACGCGCTGCTCGCCGCACGCGCCATCAACCCGCAGCGGGTGGCCGTTGTGGTCCGGCACGAACGCGACCGCGTGGCCGCCCACCTCAAGGAGCTTGACCCCGAGGCCGTGATCGTCGACCAGGACGAGATTCCCGGTACGGGCCGGGCGGTCGAGGTCGCCCTTGAAGCGCTGGACGCGGACGCGCTCCTCGAAGGCACCGTCGTGGTGACGTACGGTGATGTGCCAATGCTGACCGGCGACATGCTCGCCAAACTTGTCGCCAAACACGAGTCCGAAGGCAACGCGATCACAGTGCTGACGGCTTTGCTCGAGGACGCCACGGGCTACGGCCGCATCCTCCGCGGCGCGGACGGCACGGTGACCGGAATCCGCGAGCACAAGGACGCCACCGATGACGAGCGCGGGATCCTGGAAATCAACTCCGGAATCTATGCCTTTGACGCAGCAGTGCTCAGGGACGCCCTCGGCCACGTCACAACGGACAATTCGCAGGGCGAGAAGTACCTGACCGACGTCCTGGCGCTGGCGCGCGCGGCGGGCGGCCGGGTTGCCGCCGTCATCACGGAGGACCGCTGGCAGGTGGAAGGCGCCAATGACCGGGTGCAGCTCGCCGCCCTTGGAGCGGAGCACAACCGGCGCATCGTGGAGGCCTGGATGCGCGCGGGCGTGACGGTCGTTGACCCGGCCACCACATGGATTGATTCCACTGTCACCCTGGCAGAGGACGTCCGGATCCTGCCCAATACGCAACTGCACGGCAGCACCATCGTGGCGCGTGACGCCGTCGTCGGCCCCGATTCAACCCTGACCGATGTCCGCATCGGCGAGGGCGCGAAGGTGACCCGCACCCACGGCTCCGGCGCGGACATCGGCGCGGGGGCCAGCGTCGGCCCCTTCACGTACCTGCGTCCCGGGACCGTGCTGGGCGAGACCGGCAAGATCGGCGCCTTCTACGAAACCAAGAACGTGACCATCGGCCGCGGCTCCAAGCTGTCCCACCTCGGCTACGCCGGAGACGCCGAGATCGGCGAGGACACCAACATCGGGTGCGGCAACATCACCGCCAATTACGACGGCGAGAAGAAGCACCGCACGGTGATCGGCTCGGGCGTCCGCACCGGTTCCAACACAGTATTCGTTGCTCCAGTCACGGTGGGGGACGGCGCCTACAGCGGCGCCGGTGCCGTGATCCGGAAGGACGTTCCCGCAGGGGCCCTGGCCCTGTCCGTGGCAGCGCAGCGCAATGCGGAGGGTTGGGTAATCGCCAACCGTCCGGGTTCGGTGTCCGCAGCCCTGGCTGCGGCGGCAGGCGAAACGCGCAGTTCCAAATCCCCAGTATCTACAGAAGAGGGCAAGCAACCATGACCGAAATTACGGCTCGCGGCGAAAAGAGGCTGGTGCTCGCCGCAGGGCGGGCGCATCCGGAGCTTGCCCGGCAGATCGCCAAGGAGCTCGGCACGGACCTGCTGCCCGTGGACGCCTACGATTTCGCCAACGGTGAGATCTACGTCCGCGCCGGAGAGAGCGTCCGCGGCACCGACGCTTTCGTCATCCAGTCCCACCCGGCACCCTTGAACAACCACCTCATGGAACAGCTGATCATGATCGATTCGCTGAAGCGGGCCTCGGCCAAGCGGATCACGGTGGTCTCGCCCTTCTACCCTTACTCCCGCCAGGACAAGAAGGGCCGCGGCCGCGAACCGATCTCCGCGCGCCTGGTCGCAGACCTGTACAAAACGGCCGGAGCGGACCGCATCATGAGCGTGGATCTGCACACGTCGCAGATCCAGGGCTTCTTCGACGGCCCCGTGGACCACCTCATGGCCATTCCGCTGCTTGCTGACTACATCCGCACCCGGGTCGCAGCGGACAACATCACCGTTGTCTCTCCGGACACCGGCCGCGTCCGCGTCGCCGAGCAGTGGGCCGAACGCCTCGGTGGCGCGCCCCTGGCCTTCGTCCACAAGAGCCGCGACCTTACGGTTCCGAACCAGGCCGTATCCAAGACTGTGGTGGGCCAGATCGAGGGACGCACCTGCGTCCTGATCGACGACATGATTGACACGGGCGGCACTATCTCCGGAGCCGTCGCGGTACTCAAGAACGCCGGGGCCAAAGACGTGATCATCGCGGCGACGCACGCGGTCTTCTCCGACCCTGCGGCCCGCCGGCTGTCCGAGTCGGGCGCACGCGAAGTGGTGGTCACGGACACGCTGCCCATTACCGCAGACAAGCGCTTCCCGGAGCTCACGGTGCTGTCCATCGCGCCGCTCATCGCCCGGGCCGTCCGTGAAGTGTTCGACGACGGTTCGGTCACCAGCCTGTTCGACGGCAACGCCTGACGCAGGCTGATTCCGCCGGTTGAGCTTGCCGGGACCGCGTTTCGGCAGCTCAACCAGCAGGCGTCGGGTCCGTTTTCAGTAATCGGTCCCGACGCTGGTAGGATCTATCCCGATACCTTGGCGAGGGAGAGCACCGGAAAACCGTACACACGGGAACCCGGACTGCTGGTCTCCGTTATCGACTGGGTCTGAACCTCCCTTCTGGATGGGCGCCTCCGGGCCCCGGCGTTGAAGGTCGCTCCAGACCTCCGCCCTTGCTGAAGCTCAAGAAGCTTGCCGAAACCCCAAATCCACCAGGAGATATCCATGTCTGAGCAGAAGCTCGCAGCAGAAGTACGCACCGAATTCGGCAAGGGCTTCGCCCGCCGCGCCCGCATGGCCGGCCAGATCCCGGCTGTCATCTACGGCCACGGCGCCGAGCCCATCCACATCACCCTCCCGGCCAAGGCCACCACCCTGGCCGTGCGCACCGCCAACGCCCTGCTGTCCCTGGACATCGACGGCGAAGGCCACCTCGCCCTCGTCAAGGACGTCCAGCGCGACCCGATCAAGCAGATCATCGAGCACATCGACCTCCTGACCGTCCGCCAGGGCGAGAAGGTCACCGTGGACGTTCCCGTGCACCTCAGCGGCGAAACCGCACCCGGGACCGTCCACAACCTGGAACTGACCGTCGTGTCCCTCGAGGCCGAGGCAACCCACCTGCCCACCGCCGTCGAGGTTGACATCGAAGGCCGCGGCGCCGGCGAGCACATTCACGGCTCCGACCTCGTGCTCCCCAAGGGTTCCGTCCTGCTGACCGACGCCGAGGCTCTGGTCGTCAACATCTCCGAGGCCCCTGTATCCGCCGAAGAAGGCGAAGAGGGTGCCGCAGCAGAAGAGGCTCCTGCCGCAGAAGCTGCCGCCGAGTAATCAGGGCACTGTTTCACCTGCACCGCATTCTTGCGTGCACACCAGTGGCCGGGTCCTTTGGGCCCGGCCACTGGTGTACCCGCCGGGCGGAGTGTTCAAGCAACCACTTTAGGATTGATCCATGACTGATACCTGGCTGATCGTCGGCCTTGGAAACCCTGGGCCCGAGTACAGCCGCAACCGGCATAACGTCGGCCAGATGGTCCTCGATGAGCTTGCGGCCCGCATCGGCGGAAACTTCAAGATCCATAAGGCGCGGGCGCAGGTGCTTGAAGGCCGGCTGGGCATTGGTGGTCCCCGCCTGGTCCTGGCAAAGCCGGTGACCTACATGAACGTCTCGGGCGGGCCTGTAGCTGCGCTGGCCAGATTCTACGACGTCGACCCGTCCAGGGTCGTCGCAGTCCATGATGAGATCGACATTCCCTTTAACACCGTGAAGCTGAAGACCGGTGGCGGCGAGGGCGGCCACAACGGTCTCCGGGACATGTCCAAGGCCCTCGCCACCAAAGACTACCTCCGGGTCCGGGTGGGGGTCGGCAGGCCGCCCGGGCGGATGGATACAGCGGACTTCGTCCTGCGCGACTTCGCACTGGCGGAAAAGAAGGAACTGCCTTTCCTGCTCGACGAGGCCGCGGACGCCGTCGAGCTCCTGATCCGGGACGGCCTCACAGCGGCCCAGCAGCGATTCCATCCCGCCAAGGTCTGACGTCGGCGGCTGCCGGCGGCCACGCTGGGGGACACGGGGAAATGTGGAACGCTTGCCCTGTTTTATGTCAGGGGTAACGGGGTAGTCTGTCTCCTAAGCGGGGGAGGCGATGGGGCCTTTATCCTGCAAAGCGGGATGTAAGGAAAAGTTCATGTCAAATGAGCCACTGAGCTGGGGGCGTGGGTCTACGGCGGGGGTGCTGGCGGGACCAGGCGCTTCAGCCGGCGGAACGGACCTTCAACGTTGGTCGGTCCCAGCGCGCAGCGCCGACCTTGAATCCATCCGTAATGCCCTGACGGATCCCGACTCCCTCGGCGTCGTCATCACCGGTGCCCGCGGCGTCGGCAAATCCTCCTTGGCCAGGACCGCCGTGGCCGACCTTGGCCCGGACGTCTGGGCACTCCAGCTGCGCAGCCCGCTCACCGGTTCGCAGACCTCCTACGGCTGCCTGGCCTTCCTCCTGGCCCGCCTCCCGCAGTCAGCGATGGGGTCACCAACGGCCATCCTTCAGGGGATCACGTCACTGATCAAGAGCGACGCCGGCGGCAGGGAATGCATCATCACCCTGGACACCACAGGCATGATCGATGACATGAGCGCCGGCATCCTGCTGAACATCATGCTGACCCGCACGGCACGGGTTATCGCAATCGCCCCCGGTACCAGCGACCTGCCCGCAGACTTCCATTGGCTGCTGACGGACCGCCGCCTCACCGAGGTGCGGCTGGAAAACCTGAACGAGCTACAGACCCGGCAGGTACTGCTGACCCTGCTGGGGCACCGTGTGTCCGCATCCCTCGTGAGTACCTACCACGCCATCGTCGGCGGTAACCCGCTGCTGCTCAAGGCCCTTGTTACGGAGCAGCAGCAGTCCGGGAACCTCGTCCTCTCCGATTCTGTATGGACGTTGCGGGACAAAGTCATCCTTGACGGTGCCGCGGGCCTGGACGACATTGTCCGCTCCCGCTGGTCCCGCGAAACACCGGAAAGCCGCGAGGTCATGGAAATGCTGTCCTGCGCCCGCCGGGTGCCGCTCTCGCGGCTGACCGAGCTGTACGGCACGGACATCGTGGCTGACATGGAGGACGCAGGGCTTCTAAAGGTGGGGGACACCGAGGTCCGCTGGGTGTCCCTGCGGGAACAGTACCTGGGGGATGTCGTACGGTCCTGGCTGAGCATCTCCCGGCGCCGGGAGCTAAGAAGGGAGCTGCTCGGCGACAAGGAACCCGAGCTGACAAAACTGAGCCTGGAAGAGCGCATTGAGTTCGCCGCATGGACGAGGGAATGCCAGGCCGAGCTCAGCCCGGCCATGGCGGTGGCCGCGGCCGAGGCGGCCGTGCAGATGTTCGACCCCCGCTTTGCCCTGAGCTGCGTCGAAGGACTTAAGAGGACCGACCCGGAGTGGGTGGCCGGGCAGCAACACAAGGCCACGGCTTACCTCCTGCTGGACCTGCCGCTCCAGGCAATGGACGCCCTGGACGGCATTTCCCAGGCCCAGCTCGACCAGTTGGGCGTGGAGGAATTCGCCCGGGTTGTGGCTGCGAAGTGCAGGGTGATGATGTGGCTGCCGGAGTTGTGCGACAAGGTGCCGGCGGAGATTACCGACGCCCGGCGGCGCCTGGGCGTTGCACCGGGACTGGCGAGCAGCTGGCCGGACGCGCTGGGCGCGGCTGCCAATGTCATCACGCTGGCAGAGTTTGAATACCGGTCTTTCATAGGCGACTACGCGCCGATGATCCCGGCCCTTGAGGAGGCCGCCGATCCTGCGATCAACAGGGATCCAGGCTTCCGCATCCAGTCGGCCCTGATCCTGATGCACGCCCTATCTGCGGTGGGCAGGGAGATGGACGCCCTCCAGCTCATGCGGCGGGTCGGGGGGCAACTTTCGGATGCAGGCCCCATGACGGGGCTCCGCGAGATGTTTGCCATGACGGCTTTCTCCGTGCTGCTCCATGCGGGGCAGTGGCGGCGCTGCCTTGACCTGGTGGGTCCGCCCAAAGGGCATGAGGAACGCCGGCTGGCACACAGGACGTCCGCCATGGAACTGGCCACAGGCATCGCCTACGTATACTCGGGCCGCGGTGCCGTGGCCCTGGATTCCCTGCTGTCCGCCGTGGCCCAGCTGGAACTCCGTCCGGTCGTGAACATGCTGCAGGCCGCCTATGCCGCTACGGCTTTTGCCTACGCGCAGATCGGCAACGCCGGCCAGGCCCACAAGTACCTCGACAAGCTGCGGGGCGTACGCGGGCATTGCAATTTCCGTACGCGGAGCATTACTGATTTCTGCGCAGACATGGCAGGACGGTGGCTCGGCGATCCGGATGCCGTGAGACGGCTCCTGGACGCCGCCCGCAGGGACATCTCGGCGGGTCGCTATACGCTCGCCGGCATCAGCCTGCTTGGTGCCACGGTCAACGGAAGCGACGACGATTTCCGGCTCATGGAGGAGGTGGCCGGCCACCGGCAGGGGAAGCTGGCCGAGATTTCGCGGCTGATCGCCGTCGGCAGCCGCACCAAGGACGCCAAAGTGCTCTTGGAAGGCGCGCACCTCGCCGCGGAACTCGAGCTGGACGCCGTCGAGGCACGGTGCGTCGCGCTCGCCGTGGACTTTGCCAGGCATTCAGGCGATTCCGCATCGGCGCGTGTTGCCCAGGCCCGGTTGGACGCCCTCACAGCCACAGTTCCCAGCCTGCCGATCGTCCCGAGCAGCGGCAGCCCGCTCCTTACTGCACGGGAACGCCAGATTTCCCGCCTGGCGGGGCGGGGGGTGTCCAATCGGGACATTGCACTGGAAATCGGTGTCTCCGTCCGCACAGTCGAGGGCCACCTGTACCAGGTGTTTACGAAACTCGGCGTGACTTCGAGGGGTGATCTGCCTGGACTCGTCTAAGGGCCGTACCCAGAAGTCGGAACCGGCAGCAGACCACCGCCAGCTCACCGGACGGCGTGAAGTGATTGACCACGTCTGCGGCACCATCCGCAGCCGGTCAAACCAGGCCGTGTTCCTGATGGCCGGGCCGGGCCTCGGTAAGACCTCGCTCACGGACGCCGTCAGTGAGAATCTGTCCGCCGAAATGACCATCCTTCGGATCCACGGCAGTTCTTCACTCGCCAAGGTCCCTTATGGCGTGTTGGCGCCCTACACAGCCTCTCTCCCGCTGGAAGAGGCAGACTCGCCCGTGGCAGTACTGAGGGCTGTGTGGGCCTATTTCCAGGAGCTCAAGGCAGGCAAGGACGTGCCGTTGCTCCTTGTCATTGACGATGCCCACCACCTTGATGAAGCCACGGCGAACATGGTGGTGGACATGATGTCGGCCGGGTGGGCCGGCGTCTTGGCGTCGGGGCGTCCCCGCCCCGGACTGCCGCAGGCATTGAACCAGTTGTGGTACGACGGCCAGGCAGAGCGGATCGATCTCCGGCCCCTCAACGGGGAGCAGGTGACGGAAGTCGTGGAGCACGCGCTCCACGGGACGGTCCCGGCCAACACGGTGCAGTCACTGTGGTCCGCTTCGGGCGGAAACCCCATGCTCCTGGACTGCCTTCTGCGTGATGCGGTCGAAGCGGGCATCCTTGCCAAGAGGAACGGGATTTGGCTGCTGCTGGGGCCTCTGCCGGCGGACGGGCCCAGGCTGTCCGATGTTGTTGTCAAAGACCTCCTCCGCAGAACGCCCGAAGAACAGGACGCCCTGCGGCTCATCGCCCTGGCCGAGCCCGTGGACCGCGGCCTCATCGAAGACCTGTGTGGTGCCGCCGTGGTCCGGTCCCTGCTGGATCACCAGCTGGTGAGCGAATCCAGCGGACAGCACAGCCAACTGAGGATTTGGCACGCCATCCTTGGCGAAGCCATGCGGCACCAGGTGTCAGTTTCCCGAAGCCTCCAGCTGCGGCAGAAGATGGAGGGCCACATTGATCCGGTGACGGCCGGTGCCGAAGGCAGGCTGCGGCTGGTCGAGTGGTCGCTGGAGTGCGGGATGGATGTGTCCGACCCCGACTTGCTGGACGCTGCCTTGCTCGCCGCGGCGATGTTCAACAACTCCGGTGCGAGACTCATGGCAGACCACGTGACGGAACCCGCGCTGCGGGCCCGGGCTCAGTCCATCTCGGCCAGGGCACTCTTCAATGAAGGCAAATACCGGGAGGCTGCGGGTCTCCTGGACGGCTGCTGGCTGGAACTGGCAGCAGCCCCGGAGGCTCCTCACGTCCTCATGCTCAGGGCATCGGCACACCTGGCGCTCGGTAAGTCGGCCGAGCTGATCAGGGCCGAGTCGCGCCAGCAGCTCGCCGATGCCGGGAACGACCCCCAGGCCTCGTGGCAGGACCGTATCCACCATCTGCTGGAGATGGCTGAATCCGCTGACCACGAGGGGATCCGGAACGTTATCTCCTCCCTGGACGATGACGAAGGCTTGGAGGCAGCATCGGGAGGCCCTGGTTCCGGAGCCGTCAAAGCCAAGGTGGCCGTGGCCGGAGCCGCAGGGACGCGGGGCAGCACATCGGGATATGGCGAATCTGGGGACGCCGGAATCGAGCGCCAGAGGATCGAGCCGCTGCCTGCGGCGGTGACTGCGGCCACCAGCGCCGTCGCGCATGCCCTGCTCGCCGAGACCCTCGTCTCGGCCGGGCTTGCCCATCAGGCCCACGACGCCGCTCTCGCAGCGGCACCCTCCATGGAGGCACTCCAGGGCGGCCTGTACTTCTTCAACGAGTTCGTCCTGACGCGCCTGGTTTCAGCCTCGCTCGCGGCCGGCAACTGGGAGACTTCGGAGCACGAACTGGCCAGCCCCCATGCTGAGGAAAACGAAGGGGCGGCCACCTTCGGCGGGGGTTTCCACGTCCTCCGCGGGCTGGGTCTCCTCCGGCAAGGACAGCTGGAGCGTGCCTACCAGGTGCTACTGCCCGCCGTCGAAGCCCTTCGCATCAATGATCCACTCCAGCAGTTCCGGTTCGGCACGGCGCTCGCCTTTTACGCGGCCGCACGGCTGGGGGACGGCGCACAGGCCCAGCGCCTCGAACAGGACTTGATTGCCGCCAGGCACGCCAGCGGGCCCGGCTGTGAGCTCCTCGCAGAGGCCTATGCGGCAGCGGCTGCCGAATATCTCGACCGCAAGGGCAGCGGCCTGGCCAAGCTTCGGGAGCTGGCAGCGTCACCGCGTGTTGTTGCCCAGCCGGGAACCAGGCTGGAATGCCTGATCCTCTGTTCCGATCTCGGGGACCGATCGGTGGTCGACGAGATTTCGTCCCTTGCCGACTACGTTGAAGGCCGCTGGGCCGCGGGCTGGCATCAGCTTGCCCAGGCCTGGGCCAGCGAGGATGCCGACGTGCTCATGGAAACGGCTGCCGGCCTTGAGGAGGCAGGCCTGGTCAACCTGGCCAGGGAAGGCTATGCCCGGGCCGGTGCCATCCTGGACGCCGCGGGGGAGCGGCGACGCGCGCGGCAGGCCGTGGCCCACCGCGAAAAGTGCGACCAGGAGCTGGGTGAGCGGTTCCGGGAGAGCCCGTTCGTTGCCTCCGTCCCGAGCGTCCATCTGACCCGCCGCGAGCGTGACATCGTCGAGCTGGCAGTGCAAGGGCTGTCCGACCGGGAGATCGCCCAGCAGCTGATGGTGTCGGTGAGGACCGTTGAGGGGCATCTGTACCGGAGCTACGTCAAGCTCGGTGTGCGCCGGCGGGACGAGCTCGCCCTTGCCCTTCCGAAGAAGTAGCCTGCCGAAGAAGTAGCTTCGCATGGTGCGCGAAACCCTCCACACGCGGCGCAAACGCAGTGGAAACGCCCCTTTTGCCTGCCGTCTGAGCCCTCTTGCGCTGCGCCCTGCTCGGCATTTGTCCCCTGTCCCGCCGGCGACACCCCTACCTGCGGAAACCAGTAGCCGACTACCCGAAAAAACGAGTACTCGATACTCGTGCTGTAGGACCCGGTACGCGATTAACTGTTACTGGCAGCAGAAACCGGTGGCGAAGTCACCGCCGAAGCTGCCACCAAGATCTTCCAGGTCTCGCAGTGAAAGAACTTCCGGTCCGAGGGGCCGGGTTCAGGCGGGGCCGGCGACGTCAGAGCCTTCTGAGACCGAGGCTCTCCCCCCAGCCGTCGCCGGCCCTTACTTCTGCCTTCTGACAGGCCCTGCCCATGACTATCCGCGGGGATACGGCGCTGTGGGACAATTGAGGGGTACCTCAAGGCATCCCAAGGAGTCCCATTGGCCGTAGTAACAACGCCAACCACGCTGGAGCGTGCGCTTCCCGCGATGGATAATGCCGAGGTCCTCCGGATCCGAAACGACTTTCCGGTCCTGGACCAGCTGGTCAACGGCCGCCCCCTCGTTTATCTGGACTCCGGTGCCACGTCGCAGAATCCGCTGAGCGTGATCGAGGCCGAACAGGAATTCTACGAGCAGCGCAACGCCGCCGTGCACCGCGGCGCCCACCACCTTGCCGTCGAAGCCACTGAGGTGTTCGAGGACGCACGGCAGACCGTTGCCGATTTCGTAGGCGCGCAGTACGGGGAGATCGTGTGGACATCCAACGCCACCGAAGGCCTGAACCTGATCAGCTACGCGCTCTCCAATGCAAGCCTGTGGGCTGCTCAGGGCCGCGGTGATGCCCGGCTGCGGGAGCTCGGGCTCGGCCCCGGGGACGAAATCGTGGTCACCGAAATGGAGCACCACGCCAACCTCATTCCCTGGCAGGAGCTGGCGTACCGGACCGGTGCCGTGCTGCGATACATCCCCGTCGACGACTCGGGGAAACTTCACCTGGACCAGGCAGCCGAGATCGTGGGGGAGCGTACGCGGCTTCTTGCGTTTACGCACGCGTCCAACGTGCTCGGCACGATCAATCCAGTGGCGGAGCTCGTCGCCATTGCCCGGCGGGCCGGAGCACTGGTGGTGCTGGATGCATGCCAGTCGGCGCCGCACCTGTCCCTCGACGTCAAGCAGCTGGACGTCGACTTTGCCGTCTTTTCAGGCCACAAGATGCTTGGCCCCACCGGCATTGGCGTGCTTTACGGCAAGCAGGACCTTCTGGACGTGCTGCCGCCGTTCCTGACCGGCGGTTCCATGATCACCACCGTCACCATGGAACGGGCCGAATACCTGGCCGCGCCGCAGAGGTTCGAGGCCGGGACCCAGAAGATCTCCCAGGCCGTGGCGCTCGCCGCCGCCGTCAATTACCTGACCGAGACCGGCATAGACCGCGTGCACCGCTGGGAGTCCGAACTCGGCCAGCGCATGGTGGCGGGCCTTGAAGCCATTGAAGGCATCCGTGTCCTCGGACCGGCTGCCGGACAGGACCGCATCGGGTTGGCAGCGTTCGACGTCGCGGGTGTTCACGCGCACGACGTCGGCCAGTTCCTGGACGCACGTGGAATCGCCGTCCGCGTGGGTCACCACTGCGCCCAGCCTCTGCATCGGCGCCTTGGCCTGACGGCCACAACACGGGCCAGCGCCTACTTGTACAACACCACCGACGACGTCGACGAATTCCTGGATGCCGTCTCCGGAGTCCGCGCCTACTTCCGCGCCTAGTGCCGGAACCCTGAAGACAGGTACCGCAGCATGAGCCTCGACCAGCTTTACCAGCAGATCATCCTGGACCACTCCAAAGCCCGGCATGGCAGCGGCCTGGCAGAAACGCCAGTGCCGGAGGGCGCATCCACCGGCCAGTCGCACCAGCTGAACCCTGTCTGCGGCGACGAGGTGACCCTCCGGGTTGCCGTGGACCATGGCACCGTTGCGCAGCTGGCGTGGGACGGTGCAGGCTGCTCCATTTCCATGGCTTCCGCCTCCGTCCTGAGCGAGATGGCCGAAGGCATGTCGGTTGAGGAGTTGCGCTCGGTGATCGGCAATTTCCGGGAGGTCCTCCGTTCACGCGGCAAGGTCCACGCAGATCCCGAGGTGCTGGGAGACGCCGCCGCATTTGAAGGGGTGGCCCGCTACGCGGCGCGCGTGAAGTGCGCCATGATTTCCTGGGTTGCCGCGGAGGACGCGCTCAACCAGGCAGCCTAGTTATATAGCCAGGCAGGCGGCCCGGCTGTACAGCCAAGCGCTGGCCGTACAGCTGGGGCAGCCAGCTAGCTCATCAGCCCGGCAATCCCGATCCCGGCCGTGGCCGCCCCCAGGATCATGGACACCGTCACCAGCACGATGTGCACCGTGAGGAACTTGGTGGCCTTGCCTGCGGCGTCCCGCGCCCTCGGGTCCTTCATGACCCGGCGCAGGAACTGCGGCCACACCACGAGCGACCAGAACCCCGAAATAATCAGGACCCAGGCAAGGATCGCGGGGATGTCCATCGCCTAGTGGCTTTCGAGCCAGGCCTGCGCCTGCTGGGACTGGATGTTCAGGGCCTTGCCAACCATGGGCTCGGCGGCGTCGGCGATCTTGCCGCCCAGGAACGGCACGGAAGAGCTGACGTTGCCCTCGAGTTCAACCCGGGTGCTGCCGCCGTCTGCAACGAGCCGCTGGACCGCCGAGACATCGATCGGGGCTCCGGCGATCTTCAGGGAGATGGTGCTCTGCCGGGAACCGTCGACGGCGGGGGCGTCCCAGTTTTCCACCTGTGTCACCTTGAGCGTGTCGCCGACGAACTTGCGGGCAATTTCCGGCAGCCGGGTGGTCGGGAGCGTGCGCACGGACGTGGTGCTGAAGGCTCCGGCAACGTCTCCGTCCACGGTGAAGGATTCGAGGCTGCCGCCAACGTATTCGCTGGTGTGGCGCTGGAAGTCTTCGTTCGTGAAGACGGCGGTGACGCTTTCGACGCCGTGGGGCAGGGTAGTGGAAGCACTCAGTGCCATGGATCCTCCATTGTTGTGGGGTCAAAACGCTTTTTGCTCCACACATCCTACGGGGTTGCCTGCGTCTCCCTGGCACCGTGTCCATTGCCGCCGGCCTGTTCCGCACCGGCGATCTTCCGGGCGGCGGCGATGATATTGCGTGACATGGCCGGAAAGATGAGGCTGTGGAACGGAAGGACGGCCAGCCAATAGAGCCGCCCGCTGAGTCCCTTCGGGAAGAAGATGGCCCGCTGCCGGTAACGGCTCCCGTTCCCGTCGGGTTCCACGCCAAGTTCCAGCCAGGCTCGTCCCGGTGCGCGCATTTCGGCCCGCAGCCGGAGCAGCTTTCCCCGCTCGATCCGCTCCACGCGCCACCAGTCCACCACCTCGCCTGCGACGAGGTGGTGGGGGTGCCGGCGGCCCCGGAGCAGGCCTGCTCCGCCGGAGAGCTTGTCCAGCCAGCCGCGCACGCTCCAGGCCAGCGGCAGCGAATACCAGCCGTTGCGGCCGCCGATGCCCTCGATGACGGTCCACACGTGCGCGGGGTCCACGTCGCCGTGGAAGCTCCGCTCGTCCACGTACACTGTGTGTCCCGCCCAGTCCGGGTCGCTCGGCAGGGGATCCGCGTCCGCCCCGGCATTGGCCCACGTTGTCTCCACCTGTCCGTCGCGTTCCTTCCCCAGCGCGAGGGCCACCGCCGTGCGGTAGCCGGTCAGGCCGCCGTCGGGCTGGCTGATGTAGTTGTCGATGTCGTGTTCGGCGGAGACGGCGTCGTGCTGCAGCGATTGCACCAGCGGGACGGACATGGACAGCGGAATGGGGGTCACGAGCGCCACCCAGAGGCCGGCCAGCCGGGGCGCGGGGATGGGGAGCGCCAGCACCAGCCGCAGCGGCAGCCCGGCCTCGGCCGCATATTCCTTCATCATGCCGGCGTAGCTCAGAACGTCCCGAGAGCCGATGTCGAAGGTACGGTTGACCCGCTCTTCCAAGGACGCGGCCCCAACCAGGTAGTGCAGCACGTCCCGAACGGCGATGGCTTCGATGCGGTTTCGCACCCAGCTGGGCGCGGGCATGACGGGCAGGGTTTCCGAAAGGTGCCGGATCATTTCGAAGGACGCGGAGCCGGAACCGATCACCACTCCGGCCTGGAACACGATGGCATCCACGGGACCGGACAGGAAGACTTCGCCGACGGCCTCGCGGGAGCGCAAATGCGTCGACAGTTCGATGTTGCGGGGGTGGAGCCCGCCCAGGTAGACGATCCGCTGCACATCGGCTGCCGCAGCCGCGTTGGCCACGAGCTCAGCCATGGCCTTTTCCTTGGCCTCGAAGCCGGAGCCGGCCGCCATGGAGTGCACCAGGTAATACAGGACATCGACGCCCTTGAGCGCGTCCTCCACGGCGGCAGCATCGTCGAGGCTGGAACGCACCACCTCGACGTCGTTGAACCACGGCACGCCGGCGATCTTGTCGGGGGAGCGGACCAGCACCTTGACCCGGTGCCCTGCGTCGAGCAGCCGGGGGACCAGCCTGCCGCCGATGTAGCCCGTGGCGCCGGTGACCAGCACAGTCCGGCCGCTGCTGTTGCCCTTCCGGGTGTCTGCACTGCTGTCATTTCCGGTCTGGTCGCTCACGGGAGCCTCCTTGGGATGGCGGCATTGCCGGGTCCGACGCCACCTGCCAAGCAAGCTTAGCAACGTGCCTGTCCCGCCCCGCCGGGGACCGCCGGATGCCGCCCGGTTCCCGGCGCGGTAGGCTGGGATGACCCGGCATTCTCCCGAATTTCGGGTTTTCGTGTTGCCTGCGTTCACAGTGAATATTCCAGGAGATCCTGCCATGAGCCCCACCGGCCAGCCCAGCAAAGGCCAGCCCCTCAACGGCCTGCGGCGCGCCCTTGCCGCAGACAAGACTTTCGCCCGCGTCCAGGCGGAGGCGTCCCGGAGCTTCAGCGTGCGCAGTGAGGATTACCAGGTCAGCGCACCCGCAGGTCTCCGCGCGGTGCTGCTGGCCGAGATGGCGGAGGGGCTGGAGAATGCCGGCGGCGTCCGTCCCGGCATCGTGCTGGCCGTCACGGCGACCGGCCGTGAGGCAGAGGATCTCGCGGCGGCGCTGCGCGCGTACCTCCCCGCCGACTCCGTGGCGGAGTTCCCCAGCTGGGAGACGCTGCCGCACGAACGGCTGTCGCCGCGCTCGGACACCGTGGGGCGGAGGCTTTCCGTGCTGCGCCGGCTGGCCCACCCGGAAACCTCGACGGCGGGGCCCTTGCGGGTGGTGGTGGCTCCCGTTCGCGCCGTGGTCCAGCCGATCGTCGCCGGCTTGGGCGACCTGATCCCGGTCACCCTGAAGGTGGGCCAGGAGGTCCCTTTCGACAGTGTGATCCGCAGCCTCGCCGACGCCGCCTATGCGCGGGTGGACATGGTGACGCACCGCGGTGAGTTCGCCGTGCGCGGCGGCATCCTGGACGTCTTCCCGCCCACCGAGGACCACCCCATCCGCGTGGAGTTCTTCGGGGACGAGGTGGACCAGATGCGCTGGTTCGCCGTTGCCGACCAGCGGTCCCTCTCCTCGCCCGGCCTGCACCACCCCACCGAGCTCCACGCGCCGCCGTGCCGCGAAATCCTCATCACGCCGTCGGTGATGTCCCGGGCCGCCACGCTCAAATCCCAGCTGCCGGCGGCCGCGGACATGCTGGAGAAGATCGCGGGCGGCATCGCCGTGGAAGGCATGGAGTCGCTTGCCCCCGTGCTCGTGGACGCGATGGTTCCCCTCATGGAGCAGCTGCCCGCCGGGTCCATCTCCGTGGTGATCGAGCCGGAAAAGGTGCGCACCCGCGCCCACGACCTCGCCGCGACGAACGAGGAGTTCCTGGAGGCGGCGTGGTCCACGGCGTCCGACGGCGGCAAGGCGCCTCTGGCGCTGGATACTGTCCTCGGTTCGCAGGCTTCGACGGCCCTGCACTCGGCCAGTTTCCGCTCGCTGGGGGAGACCCGTTCATCGGCCTTGGCGCACGAGGTGTCCTGGTGGTCGATCACCTCGCTGGCCACCGATGAGGAGCTTGCGCCTGACATCGACGTGCTCAACCTTCATGCCCGGGAACCCCGGGGCTACCAGGGCGACGTGGCGGAGATGATGGATTTCATCGGCTCCCATGTGAAGGACCAGTGGCGGATCGTCGTGGCCACGGAGGGCCCGGGTCCGGCACAGCGGCTGGCGGAGCTGTTCCATGACGCCGATATCCCCTGTGCCCGCGTGGACTCCCTGGACCACGAGCCCCAGGCGGGCATTATCGAGGTGACCACCGCCGCCGTCGGGCGTGGTTTTGTCCTGGACGGGCTCAAACTCGGGCTGCTGACGGAGGCCGATCTGCTGGGGCGCACTTCGGCGGGTTCAACGAAGGACATGCGCCGCATGCCGTCTAAGCGGCGGAACGCCGTGGATCCCCTGCAGTTGCTGGCGGGCGACCACGTGGTGCACGAACAGCACGGCATTGGCAGGTTCGTGGAGCTGATCCAGCGCAAGGTGGCTGGCGGCGGCGACGGCGTGCGCGAGTATCTTGTGCTGGAGTATGCACCGTCCAAGCGCGGCGCCCCGGGCGACAGGCTGTTTGTTCCGACCGACCAGCTGGACCAGGTGACGCGGTATGTCGGCGGAGACACGCCGGTGCTCAGCAAGATGGGCGGCGCCGACTGGGCCAGCACCAAATCCAAGGCGCGCAAGGCAGTCAAGGAGATCGCGGGGGAACTCATCCGGCTTTACTCCGCGAGAATGGCCTCCCGCGGGTACGCCTTCGGCCCGGACACCCCGTGGCAGCGCGAGCTGGAGGAGGCGTTCCCTTATGTGGAGACCCCTGACCAGCTGACCACCATCAACGAGGTCAAGGCGGACATGGAGCGGGAAATCCCTATGGACCGGCTGGTCTCTGGTGACGTCGGCTACGGCAAGACCGAGATTGCCGTGCGCGCCGCGTTCAAGGCCGTCCAAGACGGCAAGCAGGTGGCGGTCCTCGTCCCCACCACGCTGCTGGCCCAGCAGCACTACGAGACATTTACCGAGCGGTTTTCCGGCTTTCCGCTGAGTGTGAAGCCGCTGTCCCGTTTCCAGGGTGCCAAGGAGGCCAAGGAAACGGTGGAGGGCGTGAAGAACGGCACCGTGGACGTCGTCATCGGCACGCACCGGCTGCTCTCCAAGGACTTTGACTTCAAGGACCTGGGCCTCGTCATCGTGGACGAGGAGCAGCGCTTTGGGGTGGAACACAAGGAAGCGCTCAAGAAGATGCGCACCAACGTGGATGTCCTGGCCATGAGTGCCACGCCTATTCCCCGCACCCTGGAAATGTCCCTGACCGGGATCCGCGAAACGTCCACGCTGGCAACGCCGCCGGAGGAGCGCCACCCGGTCCTCACCTACGTGGGCCCGTACACGGACAAACAGACGTCGGCCGCGATCCGCCGTGAACTCATGCGCGAGGGCCAGGTGTTCCTGGTGCACAACCGCGTCTCCACCATCGAACGCACGGCCGCAAAGATCCGAGAGCTGGTCCCTGAAGCCAGGGTGGAGGTGGCGCACGGACAAATGTCCGAAAGCCGCCTGGAGCAGATCATCGTGGACTTCTGGGAAAAGCGCTTCGACGTCCTGGTCTGCACCACCATCATCGAGACGGGCCTGGACATCTCCAACGCCAACACCCTGATCGTGGACGGCGCGGACAAGTACGGGCTGTCACAGCTCCACCAGCTCCGCGGACGTGTGGGCCGTGGACGCGAGCGGGCCTACGCGTACTTCCTCTACCCCTCGGAGAAGCCCCTGGGAGAAGTGGCCCTGGAGCGGCTCAAGGCCGTGGCCACCCACAACGAGCTCGGCGCCGGCATGCAGCTGGCCATGAAGGATCTTGAAATCCGTGGCGCGGGCAACCTGCTTGGCGGTGAACAGTCCGGCCACATCCAGGGCGTCGGTTTCGACCTCTACATCCGGCTCGTGGGCGAGGCCGTGGCCGACTACCGCGGCGAGGCCGAGGAAAAGGCCGCCGAGATGAAGATCGAGCTTCCCGTCAACGCCCACCTGCCGCACGACTACGTGCCGGGCGAACGCCTCAGACTGGAGGCCTACCGGAAGCTTGCTGCAGCCGTGACGAACGAGGCGATCGACGAGGTCCTTGCGGAGCTCGTGGACCGCTATGGCGAGCCGCCGCTGCCCGCCCAGAACCTCGTGGCCGTGGCGCGTTTCCGCGTGGGCGCGCGGGAAGCCGGGCTGTCCGACGTCGCGCTGCAGGGCAACTTCATCCGCTTCTCTCCCGCGCAGCTGCCGGAATCGAAGACCATGCGGCTCAACCGCATGTACCCAGGTGCGCAGTCCAAGCCGGCCCTCGACGCGGTGCTCATCCCGAAGCCGAAGACGGCGAAGATCGGCGGCCGCGACCTGCAGGACGCCGAGATCCTGGAGTGGGCCAACGGCGTGATCAGGAATATCTTCTCCGACGCCCCGCTTGCCGCGCCGGCAGTCGGCGGCTGAGCCGATGATGGGAGGACACCACGCCGCGTCAGGGGCCGCGGCGTGGGTGGCTGTTGCCTCGACTGGCCCCTATGCGCTGGGCTGGTATCCGCTGGATCCCGTCGGTGTGCTGATCGGCGGGATGGCGACGGCGGGCACCGCCCTGGTATGCGACTGGGACCACCGCTCGAGCACCATTGCCCACTCGCTGCCGCCACTGTCCAATGCGATTGCGCGGGGGATCGAGAACGCAAGCGGAGGGCACCGGCAGGGGACGCATTCGGTGCTTGGGGCGGCTTTCTTCGTTGTGCTCGCTGCCATGGCCGGGCAGATCCAGCTGCAGACCCACTGGGGACTGCTCTCGGTCGGCGCCGGCCTGCTGTGCATGTTCATGATCAATATCGCGGCGAAGGCCCTGAAACTGTTCCCCAAGTCGGGCTTCATCAGCAATTGGATCTTCGCCCTGACAATGGCAGGGCTGGTGACGTGGTTCGCACCGGACCAGTGGACCTGGCTGCCGGTCTCCATGCTGATCGGCGTCGTGGTCCACATCGTGGGGGACCTCGTGACCGTCGGGGGCGTGCCGCTGCTCTGGCCGCTCGTCATCAGGCCGCCGAAGGCCCTGCGCCGGCTGCCGCTGCTGAAAAATGTCTGGCGGCCCAACGGGGCACTGTCCATTCCGGTCCTGGGGCGTGCCGGATCCCGGCGGGAATGGCTGGTGCTCATACCGGTCAGCGGCTATGCGATGGCGGGGATGTTCGGGGCAGCGTGGTCCCTGGCCGGCATGCACGTTCCGGCGGCTGCGGCGCTCGTCGCCAAGCTGGCGAGCGGACTGCCTGGCATTCCCTGAGCAGGCACTTAGCTTGAGCGGGTACCTAAAAGGCCGCAGCCCCGGGACGTTCCGGGGCTGCGGCTTTTTGTAAGGGGGCTCAGTGCTCGCCGGCGGAGTCCGAGCGGCCGAGGATGGTCTGCGGGATCCAGAACGCGAGGGCGAACAGGCCCAGGCACACGGCCATCGGCCAGGGGTTGCCCAGCGTCAGGAAGGACAGCGAGTAAATGGACCCCAGGAACAGGGCCATCATTACGACGAAGAGGACAATGCTGGTGACCAGGCTGTTCTCGTTCTGGGGTGTCTTGACCTGCGTGGTGGTCTTGCTGGACATTCATTCCTCCTCGGCCCCGCGGGGCTCAAACTGTGGCGGCTGCCGGCGGATCAGTAGGCGGACGAACCCTGTTCGCC
This sequence comes from Arthrobacter sp. B2060, assembly GCF_059090445.1. NCBI lineage: Bacteria > Bacillati > Actinomycetota > Actinomycetes > Micrococcales > Micrococcaceae > Arthrobacter > Arthrobacter sp. B2060. The sequence goes on from NZ_JBNHFR010000002.1 coordinate 148,342, forward strand.
TTTGACGATCGCGATTCCGGAGCTGGCACCAATACGTGTTGCACCTGCAGCAATCATAGCCTGAGCGTCTGCCAGGGAACGCACTCCGCCGGACGCCTTGACACCGATGCGGGGACCGACCGTCCGGCGCATCAGGGCAACATCCTCCACCGTGGCACCGCCGCCGTTGAAGCCGGTGGAGGTTTTGACGAAGTCGGCTCCTGCCTCCACGGCGGCCTCACAGGCCAGGACCTTTTGGTCGTCGTCGAGCAGGGCGGTCTCGATGATGACCTTCAGAATGGCTTCACCGCCGTGCACGGCCTCGGCCACGGCCTTGATGTCGTCCACGAGCGCGCCCTTGTCCGAGGCACGGGCATCGGCGATGTTGATGACCATGTCGATCTCGTCCGCCCCGTCCAGCACGGCGCCGCGCGCCTCGAAGGCCTTGACATCGCTGGGCGTGGCTCCGAGCGGGAACCCCACCACCGAGCACGTCAGCACGCCGGAGCCCTTGAGCGCTTTCTTCACGGTCTTCACCCAGACGGGGTTAACGCAGACGGACTTGAACCGGTACTCGGCAGCCTCGGCGCAGACCTTGAGGATCTCCGCCGCGCTGGCTTCCGGCTTGAGCAGTGTGTGGTCAATGTAGGACGCCATGTTGGACGGTTCAGCGCCGGCAGGGATCCCTTCGGGGCTGGTTGCGGTGCCCGCTCCCGGGCTGGCTTCGTTGCTCATGCTGGTCCTTTCCACGGGCCTCGTGGCCACAGGATCCGCGGGTGTCGCGGGTCCCTGAGTGACCATCTTGCCATAGCCCGAGGTGGCCAGCCGGGGCTAACGCGGCGGCACCCAGCGGGGGCTACGCGACGGCAGCCAGCGGCGTCCGGGGGACCGTGGACATCAGCTCCGCGGCGCAGACGCCCGCGGCGGAACCGGAGGCCACCAGCAGTCCGAGCCGCACGCCGTCGAACGACGCCGCGTCCCCGATGGCCCAGATGCCGGGCACAGACGTCCGGTAGTCCCGGCCGACCACGATTCCGCCACTGGGGGCCGTCTCCGCCCCTGCGGCGGCGCCGAGGCTGTCCCGGGCGATCCGGTCCTCCGCGATCACCACCAGGTCCCCGTTCATGCGGCTGCCGTCGCCGAAAACGATCCCGGCCGCGGGCAGGACGGAACCGGTCAGCGTGGGGACAACGGCAGCGGGCCTGGCGGTGGTGCGGACCGGCCGGACGCCGCGGGCGCGGAGCACAGCCTCGGCCTGCCCGGCGGCGGCTCCGGTACCGACGAGGATTCCAAGGGGGCGCCTGCCCAGGACCCGGGTGACTTCCCTGACGGCGTCAGCGATCCTGGCGGCGTCATCGATCGTGGAGTAGTTGAGGCAGCGGCCGGCGCCCTCGACAGGGGACTGCGCGGGAGCCGAGCCCGTGGCGATCACGAGCTGGTCATAACTGAATTCCAGGCCGTCGGCCGTGGTCACCACGCGGGCTGCGGCGTCGACATGGCTTGCGGGCTGGCCGAAGCGTACCGAGACAAACGGCAGGGCCGCGAGCTCGAGCAGCTCATCCGGTGCGTCGTCCCGGCTGCTCAATACCGTGACAGTTCCCGGGAACCTGACTTTTGCGAGCTGGCTGACGAGCGCCCGGGCTGCAGGACCCGCGCCGGCAATGACCACCTTCGGTGCGGTGTCGGTCCGTGCGGAAGCAGGGACGGAGCCAGGAGCGGTGGGGGTGAACGGAAACTGTGCCGGAGCGGACATGTGCGGGCCCTTTCAGATACTGCAGGCGGGCCGGATTCCGGCCCTGATGTGCTGACAGGACACAGCGTAGACGGCCGGTTTTTCGCACATATTTCCCGGCTGTTGCGGAATTGTCCCCGCCTGTTCGCCAGTTTTTACCCGCCGGTAATACACGAAACACGGGGCCGCTCCGCGCGCACCCCGGCAGGCGGGGTGGGCGGGGTGCGGCCCCGCGGCGTGCTGAGGCGCTAGACGCGGATCCGGTAGCCGCGCTTGACCACGGTCTCTACGAGACGGCCGTCCGGCAGCGATGACCTCAGTCGGCTTACCGTCATGTCGAGGGCGTGCACCGATCCGCGCAGTTCGAGGAGTTCGGACAGCGACTCCCTGGAGAGCACGGCGCCTCCTGCCCCGAGGAGGGCGCGAAGCAGCAGGAGCGGCGCCGGGGCAACGTCCACCGGCTCGCCGTCGATCCGCAGCGAGCGGCCGCGCAGTTCCACACTGCCGGAGCGGGTTTCCAGCCGGCGGACGTGGTTCAGTGCAAGGTGTTCGCACACAAGCCTGATCAGGGCACCCATCCGGAACCTCTCAGGAACCAGGGGACTGATCCCGGCGTCCAGCAGCGGCTGGGCGGTCACGGGACCCACGACGGCGGTGGTGACCGTGGTCTTCAGGCTCTCCACGAGCTGTTTGTACAGTCCCATTTCGTGCGCAGTGCTCCACATCGCGTCCACGGCCGGTGCGCTGGTGAAGGTCAGGACGTCGAGGTTGCCGCTGCAGGCGGCCTCAATCAGCCGCGGCAGGCGGTCTGCGCCGTCGGGCTTCACCCAGCGGTAGGGCGTGACGGTGAGCACCGTGGCACCGGACATCCGCAGCCGCTCAAGCTGGCGGACATCCGTGTAGCCGTGCAGCTGCACGGCGACGGTCTTGCCGCGCACGCCTTCCTGGAGCAGCATGTCCACGAGTGTCGCCGTGGTTTCGTCGCTGCTGATGCCGACGTCGGCGAGGCCGGCCGCACGGACCGCGCCGCGGGCCTTGGGCCCCCGGACGAACATCCGGCAGGCCGCCAGGGTATCGAGCAGTTCCTCGCCAATGCCGGAGGCGTCCGCGGCCTCGCACCAGCGGCGCATGCCGTAGGCGGTGGTGGCGATGCACAGGTCCGGCTTCGCCGCGATGATGGCCTTGGTGTCCTCGATGAGGCTGATGTCCTCGTTCACCGGGGCGATCTTGAGGGCAGGGGCATGCAGCACTTCAGCGCCGCGGCGCTCCAGGGCCTCGATCAGGTCGCGGGAGCGGCGGTGTGAGGTGACGCCGATCCGGAAACCTTCGAGCGGAGCCTCGGTGGCCGACTCCGCGGCGGCCGACTCGTGCGGTTCCCGAGCTACGGGTTCTGTTTCGGCGGGGGCGATGGCATTCAGTGCACTCATGACGTTCACGATTCCAGCAGGGAGGCCGCCAGGCGGTCAAGGTCGGCGGCGGCCTCGGCATGCCCGCGGTTGGCCTCAGCCACCCGCACCACCTCACCGATCACCAGGACGGCGGGGTTGCTGCAGCCTGCCGCGGCTGAGGCGATCGTGCCCAGTTCCGCGATGGTGGTGCGCTGGCCGGGACGGTACCCGCGCTCCACCACCGCCATGGGCATGTCGGCGCGCATCCCGGCACGGCGCAGGCCTGCGGCCAGGTGGTGCAGCGTGCCGATGCCCATCAGGACCACAATCGTGCCGCCCAGCCCTGCCAGATGGGTGAGCTCCTGCTCGGTCAGCGGCGCATGGCCGGAAACCACGGTGAACATGTGGCTGACTTCGCGGTGCGTCACCGGGATACCGGCAGCGGCCGGCACCGAGATGGCGCTGGTGACGCCGGAGACCACCCGGACGGGGACGCCGGCTGCGACGCAGGAGGCGACTTCCTCGCCGCCGCGGCCGAAGACATACGGGTCACCGCCTTTGAGGCGCACCACGTTGTTGCCGGCCAGGGCGCTTTCCACCATGAGCTTTTCGATGTCGCCCTGGCTCACCTTGTGGTGGCCGGGCTTCTTGCCCACGTCCACCAGTTCAGCCGAGGTCATGGACGGCAGCTCGTGATAGGGGGCCAGCCGGTCGTAGAACACGACGTCGGCATCGCGCAGGGCGTTGACGGCTGCGACGGTCAGCAGTTCGGGCGTGCCCGGACCGCCGCCGACCAGCGTGACGTGTCCCGGCAGTCCGGCGGCCGGCTCTGCGGAAACAGGGATGCCGGCGGCGCGGCAGCGCTCCAGCAGGGGTTCCCAGCCGGGCTGGCCGTCGTTGACTGCCGCCACCAGGAAGGGGCGCTCGGGCAGGGGACCGTCGTGACCGGCACCCTGCGGCGTGCTGAGGCGGTAGACGATGGCTCCGGCCGCCTCGAAGCGGCGGACCGCCTGGCGGGCAGCGGCGTCCGAACCCGTAACCAGGACCTCGCGTCCGGTGAGATCAATGCTGAGCTGCATGCTATACCTCGTTCTCATCGCGGGGCCTCATGGGGATGGAAGCCCCAATCAGCACTTTGCCTTTTTCCTCAGCCGTGGCAGGGCGCATCTGGCCGCGCTCATCGGGGACGAAGGTAATGGAGTCGTCCTTCTGGTCCGGGGCGTTGACGAAGGAGCGGAACCGGCGCAGGCGCTCGGGGTCCGTCAGGGTGTCGGCCCACTCGTCGACGTAGGTGTCCACGTGCTTGGCCATGGCCGCCTCGAGTTCCTCGGCGATGCCCAGGGTGTCATGCACTACGACGTCCTCGACGTGCTTGATGCCGCCGTCGAGCTCCTCCTGCCAGCGTGCGGTGCGCTGCAGGCGGTCGGCAGTTCGGATGTAGTACATGAAGTAGCGGTCGATGTACTTGATCAGCGTCTCGTCGTCCAGGTCCTTCGCGAGCAGCTGGGCGTGGGCCGGGGTGGCACCGCCGTTGCCGCCAACGTACAGGTTCCAGCCGTCCGCAGTGGCGATGACGCCGACGTCCTTGCCGCGGGCCTCGGCGCATTCGCGGGCACAGCCGGAGACACCCATCTTGAGTTTGTGCGGGCTGCGGAGCCCGCGGTAGCGCAGCTCCAGCTGGATGGCCATGGCCACCGAATCCTGGACACCGAAGCGGCACCAGGTGGAGCCGACACATGACTTCACGGTGCGGAGGCTCTTGCCGTAGGCCTGGCCGGACTCGAATCCGGCATCCACCAGTTCCTTCCAGATTTCCGGCAGCTGCTCCAGCCGGGCGCCGAACATGTCGATGCGCTGGCCGCCCGTGATCTTGGTGTAGAGGCCGTACTTCTCTGCCACAGCAGCGATGACGCCCAGCTTCTTCGGGGTGATCTCACCGCCGGCGATCCGCGGGACCACCGAGTACGTGCCGTCCTTCTGCATGTTGGCCAGGGCGCGGTCATTCGTGTCCTGGAGGGTGCCGCGGCCGGCGTCCAGGACATAGGCACTGTTCTGGCTGGCCAGGATGTTGGCGATGGTCGGCTTGCAGATGTCGCAGCCGGCGCCTGTGCCGTACTTGGCCATGATCTCTTCGAAGGAGGTCAGCTCCAGGACACGGATGGCGTCGAACAGCTCCTGGCGGGACAGCTCGATGTGCTCGCAGAGTGCCTTTGAAACCTCGACGCCGGACTTGGTGAGTTCGGTTTCCAGCAGCTTCTTCAGCATCGGCACGCAGGAACCGCACTGGGTGCCGGCACGGGTGCAGCCCTTCAGCTCGCCGAGTTCCTGGACGGGGGCGTTGCCGTCGCAGGCGCCGCAGCCGTTGATGGCGTCGCGGATGCTGCCGGCCGTCACGTTGTTGCAGGAGCACAGGGTTGCGTCGTCCGGCAGCTCGGTTTCGGGGGCCTCGCCGCCGCCGGCCGCCGTCAGGTAGGCGCCGGGTTCGGCCGGAAGCTCACGGCCCAGGAGCGGGCGGAGGCTGGTGTACGGGGCGGCGTCGCCAACAAAGATGCCGCCGAGGAGGGTCTTGGCATCGTCGGTGGTGACGATCTTCTGGTACACGCCGCGGGCGGGGTCCGCGTAGACAATTTCGAGGGCGTGCTCGGTCTTGGCGAAGGCGTCACCGAAGCTGGCCACGTCCACTCCGGACAGCTTCAGCTTGGTGGCGGTGTCGAAGCCGGGAAAGGTGGCTTCGCCGCCGTGCAGGCGGTCCGCCACGATTTCAGCCATGGTGTTGGCGGGGGCCACGAGGCCCAGGCACATGCCGCCGAAGTTCGCCACCTCACCGATCGCCCAGATGCCGGGGACCTGGGTGGAACAGTCATCGTTGATGACGACGCCGCCGCGGGGGCCAAGATCAAACAGGGGCTCCTCGCCCTCGGCGGCGCGGAAGAGTTCATCGCGGGGCCTGACGCCGATGGCCACTACCACGAGGTCGGCAGCAATGGTGCGGCCGTCGGCCATCAGCACGCCGGTGACCTGGCCGTCGTCGTCGGCGAGGATTTCGGACGGGAACACGCCGCCGTGGACCTCGAAGCCCTTGGCCTCGATCAGGCGGCCCAGCGCCTGGCCGGCGCCCTCGTCGAGCTGCGTGTTCATGAGCCACGGGGCGCCGTTGATGACCACGGGAGTGGCGCCGAGCTGTTCGGTGCCGGCCGCGGATTCCAGACCCAGCAGACCGCCACCGATGGTGACGGCGTTGATCTTGCGGCCAAGCTTCTCCGTGAGTTCGGCGATGGACTTGTTGATGGCCCAGACGTCCTCGAGCGTGCGGTAGACATGCACGTGCTCGGCGCCGGGGATCGGGAGCCTGGCGGCGTCAGAACCGGTAGCCACCACGAGCTCGTCGTATTCATAGCGGTGGCCGGCGGCGGTCTCGACGGCCTTGGCGGCGGCGTCGATCTTAACAACGCGCTCGCCGGTCTTTAGGGTGATTGCCTCGTGGTCCCACATGGAGGCGGCGCCGAGCGTGAGGTCAACGGTGCTGTCCGTGAGTGCCTTGCTCAGCGCAACGCGGTCGTAGGGCAGGTGCGCTTCTTCCGTAAGTACAGTTACTTGCCAGCCTTCGAGGCCACGGGCATGCATGGCGTCCGCAAAACGGTGGGCAGCAGGGCCGCCTCCGGCGACGACGATGCGGCGCGGTGTCTCTGTGCTTGAAGTCTGTCCGGTCACTTAGGGGCCTTTCGCATGGGCCGCAGACGGGGCTCTGCAGCTTGTCCATCCAGACTAGGCAGGGGCAGTTTCGCTTCAGTTTCCCTTTTGTTTCGTGATCTTAACTTCTGCATCACGAACACATTTCCGGGCAAGTGAGGTGTCTTTTACGTTCCGGACACATTGGCTGCACGCCTTTGAAACACCGGGAACCTACTTTGGATATACCGCCGCAGTGGCGGCTAAAGCAGGCGAAATCGCCTCGCGGAAACCGGCCATTGGCGCCGGGATGCAGGCAATGGGAGAGGAGCCGACATGACGGCAACACTGGAACTTGAGGATCTGACCACCGGGTATGCCACTGGCTGGCACCGGGTCTGCGCCGTGGACGAACTGGAGCTCTCCTGGGGTGAGGCGGCACTCGTTGACGGCCGCCAGGTAGCACTGTTCCGCACCGCGCCCGGTGAGGTTTTCGCCGTGGCCCAGGAAGACCCGGCCACCGGCGCGTTCGTCATGGCACGTGGCATCCTCGGATCACGCGGCACGCGTCCCACCATCGCGTCGCCGCTCCACAAAGAGGTCTACGACCTGGAAACCGGCGAGTGCTTTGGCAACCCCGAACTGCGCCTTGCCACGTTCGCCGCACGGATTGCAGACGGCCACGTCGAAATCGAGCTGTAGCCCCACCCCTTAACCCCAGCCCTGTAGCCGGCGCTACAGCCCCAGGGCCTCGCGGACGTCGCCCAGCACCCGGTCCAGTGCGGCCCGCGCGGCTGCCCGGGCCGCGGGCAGCTCGGCCGCGGAGCCCACGCTTTGGATGACTTCCAGGTAACACTTGAGCTTCGGCTCCGTGCCGCTCGGACGGATGATCACGCGGCTGAGATCGCGCGTGAGGTAGAGCAGCCCGTCCGTCGGCGGCAGCTTGTCGCTGCCTTCGGCAAGGTCAATGAAGGATTCCACGGCCGAACCGCCGAACGACTCCGGCGGGCTCACGCGGAGCCGGTTCATCATGGCATTGAGCAGGCCCAGGTCCGCCACGCGGATGCTCAGCTGGTCGCTGGCGTGCAGCCCGTGGACCAGGTACAGCTCGTCCAACGTGTCAAAGATGGTCTTACCGTCCGCCTTGGCCGTTGCCGCGAGCTCGGCGATCAGGACGGCCGCCGAAATGCCGTCCTTGTCCCGGACCAGGTCCGGGGCCACGCAGTAGCCCAGCGCTTCCTCGTAGCCGTACACCAGGCCCGGAACCCGGGAAATCCACTTGAACCCCGTCAGGGTTTCCTCATGGGCGTAGCCTGCCGCTGCCGCGATGCGCGAGAGCAGCCGCGAGGAAACAACGGAGCTGGCGAACACGCCGTCGTGCGTTTCCCCGGTGGGCGCGGACAACCGCGCCACGACATGCGCGCCCAGCAGCGCCCCCACTTCATCGCCCCGCAGCATCCGCCACGCGCCCGAGTCTGGATCCTTGGCCGCCACTGCCGCGCGGTCGGCGTCGGGGTCGTTGGCCAGGACGATGTCCGCGTCGGCCTGTGCGGCCGCCGCGAGGGCGAGGTCAAGTGCGCCCGGTTCCTCGGGGTTGGGGAAACTGACGGTGGGGAAGTCCGGGTCCGGCTGGGACTGTTCGCTGACCACTGTGACGTCGGTGAATCCCGCTGCCTTGAGAACGGCCACGGCGGTGTCCCCGCCTACTCCGTGCAGGGGCGTGAGGACGATCTTGAGGTCACGGGCCGGAAAGAGATCCGCCTTTGCCAGGGCGGCTATGGCTGCCTCATAGTCTGAGGCGATGCCGGCTTCGAGCACACCCCAGCCGTCCTGGGCCAGAATGATGGAATCCAGGGCAGGCACCTTGTCGATCTCGGCCGCGATCAGGGCGTCGTACGGAGCCACGATCTGCGCGCCGCGGCCGCTTTCCTCCACCGCGTGGCGGCCAAGATACACCTTGTAGCCGTTGTCCTGCGGCGGGTTGTGGCTGGCTGTGACCATCACGCCCCCGTCGCACTCGAGGGCCCGGACCGCGTAGGCAAGCAGCGGCGTGGGCAGCGCGGCCGGCATCAGCAGGGTGTCGATTCCCGCCGCCGTGAAGATCGCGGCAGTCTCCTGGGCGAAGATGTCCGAGTTGTATCGCGCGTCGTAGCCGACGACGGCGCGTGGCCGGGTTCCCGGTGAGGCCTCCTCGACTGCCTGGGTCAGGAAGTTCGCGAAACCTGCCGCTGCGCGGCGGACCACCACCCGGTTCATTCGGTTCGGGCCGGGGCCAAGGGGCGCCCGGAGGCCGGCCGTGCCGAACTGCAGAGTGCCGCTGAAGCTGTCCTTCAGCAGCTGGAGGGCAGAAGGAGTACCGGCCTCAGCTTGGGATAGGAGCTCGGCCAGGGATGCGGAAGTGGCGGGATCCGGGTCCATCTCAGCCCAGGCGCGGGCCTCGCTGAACAGCTGGGAGTCGGCGTCGGAGGACATCATAAAGTCCAAACTATCGTCAAACCCGGGCCGTTGGGTGCCGGATAAGCCAGCCGCCCGGTCACATCTTCGCGACTGTTTCGGAAGGCCGGATCAGAGCCTGGCGATGATTTCGGCCAGGAGCTTGGAGATGCGTGGCCCGGCAGCGTGGCCCGCCTCGAGCACTTCCTCGTGGCTAAGCGGCACCGGGCTGATGCCGGCGGCAAGGTTGGTCACGAGCGAGATGCCGAAGACCTCCATGCCCGCGTGCCGTGCCGCGATGGCTTCCAGGGCGGTGGACATGCCCACGAGGTCGGCGCCGATGCGCTTGGCGTACTGCACTTCGGCTGGGGTTTCGTAGTGCGGCCCGGTGAACTGCGCGTACACGCCTTCGTCGAGGGAAGCGTCCACTTCCTGCGCGAGGCTGCGGATCCGGGCCGAGTACAGGTCGGTCAGGTCCACAAAAGTGGCGCCTTCCAGCGGTGAGGTGGCCGTGAGGTTGATGTGGTCTTTGATCAGAACCGGCGTCCCCGGCGCCCAGTTCTCATTGAGTCCGCCGCAGCCGTTGGTGAGCACCAGTGTCCTGCAGCCGGCGGCTGCCGCGGTACGCACACCGTGCACCACGGCGCGGACTCCCTTGCCTTCGTAGTAGTGCGTACGGGCACCTAGAACCAGCGCGCGCTTGCCTTCCCTCGTCAGCACTGACCGGATGGTGCCCACATGGCCCTCCACGGCAGGGGCGGAAAAGCCCGGCACCTCGGAGGCCGCCAGGGTTGCCGTGGTCTCGCCGATCAGGCTGGCGGCCTCGGCCCAGCCGGAGCCCAGGACCAGCGCGACATCGTGTGACTCAACGCCGGTCTTGGCCGCGATGTAGTCGGCGGCGGTGCGGGCAACCTCGAACGGGTCAGTGTTCAGGAATTCTGTATTACTCACTGGTACAAGCTATCGTGCGGCAGCGCCGGTGCCCAGCGGCGGAGCCCACGCCTGCCCAGCAGTTTGTTGGTGGTGCTGCAGCCAATGGGCGAGAATGGTTGACTGTGACTATGCATCCTGATTTCAGCGCACCCCGAATCGCAATTCTCGGCGGAGGCCCGGGCGGTTACGAAGCCGCCATGGTTGCCGCTGCGCTGGGGGCCAAGGTCACCATCATTGAGCGCGCCGGCCTCGGCGGGTCCGCCGTACTCACCGACGTCGTGCCTTCGAAGACGCTGATCGCGACGTCGGACCTCATGACCCGGGTCGGTGAGGCGGGCGAGCTGGGGGTGAAGCTGGACGTCGACGGCGGCGGTGACTTCGTGCCCGTCATGCGCGCGGACCTCAAGCACATCAACGACCGCCTGCTCGGCCTCGCACGCCAGCAGTCCCGCGACATCACTGCGGGCCTGGAACACCAGAACGTCCGAATCCTGATCGGCTCCGGCAAGCTCGTTGACAACCGCACCATCGAAGTCCTTACCGCCGAGGGCACGGAAACGGTCGAGGCGGATGCGATCCTGCTGACCGTCGGTGCGCACCCGCGCGAGTTGCCCACCGCCCGGCCCGACGGGGAACGCATCCTGAACTGGGCCCAGATCTACAACCTGGATGAACTGCCTGAAGAGCTCATCGTGGTGGGTTCCGGTGTGACCGGCGCTGAATTCGCCTCCGCCTATAACGGCCTTGGCTCGAAGGTCACCCTGATTTCCAGCCGTGACCGGGTGCTTCCCGGCTCCGACACTGACGCCGCCGAGGTGCTCGAAGAGGTGTTCGAGCGCCGCGGCGTGACGGTCCTGTCCCGCGCCCGCGCCGAAGCCGTGGAGCGAACCGCCGACGGCGTGGTGGTCACCCTCGGCGACGGCACCAAGGTCACCGGCAGCCACTGCCTGGTCTGCGTGGGCTCGATCCCCAACACCGCCGGTATCGGCCTCGAAGAGGCAGGCGTTGCGGTCACCGAGAGCGGCCACATTAAGGTCGACGGCGTTTCCCGCACCACCGCACCGAACATCTATGCCGCCGGCGACTGCACCGGCGTCCTCGCGCTGGCCTCCGTCGCCGCGATGCAGGGCCGGATCGCCATCGCGCACTTCCTGGGGGACCAGGTGACCCCCATCAAGTTGCACCAGGTCGCGTCCAACATCTTCACCTCACCGGAGATCGCGTCCGTGGGCGTGTCCGAGGCGGAGATCGAGTCCGGCAAGTACCAGGGCGACATCATCAAGCTTTCCCTGAAGAGCAATGCCCGCGCCAAGATGCGCAACGTCAAGGACGGCTTCGTCAAGATCTTCGCCCGCAAGGGATCGGGCACTGTGATCGGCGGCGTGGTGGTGGGTCCGAATGCCTCCGAGCTGATCTTCGCCATCGCCATTGCGGTGAAGCAGAAACTGCACGTGGACGACGTCGCCAGCACCTTCACCGTCTACCCGTCGCTCAGCGGTTCGATTTCCGAAGCAGCCAGGCGCCTGCACGTTCACAACTAGGGTCGGGCACGTCCAGGATCAGGCACATCCAGGGGTCAGACACATCTAGGGTCAGGCGAAGGCGTACGCCGGAACGCTGTCGCCCGGGGTGAAGGGGGTGAACCACCGCTGGATGTCCGGCGTGCCGGCAGTGTCCGAATACAGTGCTTCGCACTCTGCGTCCTCAAGCAGGACTTCCTCAACAATCGCCCGCCACTCACCGGGGAGGTCCAGGTCGTAGATTTCCTCGGTGACCTGGGCCTGGTCCAGCAGGCAGCGGACAGCGAGTTCGGCCGCGAGGCAGCCGGGAGCGGTCCAGCCGCGCGCCAGCGAGGCGGTGACGTCCGCCGCGACGACGATGAACTTCTGGGTGAACGTGGCGTCGTAGCTGTGGGCGAACCGGGCCGGCAGCGAGGACAGCACGGAGGTCCCGGCGACGTGGGCGGGCGTGACCGTGTCCAGGTCGCCCAGCGTTCCCAGGTCACGGAACAGCTGGTCCATGAGGACGCTTGAGGAATTCCACAGGAGGCCCGCCAGCAGGTGCGTCTGGCGCACGGACCGCTGCCTTTCATCAGGAGCTACGGACGCCATCTCTGCCAGGTCGTCGGGGTCGAACTGCAGCCGCTGCTCGGCGGTCATGTCATCGGGATGCGGGTCGAGCCCAAGGAGCTCAAGGCTCAGCCCCGTGAGCTTTTCGGCGTCGGCCAGCAGCTCATCTGTAATGTCGTCGTCTTCGTCGGCACTCATGGCTCAGATGCTACCTGCCATCCGCGGCATGCCCGATTTCTGTGACGCTGGGGCGGAGACCCCTTGTACAAGGGTGGTGCTGGTCAGGTTTTAGGCGGCTGCCGCCTGGAAGTGTTTTTCGATGAGCCCCTTGATGTCCTCGTGGCAGCCGCCGCAGCCGGTGCCGGCGCGGGTGGCTGAGGAGACGTCGGCCACGGTGGAGCAGCCGCCCGTGACGGCTTCGGTGATCTTGCCGCCGCTGACACCTGCACAGCGGCAGACGGTGCTTTCTGGATCGCTCGAAGCAGCGGACGGCGCGAGCTGGTCCGGACCGTCCAGGCGAAGGAGCAGGGAACGGTCCGCAGGCAGTTCGGCGCCGCGCTCGAAGAGCTGCACGAGTTCGCCGGCGGTGCGGGGCATTCCCACGCTGACCAGGCCCTCAAGCATGCCGCCGCGGGTGGTCATCTTCACATAGCGGCCGTGCTCCGGATCGGCCCACTGTGCGATCTGCAGCCGTGGCCTGCCGTTGACGGCTCCGGCGGTCAGGACGTCCTCATCCCACGGCTCGGCGGAGTTGTCCCCGGCCACGGCCATGTTCATGCCGCGGGCCTTGAGCACGATCACCCCGGGCTTCTCCTGGGGGAGCGGGGGCAGCGACTCAGCGTCACCCTGCGGTCCCTCGGCCAGCCGCAGCAGGTATTCCGCTAGCCATTCGGCCTGCCTCCACCCCGGACCAACCAGGCCGGACGGACCGCGCGCCGTACGGCACTCGAGGCAGCCCGGATCCGGGCAACGGACCTCGGCGCAGTCGCCGATGGCGAAGATGTGGTGTTCATGGTGCGCGCGCAGGTGGTGGTCCACGAGGATGCCGGTGCCCGTCGAAAGCCCGCAGCCCTCCGCCAGTTCGGTCCGCGGCCGGACGCCGCAGGAGAGAACCAGCAGGTCGCCGTCGATGGCCGAACCATCGTCGAGCAGCAGAGCCGAGAACCCGCCGCCGGGAGCGTTGTGCTCAACGCCCGTGGAGCGGGCGTTGGCGGCCACGCGGACGCCGCAGTTCCGGAGGCTGGCGGCGAGCACTGCTCCGCCGCCGCGGTCGATGTTCCGGCCGAGGGGGTGGGGCCCGTTGTGCACCACGGTAACCGTGGCGCCTTCCTCGGCCGCCGCGAGGGCCGTCTCGAGGCCGAGCACGCCGCCGCCCAGCACCACGACGCGCTTCCGGCCGGCAACGGCCTGTCGCAGAACCTCGGCATCACGGAGGTCACGCAGTGCGGTGACGCCTTCGGGCAGGACCGGGGCTGCGGGGTCAGGGTTGATGCCGGTGAGATTGGGGATGACCGGCCGGGAACCGGTGGCGAAGACCAGCCGGTCGTAGTGGACCGATGTACCGTCGGCGAGCAGGACGTGCTGCCTGGCCCGGTCCACGCGCTTGACCTTTACGCCCAGCCGGACATCGACGCCGTCCACCGCGAGAGCGGCGGCGTCGGCCAGGGCCAGTGCTTCAGGGGTAGTGCGGCCTACGCCGAGATCAGCGACGAGCACGCGGTTGTAGGCGGCCTCGGCCTCCTGGCCGATCACCGTCAGCCCTACCTGCCCTGCGCGTAGCGCGGGAAGCAGCTCGTCGACCAGCCGCGCCGCCACCGGACCGAATCCGACAATTACAATCTGCTCGCTCATGAGGCCTCCGATGTCTGAAGAACGCTGGTGTCTTGTAGGTTCGCTGCCAACCGGACCCAGACTTTGTTGTACTTGAATTCGGGCATCCCCGAGATGGGATCCGTGGCGGCTTCGGTCAGCCGGTTCGCACTTTCCAGTTCCGGGAAGTGGAACGGCAGGAACACGGTTTCCGGACGGATGGCCGTGCTGAGTTCCGCCCGGCAGACCACCTCGCCGCGCTCATTCGCCACGGAGACCAGCGCACCGTCGGTGATGCCCATCCCGGCAGCGGCCGCCGGGTGAAGCTGGACCCTGGCTTCTGGCTGGGAAGCGAGGAGTTCGGCCACGCGCCGCGTCTGGGCCCCCGACTGGTAATGCTCCAGCAGGCGCCCGGTGATGAGGGTCATCGTTTTGGCCTCGGGATCCGGATTCGCTGCCGGCGTCCGACGGCGGCGGGGCGCCACCGGAGTCATCACGGCCTTGCCGTCGGCGTGCGCGAACGCATCCAGGAACAGGCGCGGCGTTCCGGTGCTGCCCGCGGGGTAGGGCCAGTAGGCGGCTGCTCCGCCGTCGAGCATGGCGTAGTCGATGCCGGAGTAGTCGGCCGCGCCGCCGGCGGAGGCCAGGCGGAGCTCTTCGAAAACTGTCTCGGGATCGTCGCTGTAGGTGGACGGCGCCTCGAGTGCCTCTGCCAGCCTGGCCATGATCCACAGTTCGCTGCGGGCACCGGCGGGTGGCTGGATGGCCTGGCGGCGGCGGAGCACGCGGCCTTCGAGGTTGGTCAGCGTGCCCTCTTCCTCAGCCCACTGAAGCACCGGCAGGACCAGATCCGCTTCGGCCGCGGTCTCGGACATGAAGAAGTCGCAGACAACCAGGAATTCCAGGGTGCGGAGCCTCCGGATGACGTCGTTGGCATCGGGGGCGGCGACGGCGATGTTGGAGGCGTGCACGAACAGGCACTGCACGCCGTCGGGCTCTCCCAGTGACTTGAGCAGCTGCACGGCAGGCAGGCCGGGGCCGGGGATGAGCTCCTCGGGGACGTTCCAGACCTTGGCCATGTGTGCCCGCGCGGCGGGGTCGGTGATCTTGCGGTAGCCGGGCAGCTGGTCGGCTTTCTGGCCGTGTTCGCGGCCGCCCTGGCCGTTGCCTTGGCCCGTGAGCGTGCCGTAGCCGCTGCGGGCCGTTCCGGGCAGCCCCAGCAGCAGGCTGAGGTTGATGGCCGCCGTGGCGGTGTCGGTGCCGTCCACGTGCTGTTCCACGCCGCGTCCGGTGAGGATGTAGCTGCCGCCGCGGCGGGCGCCCTCGGCCAGCAGGCGGGCGGTTTCACGGATGAGCTCGGCGGGAACACCCGTGATGGACTGGACCCGCTCGGGCCAGAAGGCGTTGACGCTGCGGACCACGGCATCGTAGCCGGTGGTGCGCGCTGCGATGTAGTCGGCATCCACGAGGCCCTCGTGGATCACCACGTGGGACAGGCCAAGCAGGAGAGTAAGGTCAGTGCCGGGCAGCGGCTGGAGGTGCATTCCGCCGCCGTCGGAGGTGAAGGCTGCCGTCGCGGAACGCCGCGGGTCCACCACAATCAGGCCGCCGGCGTCGCGGACGCCCCGCAGGTGCTGGACGAAGGGCGGCATGGTCTCGGCGACGTTGGAGCCGAGCATCAGAATGGTGCTGGCTGTGTCCAGTGCCTCCAGCGGGAACGGCAGGCCGCGGTCCAGGCCGAAGGCCCGCATGCCGGCAGCGGCGGCGGAAGACATGCAGAACCGGCCGTTGTAGTCGATGCGGGAGGTGCCCAACGCGAGGCGCGCGAATTTGCCCAGTTGGTAGGCCTTTTCGTTGGTGAGGCCGCCGCCTCCGAAAACGCCGATGGCGTCCGCTCCGTGCTTGGCACGGGTGTCCCGGACGGCGGTGGTGATGCGGGCGAGCGCCTCGTCCCACGTGATGGGGCGGAAGACGCCGTCGGGCCCTTTGAACATGGGCTCCGTGACGCGCCCGGGGTGCTGCAGGAGCGAGGCAGAGGTCCAGCCCTTGCGGCAGAGGCCTCCGCGGTTGGTGGGGAAGTCACGGCCGTTCACTTCGAGGGCCGGCACCTCCAGCGCGGGCACGTTGTGGGCGGTTCCGTCCTGGGCAGGTGCGGCAGGCACGGGCTTTGACCCCGGCTGGACAGCCGGGGCCAAAGCCGCTGGAGACTTGAGCGTCATGGCGCACTGCAAGGCGCAGTAAGGGCAGTGCGTGTCGGCGCTTTTGGTCATGTTAGACGTGTCCCATCGCATTTCGGTTGGTGTTGCGGATGTAGCAGAACCAGCAGACCGCCAGCATCAGAACGTAGGCGCCGACGAAGCCGTAGAACGCCGGCGTGTAGGAGCCGCTGGCCGTGTTGGAGGCGTTCAGCACCTGCGGGATCACGAACCCGCCGTAGGCGCCGATCGCCGAGATCAGGCCGAGGGCAGAGGAGGCCAGGCGCTGGGTTGTCACCGAGCTGGCGCCGGAGCGGGCTGCCCGGCTGGAGATAGCGAAGATGACGGGGATCATGCGGTACGTGGCGCCGTTTCCGAAGCCGCTGGCGGTGAAGAGCATCAGGAAGAGGACCAGGAAGAGCCAGAAGTTCTTCAGGGGCAGCGTCCAGATCATGGTCAGGGTGATCACGGCCATGGAGGCGAAGGCGGCCACGGTCATCCGGGCGCCGCCCATGCGGTCAGCCATGCGTCCCCCGTAGGGGCGGGCCAGGGAGCCGACCAGCGGGCCGAGGAAGGCCAGCGAGAGGGCCACCGTGCCGACTCCGATGGAGGAGAACGCGGGGAAGTAGTCCTTGATGAGCTTGGGGAAGACGCCGGCGAAGCCGATGAAGGAGCCAAAGGTGCCGATGTAGAGCAGCGCCATGATCCACAGGTGCGGTTCCTTGAGCGCGGCCAGGGAGCCGGCCACGTCACCCTTCGCGCTGGTGAGGTTGTCCATGTACTTGAAGGCGCCGAATGCCGCGATCAGGATGAGCGGGACCCACATCAGGCCGGCCATGGGCAGGTTCACGGTGCCGGCGGCCAGGAGTGTGATGGCGATCGGAACGGCCAGCTGCGCCACGGCGGCACCGAGGTTTCCGCCGGCCGCATTGAGTCCCAGGGCCCAGCCCTTTTCACGGGCGGGGTAGAAGAAGGTGATGTTGGCCATGGAGCTGGCGAAGTTGCCGCCGCCGAAGCCGGCCAGGGCGGCCACCAGGAGCATGATGCCGAACGGAGTCTCGGGGTTGGAGACACACATCGCGAGTCCGATGGATGGAATCAGGAGCAGCAGCGCCGAAACGATGGTCCAGTTGCGGCCGCCGAACTTCGGGACCATGAAGGTGTAGGGGATGCGGAGTGTGGCGCCTACGAGGCTCGGCATGGAGATGAGCCAGAAGATTTCGGAAGTGGTGAACGTGAAGCCCGCGGCGGGGAGCTGAACGACGACGATCGACCACAGCTGCCAGACGACGAAGCCGAGGAACTCGGCAAAGATGGACCAGTTGAGGTTCCTGCGTGCAATGGAGCGGCCCTGGGTTTCCCACTGCTGCTTGTTCTCTGCATCCCAGTTCGCAATCCAGCGGCCGGGGCGGACCTCGAGGGCGGGGGTGGCGGTGGCTGTAGCGGTCTGCACATTCAGGGATGCGGAGCCGCTCCCGGGCGTCGGCTCCGCGGCAAGATCGAGGGAATTGCCGGTGCCGGATTCTGCGGTGCGGTCAGCAGTCACGGTGTACCTCCTTGGGGGATTGTTGTCTTTACCAAGGTAGGGAAGCCGCGTTTCGAGGACAGTCGCCGTTTGTTAACGTGCTGTGACATTTGCCTATCGGCGGCAAAGTGGCGGGGTTAGGCTTGCCGGAAGCCCTCATGGTGAGACGATTTGGATCGTCCGGATGGTGGACTAATTGTCCACTCGCTGGATGGTGGGAACTAATATTGAACTCTGTTTTATTCCATAGTCGGGCGGCGTCGGCATCGAAGTCCGTCCAGTTCTCAGAAAGCGGCACTTCATGTCATCCCCTGTAACGTCAACGGAATATGGCACCGCCAAACCGGTGAACTCCAAAGGCAAGGTCATCTTTGCCAGCCTCATCGGCACCACGATTGAGTTCTACGACTTTTACATCTATGCCACGGCGTCGGTGCTGGTCTTTCCGCGGCTCTTCTTCCCGGAAGCCACCGAAATCAATGCACTCCTGAGCTCTTTCGCGATCTTCGGTGTGGCGTTCATCGCCCGGCCCATCGGATCGGTTCTTTTCGGACACTTCGGCGACAAGTTCGGCCGCAAGGGCACCCTGGTGGCCTCGCTCCTAACGATGGGGCTTGCGACGTTCCTGATCGGTCTGCTGCCCACGGCCTCCGTCCCGGGCTGGGCCATCTTTGCGCCGCTGCTGCTTGTCCTGCTGCGATTTGCCCAGGGACTGGCGCTGGGCGGCGAGTGGTCCGGAGCGGCCCTGCTGGCCACCGAGAACGCCCCCGAGGGAAAGCGCGCCATCTACGGAACGTTCCCGCAACTCGGCGCGCCCATCGGCTTCATCCTGGCCAACCTGCTGTTCATCTGGTTCAACGCCACCCTCAGCCCCGCAGACTTCCTCGCCTGGGGCTGGCGGATTCCGTTCCTGCTGAGCGCCGTCCTGGTGATCGTTGGCCTCTATGTCCGGCTGAAGCTCGTTGAGAGCCTGTCCTTCCAGAAGGTCCTCAAGGAAGACAAAGTGGCGAAGGTCCCGTTCGCGGCAACTTTCAAGAGCCACTGGCGCCCGGTAGTGGCCGGCACCTTCATCATGCTGGCCACCTACGTGCTGTTCTACATCATGACGTCCTTCACCCTGACCTACGGCACCAAGCCCGCCACGGTTGAGGCCGCCCAGGCCGCCGCGGAGAAGGCCGGCAAGCCCATGTCCGCGGCCGAGATTGCCAACTTCGTTCCCGGCCTGGGCATCGCACGCGGCGACTTCCTCTGGATGCTGATCCTCGGCGTCGTCTTCTTCGGCATCTTCACGCTGGTCTCCGGCCCGTTGGCCGAGAAATGGGGCCGCCGGAAGTTCCTGCTGGGCGTGACTGCGGGCATCTTCGTGTTCGGTGCGCTGTGGTTCACGATGTTCGGCCCCGGTGCGGGTGCCGCGATCGTCGGCCTCATCGTGGGTTTCACCCTGATGGGTCTTACCTTCGGCCCGATGGCCGCGATCCTGCCCGAGCTGTTCCCGGCCAACGTGCGCTACACGGGCTCCGCGGTGGCATACAACCTCTCCAGCGTGATCGGAGCAGCGCCCGCATCCTTCATCGCCATTGCCCTGTGGCAGGCCGCCGGCGGCAGCACCTGGCTCGTGGGCGTCTACATGGCGGCCGCGGCGGTGCTCACCTTCATTGCGTTGTGGATCACCCGGGAAACCAAGGACACGGACTACGAAAATAACGTGGCCTGATTCCTCAGGCCCTTAAATGAAAATGCCCGGTGTGATCCACACCGGGCATTTTCATGCATGTTTTCAGTCCTCGATGGTCGCAATCACTGCGCCGGCCGCCACGGTCTGGCCGGCCGCTGCCGCCAGCCCGGTCACGGTGCCGGACCGGTGGGCGGTCAGCGGCTGTTCCATCTTCATGGCCTCAAGCACGACGACGAGATCACCTTCTGCGACGACGTCGCCTTCGGCCACTGCCACCTTCACAATGGTGCCCTGCATGGGGGAGGTCAGGGCGTTGCCGCCGGCCGCCTGGGCGGCGCCGCCTGAACGGCTGCGCTTCTTGGACTTGGCCGGCTTCCCGCCGCCCGATGCCGCGCCGCTGAATCCAAGGGATGCGGGGATGGCGACTTCCAGCCGCTTGCCGCCGACCTCCACCACCACGGTCCGGCGCTCGCCGGCTTCCTCCGCCTCGGGGGCGGCGCCTGCCGGCGTCCAGACCGGCAGGTTATTGACGAATTCGGTTTCGATCCAGCGCGTGTGGACCTTGAACGGACCCTCGGCTGGGGCGAAGTCAGGGTTGCTGACCACGGCAAGGTCGAACGGGATGACGGTGGGGATGCCTTCCACCACCATTTCCTCAAGCGCCCGGCGCGAGCGCTCCAGAGCCTGCTCGCGGGTGGCGCCCGTGACGATCAGCTTGGACAGCATGGAGTCGAAGTTGCCGCTGATGACGTCACCCTGCTCCACGCCCGAGTCGATCCGGATACCGGGGCCGGTGGGGTTCTTCAGCGTGCTGACGGTGCCCGGGGCGGGCATGAAGTTCCGGCCCGGATCTTCGCCGGTGATGCGGAACTCGAAGGAGTGCCCGCGGACCTCGGGGTCGTCATAGCCCAGCTTCTCGCCGCGGGCCAGCCTGAACTGTTCGCGGACGAGGTCGATGCCCGTCACCTCTTCGGAGACGCAGTGCTCCACCTGGAGGCGGGTGTTGACCTCAAGGAAGGAGATGGTGCCGTCTTGGCCGACCAGGAATTCGCAGGTTCCGGCGCCGAGGTAGCCGGCCTCCTTGAGGATCGCCTTGGACGACTCGTAGAGGCGGCGGTTTTGTTCTTCGGTGAGGAAAGGTGCCGGTGCCTCTTCCACAAGCTTTTGGTTGCGCCGCTGCAGGGAGCAGTCGCGGGTGGAGACGACCACGACGTTGCCATAGGAATCCGCCAGGCACTGGGTTTCCACATGGCGCGGAGCATCCAGGAACCGCTCGATGAAGCATTCGCCACGGCCGAACGCGGCGGTTGCCTCGCGGACAGCGGATTCGAAGAGTTCCGGGATTTCCTCGCGGGTGCGGGCCACCTTGATGCCGCGGCCGCCGCCGCCGAAGGCCGCCTTGATGGCCACAGGCAGGCCGAACTTGTCCACGAATTCGAGGATTTCTTCGGCGGATTCCACCGGGTCAGCCGTGCCGGGGACCTGCGGCGCCCCCACCTTTTCCGCGATGTGGCGGGCCTGGACCTTGTCGCCGAGCGCAGAGATCGCCTCCGGGGACGGGCCGATCCAAGTGATGCCGGCCCCTATGACCATGGCAGCGAACTGGGCGTTCTCGGCCAGGAAGCCGTAGCCGGGGTGGATGGCATCGGCGCCGCACCGGTGGGCCACCTCAATCAGCTTCTCCATGACGAGGTAGGACTCCGCGGCAGTGTTGCCGCCCAGGGCGTATGCTTCGTCTGCCAGCCGGACGTGCAGGGCATCGCGGTCCGGGTCTGCGTACACCGCCACGGAGGCGATGCCTTCGTCGCGGGCGGCACGGATGATGCGCACGGCGATTTCCCCGCGGTTGGCGATCAGCACTTTGCTCAGCCGCTTGGAGCTCGTCAGGACGGCGCCTGCGTGGCTCGGGGCGGCGGTGAACTGCTCTGGATTTGCGGACTGCTCCGGCTTAACTGACAAGGCGTCTCCTTCTTTCCTTCAGGGAGCCTAGCCTGATTTTGAGGATTCCGCCGATATTACTGGCGGAATCCGCGGGTACGCGGCCGCTGCTTTGTAGGGTTGCTACAACGTTCCGCCAATTGACTCACTCGGCCCGGACTTCGGAGGGATCGACGGCGCCGCCGGTCCACAACGCGGTGACATCCACCTTTGCCTGGCCCAGCAGGCCGCGCAGGGTGGAGATGGAGAGCCCGACGACGGTGTGGGGATCGCCGTCGACCTTGCGGATGAACGCTCCGCCGTAGCCGTCGATGGTGAAGGACCCGGCGCACTGAAGCGGCTCGCCGGTGGCAATGTAGGTGTCGATCTCGGCTTCGCTCATCTCCATGAAGTGGACCTCGGCGGAGGAAACGGTGCCGAGCGTCGCGCCGGAGCCGGCGCCGCCGTCGTCGGTGTTGTCAGTGTTGCCGGAGTTGGCGGTGTTTTCGGATTTGGCGGTGGTGTCGGTGTCCCGGCAATCCACCAGCCAGTGGCCTGTGTGCAGCACCCCCATGCTGCCGCTCATGCGGAGCATCCGCTCCTTGGCGACCTCGGCGGTGTAGGGCTTGCCGTGGGCCTCGCCGTCGAACTCAAAGACCGAATCGCAGCCGATCACCAGGGCGCCCTCGGCCTCGGGCAGGGAGGCCACAGCCTCAGCCTTCGCGCGTGCGAGCAGCAGGGCGGTGTCGTGCGGGTCCGTCACGCCGTAGCGGGCCTGGACGGCGTCCTCATCGACGTCGGAAACAAGAACTTCGTGGGCGATGCCGGCGTTGCTGAGCAGCTTGGTGCGGGCGGGGGACTGGGAAGCAAGAATGAGGCGGGTCACCGCTCCAGCCTAATTCCCTCCCGTGTTCTTTGGGGTGCCGGAGCCCTAGGCTGGGCCTGATTCGCTGGAACCTTAAATTCGCAGCGCCTCAACCCAGCACGTTAACGAGGAGGGGTACCGATGGCATCGGACAGGAGTGGCTCGCTGGAGCGCCTCGACATTCTGGTCGGGGAGTGGGAAACCGCAGTCCCCGGCCTGGAGGCCGAGGGGAGGACAACGTTCGAGTGGCTTGAGGGAGGTGGCTTCCTGATCGAGCGCTCGACCGTCGATCGGCCCGAGTTCCCCAACGGCATCTGCGTCATCGGCGCAACCGGCCCCGACGGCGGCCTGCAGCAGCACTACTTCGACTCCCGCGGCGTCGCACGCGTCTATGAGATGACTCTCGAGGGCGGCGTCTGGACGCTTTTTCGCGAGGGGCCAGACTGGCCACAGCGCTACGTCGGCCAACTCAGCGAGGACGGCAACACGATTCTGGGCCGCTGGGAGCGGGGCGCCGAGCCGGGTGCGCCCTTGGAACACGACTTCTACCTCACCTACACCCGCGTGCGCTGATGGGGGACTTGGAGCACGAGTTCGACCGGAGGATTTAGGTTGGCGAAGCCCGTATGACGGCGTTATGGCGCCGTCGCTGGGTTAGCTGCCACAGTGCGTGAAACGATACGGATCATGGCCCAGAAAATTGCGTTCCAGGGTGAGCCCGGCGCCAACTCAGATATCGCCTGCAAACGAATGTTCCCCGGCATGGTGAGCGTTCCCTGTGCCAGCTTCGAGGACGCCTTCGAGTCGGTGTCCAGCGGCGAGACGGACCTGGCGATGATCCCCATCGAGAATTCCATCGCAGGCCGGGTAGCCGACATCCACCTGCTGCTGCCCCACTCGGGCCTGCAGATCGTGGGCGAGTTCTTTCTGCCCATCCACTTCGATCTGCTCGGCATCCCCGGCAGCACCATCGAGGCGGCCACCGAGGTCCACAGCCACATTCACGCCCTGGGCCAGTGCCGGCGGCTGATTCGCGAGGCGGGGCTAAAACCCGTGATCGCCGGCGACACGGCCGGGTCTGCCCGTGAGGTACGGGAATGGAACGATCCCACCAAGCTGTCCCTGGCGCCCCCGCTCGCCGCCGAGCTCTACGGCCTTGAGATTCTGGCCTCAGCCGTCGAGGACGATCCCTCCAACACCACGCGTTTTGTAGTCCTGGCCCGGGAGACGGAGCTGCCCGGACGGGAAGAACTGCGCGGACCGGCAGTCACCAGCTTTGTGTTCCGTGTCCGGAATGTCCCCTCCGCCCTGTACAAAGCCCTGGGTGGCTTCGCCACAAACGGCGTGAACATGACGCGGCTTGAAAGCTACATGGTGGGAAACGAGTTTGCCGCGACCATGTTCATGGTGGACGTCGAAGGGCATCCCGAGGATGCACCGCTTAGCCGGGCGCTGGAGGAACTGGAGTTCTTCACCACCGAGGTACGGATCCTTGGCGTCTACCCTGCCGCCGAATCCAGGACACAGTGGGCAGCCGGCGACTGATGCCGCCCAGATTAGCTGTCAACCGCAGCGGCTGACCAGGCGACTTAGGAGTCCCAGCGGCGTGGCCCTGGGCCGCTCCCGCCCAGTTGATCCTCAGGGTTCTGCAGCCGGCAAGCCTTCAGGCTCAGGCAGCCGCAGCCGATGCACCCGTCCAGGTCGCGGCGGAGATGCTCCAGGGCAGTGATGCGCGCATCCAGCTCTGACCGCCACATGCGCGACAGCCTGGACCAGTCGCGCTTGGTGGGCGTGCGGCCCTCTGGCAGCGAGTCCAGTGCCGCGCGGATTTCCTTCAGCGGAATCCCGACACGCTGGGAAACCCTGATAAACGCCACACGCCGCAGGACCTCCCGCTGGTACCGACGCTGGTTGCCCGGGGTCCGCTCCGAGGCGATCAGTCCGTTGCGTTCATAGAAGTGAAGGGCCGACGGCGACACGCCGCTGCGCTCCGAAAGCTCGCCGATGCTCAATGCGTGGTGCGCTCCGCCGGACAGCTGTGGCATCCTTCGGGTCCCCCTTCGGTCCCGGCCTGGCCGGTCTGATCCCAGACAAAGGTTCCGCATCCTGGGCGGAAGCTTGACCTCAACCTTAGTTGAGGTTCTACGGTTGCGTCCATGACTGCTGACCGGGGCACGCCCGTACAAGACCTCGTCCCATCCCCAGCCCCCGACAACCGGGGGATTCTCCGCGGCCCCTACCTGCTGACCACCGTGGGCGCCTGCGCCCTGGTGTTCCTGGCCGCCTTCGAATCGCTGGCCGTGACCACCATCATGCCGATTGTCAGCAGTGAGCTGAACGGGGCCAGCCTTTATGCCATGGCGTTTGCAGGGCCGCTCGCCACCGGCGTCATTGGAATGGTGGCGGCCGGCAACTGGTCGGACCGCCGGGGGCCGGTAGCTCCGCTTTACCTCTCCGTGGCACTGTTCACGGCAGGCCTGCTGATGGCCGGAACTGCAGGTGCCATGCCGCTGCTCGTAGCAGGGCGCCTGGTCCAGGGCCTGGGCGGTGGAGCCATGACCGTTGCGTTGTATGTGGTGGTGGCACGGGTCTATCCGCCGCAATTGCACGCGAAGGTCTTCGCCGGCTTTGCAGCTGCATGGGTGATTCCCTCGCTCGTGGGACCTTTTGCGGCTGGCCTTGTGGCGCAGCTGGCCAGCTGGCACTGGGTGTTCCTCGGCGTCATCGGGCTGGTGTTGCCTGCCGTCTTCATGATCGCTCCGGCTTTACGCGGGCTGCATGGAGATGCTGACGCAGGTGATCCTGCCGCCGGTGATCCTGCTGCTGGGCCGGTGCCTTGGGCCTATGGTCGCCTGGCGTGGGCTGGACTCGCCGCGCTGGCGGTGCTCGGACTGAACCTCTCAGCCGGCGTTCCCATGATCGGGGGAGTGCTGGCGGCTGCCGCCGTCGTGATTGCCCTCGTGGCGGTTCGCCCGCTTGTGCCACGGGGCACCCTGACCGCCCGGCCAGGCCTCCCGAGCGTCATTCTGGTCCGCGGCCTGGTGTCGGCTGCGTTTTTTGGAGCCGAGGTGTATTTGCCGTATCTCCTGGTCGAGCGGTACGCCTTTTCGCCCACATTTGCCGGGCTTACGCTCACTGGCGGTGCCCTCGCCTGGGCAGGAGCCTCGGCCATTCAGGGGAGGCTGGGGACCCTTCTGGACCACCGTCTTGCGGTGCTGACAGGTGCGGCACTGGTGCTCGGCGCCGTGGTCCTGGCCCTGGTTACCACCGCGCTTAACTGGCCGTCCGCCGTCGCGATCTCCGGTTGGGTCTTTGCCGGCGCCGGCATGGGACTGATGTATCCGCGGCTGAGCGTCATGACGCTGGCACTGTCCACGAAGGACACCGAAGGCTTCAACAGTTCGGCCATGTCCATTTCAGATTCCCTGGGTGGCGCGCTGGCTCTCGCGGTCACGGGAATCGTGTTCACGGCTTTTACGTCGGTGTCCGCATCCTTTGAGGGCGTCTTTACAGTTGCCGCCGCGATCGCCGCTGCCGCAGTGATCATCGCACCGCGGGTTTCCACTGGGGCCAAACAGATGCAATCAACTACCACACAATCGGAAAGGGCAGGGGCATGAAGGCGATCGTCCAGGAGAAGTTCGGAGGCGTGGAGGAACTGAAGCTCGCCGATGTGCAGTTGCCTGAACCCGGCGAGCACCAGGTGCTCATCCGGGTGGAGGCTGCCGGAGTTCACGCCGTGGATACGGACATACGGCGGGGTGACGGTCCGCCCTCAATGCCGCGCCCCCGATTGCCCATGACCCCGGGGAGGGAAGTGGCCGGCATTGTCGCGGCCCTGGGCCGCGGAGTCGGGGAAGACCCGCTTGGCTCGCGGATGGTGGTGCATCTGGGGTTTGCCAGCGGCGGCTATGCGGAGTTTGCCCTTGCTGCCGCCGCCTCGCTGCATCACATTCCCGATCACGTCTCTTTCGCCGCCGCGGTTGCGGCAATCGGTACGGGGCGGACTGCGCAGCTGGTCATGGGCCGGGCGGGGCTGACACCCCACGACGTCGTGATCGTCACGGGCGCCTCAGGCGGGCTCGGCAGCCAACTGGTGGAGCTGGCGCTGGCTGCCGGCTGCACTGTCGTCGCCCTTTATGGCGGACCGTCAAAGCGGCCGGTCATTGAAGCCCTGCAGGCCGAGCATCCATCCTCGCCTGGGCGGCTGCTCGCTGTTGATTCACTGAAGCCCGGCTGGACGGGTGCGATGCGGGAAGCCCTGTCCGCCCACACCGACAGTGGTGAGCCCACGGTGCTGCTGGACGGCGTGGGCGGTGATATCGGACGGTCAGCGCTCGAAGCGCTTTGTGCGGGCGGCCGGGTCGTGCTCGTGGGGTGGTCCAGCAAATCGCCGCTGCGGGTCGACACCGCAGACATATTGGCCCGTGGACTGACCGTCAGCAGTGCATTAGGGGCGCCGATCACTGACCTTCGTTCCCTGGAATCGGCCGCGCTCGCCGCCGTCGCTGAAGGTCATGTCAGGCCGCAGTTCCATGAGTTCCCACTCGCGGCCGCGGCCGCCGCCCATGAGGCGATAGAAGGGCGCCGCTCCCTGGGAAAGGTGGTCCTGATTCCCTAGCCTGGACTGCTCACTGCATCCGCCAGTTAATGTCACAGGTCCCTGAAACACTATGGGCATGGACGGCAATCGGGGAGCCGAAGTGGCAGTAGCAGGAGGCGCCTGTGATGACCTTGCTGCGACGACCGGTGCTGTCTGCCGCGCTAGCCGGCCGGGACCCCTGCGGGCTCGGGCGCGGAGGCGCCCAGCGCCGTCGTTCCCGGCTTGCGCAGCCTGGCGCCCTCCACATCAACGTCCGGCAGGATGCGTTCCAGCCAGCGCGGCAGCCACCAGGCTTTCTCGCCGAGCAGGTACATCACGGCCGGGACAATCGTCATGCGCACCACGAACGCGTCCACCAGGACACCGAATGCCATGGCGAAGCCCAGCGGCCGGACCATGTTCAGGTGCGAGAAGATGAAGCCGGAGAACACGCTGACCATGATGATGGCGGCGGCGGTAACCACTGCGGACGCGTGACTGAAGCCGGAGCGAACCGCATGCTTGGCCGTTTCCCCGTGCATGAAGGATTCGCGCATGCCTGAGGCAATGAAGACCTGGTAGTCCATGGCCAGCCCGAACAGCACACCAATCAGGATGATGGGCAGGAAGCTCAGCACGGCCCCGGGGTTGTCGACGCCAAACACGCTCCCCAGCCAACCCCACTGATAGACGGCTACAACAGCGCCGAAGGCAGCAGCCAGGGACAGCAGGAAGCCGCCGGTGGCCAGCAGCGGCACGACGATCGAGCGGAACACCAGCAGCAATAGGACCAGCGATAGTCCCACCACGATGGCCAGGTACGGGGGCAGGGCGTCGCCGAGCTTGGTGGACACGTCGATGTTGCCTGCGGTCTGGCCAGTGAGTCCGATGCCCACGCCGAGGGAGTCCTTGATCGCCGCCTTCTCGGCGCGCAGCGCGGAGACCACCTCGACGGTGCTGGCGCTGGCCGGTCCCTCCCTGGGAATGACCTGGAACACCGCGGTTCGGCGGTCCTCGCTAAGTGCGACGGGGATGGCCGCAATGACGTTCTCCGTGGTGCGAAGGACATCGGCAACGTCCAGCTGCTTGGCCTTGGCATCCGCTTCGCTGAGGCCTTCGGGGAAGTCGCCGACAACGACGATCGGGCCGGTGGTGCCTTCGCCAAAGCTGCGGCTGGTCACGTCGTAAGCCTTAAAGGCCTGGGAATCGACGGGTTCGGAACCGCCATCCGGCAGGGCGAGCCTCAACTGGCTGGCCGGCAGGGCCACGATGCCGAGGAGCAGGACGCCGGCCAGCGTGGCCATCACCGGGTGCCTGGTGACAAGGCCGCCCCAGCCGTGGCTGCTGCGGTGTTCGTCCTTGGCCCGGTCTTCGGCCTCGTGGCCGGGGCTGGCGTTGTGCTTTTCAGCCTTAGCCCAGGCACGCTGTGAGATCAGCCTCCTGCCCGCCAGCGAGAGCACAGCGGGGGTCAGGGTCAGGGCGACGACGACGGCGACGGCCACCGTGGCGGCCGCCGACAGGCCCATCACAGCAAGGAACGGCAGTCCCGGGACCACGAGGGCTGCGAGCGCGATGATGACCGTCAGACCGGCAAAGAGCACGGCGTTGCCGGCGGTTCCGGTGGCAAGGGCCACGGATTCTTCGCCATCCATTCCTGACAGCAGCTGGCTGCGGTGCCGGTTGACGATGAACAGGCAGTAGTCGATGCCGACAGCGAGGCCGAGCATGAGGGCCAGCATCGGGGAGATGGAGCTCATGTCGATAGCGCCGCTCAGGGCAAACGTGCCGCCGACGCCTCCGGCTACACCCACCAGTGCCATGACCAGGGGCAGGCCCGCAGCGATCAGCGTGCCGAGCATGATGACCAGGACAAGCGCCGCCACGGCGATGCCGACGATCTCGGCAACGCCAAAGATCTCGGAGACGTCCTCTGTGATTTCCTTGCTGGGCAGGGCGGTGACACCGGCAGAGGAGACTTCGTTGACGATGTCCTGGACTTCCTGGCGGACTTGGGGCTCAAGGCCGTTGATGGAGGTCCTGAACTGAACCTGGGCGATGGCGGCTTTGCTGTCCTCGGAGACGAAGCGCATCCCCTGGGAGGCAGCCAGTTCGCGCTTGCCGAGGGCGAGTTCTTGGTTGGCCGCGTCCAGTTCCTTTGTGCCGGCGTCGAGCTTTTCCTGCCCTGCGGCGAGGGCCGCCCTTTGCTGGCCAAGCTGCGCTTCGACGGCCGCCGGCGGCAGGCCGGCAGCGGCCATTTGCTGTTCGGCATTCTTCAGCTGGGCCTTGCCCGCGGCGAGTTCGGCGGCGGCCTTGTCCAGCTGGGACTTGCCTGCGGCTGCCTTCTGTTCGCCGGCGGCAAGGTCGGCCGCAGCCTTGTCCAGACGGGCCTGGGTGGCGAACGGGTCCACCGTTCCCCGGACGTCCGGGAGGTTCTGAAGCCTTGTCAGAGCGGTGGACACCGCGTCTTTGCCGGCCTGGCTGAACTGGGCATCGTTGGCTTCGAAGACGATTCCGGCGGAACCACCCGAGGCTGAGGGCAGTTCCTTCTTGAGCTTGTCCGCCATCTGCTGGGTTTCTGTGCCCGGGATCTGGAAGTTGTTGGACATTGTTCCGTGGAACGCCGCTGCCGACCCGCCGACGGCCACGAGGACCGCAAGCCATAGTGAGATGACAAGCCAGCGGTGGCGGTAGGAAAACTTGCCGAGGCGATAGAGGAGAAGTGCCATGTCAGGACCGTTCTGGAGAGTGTGGGGCGGCGGAAGGGGCTGGGAGTTGGGTCTCCGAGGCGGCAGGTGCCGGTGCCGCGAAGCCGGCACCCAGCAGTCCCATCGAATCGATCAGCAACTGCCGGAGGATTGCGAGGGATTCCGCCGAGAGGTCCGTCCCGCAGCGGCGGAACCACACCTCCATGGCGGCTCTGCCGCAGGAGATGACGGAACCGGCCAGGGCACGGAGGTAAAGCTCGTCCATGTCACTGGACGGGCTGTGGGCGGTGCGCTCGCGGGCGGCGGCAATGATCTGCTCCGTGCAGTGGTCCCACGCCTCCAGCTCGGAACGCGCCAGCAGCGGGCTGGCCTGCGTCAGGCTAAAGAGCTCAGCCATCGGCGCGACCGTCATCGGGTCGGCCAGTTCAACGAGGGCCGCCCGCGCCGACTCGAGGATGGGTTCATCCGCGGGCCGCAGCCGGAACTGCTGCAGCGCAATATCGAGGAAGCCATGGGTCACAGAGGCGATGGCCGCTTCGGTGCTGCTGAAGTAGTTGAAGAACGTGCGGCGGGAGATGCCCGCAGCTTCGGCAATATCCTCCACCGTGAACTTGCCGGGCCCCTTGCTGCGCAAAAGCTCAAGGGTTGAATCCGAGATGGCCTGGCGGGTTGCGGCTTTGTTCAGTTCCCGGCGGGTCGGGGACGGGACCGGACCGGGAGAATGCAGTGGAGGCGGTGGAGGCGAGGCAGAACTGGAAGTGGACACCCACTTACACTACGTGCATGTTTGCACTCTGCGCAATATTCCTCTCCGTTCACAGCTTCGGCGCCATATTCACATGTACTTCACAGCCTCTTCATAGCCCCAGGCAATGGGGGTAGCGCATCCTGATCCCATGGCCGGTACGGCCGGCGGCGAGGGCGCCGTCCCGTCCGGCAGATCCAGGAGAAGACCATGAATCGCATGAAGAAGGTGGCCCTCAGCCTGAGCGCGGGGGCGGTGGCGCTCGGTGCTGGTTTTGGTGTGACGGAAATGGCCGCGGCGACGACGGCGACTCCAACGCCGCAGTCCACGTCCAGCAGCCCTTCAGGGACGCCCGCTCCGGACGGCCACCGGTTCGGCTGGGGAAAGCACGGGCACGGCCACGGCGATCGCGGCGTGCAGGCTGCGGAACTTGCAGCCAAACTGGGCGTGGATGAGGCCAAGCTGGTTGACGCTCTCAGGGCAT
Source organism: Arthrobacter sp. B2060 (assembly GCF_059090445.1). NCBI lineage: Bacteria > Bacillati > Actinomycetota > Actinomycetes > Micrococcales > Micrococcaceae > Arthrobacter > Arthrobacter sp. B2060. The sequence continues at coordinate 179,047 of NZ_JBNHFR010000002.1, forward strand.
TCCGCGAGGCGAACAGCCCTTCGGGTCCGAGAGGGGACGGCCAGGGGACCGACGGACAGAAGCCGGACCGCGCGGCGAAGGAGGCTGCACTGGCCGCGTCCCTGGCTAAATCCCTCGGCGTGGATGAAGCCAAGGTGAAGACCGCCCTCGAAGAACTGCGTAGCGAAGCACAGAAGCGCCGGGCGGCAGCGCTGAAGCCGCGTCTGGATCGGGCGGTTGCAGACGGCACCCTCACCCAGGCGGAAGCGGACGCCGTGACCAAGGCAGTGGAGCAGGGTGTGATTGGCGGCGGCCGGCACTAGCACTCCAGTGCCGGTACGGGCTCAGGCCGAACGGTTCACGGCCGCGAGTACGGCCGCACCCAATTCGGCCGGCTTGGTGAATTGCGGCCAGTGTCCGGTGGGAAGGTCTACCAGGTCGAGGTCGCGGATGCGCGCGAGTTCCTCAACGTACGGGTGGCCGGCATCCATCCATTCGGTGAGCAGGCTGGTCGGGAATTCGCACGCGATGACGGTGGCGGGCACCTCATAACGGCGCTCATCGTGGAGGTGCTGCCGGTCGTACGCCACTCCCTTTGGCTGCGGTATGGCGCGCGCCCTGAACATCGCCCGCAGTTCGTCGTTCAGGTCCACGAGGTCCTCCTCGCCGAAGCCGTCCCACGGCGGCAGGGGCACCTCGTCGCCGTCGGCGGGCAGTTCGTCATTGATGACGCCGCCCTCACCGAGCGGACCGCTGTCGACGTAAACCGCCCGGGCCACACGCTCCGGCCGCGCATCGACTGCGCCGTGAATGATGGCCCCGCCGCCGGAGTGGCCCACGAGCACTACAGGGCCGTCGACGGCGTCCACGGCGGAGACTACGGCATCGATGTGGTCGCGCAGCCCGATGCCGGAGCGCCGGGCATCCGGCGCCTCCAGCCCAGGAAGCGTGAGCGGATGGACGCGGTGCCCCGCCGCCACCAGGGGGGGAGTCACCTCCGACCACGAAGAAGCATCGAGCCAGAATCCGGGAACCAGAATGACGTCCATGACGGTACCCTAACCGGAAACCTGGGCGTGCGGCTACGCCTTGGCGTCGGCCAGCTCCCGGTCCGTCGAAGCGCCGTCCGTTTCGGACGACCCCTCGGCGGCCTCTTCCGCCGGGGAATCATCCGTGAAGGGGTCCCCGGAGCGCGGCGCGTTGTAAAGCGCCTCGTCCAGGATGCCCTGGCGCTTGGCCACGATGGCGGGGACCAGCGCCTGCCCGGCCACGTTGACCGCGGTGCGGCCCATGTCCAGGATGGGGTCGATGGCGAGCAGCAGACCGACGCCGGCCAGCGGGAGGCCCAGCGTGGACAGGGTCAGAGTCAGCATGACCACGGCGCCCGTGGTGCCGGCCGTCGCCGCGGAACCAAGGACCGACACGAGGGCGATCAGCAGGTACTGGCTGACGTCGAGCTGGATGCCGAAGAACTGGGCAACGAAAATGGCGGCGATGGCCGGGTAGATGGCGGCGCAGCCGTCCATCTTGGTGGTCGCCCCCAGCGGAACAGCGAAGGAGGCATACGCGCGGGGAACACCCAGGTTCCGTTCGGCGACACGTTGGGTCAGCGGCAGCGTGCCGATGGATGACCGGGACACGAAGGCAAGCTGCACGGCCGGCCACACGCCCGAGAAGTACTGCTTGACGGAGAGGCCGTGGGAGCGGATCAGCGCGGGGTATACGCCGAAGAGGACCAGGGCCAGGCCGGCGTAGATGGCAACGGTGAACTTGCCCAGCGAACCAATGGTGTCCCAGCCGTAGACGGCCACAGCGTTGCCGATGAGTCCGACCGTGCCGATCGGCGCGATCCGGATGATCCACCACAGAACTTTCTGGATGACGGCAAGCGCCGAGGCGTTGAGTGCCAGGAACGGCTCTGCCTGCTTGCCCACCTTGAGGGCGGCGATTCCGACGGCGATCGCGATCACCAGGATCTGGAGCACGTTGAAGCTGACGGCGGTGGTCACGGCACCGGATTCCGCCACGGTGGAGCTTGCGCCCAGGCCCAGGAAGTTCTTGGGGAACAGGCCGGTCAGGAACGCCCACCAGTCGCCGGACTTTCCGGCGAATTCCTTGGTTTCGCCGGAAATGCCGGTGTTGGCGCCGGGCTGCAGCAGCACGCCGAGTCCGATGCCAATCAGCACGGCCACGAGGGACGTGATGGCGAACCAGAGCAGGGTGTTCCAGGCCAGCCTGGCCGCGTTGGAGACCTCGCGGAGGTTGGAGATGGAACTCACCACGGCGGTGAAGATCAGGGGCACGACGGCGGTCTGCAGCAGCGAGACATAGCTGGAGCCGATGGTCTGCAGCGTCGCGCCAAGTCCATTCGGGCTGGCCTTGGTGCTGCCCGTGTACTTGGCCAGCAGGCCCAGCCCGAGCCCCACCACGAGGGCGGCGATGATCTGGAAGCCGAAGGAGCCTGCCCACCGGGGCAGCTGGAAGCCGGAACGCGCGGCCGGAGAGGAAGTGGTTTGAGTGCTCACGCCAACAAAGCTAGGCCGCATAAAATACAGCTACCACCCGAGGTTGAGAAATATTACGCGGCAGTAGCACGAGGCGGCCGTCCACATGCCCGGAAATCCAGCGAAGAACCGGCCCTTTATGAAGTTATTCCCGCACTGCGTGTGGCAAAGATCTCCAACTGGGCGGCCTGGCTGTCTTCCGGAAGCGTGCGTCAAAGCGACAAAGGAGCGGCACGCGGAGGAAGGCGGCCATGCCGCGAAAGCAGGAAGAGACTACCCGAGCATGGCGCGCTTGAGGGTGTCGAGCCCCACGGAGCCGATGTTCAATGCCTTGGTGTGGAACGCCTTGAGGTCAAAGCCGGGCCTGGCCTCGAGCTCTGCCCGAATCTGCTCCCACAGCCGCTGGCCCACCTTGTAGGACGGCGCCTGGCCGGGCCAGCCGAGGTAGCGTGCGAACTCGAACTGCAGCTGCCCCTCGCTGATGGCGAGGTTTTCCTTGAGGAAGCCGAAGCCCTTGTCCGGCGTCCAGGTGCCCGACCCCCACCGGGCCGGCATCTCCAGCTCAAGGTGGATGCCGATGTCGAAGACCACCCGCGCAGCCCGCATCCGCTGCATGTCCAGCATGCCCATGTGGTCGCCCGGATCCTTGAGGTAGCCGAGCTCCTCCATGAGCTTTTCCGCGTAGAGCGCCCAGCCTTCGCCGTGGCCCGAGGTCCAGCAGACATTCCGGCGCCAGCTGTTCAGGAGTTCGCGCCGGTAGACGGCCGTGGCGATCTGCAGGTGGTGCCCGGGCACGCCCTCGTGGAAGACGGTGGTGGTTTCCGCCCAGGTGGTGAACGTGTCCTCGCCCGCCGGCACGGACCACCACATGCGTCCGGGACGACTGAAGTCATCCGACGGACCCGTGTAGTAGATGCCGCCCTCGTCGGTCGGCGCGATCAGGCACTCGAGTGTCCTCATGACGTCCGGGATGTCAAAGTGCACGCCGGCCAAATCAGACACGGCCCGGTCTGAGAGCTCCTGCATCCACGCCTTCAGGGCGTCGGTTCCCTTGAGCTGGCGCGCAGGATCGCTGTTGAGGATCTCCTTGGCCTCCGCGATGGAGGCGCCTGGTTTGATTTCCCCGGCGACTTGTTCCTGGGCGGCAATAATCCGCCCGAGTTCTTCGACGCCCCAGGCGTAGGTCTCCTCGAGGTCGACGGCGGCGCCAAGGAACAGCCGCGATGCGAGGGCATACCGGTCCCGTCCCACGGCATCCTTCTCCGGTGCCACAGGCAGCAGCTCGTCGCTCAGGAAGGCAGCAAGGTCGGAGTAGCCGCTCCTGGCAGCGGCAGCGCCGGCGTCGAGCTTTTCCTGAAGTCCGGCGGGGAGCGGGCCGTCGCCCGTCTTGGCACCGGCGGCGAGCTTCGCGAAGAAGCCGTCCGCTGCCGCGTACTTGGTGGTCTGCTCGATGACGATCGACACCTGGCGCCGGGCCGAGACACGGCCACTGTCCCGCGCCGTGCGCAGGGACTCGATGTAGCCGTCGATGGCTCCTGGCACACTGTGCATGCGGCCGGCGATGTTGGCCCAGTGTTCCTCGGTGTCCGTGGGCATGAGGTCGAAGATGGAACGGATATTCTGCGCAGGCGATTCGATGTTGTTCAGCTCTGCCACATCCCAGCCCGATTCGTGGATCTCCAGTTCGAGGCCAAGGCGTTCACGCAAGGCATCCATGGTGACGGCGTCGACGTCATCAACAGGTTCCAGTCCCTCGAGGGAGGCAAGCGTTGTCCGGGCCGCCTCGGCGAATTTGGCGATCCCGGCAGGGGAAAAGTCCTGAAACTCGGTGTCGTGCCCCGGGATGCCGAGCGTGGTGGCCAGGCTCGGATCCAACGCAACAAGTGTGTCGGTGTGGGCGTCGGCGACGGCGTCGATTGCGGTCCGGGGGCGCGCTGTGGCGGCAGGTTCACTAGTCACCCCACGAGACTAACGGCGCTGCTCCAGTTATGAAAGACTCACTGAGTTTTCGGCAGGGGCCTCCGCCGCCAGGGCCCACGCTGCCGAGGGGCCCCAGTCGAGCTTGCGAGATTGGGGAGGCGGTGGGATCTAGCCCCGGCTGCGCTTCCAGGCACCGGGACCCGGCGTCGGCGCGAGCCGCAGCTGCTGCCGCCGCACCCAGTGGCGGACGGTGGGCTTCCCGCGTTCAGCCGTTTCGGCTGTCCCGAGCGAAAGCACGACGGCGGTCAGCGCCGCCAGCTCTTCCGGCGTCGGGTCTCCCTTGACGACGGAGAACAGCGGCGATTCGACAGGCTCAACCAGCGGCTTCGTTTCGCCGGACTCGACCATGGGATCCTGCGCGTTCACAGCGGAATGTTTCCGTGCTTCTTGGTGGGAAGGCTGGCGCGCTTGTCACGCAGCGCCCGCAGTCCCTTGATGATCTGGAGGCGGGTGTCCGACGGGGCGATGACCGCGTCAACGTAGCCAAGCTCGGCGGCCTGGTAAGGGTTGAGCAGCTCCTCCTCGTACTGGCGGATGACCTCGGCGCGCTTGGCCTCGACGTCGCCCCCGTTCTCCGCCACGGCAGCGAGGTCGCGGCGGTAGAGGATGTTGACGGCGCCCTGCGCGCCCATAACGCCGATCTGGGCCGTGGGCCAGGCAAGGTTGAGGTCCGCGCCAAGCTTCTTGGAGCCCATCACGATGTAGGCGCCGCCGTAGGCCTTCCGGGTGATCACGGTCAGCTTGGGCACCGTTGCCTCCGCGTAGGCGTACAGAAGTTTTGCACCGCGGCGGATGATGCCCTGGAATTCCTGGTCCTTGCCGGGCAGGAAGCCCGGAACGTCCACCAGGGTGATGATGGGAATGTTGAAGGCATCGCAGTGCCGCACGAAGCGGGCTGCCTTTTCCGATGCAGAGATGTCCAGCGTTCCGGCGAACTGCATCGGCTGGTTGGCCACGATGCCGACGGTGTGGCCTTCGACCCGGCCGTAGCCGATGATCACGTTCGGCGCGTACAGGGTCTGCATTTCGAGGAAGTGGGCGTCGTCGACGACCTGCTCGATGACCTTGCGCATGTCGTACGGCTGGTTGGCGGAGTCCGGGATGAGGGTGTCCAGGGCAAGGTCGTCGTCGTCGAGCTCGAGCTCCTGCTGGTGATCCAGCACGGGAGCCTCCGAGAGGTTGTTGGAGGGCAGGAAGTCCAAGAGCTCCCGGACGAACTCGATGGCGTCCGCTTCATCGGAGGCGAGGTAGGTGGAGGTGCCGGTGGTTGCATTGTGCTGCCGGGCGCCGCCGAGGGTTTCCATGTCCACGTCCTCGCCCGTGACGGTCTTGATGACGTCGGGGCCGGTGATGAACATGTGGGAGGTTTTGTCCACCATCACCACGTAGTCGGTGAGGGCGGGGGAGTAGGCGGCACCGCCGGCGCAGGGGCCCATGATGAGGGAGATCTGGGGGACGACGCCGGAGGCGTGAACGTTGTTGCGGAAGATGTCCGCGAACATGGCCAGCGAGGCCACGCCTTCCTGGATGCGGGCGCCGCCGCCGTCGTTGATGCCCACCACCGGGCAGCCGTTGCGCAGCGCGAATTCCTGGACCTTGACGATCTTTTCACCGTTGACCTGGCTCAGCGAGCCGCCGTAAACACTGAAGTCCTGGCTGTACAGCGCCACGAGGCGGCCGTCCACGGTGCCGTAGCCGGACACGACGCCGTCGCCGAGGGGCTTTTTCTTTTCCATGCCGAAGGCCGTGGACCGGTGCACCGCGAGCGCGTCGAACTCGACGAAGGAGTCGGCGTCCACGAGAAGGTCGATGCGCTCCCGGGCGGTGTTCTTGCCGCGCGCGTGCTGCTTCTCGATCGCTTCCGGGCCGGAGGGCTGCTCTGCCCTGGCCTGGCGGTCGCGGAAATCGGCAATCTTTCCCGCCGTCGTGGTCAGGTCATGGCTCATGAAGTGTCTCCGGCTCTGTAGCTGTTGTGCTGCAGCTGATGCATGCTGTAGCAGCGTAATCCGGGGCGTCCGTCTTGGCATGGAGAGCCACTTTAAGTAGCTTCCACACAAATCAAAGGCCCTGATGGCTAGTCTAGTGACGCATATTCCGGGAGCTGCTGTAGGGATCCTACAATTTTCGTCGAACGTGTCGGCAGGGTCGTCTATGTTACTCATCGGTAACATCAAGCGGCTAGAGTGTCCCTATGACTTCAGGCAACGACGCTTTCGCACTCCCAGAGACCCCCTACCGGGCCACCGGATCGCTCCGCGGCCGGACCATTCTGATGTCCGGCGGCAGCCGCGGCATCGGCCTGGCCATTGCCCTGCGTGCTGCCCGCGACGGCGCCAACATCGTGCTGCTGGCCAAGACCGGCCAGCCGCACGCCAAGCTCGCGGGCACCGTGTTCAGCGCCGCCGATGAGCTGGAGGCCGCCGGCGGAAGGGCGCTTCCCCTGGTGGGGGACGTCCGCAACGACGACGACGTCGCCCATGCGGTGGGTGCCGCCGTCGAACATTTTGGCGGGATCGACGTCGTCATCAACAACGCCTCCGCAATCGACCTGTCCCGTACCGACGACGTCGACATGAAGCGGTACGACCTGATGCAGGACATCAACGTCCGGGGGACTTTCCTGCTGTCCAAACTCGCCCTGCCCGCGCTCCGCAAATCGGCCGGGGGCCACATCCTCACCCTTTCGCCGCCGCTGAACCTGGACCCGAAGTGGGCCGGCAGACACCTCGCCTACACTCTGGCCAAATACGGCATGAGCCTGACCACCCTGGGCCTGGCCGAGGAGCTCAAAGCGGACGGCATCCGCGTCAACTCACTCTGGCCATGCACGCTGATCGATACCGCTGCCATCCGGAACATGCCGGGCGGCGAGTCGATGGTCCTGGCTGCCCGCGGCCCGCAGATCATGGCGGATGCAGCCCACGCCGTGCTCACCGGCGGCAACCTCACGGACTCCGATGTGCCGTCCGGGAACTTCTACACGGACGAGCAAGTGCTCGCCGCCGCAGGTGTGAAGGACTTCCGGCCCTACAGCCTGGGCGCCGACGAGGACCAGCTGGTACCTGATATCTTCCTCTGAGTTTCCCGGGCCCCTGCCCGGACCGGCTGCGAGGGCCGGCAACTCGGTAGGATGCAAGCATGGATGCCGCACGCCCTGATGAAGGCCCCGAAGCACAGGAAAACGCGCAGGAAAATCTGTCCGGATCGGGGGGACTGCCGGAGCGGCCCGCTCTGGACCGGGAAGCGCTCTGCAGTGCCGAATTCCTGTCGGCCCACGGCATTTCGCAGCTGAAGGTGGTTGACGCCACCGGCTCCACCAACGCCGATCTCCTGCGCGCCGTCACCGTCGAACCCCAGGCATGGCAGGACCTCGCCGTCATTACCGCCGAGCACCAGACCGCTGCCCGCGGCAGGCTGGACCGCACCTGGGAGGCGCCCGAGCGCAGCTCCGTCCTGGTCTCCATTGTCCTGCGCCCCGTCAACGCCGACGGCCGGCCGCTTCCCACCCAGACCTACTCCTGGCTTTCGCTCCTGGCCGCCCTCGCGCTCCGCGACGCGCTGCTGGAAACGGCCGGGTTGCGCGCGGAGGTCAAATGGCCCAACGACGTCCTGGTCCGCGGCAGGAAGATCGCCGGCATCCTGGCCCAGCTCGGCACGATGGGGGACGGCTCCGTGCCGCCCGTGATCCTCGGCACCGGGCTGAACGTCACCCTGACCGAGGCCGAGCTCCCCGTTCCGACGGCCACCTCGGTGCAGCTCGAAGGCGCCGAAACCGTGGACCGCACGGCCCTCCTGAAGAGCTACCTGTCCCGGTTTTGCACCCTGTACCGCAGCTTCTGCAACGCCGACGGCGACCCGACAGCGGGCTTGGCTGGCGGCCCATCGCTGCACAAGCGCGTGGAAGCCGTCATGGTTACGCTGGGGCAGCAGGTGCGTGCCCACCTTCCCGGCGACCACGAAATCATCGGGCACGCGTCCAGGCTGGACGACTCAGGCTCCCTCCTGGTGGTGGATTCCTCGGCGCGCGAGCATGTGGTGACGGCCGGGGACGTCATCCACCTGCGCCCCTGGACTCCGCCTGGGGAGTCTGCGGAAAGCGGCAATGCGTAAAGACCTCCTGCCGGGGGAGCAGGTCATTGTGATGACCCGCCCACAGCCCAGGATGCTGTTCATTCCGGCGGCGGTGTTCGTTGTGGCACCTGCGCTGGCCGCCTTTGCCAGCGCGTGGATCATCCGCGGCGGGCCCCGTGACCTATACCCTGCATATACCGCCGACTGGACGATCTGGCTGGTCGGGGGATGTGTGCTTGCTGCCCTTTGGGCGCTCTGCGGATACTGCCTGCCGCGGCTGCTGCGATGGCACGGAACGCGGTACTTTCTGACGAGCCGCAGGATTATGGCCCGCTACGGCATGCTCCGGCGGCGGGACCAGCAGGTCTTCCTGGCGTCGGTGCGCAACGTCACGGTCACCCAGACGGTGCTCCAACGGATGTTGCGCTCAGGGACTATATCCTTGGATGCCGGGCACCAATTCAGCGCCGTACTACGGGATGTGCCCGAAGTCGCCACCTTCCACAGGTTTGTGCTGGATGCGCTGGACGAGCTGCCGAAGGATGAGTTTTTTGAATGGGGTCATGTGCAGGACGGGTCCGACTCCGGATTTCCGCGGGATGTGAGAGAAGGTGGGAGAGATGAACGATGAGGATCACCGCGTGAGCCAGGGCGAGGGCACTGACGAGGTGGCCGACGCCGCCGCAGAGGCTCCTTCCACCGGCACGATGTCTGTCGAGCGGATCGCCATGAAGGCCCTTGAGGCCAGGCTCCTCGGCGGCGAGCGAAAGCTGCGCCGGCGCGAGGTAGCCGCCGGTGCGGGTCTGTCGCTGCTCTCGGCCCGGAAGCTGTGGCGTGCCCTGGGGTTCCCCAACCTCGGAGACGACGACGTCGCCTTCACCGAGCGCGACCAGGCTGCGCTGAGCACCGCGGTGGACATGGTCCGTACCGGCAAGCTCACCGAAGAGGCCGCAATTTCCGTCACCCGCGCCATCGGGCAAATGACCGACCGCATGGTTGTCTGGCAGATCGAGGCGCTCGTGGAGGACATGGTCCATGAGCAGGGGGTCACGGACGCCGTGGCCCGAAAGCGGCTGGTGAATGAACTGCCCGCACTCGTTGACCCGCTCGAGGAGATGCTCGTCTACTCGTGGCGGCGCCAGCTGAACGCGGCCGTGCAGCGCCTTGCCGTCCGGGCAGAGGCGGGACTCCAGGCCAGCGAGGAAGGCCGGGAAGGCGACGAGGACGACGCGCCGCTGCCACTGGCCCGGGCCGTGGGTTTCGCCGACCTTGTGTCCTACACGAGCCTTTCCCGGCGGATGAACGAAAAGACGCTGGCCAAGCTGGTGCAGAGATTCGAGAACAAGTGCGCGGAGATCATCTCTGTGGGCGGGGGCCGGCTGGTGAAGACGGTGGGCGACGAAGTCCTGTACATCGCCGAGACACCCGCCGCAGGAGCGGAGATCTCGCTGGCTCTGGCCGAGGCCTTTTCCCGGGATGAGATCCTTCCGGAGGCACGCGTGGCCATGGTGTGGGGCCGGATTCTGTCCCGCCTCGGGGACATTTACGGACCCACCGTCAACCTGGCCGCCCGTCTGACCACGCTGGCAGACCCCGGCACCGTGCTGATCGACTCCATGACCGCCGCAGCCCTTGACCAGGACGAGCGCTTTGTCCTGATTCCGAAGGACGCGGAAAACGTGCGCGGCTTCGGCGAGATCCTGCCGGTGGTGCTGGCCCGGGGCCAGGGCAAGGGCCTCGTCCTGGACTAGTTCCGCCGACTGGACTAGTTCCGCCGAGTGGACTGGTCCCGCCGACTGGGGACTGGTCCCGCCACGGGTGGGGGACTCCTCCCCATCGCCGATCGGATGGCGGGTGGGTAGTCTTGCCCGGGTAACGGAGGGTCCTCTGCGGACCCTTCTTGGACAAGCCGTCCGCGCCCATGTAATAGTCAGAACTCAGAATTGTTCCGGCGTCTCTATGGGGGAGTGGCGGAATGTCACGGCTCTTGGTGCTCACCAGGGGCCCGTAAGCTGCGCTCAGGCGGCTGTGATGTCAAGGGAATAATAACGCTGTGTCAACTTTGTTCGGCAGGCTGGGGCCAAGGAACCGACGCAACAAGCTCATCACGGGCACCGCCTTTTCAGCGGCGGCCCTCGCACTCGTTGCCGGAGCGATCATCTACCCGGGGTTCAAGACCACCGAAGTGGACCTCAACGACGGCGGCGTATGGGTGGTCAGCAAGTCCCGGAACGCAGTGGGCCGGTTGAATTACCCCTCGCGCGTACTGGACGGAGCCGTGACCCCGGCCAGCACCGCCTTCGATGTGCTGCAGAACGCCGGCAAGGTGTTCGTCGACGACGAATCCGGCTCAACCCTGAACCAGGTCTCCGCCGCCAACATGCGGCTGGGCGGGGACAAGCAGCTCCCGGGAGCCGCCCAGGTCAGCTTCGGCTCCGAGGTCATCTCCGTCACGGACCCCGCCGCCGGCAAGATGTGGGCGATGTCGCCGTCGACCGTGAACGCCTTCGATGAGGAATCAAGCGAGCCGGCCGTTGACGGTTCGGAGGGCCTGGTATCCGCCGTCGGCGCCGATGACCGGATCTACTCGGCGGATCCCAAGACAGGCGAGGTGACCGTCACCTCCGTGGACGCCAACGGTGAGCCCACCGAGACGGAATCCAGCACATGGGACGGGCTGAAGGGAGCCGGCGACCTCCAGCTGGCCGTGGTGGGGGACCAGCCTGTGGTCCTTGACCCTGCCGGGGGCAGCCTGTTCCTGCCCGGCGGCCGGGAAGTGCCTGTGCCGGACGCACGGGATGCCAAGCTTCAGCAGTCGGGTCCGGCGTCGGACGCTGTCGCTGTGGCCACGCCCAAGGCGCTGCTGAAGCAGCCGCTGGACGGTTCGACGGCGCGGCAGGTCACCCCTGGCGGCCAGGGTGTTCCCGCCGCACCTGTCCAGCTGGGCGGGTGCATTCACGCGGCATGGTCGGGCGTGAACAAGTACGTCCGCGACTGCGCCAACGATGGCGACGACAAAAACGTGGCCGTTCCGAAAGCCAGCGCCTCGCCCAGCTACGTGTTCCGCGTCAACCGCGACCTCGTGGTGCTCAACGACGTGAATTCCGGAAATGTGTGGCTCGTCAACCAGAACATGCAGCTGGTCAACAACTGGGACGATGTGGTGCCGCCGAAGAACCAAGCTGATGACCAGGACGAGGAATCCGCGGACGACAACACCATCAACGTCCTGCCGGACCGCACCAAACCGAACCGTCCGCCGGAAACCAAGCCCGACGTCGTCGGCGTCCGGCCCGGCCGCACCACGGTCCTGAGCGTGCTGGACAACGATTCCGACCCCGACGGGGACGTCCTCACCGCCTCCACCGGCAGTGAAGGCCTCCGGTCAGGAGGCCTCGAGAGCATCCACGGCGGATCAGCCTTCCAAATCACGGTTCCGGCCGACGCCACGCCGGGCACGGAGTCTTTCGATTACAGCGCTGCCGATGGCCGCGGGCTGTCCGCAAGCGGAAAGGTCACGCTGAATGTCGTTGGGCCGGACGAGAACCGGCCGCCCGCCTTCAAGCGGGGCGATCCCACCACGCTGCTCGTGGAGCAGGGGAAAACAGTCAGCCAGAACATCCTGACCGACTGGGTGGACCCGGACGGCGACGACCTCGTCCTCATGTCGGCGACGGCCGACAACCAGCAGGACCAGGTGAAAATCCGCCGTGACGGACTCCTGACCTTCCAGGATTCCGGCGCCACGGCAGGCAAGAAAACCGTGACCGTCACCGTCTGGGACGGACGCGCCACCACCACAAGAAAAGTGGTGGTGAACGTCCAGCCCCCCGGCGCCCTGGCTCCCGTCGTCAACGCGGACCACGTGACCGCCGTCGCCGGCCAGGACCTCGTTATCGCACCGCTGAAGAACGACGTCGATCCGAACGGCGGCGCCCTCCGGCTCGCCCAGGTGGAGGCCAGCGGGCCTGCCGAGCTCGGTCCCGTCACCGACGGCGGCACCTTCACCTTCCGCAGCCGCACGCCGGGGCCGGTGTACCTGACGTATATCGCCAGCAATGGCCCCCAGAGCAGTCAGGGCCTGATCCGCGTTGATGTCGAATCGGGCAAGGACGCGGGCAAACCCGTTGCCGTCCACGACGTTGCACTCCTGCCGGTCGGCGGCAGCGTCCTCCTGGACCCCCTGGCCAACGACTCGGATCCTTCCGGCGGCGTGCTGGTGCTTCAGTCCGTTTCCCTGCCGGAAAACGCCACGGCCTCGGTCAGCGTCCTCAACCACAGCGTCCTGCGGATCACGGACATCGCCGGGACGAAGGATCCGTTCCTCTTCCGGTACACCATGTCCAACGGCAAGGATTCCGCCACGGGCAGTGTTTCGGTGGTGCCGGTCCCGGCCCCGCCCGTCGTGGAGGCGCCGCAGCCGAAACCCGACGAGGTCAACGTCCGCGTCAATGACGTGGTCACCATCCCCGTGCTGGACAACGACACACATCCGCAGGGCGAAAAGCTCACCGTTGATCCGGTCCTTCCCCAGCCCGTCGAGGCCGCGAACGGGACAAGCTTTGTATCGGAGAACACGCTCCGCTTCATCGCCGGCAGTGAGCCTAAAACCGTCCGTGCCATTTACAACGCCGTGGATCCGCAGGGGCAGAAGAGCGCCGCGGCCGTCACCATCCACATCCTGCCCCTCGAAGGCGCCGAGAATTCCCGTCCGCAGCCCAGGAACCTGACGGCCCGGGTGGTGGCCGCCGGCACGGTGCGGATCCCGGTTCCGCTGGACGGCATAGACCCCGACGGCGACTCCGTCCAGTTGACCGGCATCGACAGCTCTCCCGCCATGGGAACCGCGACGCCCGGAAGCAACTTCATCGACTTTGTCGCCGCCGGAGACGGCGCCGGAACGGATTCCTTCCGCTACAAAGTGGTGGACCGGCAGGGCGCCGTGAACACCGGCACGGTCACCGTGGGGATCGCGCCCCGCGGCGACACCAACCAGAAGCCCACGCCCGTGGACGATGAGGTCAAGGTCCGCCCCGGCCGCCAGATCGCCGTCGATGCCGCCGGCAATGACTCCGATCCCGACGGCGACCCGATCCGCATCCTCACCGACGGAATCGAGGCGGACGCCGCCCTGAAGGCGGAAGTCAGCAAGCAAAGCGGCCGCATCCTCCTGCAGGCCCCGGCGGCTGAGGGCACCGTCAACGTCCGCTACGCCGTCGCCGATGAGCGGGGCGCCTCCGCCCAGGCCACCATCAAAATGGTCGTCGACAGCCAGGTCCCGCTGCTGGCTCCCATTGCCCGGGACGACCGTGTGACGTCAGCCCAGACCCTCGGCAAGACAGCCGTCGACGTTCCCGTTCTCAAGAACGACGAGGACCCCGACGGCGTCGGCGAGAACCTGAAGGTCACCAGCGGAAGCGAAACCGCGCGCCCTGGCCCCGACGGCAACGTGGTCGTCGAACTGACCGGGCAGCCGCAGCTGGTGCCGTACACCGTGGAAGACGTGGACGGGAAGAAGTCCACCGCGATCATCTGGGTGCCCGGCCTCGGGCAGCAGGTCCCCACCCTCGCCAAGGACGATGTCCTGGAACTCGTGGCGGGCCAGTCCGTCACGGCCAACCTGGGCGAATGGGTAAAGGTCCGGGAAGGGCGCTCACCCAGGCTGACACAGACCGACCGGATCAAGCTCATCGGTGCGGATGGCGGCGACCCCGTGGCCGGCAACGGCACTGCGATTAAGTACACGGCCGGCAAGGACTACGTGGGGCCCGGCTCCATCACCTTCGAAGTGACCGACGGCACCGGCCCGGACGACCCCGCAGGCCTGAAGTCCACGCTAAGCATCCGGACCAAGGTCCTGCCGGATCCGAACCGCAACAACCCGCCCACACTGCTGGGTGCCGCCGTCGACGTGCCGCAGGGGGAGTCCGCCCAGACCGACCTCGCCAAGTTGGCTTCCGACCCCGACGGCGACGATGCAGAGAACATGAAGTACGAGCTCGTCGGCGGTGCTCCGGCCGGCTTCGATGCCAGGATCGAGGGCGCCTCGCTCAAGGTCTCCGCCAAGGACGGCGTGCGGCCGGGCGAAGACGGGGCCGTGCAGGTGAAGGCCAGGGATCCCCGGGGGCTCGAGGCGACCGCCACGTACCGGCTCTCCGTCACAGCCTCCAACCGCCCCACGCCTGTGGCCAACGACGACCTGGAGCCCAGCGCCGCGGCCGGAAAGCCTGTGACCGTGCCGGTCCTGGCGAACGACGCCAACCCGTTCCCGGAGACGCCGCTGAAGATCGTGGCCGCGACGGCCGAGACCGGAACCGGGAACGTGGCCGTTGACGGGGACAACGTTGTGGTCACGCCCGCCTCCGGCTTCTCCGGAACCATGGTTGTTGCCTACACCATCGCGGATAAGACCGGGGAAGCTTCACGGCAGGCGACGGCCAGGATCCGGCTGACGGTGAAGGACGAGCCGCTCGCCCCCACTACGCCGCAGGCCCAAAGCGTGGGTGACAGCACTGCGCTGCTGAACTGGACCGCACCGGCGGACCGGGGGTCGCCCATCACCCACTACACGGTCTACGGCGAAGGCGGATTTGAACAGGATTGCCCCGCCAACTCGTGCACCCTGAACAACCTGGTGAACAACACCAAGTACCACTTCCAGGTGACGGCCACGAATGAATTCGGCGAATCCGGGCGGTCGCCCGCCTCGGCAGAGGTGCGGCCCGACGTCAAGCCGGACACCCCACTGGCTCCGGCGCTGAGGTTCGGCGACAAGCAGCTCTCCATCACCTGGAAGGCGCCCGCCAGCAAGGGGTCACCGGTCAAGTCCTACGACCTGGAAATCTCGCCGGCGCCGAGCGGCCAGAATGCGCAGATCCAGAACCTGACGGCCACCAGCTACGTTTGGAAGGGCCTCACGAACGGCGTGGCGTACAAGGTGCGCGTCCTGGCGCGCAATGATGCCAAGGACCCTTCCGAATGGAGCCAGTACTCGGCCGCGGAGATCCCCGCGGGTGCACCGGTGACTCCTGCCGCGCCGAGCGTTGCCGGAGCCGGCTCGGTGGGAACCCAGAGCCAGCTGCAGGTGAACTGGACCGCGCCCAACAATAACGGCGACGCCGTTTCCGCCTACACGCTGACCACGCTTCGCGGAGGCTCGGTGGTGAAGAGCCAGCAGGTCTCGGGGACCTCCCAGAATGTCACGGTGTCCAACTCCGAGGCCGACTACGCCTTCACCGTCTCAGCCACCAACAAAGCCGGCACATCCGGAACCAGCGCGCAGTCCGCGCCCATCCGGGCCGCGGGAAAGCCCGGGACTGTCAGCGGCGGCACGGTGGCGGCGCCGGGAAACAGCGGCCAGCTGAAGGTCACGTTCACACCGCTGACGCAGGCGCAGCGGAACGGGTCGCAGGCCTCGGAGATTGGCTACCGCTGGTCCACGGCCTACGGCTCCGGACCGATCAACGCCCCGGGCGGCACCATCTACGGGCAGCCGAACGGCCAGAACGTGACGGTGAACATCATCGCCTACTCCACGAAGAACAACGTTTCCGGGGATGCGAAGGCCATTGGTTCAGCAGTTCCCTACGGTCCGCCGGGTACTCCCGTCGTGACCGGCGGCACGTCCGCCAAGGGTGATTCCCAGGTGCACTGGACGTGGAGCAAGCCGAACGACAATGGCCGCGTCATTAACCGCTATGAGGTCAACTTCGACGGCAGCGGCTTCCGGTCGGTGGGCCTGGACCGGCAGTTCAGCCGCAATGTCGGTGGCTGGAACGAGAGGCATACGCTTGCGGTCCGTGCCTGCAACGGAACGGACGGCGACAAGGACTGCGGACAAGCGGATTCTGCTGTCGCAACCTCGGGTGCTGACCCGACCCCTCCGCCGCCCACGTCCTGGAGCATCCAGGCCACTCCGGTCCGCTCCTGCACGGAGCCCAACAGGACCACCGACAGCTACCGGAACTCCAACCCCGACCAGTGCGTCAGTCCCGGAAGGTGGTTTGATACCGGCATCACCGCACAGAGCGACCACTACGTGGTGTGGAGCAGGTCCACCGACAATCCCACGGGCGTGTGGTACCACCTGACGTCCGGTCCTGCCGGGGGCAATTACGTGCGGAGCGACACCACGTCGCTCGGCGGAAACCCGCCGGCGGGAATGCCTCGACGGTAACGATCGCGTGTTCTCCGCACGCCTTGAGCACACCGCCTAGGGCACAACAACTGAGCACAACGCCTTGGGCACAACAACAGACTGCACGAAACGGAAGAGGAACCTCCCATGACCATGACAACCGAGCAAGCCGCCTGGTTTGCGGGCACGTTCGAGAAACTCGTCGCCAACGTGGGCCAGGCGGTGCTGGGCAAGTCCCACGTCATCCGGCTGACGTTCACTGCCATGCTTGCCGAAGGCCACGTCCTCTTCGAGGATGCGCCCGGAACCGGTAAGACGTCGCTGGCGCGTGCCCTGGCCGCTACGGTGCAGGGATCCAACAACCGCATCCAGTTCACGCCGGACCTGCTGCCCTCGGATGTCACCGGCGTGACCATCTACGACCAGAAAACGCAGAAATTCGAGTTCCACAAGGGGCCGATCTTCAGCAACATTGTCCTCGCCGACGAAATCAACCGTGCCTCGCCCAAGACGCAGTCCGCCCTGCTCGAGGTCATGGAGGAATCCCGTGTCACGGTGGACGGCACCACCTACGAGGCGGGCCGCCCGTTCATGGTGATGGCCACCCAGAACCCGATCGAGCAGGCGGGCACGTACAGGCTCCCCGAGGCGCAGCTGGACCGCTTCCTCATCAAAACCTCCATCGGGTACCCGGACCACGCCTCCACCGTGCAACTGCTGGGCGGCACCAACCTCAGGGACCGCTCCAAAGACCTGCGGCCCGTCATCACCACCCAGGCCGTGGCGGACATGGCCGACCTCGCAGCCACCACCCACGTGGACACCGCGGTGCTCGAGTACATCTCACGGCTGTGCGAGGAGACCCGGAACGCCCCCGAGACCCGGCTCGGCGTATCCGTCCGCGGGGCCCTGGCCATGGTCCGGGCAGCCAAGGTCTGGGCAGCCGCCCAGGGACGGAATTTTGTCCTGCCGGACGACGTCAAGGAACTGGCCGGGGTCGTCTGGACACACCGCTTCGTCATGGACCCCGAGGCGGAGTTTTCCGGAGCCACGGCGGAAGCGGTCCTGACACGCGTCCTGGCCGATGTCGCCGCTCCCCAGCAGCGCGCAGCTGTCTAGACCGCGGGCTTCGGCCCGGAATTTACGTTTCCAGCGCTAACAAAAAGGTTCCATACATGTCCACCGGCTCTCCCTTCACCCGGCTTGCTGGCCGCCTTCGCCGGCAATTTTCCGCGGACGGGCCCTTCCGCAACCGCGGACTCCCCACCGGCAGGAACGTGCGGCTCCGCCCGTCGGCGGTATGGACCGAGGCCGCCAACACCGCCGGGCAGGCCATTGCTCCGGCCTGGGACGCCGTCCGCGGCCGCTGGTCACGACACGTCCAGCCTGTGCTGGGCGTGGTGAGCGTCCTGGGCTGGTCCGTCCTGGTGGCGGCCGTGGTGCTGTGGGCAGCCGGGGAAGCCTACGGCTGGCAGGAGGCCAAAGCCGCTGCCCTCGCAGCGCTGGTGCTGTTCCTCATCGCCGTCGGCTTTATCCTCGGCCGATCCTCCTACGGCGTCCTGCTGGACCTGGCCCGGACCCGGGTTGCGGTGGGGGACGACACGGTGGGCAGCATCGCGGTGTCCAACACCTCGGCGCGTCCGCTGCTGCCCGCGGACCTTGAACTGCCCGTGGGGGCTTCCACGGCTGTCTTCCACCTGCCGCGCATGAGACCGCAGCAGGTGCATGAGGACCTCTTCACCATTCCCACCGCACGCCGTGCGGTGATCGTCGTCGGACCTGTGCGTTCCGTCCGGGCCGATCCGCTGCACCTCCTGCGCCGCCAGGTGCTCTGGACGAAGGCCCAGGACCTTTACGTCCACCCGAAGACGGTGGCACTGGCAGGATCCGCCGCCGGCTTTATCCGTGACCTCGAGGGCATGCCCACCACCGACCTCTCCAGTGCAGACGTCTCATTCCACGCGCTGCGTGACTATGTGCCGGGCGATGACCGGCGCCATATCCACTGGAAGACCACGGCCCGGACCAACAAGCTCATGGTGCGCCAGTTCGAAGAGACCCGCCGCGCCCACCTCGCCATATCGCTGTCCGTCAACACCGATGAGTACGGGTCCGAGCACGAATTCGAAATGGCCATCTCCGCCGCCGCCTCCATCGGACGCCAGGCCATCCGTGAACAGCGCGAGCTGGACGTCCTCACCCAATCGGGGCCGCTGCGCTGCGAGACCGGCCGCACCATGCTGGACGGCATGACCCGGATCACCGGCACCCCTCTGCGGAAGACCGCCGTCGACCTCGCCCGGACGCTGGCCGACACCGTCCCCAACGCCTCGGTGGTCTTCTTCGTGGTGGGCAGCCAGGTGACGCCCACCCAGCTGCGCTCAGCAGGTGCTTCCGTGGCACCGGGGGTCCGCAGCCTCGCAGTCCGGGTCGATGCCGGTGCTGCACCTGCCCGCGCGAACATCGGAGACCTCACAGTGCTCACCCTCGGTGAACTCTCCGACCTTCCCGCTGTCCTCCGAAAGGCAGCCGCATGAGCCAGGCAACAGGTCTCCGCCCGCGCCGGCAGGCTCCGCCGCCGTCGGCCTTCACCAGCGGCCAGCCGCCGTGGCACTTTGTGCTCGACGCCGGAGCGCTCACCGTGCTGCTGGGGCTGGGGGTCCTGGGCTTCAGCCTCAGCTTCGGCGGCGACCCGTACTACCTGGCCGCCGGGTTGGGAGGAATCCTCCTGGGCCTGGCCATTGCCGCGTGCAACGCGCACTTCCGACTGGGGCTCCTGATCACCACCGCCCTGGCGCTCGGGGCATATCTGGTCCTCGGCACCGCGCTCGCCGTGCCAGGCGCGGCCATCGCCGGGGTGATCCCGAGCCTTGAGTCGTTGCGTACGCTCCTGCTCGGCGTCGTGTTCGCATGGAAGGACATGCTCACCGTCGGGGTTCCCGTGGGCACCGCCGGGGGAGTGCTCATCGTCCCCTTCCTCAGCTCGCTCATCGCCGCACTCATTGGCGGAATCCTGACATGGCGGACCAGGAGCCCCTACTGGCCGTTGCTGCCTGTACTGGCTCTGTTCGTCACCGGCATCGCCTTCAGCACGAACGCGGGGTTCCTGACGGTGGAGCGGGGCGTTGGCCTGACCGTGGTGGGCATCGCGTGGGCGACCTTCCGCCGGGACTGCCTGCGGCGAAGCAACACCCTGAAGGTTTCCGTCAACCGTCCACAGCACGACGCCGACACCGCCCGCCGCGCCAGAATGCGGCGGCTGGCCGCCGCGGCCGCGGTCATCGCCGTCACCGTCGGTATCACGGCCGCCATCTCGCCCCTGATCTCCGCGGGGGACGAGCGGCGGGTATTGCGCAACGTCGTCGTGCCGCCGTTCGACCCCAAGGACTACGTCACGCCCCTGGCAAGCTTCCGCAACTTCGTCAAGGACAAGAAGGATGACGCGCTGTTTGCGGTCAAGGGCCTTCCCAAGGACGCACGCGTGCGGCTCGGGGCGCTGGATGCCTTCAACGGGACGAACTACACCATGGATCCAAACGGGTCCGGCAACTTCAGCAAGGTGGGTGACGCCAAATCCATCAACACGCTGGCGGATTCCGCCGGACGGGTCCCGACGAACGAATACACCCTGGACATCACGGTCGAGGACTACCAGGGCTACTTCGTTCCCGGCGGCAGGAAGACCACCGGCCTCAGCTTCACGCCCGGTTCCTCCACGCCGGCCTCGGGACTGTACTTCAACTCCGGAACGGACACGGCCGTCACCACGCACGGCCTGTCCAGGGGTGACTCGTACAGCGTCCAGGTCTCGGAGCCGGTGAAGCTCGAACACGGGCAGCTGACACAATACGACTTTGCCAAGATGACTCTCCCGGACGTCGCGGACATCCCGCCCGTTGTCGGTGCGCAAGCCAACGACCTGACGGCGGACGCCCCCACCGCCGTGGACCAGGTGCGGCAAATCGAAGCCCATTTCCAAAAGAAGGGCGCCTTCAGCAACGGGCTCATCGCCGACGGCCAGCTGCCGAGCGTGTCCGGCCACAGTGCTGCCCGCATCCGCGACATGCTGACAGCCAAGCAGATGCTCGGCGACGACGAACAGTACGCCGTGGCCATGTCCCTTATGCTGCGCCATCTGGGCATCCCATCGAGAGTGGTCATGGGCTTCTATCCCGATCCGAAGAGCCCCGAAAACGGCGCCGGGGAAATAAAGATCCTGGGCAAGGACGTCCACGCGTGGGTCGAGGTGGCCTTCGACCGTGTCGGCTGGGTGGCCTTCGACCCGACCCCGCCCAAGGACAACGTTCCCATTCCGCCGGATCCCGAAAACAAGTCGAAGCCCAAGCCGCAGGTGCTGCAGCCCCCGCCCCCGCCGCAGGAGCCCGCGGACCTTCCGCCGGACTCGTCTCCGGACGCGCTGGACGCCGATGAGAAGAAGAACAACCCGTGGCTGTTCTGGGGTCCCATCCTCAGCGCCGTCGGCATCGCCATGATCCCGCTCGGAATCCTGGCGCTGCCGCTGCTGCTCATCGCGCTCCTGAAGTCGCGGCGGCGCAAGTCCCGTTTCACGGAAGGACACCCCGCGCAGCGCGTGGGCGGCGGATGGAACGAGGTCCTCAGCCTCGCAACCGACATGGGTGCGGCCGTCGACAGCCGCGCCACCCGGAGGGAATCGGCCGCCGTCGTCGCGAGGGCTTTTCCCGCCACGGGTACTGCCACCACACTGCTGGCCCACAGGGCGGATGCCTCCATTTTCGGAGCCGGCCAGCCCAGTGAAGAAGAGGTCCGGGAGTACTGGACCATTGTGGACGGTTCGCTCAATGAAATGACGGCGACGGTCGGCTTCTGGCGGCGCCAGCAGGCGCGGTTCTCGCCGCGGTCGCTGCTGGCCGACGCCCGCGCCGCGCTCAGCCGCCGAAGCGCCCCAGGGGCCGGCCTCGTCCGGGGGCTGCGCCTGCCTGTGACGCTGCGCCGGAGCGCACCCAAGGATGGGAGCGCACTAAAGGATGGGACCGCACCCAAGGATGGCGAGGGCCGGGCCGATCATGACTGACCCGAAGACTGGCGGCATGAAGCCCGCGCAGACGAGGCCCTGCAGCCACTGCGGACAGCCGCTCCGTGCCGGGGCGAGCTACTGTGGCGCCTGCGGGGCGGCAACGCAGCCCGTAAGGATTCCCGGTAGCATCAACCCCAGCGGGCAGGGGGAGCGGCAGGGGGAGCTGCAGGGGGAAGGAACGGACATGGGAACGAAACTGGAACTGGTCCCGGCGGCACCCGGAAAGCGCCTCGGCGCCGCGGTGCTTGACTGGCTTGCACCGGCCGTGGTCCTCGTGGTCCTTTTTTCCCTCGGCTTCGCCAGCGTGACAAGTTCCCGCAGCGGCGGATTCATCGTCTACGACACCGGAACGCTGGCCCTGCTGGGAGGCATCGCGGTGGGCCTGACCCTCATCTATATTGCTGTCCTCGCCGGCGTTGAGGGCCGTTCCGGCAGCACCATTGGCAGCCGGGCCATGGGTATCCGCACTACAGACAAGGACGGATACGCCCCGGGGACGGGCGCCGTCATCCTGCGCGGAGCCGTCACCGGCTCCGGTGTGCTGCTGGCCGTTGCGGCCGCCGTCGTCGTGGTGATTTTCAAGTGGTTCGATGCCGCCCCGTTGATCCTCGGCCCGCTCGCCCTGGCGGGAGCCGCATGGGCCGTCCTGGTCGTCGTCTCCAACTCCTGGGACAGGGACGGCGGGCTCCAGGGTTGGCAGGACCGGGCGGCCAAAACCCTCGTGTTTGACGTAAATGCCGGACGCAACCCAGTGACGACTGGCGGCATCCAGGGGCCGTACAGCTTCGCCCCGCTGGACCTCCCTCCTGTCCAGCAGGTCACTTCACCCGTGGCCGTGGCGGCCGGCGCCGCACACCGGCCCTGGCCCGGCCAGCCGGACTCCGGCCCGGGGGATGCCGGCCACCCTGACGATGCCCTCGACAGCACGCAGTTGCGCGGTTCCCGGCAGGAGGCACCGCCTGTGGCGGTACTTCGGATAAGGCTCGACGACGGCCGCGACTTCCGGTTGGAGCGCAGCGTGCTGATTGGGCGCAATCCCGCCGCCGGTGCCGGAGAGTCCCAGGCGCAGCTGCTGGCCGTCCCGGATCCAGGACGGACCATTTCGAAGACGCATCTGCACCTGCTCACCGACGGCGCCGGTGTATGGGTCACCGACCGCAACTCGACCAACGGCAGCGCTATCACCACACCGGACGGCGTACGCACCGCGCTAGTGCCCGGCGTCCCATCATTTGTCAGCCCCGGAACCACCGTTCATTTCGGGGACCGCACCTTCAACGTAGGACAGGCATGAACTCACAGCAGGCGGCCCGCACCGAATCGGCCGGCAGCAAGCCAGGCCTCCACCTGAGCTACGGCTACGGAACGGACCGCGGCCTTCGCCGCGAGCTCAACGAGGACTCCTTCATTGCGTCCGACCCTGTATTCGCCGTCGCGGACGGAATGGGAGGCCATGAGGCCGGCGAAGTCGCCAGCGGCATGTGCGTTCGTGCCCTGGCAACACTTCCGCAGCTGGCCACCGGAGAGCGGACAGCCACCGCCTCGGTGGTGCAGCAGTACCTGGCCATCGCGGACGACTCCATCCGCACCGCCACAGGATCCCGGGCGGGCACCACGCTGACCGGCGTGGTGGTGGTGGAACAGATGGGCATCCCGTACTGGCTTGTCATGAACATCGGTGACTCCCGTACATACCGGCTGAGCCAAGGCAGGCTCGAGCAGGTTAGCGTGGACCACTCGGAAGTACAGGAGATGGTGGACACCGGAGAAATCACCGCGGAACAGGCCACCGTCCATCCCCGCCGCCACGTCGTCACCCGGGCGTTGGGCACGGGCGACGAGACGGAAGCTGACTACTGGCTCCTTCCCATCGAGGAGGGCGACCGCATCATGGTCTGCTCCGACGGCCTCAACGGCGAACTCACGGACGACCAGATGTTTGAGATCCTCACCATGTTTCCGGACCCCCAGGAAGCCGTGGACCAGCTGATCCAGGCTGCGCTGAGGAGCGGCGGCCGCGACAACGTCACGGTGATTGTCGTCGATGCCCGGAATGTCCTGAACGAGGACGGCGTCTCCACCACCGCACCGAGGACCGCGGCCGAAGCGGAGGACGAGGACACGCTGCCGCGCAACCCGGGAAACGGGGAAAGTGAATGACCGCAGCTAGCTACGCTCCAGGCAGCTGGTTCGGGATCCTCCGGTCGGGGACGGCAGTCATTTTGGGCCCGGAGTCGGAACCTGCCCTCGTCCGGAAGGTCTGGGACCTGCTGCAAGGCCAGCCGGAGGTACACGAGGTATTGCACGCTGTGACGGGTGGTCTGGGGGTGCCGCTGTCCCGCTGTCCCCAGTTCGGCATCATCGGCTTCCGCGAGTCACTGCGGGTCTTCCTCCGCGGTGACCTCGATCTGACGGTTCACCTTGAGAGCGGCACCGTGGCGCTCGACGGCCGAAATGTCACCACGTGGACGGAGCGGTGGCTGGACTCTCCGGAGTGGTTTACTCTGACCATTCCCGGCGCGTCAGGCGGTCAGGCTGTCCTGCCGTCATCCACGGCCCCTGAGCTGCCCGCACTCGAACTGCCAGTTGGAGAGGGCGTGTTCCTTCTCCAAGCCCTGCGGCTGGCTATGGCCGGGGACGGAACAGGAGCCGGAGCCGGAGCCGGTGGCGGAGCCGCGGCAGTGACGTTGGCGGCGGTGGAAGCCTCGTCGGAAACCATGGCGGCACTGCCGGTGGCAACCGTCGAAGCGGCCGCGGGCCCGGAACCGGCCGTGGCCGGTGAGGCGGTGTCTGATGAGACCGAGCAAGAGTCTGGTGAGGCGGTGTTCGAACAGGCAGAGTCTGATGAGACGGTGTCTGATGAGACTGTATTCGATCAGACGCGCGTGGATGCTGTGGTGCCGGACGAGCCGCAGCCGGACGAGCTGGCGTTGGAAGAAGACGGCAGTTCCGGTGAGGTGCTGCCGCCGGCCAGCGAACTCACCAGTTCATATGACCATCTGTGGGACAAGACCGTGGTGCGCAGCATCGAGGGCGCGGCTGTGCGCACCGGTGAAGACTCCGATGAAGACCTTCCGGAGGCTGCAGCCGCATCACCTGGTGCTCCTGACATTCCGGATGCCGCTGAGGCTCCGGATGCAGGTGCCTCGGAAACCGGGACGGTAGAAATCCACGCGGAAGAAATCCCGTCAGCGGAAACTCAGTCACAGGAAAGCCTGTCACCGAACCAGTCGCCCAGTACCGGATATGCGGAGACGGGCCCGGCGGCAGGCGCAGCGGCGGGAGGGCTGATCGATTCCGTGCCGTGGGCCACCCGCAGTGACAGCGGGCAGCGTCCTCCTGCGCCGCCGTCGTTCTCCCCAATGTTCGCCCGCCCGGAAACGGCCGCGGACAAGCTGCAGCCCGAACAGGTCCATCCGGAGGCGCCGGCAGCATCCGGCGACGGCGACCACGACGGCCAGACGGTTCTCAAGAGTGAGCTCAGGGCTGCGCCGGCCCAGCCACAAACTGCGTCGGGAGCAGCGCCGGGCGGCGGTCCGCTAGGCGCCGGTCCGCTGGTTCTGGCCAGGGTGTGCGCGGCAGGTCACGCGAACCCTCCCACCAACGGGCAGTGTTCCACGTGCGGTGTGCCGCTTCCCGACGTCGCTGTGCAGGTGCCACGTCCCCGGTTGGGGCAGGTGCGGCTCTCCACCGGTGAAGTGATCGGACTCGATGAGTCACTTGTCATTGGCCGGCAGCCGTCCGTTTCCAGGGTGCAGGGCGGTGCCATGCCGCGGCTGGTCCAGGTGGCCAGCCCCGGCGGCGACATCTCACGGTCCCACATCGAGGTCCGGCTCGAGGGCTGGCATGTGATGCTGTGCGACCTCAAGGCGACTAACGGCACTGTGCTGGTCCGCGAGGGCCAGCCGCCGCGCCGCCTGGCCCAGAATGAAATGGCGATCGTCCTGGACGGGGACATCGCAGAACTTGGCGACGACGTCTCGTTGCGTTTTGAGGAGATTCTTTGAGTTCCAAGCGGCCGCCAGCCCCGCCGCCCCACATTCCCGGTTTCACGTACGTCAGCCTGCTCGGTTCGGGCGGGTTCTCCGACGTCTACCTTTATGAACAGGACCGTCCACGCCGCAAGGTGGCGGTGAAGGTCCTGCTGTCCGGCCTCAAGACGGAGGGCGCCCGGCGCAGGTTCGAGTCCGAGGCCAACCTCATGGCCCAGCTGTCCTCGCACCCTTTCATCGTGACCATCTTCGAAGCCGAGGTCACCGGGGACGGGCACTCCTACCTCGCCATGGAATACTGCTCGCGGCCCAGCCTGGACGTCCGGTACCGGCGGCAGCGCTTCAGCGTCGACGAGGTCCTGGCCATCGGCATCCAGGTGGCCTCCGCCGTGGAGACCGCCCACCGGGCCGGCATTGCGCACCGCGACATCAAGCCCGCCAACATCCTGGTCACCGACTACAACCGTCCTGCACTGACGGACTTCGGCATCTCCGGCACGCTCGGCGGCGACGCGGACGACGACGCGGGGATGTCCATTCCGTGGTCCCCGCCCGAACAGTTCCGCGACGGAAACGTCGACGGCGTCCTGGTGGATGTGTGGGCGCTCGGCGCCACCCTCTACACGCTGCTGGCCGGACGGTCCCCGTTTGTCCTGCCCGGCGCTGACAACTCCCAGCGCGAACTGATCTCGCGGATCACCAGCATGCCCGTGCCGCGCCTTGGCAGGGCCGACGTGCCCGAATCACTTGAGCTCGCACTGGCAACGGCTATGGCAAAATCAGCGACGTCCCGCTATTCGTCGGCCCACGCCTTCGCCCTCGCGCTGCAGCGCATCCAGGCGGAGCTGAACCTCTCGGTAACACCGTTCGAAGTCCTGGAGGAGCGGCACCCGGAGGACGACCATTCCGACGACGGCGTGGAGGAGACCAGGGTCCGGAACGTTGCCTCCATCGACCCCGAGAAAACCGGGAGCGGCCCGACTTTTCCGTCGCGGACCTGGCCGCTGACCGGCGTCACTCCGCTGAATGGTGTGCCGCAGGGGCAGCAGGCGGCGGCTCCGGCACCACAGGCGGTCCCACAGACCGCGGCGTTTCCGCCTGCGGAACCGGACCAGGGCGACTGGGCGGGGGCCACTGTCCTCCGGAGCAGCCGGACCGGGCAGGCAGAAGGACCGGAAAACCCGGAACCCTCAGAGGACCACGGGAAACGGAACCTCTGGCTGGCCATCGCCGGCGGAACGCTCCTGGTGCTGGCCATTGTGGTGGGCATTATTGTCGCGTCAGCCGCGCCGCCGCCCCAGGCCCTGCCGAGTGAGCAGCCCAGCAAGCCGCCGGCCGACGCCCTGGACGACGGCTCCGTGCCGGACGTCGCCAAGCTCACGGGCAGCGCCAGAGCCGGCGGCAAGGTGCGGTTCACCTGGACCAATCCGCAGCCGAAACAGGGTGACATGTACAAGTGGCGGATCAAGACCGTCAAAGGCGGCGGGAACTACCTGTCAACCGCCGCGCGGAGCGTCGACGTCAGCGCCAATCCCGGTGAACCCACATGCGTGCAGGTGATCATCGTGCGCAATGACGGCTCGGCATCGCCCGCGGGCGAGGACTCCATTGCGTGCGTCTGACGCCGGGCCCCGGACTACCACAGCCCCCGAACAGCTAATGGGCCCGAACAGCTAATGAGGAGACACGGAAAAATGGGAGATCTTGCGGTAGATTTCTGCGGCGAGTGGTACGAGCCATCGGACGACGACGTCTTCAGCATCGGCCGTGAAGGGGACCTGGAGGTGGACGACAACCCATACCTCCACCGCCGCTTCCTCGAGATTGCCAGGTACGACGGCATCTGGTGGCTCAGCAACGTCGGGAGCATGCTCTCGGCCACGGTGGCCGACGCCTCCGGCGGCATGCAGGCCTGGCTGTCGCCGGGTGCCCGGCTGCCCCTGGTCTTCAGCCACACCAACATCATCTTTACGGCCGGCCCCACCACCTACGAATTCAGCGTCCACGTGAAAACGCCCGCGTTCCGGCAGGAAACCCGCGGGGACGACACGGCCGGCGACACGACCATCGGCCCGGTGGTGTTCACCGACTCCCAGAAGGCACTCATCGTCGCGCTCGCCGAGCCCATGCTGCGCAGGGAAGGCACCGGATTCAGCGCCATACCGTCGTCCGCGGCCGCCGCAAAGACCCTCGGCTGGGCACTTACCCGGTTCAACCGGAAGCTGGACAACGTGTGCGACAAGCTGGACCGCGTCGGCGTGGCCGGCCTCAGGGGAGGGGGCGGCAAACTGGCCACCAACCGGCGGGCCCGCCTTGTGGAGCACGCCGTTACCTCGCACCTGGTGACCCCCGATGACCTGTACCTGATTGAAAAGATGAGAGGGGTCGACGAAGGATGAAAATCCGCCTGACGCTGCGCCGTGATCCCGCCGAAGCCAAAGACCTCGCCGTCACGGTGGATGGTCTGGCCACGGTGGCCGACATCGCGCGGGAACTCTGGACCGCCGATCCGGGGCGGCGGAACGACCCGGCCCCGCCGAACCTCTCCCTCCGCATCGACGAGGCGTTCGTGGCCGGCGGCATGCGCGGCCTGGTGCTCAACCGCGGGGACCACCTGCTGGAATCGGGACTGCGGCCCGGATCGGTGGTGTCCCTGACGCAGGTCAGCGACCAGTTCGGCATCCCGGGGGCCGGCGGCCAGGGGGCGGGCCGCGGCCCCGCCGCCGCCACCCTCCGCGTACTGTCAGGGCCCGACGTCGGGCGCGAGTTTTCGTTGCCGTCGGGCGCCAGCTACATCGGCCGGGACCGGGACGCCGATATCCGGCTCACGGACCCTCTCACCTCGAAGCGGCACGCACGCATCAGCGTGGGCGAGAGCGTCGAGATCGTCGACACGAATTCTGCCAACGGACTGCAGATGGGCGGGCTGCCCATCACCCGGGCCACGCTCAGCTCCTCGGACACGGTGACGCTCGGGGACACAGAGATCACGGTGGTGCCGCTGGCCCGCAGCGGCGCGGCAGCACCGACGTCGCCCCTGGTTGATTTCAACCGTTCGCCGCGGGTGGTGCCCCGGTTCGCACCCGCGCGGCGGATCCCGCCGGCCGGACCAAAACGCCCGGATCACCACGCGTTCCCCTACATCATGCTGATTGCCCCGCTGATGATGGGGGCCGTCCTGTTCGCCGTGACGCAGAGCCTGCTCTCGATGCTCTTCGTGCTGATGATGCCGCTGTTCGTCGTCGGGCACTACGTGGACCAGAAACTGCAGAGTAAGCGGGAACGAAAGGAACAGCTCAAGGAGTACCGGGAGTCCATGGCCGCGTTCCGGCAGGAGCTCACCGCCCTGCAGCAGGTGGAACGGGCTGTCCGGCTGCAGGAGGCTCCGTCGGTCAGCGACACCGTGGACTCCATCTACAAACTCGGCCCGCTGCTCTGGACCCACCGTCCTGAGCACCCGGGCTTCCTCGGCCTTCGCTTCGGGCTGGGGACGGCGCCGTCGCGGATCCCGCTCGAAGAACCGAACACCGCGGAGACCGAGGCCGGGTTCCGGCTCGAAATCCAGGAATGCCTCCAGCAGTTCCGGGAGATCGAGGGCGTGCCCGTAGTGTCGCAGCTGCGCTCCTCCGGTGCGTTCGGCCTGGCCGGGCCCCGGGGACTGGTGGACGATGTGGCACGCGGCATGGTGCTGCAGCTGGTGGGCCTCCATTCGCCCGCCGAGGTCGCAGTGGCGGCCATCACCTCCACCCGTTCCCGGGAACGCTGGAACTGGCTGCAGTGGCTTCCGCACGTTGGCTCGAGCCACAGCCCGCTCCCCGGCGACCATCTGGCCACGGGCTCGGCCAGCGGGGCGAGCCTGCTGGCACGCCTCGAGGATCTGGTGGAATCCCGCGAAGCCGCGCTGCAGTCGCACGGCCCCGCACTCCGGCCGGGCGTCCACGGCGACGACGGCGATGTTCCCGCCCCGGTGCTGCCCTCTGTCCTGGTCATCATCGAGGACGACGCCCCCGTGGACCGTGGACGGCTGACCCGCCTGGTGGAGCGCGGGCCCGACGCGGGTGTGCACGTTCTGTGGGTTGCCACCGGCGTGGAGGCGATTCCCGCCGCATGCCGCGACTTCATGGAGGTCGACGGCGAACACGGCACCACCACCGGGCAGGTGAGGCTGGGGCGCCATACCTACCCCGTCAGCTGCGAGAGCCTCGATGCCGACCTCGCCGCCCAGCTGGCCCGCATGCTTTCGCCGGTCGTCGACGCCGGGAAACCCTTGGAGGACGACTCCAACCTGCCTCGGGCCGTGTCCTACGCGGCGCTGATCGGCAAGGACTTCCTGGATAATCCCGACGCGGTGGTTGAACGCTGGCAGGAGAACAACTCCGTCCGGTCCACCGCCGTCGCGAACCGCAAGGACAACGGCTCGTTGCGCGCCCTCGTGGGCTCCAAGGGCGTCGAGCCGCTGTACCTGGACCTCAAGAACGAAGGCCCGCACGCGCTGGTGGGCGGCACTACCGGTGCCGGCAAGTCCGAGTTCCTGCAGTCCTGGGTACTGGGCATGGCCACGGCGTACAGCCCCGACCGGGTCAGTTTCCTGTTCGTGGACTACAAGGGCGGCGCCGCCTTTGCTGACTGCCTGCACCTGCCGCACACCGTGGGCCTGGTCACCGACCTTTCCCCGCACCTGGTGCGGCGGGCGCTGACGTCCCTCCGGGCTGAACTCCACTACCGCGAACGCCTGCTGAACCGAAAAAAGGCCAAGGACCTGCTGGCCCTGCAGCGCGACGCCGATCCGGACGCGCCGCCGTACCTGGTGATTGTGGTGGACGAGTTCGCTGCCCTGGCCACCGAGGTGCCGGAGTTCGTGGACGGAGTTGTTGACGTCGCCGCCAGGGGCCGGTCGCTCGGACTGCATCTGATCCTCGCGACCCAGCGCCCGGCCGGTGTCATCAAGGAGAGCCTGCGCGCCAACACCAACCTCCGGGTGGCGCTGCGCATGGCCGATGAGGACGATGCCACGGACATCCTGGGCGTACCGGACGCCGCCTACTTCGATCCCTCCATTCCGGGGCGCGGCGCGGCGAAGACAGGTCCGGGCCGGATCCAGGGTTTCCAGACCGGCTATGCCGGCGGCTGGACCACGGAACGTCCCCAGCGTCCGCAGATCGACATTGTGGAGATGGCCTTTGGCTCCGGCCCCGCCTGGGAAACCCCGGCGCCGGAGACAGCCCTCAGGGAAGAACCCGCAGGGCCCAACGACATCGCGCGGATGACGGCCAACGTCATCCGCGCCGCGGACATGCTGGCCATCGAACCGCCACGCAAGCCGTGGCTGAACGAACTGGCCATGACCTACGACTTCTCCCTGCTGCCCAACCCGCGCACCGACGAGCGGCTCCTGCTGGGCGTCGCCGACGATCCTGCCCGCCAGGATCAGCCCACGGTCTTCTACGAGCCGGACCGGGACGGCAACATGGCCATTTACGGTACGGGCGGCTCGGGCAAGTCCGCGGCCCTGCGGGGCATCGCCATCGCGGCCGCGGTGACGCCGCGCGGCGGCCCCGTGCACGTGTACGGCATCGACAGCGGTTCCGCGGGCCTGACGATGCTCGAGGAACTCCCTCACGTGGGCGAGATCATCGACGGCGATGACGCCGAGCGGGTAGGCCGTCTCCTGCGCTGGCTCCGCGACCTCGCCGAGGACCGTGCCTCCCGCTTCGCCGAGGTCCGGGCATCCACCATCGTGGAATACAGGAAGCTGGCCGGCATGCCGGATGAGAAGCGCATCTTCGTGCTCGTGGACGGCATGTCCGCATTCCGGGAAGCCTACGAGTACACGCGGCTGTCCGGGCTGTGGGACATCTTCCTGCAGCTGGCCACCGACGGCCGTCCCCTGGGCATCCATCTCGTTGTTGCCGGTGACCGGCCCAACTCGGTCCCGCCGTCGTTGCTTGCCTCCATCCAGCGGCGGCTGGTGCTGCGGCTGTCCTCAGAGGACGACTACATGAGCATGGACGTCCCGAAGGACGTCCTCGGCAAGGCCTCGCCGCCCGGTCGCGGCCTCCTCGGCAACCACGAAGTGCAGCTGGCCGTTCTGGGCGGCAACTCCAACCTGGCCCTGCAGGCCCGCGAGGTCCACAAGCTCAGCGAGGCCATGCTTCGCCAGGGCGTGGAGCCGGCCCCGCGGATCGAACGGCTGCCGGAGCAGGTGGACCTGGATATCCTGCCCGCCGGGCGGGCGGACCAGCCCGTGGTCGGCGTCGACGACGAGACGCTTCAGCCCGCAGTCCTCCTGGCCAAGGGCCCGCTGCTGCTTGCCGGGCCGCCGGGCTCCGGGCGGACCGTGGCGCTCGTGACGCTGGCCTATGCGCTGCGGCGTTCAAACCCCGACACCGAGCTCGTGTACATCGCCTCGCGTAGATCCGCCGTGGCATCACTGCCCGTCTGGAACCGTTCGATGGTGGGGGCCGACGACGTCGAGGAGGCGGTCGAGGCACTGACCGACCATTCCTCGGCCAACCCGGGGAAGCTGGCCATCTTCATCGAGGGGCTTACGGAGTTCACGGGCACCCTCGCCGAATCGGGCGTGGAGCGGCTCGTCACGGCTTCGATCAAGGCCGACCAGTGGGTGGTGGGTGAATCCGAGACCTCCACCTGGTCCTCGGCATGGTCGCTGGCCCAGCCCTTCAAGTCCGGACGGCGCGGCCTCCTGATTAACCCGGGTGACATTGACGGCGACAGCCTGCTCAACACATCGCTCGGGCGGGTCAGCTCTGACTTCATTCCCGGCAGGGGCTACATCGTGGGCAGGGGCAAGGTGCGCAAGCTTCAGATCGCACTGCCACCGGAAAACCGGCAGTGAGGGATTTGGTTGTCCCAAAAGGCCTGTAGGAAGATACCCAGGACAGACACTCGGTGCGGGGAGTCCTGCGCGCGGCAGCAAAGGTGACCATGACTAGAACTCATTTCCTGCCGACCGCGCTCGTGCTCGGACTCGCTGCCACAGTGCTGGCCTTCGTCGCGCTGGCAGGCGGTGCGGGGGCCGCTCAGGCCGGTCTGCTGTGCCTGCCCACACAACCATGCGCGACCGGTTCTCCGACGCCGACAGCCGAGCCTTCGCCGGCACCGCCGCGTTCAAAGAAGCCGCCGGTGCCCGGACCGAAACAGCCGGTGGCTCCGGCCCAGCCTTCCGTGCCTCCCGCTCCGGCTGCCCCCACCGCAGCGCCCGCTCCGACCGCGCAGGCCACGGGGCGAACGACGGCGACTGCGGCACCGTCCACCAGTTCCGTCCCCACGACGGCGGTCCCCACCACGGCCAGCGCCGCGCCGAGCCGTTCGGATTCCAGCCCGACGGCCGAGTCCAATTGGAACAAGCCGATTGAATCCCCCACGAAGGCGAGCCACGCTGCTGCCGTCAGCACGGACGATCAAGGCCCCGACGCCGGAACCCTGAGTGTCTTCATCATCACCGGAGGGGTCCTGCTGGTGGGCTTCGGCGTACTCGTGCTCGCCCTGTGGACCAGAAACCGCCTCGCGGGCCACTGGTGAGACTGACGGTTCAGGCATAATGTCCGGGGGGTAAGGCAAGATAGGTCTGTGAGCACAGCATCAGGTCCCGCAGAAACGGCAGCATCCGGAACTGACCAGGCATCCGGAATTGACCAGCTCGAGCCGGAAGCGATTCCGTCTGAGTCGGTCCGCGACGAATACCAAAAATTGGTGGACCTCGTCCGGAAGTACCGCTTCGCCTACTACCAGGAGGACGAACCTCTCGTATCCGATGCGGAGTTCGATACCCTGTTCCGGCGGCTGGAGGAGCTGGAGGCGCTCCATCCCGAACTGGTATCCAACGATTCACCCACCCAGGAAGTGGGCGGCGAAGTGTCCGCGGCGTTTGCCGCCGTCGAACACCTGCAGCGGATGTACAGCCTGGAGGACGTGTTTTCCCTTGAGGAGCTGGAAGCCTGGATTGCCAAGGCGGAGGCGGGCATCGCCAAAATTGGAAGCCCCGCGGCGGCGTGGCTGACGGAACTGAAAATCGACGGCCTGGCGGTCAATCTGCTGTACCGGGACGGCAAGCTGGTCCGGGCTGCCACCCGCGGGGACGGCACCACCGGTGAGGACATCACCCACAATGTGCTCACCATCAAGGAAATTCCGCAGCAGCTCAGCGGCAGCGGATTTCCGGCAGAAATGGAAGTCCGCGGCGAGGTGTTCATTCCCTCCAAGGCTTTCGCTGAGTTCAACGAGGCACTCATCGAGGCAGGAAAAGCGCCCTTGGCCAATCCGCGCAACGCGGCCGCCGGCTCAATCCGGCAGAAGGACCCCGCCGAGACCGCCAAGCGGCCGCTGAAGATGTTCGTCCACGGGATCGGCGCCCGCGACGGCCTTCCGAGCGCCAGCCAGTCCGAGACGTACAAGCTGCTGGCGGAGTGGGGGCTGCCCGTCAGCCCGTACTTCGAGGTGCTCGGCAGCCTGGCAGAAGTCCTGGAATTCATCGCCAAGTACGGGGACAAGCGCCACAGCCTGCTGCATGAGATCGACGGCATTGTGGTGAAGGTGGATGACTTCGCCACGCAGCGTGCCCTGGGCTTCACCACGCGTGTTCCGCGCTGGGCGGTGGCCTACAAGTACCCGCCCGAAGAAGTGCACACCAAGCTCCTGGACATCGCGGTGAACGTCGGGCGCACCGGGCGCGTCACGCCGTTCGGCATCATGGTGCCGGTGAAGGTGGCAGGATCCACCGTTGAAATGGCCACGCTCCACAACCAGGACGTGGTCAAGGCCAAGGGCGTGAAGATCGGCGACATCGTGATCCTCCGCAAGGCCGGGGACGTCATTCCCGAGATCGTGGGTCCGGTGCTCGCCCTGCGTGACCAGCAGCATCCGCCGGTGCGCGACTTCGTCATGCCCACCGAGTGCCCGTCCTGCGGCACCCCGCTCGCCCCGGCGAAGGAGGGCGACGTCGATATCCGCTGCCCCAATGCGCGGTCCTGCCCGTCCCAGCTCCGCGAGCGGGTTTTCCACCTCGCAGGCAGGGGAGGGTTCGACATTGAAGCGCTGGGCTGGGAGGCCGCCATCGCCCTCACCCAGCCGGCGGAGCCGGAAGTCCCGCCGCTCACCACCGAGGCCGCCCTTTTCGACCTGACCCGTGAGGATCTCGCCCCGGTGAAGATCCGGCGCGAAAAGCGGTCCAAGGGTGTCGGCACGGGGGAGTACGAACTCGTGCCCTACTTCTACAGCAAGGGCACGGCCAAGTCCCCGTCCAAGCCCACCGCAACCACCGAGAAACTCTTCAAGGAACTCGAAAAGGCCAAGACCCAGCCGCTGTGGCGCGTGCTGGTCGCCCTGTCCATCAGGCACGTCGGCCCCCGGGCATCCCGTGCCCTGGCCAACCACTTCGGCTCCATGGACGCCATCCGGCAGGCCTCGGAAGAAGAACTGGCCGGCGTTGACGGTGTGGGCCCCACGATCGCCGCCGCGCTCAAGGAATGGTTTGCCGAGGACTGGCACGTCGAAATCGTCGACCGCTGGGCCGCTGCCGGCGTGCGCATGGAGGACGAACGGGATGAATCCACGCCGCGTACCCTCGAAGGGCTGACCATCGTGGTCACGGGGACGTTGGAACACTTCAGCCGCGACGAGGCCAAGGAAGCCATCCTGGTCCGCGGCGGCAAGGCGGCCGGTTCGGTGTCCAAGAACACCAGCTACCTCGTCGCCGGAGACAACGCCGGGACCAAGATGGACAAGGCGGAACAGCTGGGCGTGCCCGTGCTCGACGAGGACGGATTCCGGGAACTGCTGGCAAACGGGCAGAACGGCGCCGGTGCCAACGGCGACGCTCACGGTGACGATGACAATGACGGTGCCGCCGGTGATTTCGAGGAAGCATCCGCCGGCCTGGACGGGAACGGCGCCGAATGAGCCCAGACGTGAACGAGTTGCTTGAGGTGGCAAAGGCGGCGGCTGCCGCCGGCGCCGCGGTCCTCTCTACGCGCCAGGACTCAGCCCTGGCCGACGTCAGCAATAAGAGCGCGGCCGGCGACTGGGTCACCGCCTTCGACGTGGCGGCCGAGAAAGCGGTCCGGGACGCCATTCGCTCCGCCCGTCCGCAGGACACCATCACCGGCGAGGAACAGGGCACCACGCGCCCCGAGGATCCGAGCGGTCTGCGCTGGTCCATAGATCCGCTGGACGGGACCACCAACTTCATCCGCAACATCGTCTACTACGCCACGTCCGTGGCGGTTGCCGACGCCGACGGCGTGTGGCTGGCCGGCGTCGTCAACGCCCCGGCGCTGGGCCGCGTGTATTACGCCTCCCGCGGCCACGGTGCCTGGCTCGAACACAACGGCAGCCGGACCCAGCTCACCGGACCCGTGATTGGGCGCCAAGGGCAGATCCTTGCCACGGGCTTCAGCTACGACCCCGCCACGCGGGAGGACCAAGCCAGCCTCCTCGGCGGTCTCATGGAGGGCTTTGCGGACATCCGGAGGCTCGGCTCCGCAGCCTTGGATCTGTGCCTGGTGGCAGACGGCACCCATGATGCCTTTGGTGAGCGTGGCCTCAACGAGCACGACTTTTCGGCGGGGGCGCTGATTGCCGAGGAAGCGGGTTGCTGGGTCCGCAGGCCCCGGCTGACCAGCCCGCTGGACGGCGGACCGTCCGACGAGGAGCGGCTTGCGGCGTGGACGTGCGCGGGCACGCTGGAGCTTTCGGGCAAATTCCCGCTCTGACACGACGGCACATGGCGTGATAGTTCAGTCACGGAAACGCCTGTTTCGCGCGGGGTATCCGGCAGGCGGAACTAGCATTGACAGGTGCAGCCGCAGATCATTGTCCGTCCAGCCGTCCCCGCCGACTACGAGGCGATAGCGCGCATTACCCGCGACTCCTACCTGGCGGCGGGATACTTTGACAGCGCAGACCACCCGTACATGAGGCAGATCCAGGATGTGGCCCGCCGCGCGGCGCAGGCAACCATCTGGGTCGCCGAGCGGGACGGGCAGGTCGTGGGCTCGGTGACGCTGGCGGTTGCCGGCGAGCCGTATGCGGACATCGCCCTCGACGACGAACTCGAATTCCGGATGCTAGTGGTGGACCCTGCCGTGCAGCGCAGCGGCGCGGGCCTGGCCATGGTCGAAGCCATCATCGAGCACGCCAGGTCCCTGGACGGCATCCGCGCCGTGGCCCTGACCACGGGCAGGACCTGGGAGAGCGCCCACGGGCTGTATCGGAAGACCGGATTCCGTCGTGTTCCCGAGCGGGACTGGTTTGTGCCGGACACCGACATAAAGCTGCTGGTTTTCCGGCTGGACGTCCAGCCGACCTAGAGTGGTGCCGACTCATTCCTCCGGCCCATTTCCCACCGCTGCGAACGCGGCCGGCGGGCATGCGGCCCCAGCGAAAGGCGCACCATGCGCAAGACCTTCGGTACCGGCTCCGTCTGGGAGCAGACCCTCGGCTATTCCCGCGCGGTCCAGGTGGACAACACGCTGTACATCTCTGCCACGTCGTCAAGCGGCGAGGACGGCATCGTCGGTAGCGACTTCTATGAGCAGACCAAGTACATCCTGCAGAAGCTGGAAAAGGTCCTTGCCGACGCCGGCTTCGGCCTCGCCGACGTCGTGCAGTCCAAGCTCTACCTGACGGACATCAGCAAGTGGGAAGACGCCGGACGTGCCCACGGCGAGGTCTTCGGCGAGATCCGCCCCGCGCTGTCCCTGGTTCACGTGCTGCCGTTCCTCGATCCCGAGATGCTCGTGGAAATCGAACTGGTCGCACAGAAGAGCGCCAGCTAGCACCTACACCCCCGCGCTGCTTGGTTAGGACGCGGGGAGGCCGTAGCGGTGTTCCGGCCGGCCTGTGGTCCCGTACCTGAGCTGGATTTCGACGGCGCCGTCATCCGCCAGCGATGAGAGGTACCGCTGGGCGGTGGCCCGGGACACCCCCACGCGCCCGGCGACGTCGGCTGCGGAATACTGTTCGCCCGGCACCAGGGACTCCAGCACCGCCGCTTCAGTGGCCGAGCGGGGTCTGGCCGACGGCGAAACGTCGCCCGGAATCAGGGCGCGTTTGGCCCGTTCCACCGTCTCCTGGTCCAACGCCCCGGGCTGGCCGAGGATCCGCCGGTACCGGGCATAGGACCGAAGCTGCTGGGACAGAGACTCCGCGGTGAACGGCTTCAGCAGGTATCCGAGGGCGCCCCGGCGGAACGCCGTCCGCAGCGATGCGGCATCGGAGGCCGCGCTCAGGATCATCGTGTCAACGTCCAGCTGGTGCAGGAGATCCAGACCCGAGGCGTCGGGCAGATACACATCCAGCAGCACCAGGTCCGGCCGCAGGCTGTGGATGGATTGCAGCGCCAGTGAGGCTGAACCGGCCGGCGGCAGGGCGAGAAATCCCGCCACGGAATCCACGTAGGCGGCATGGAGCTTTGCGACGTGGAAGTCGTCATCCACGATCAGCACCCGGAAATCCTCAGACATCATCGTCCTATCGTCGTGTCTCTCATGTGGAGGCTTACCTGTCATGCGGCCCGTCAGTCCTTGCCGGAATTGGTGGTGCCGGGGAGCGTCGCCATGAACACGGCGCCGGGTCCGCCCGCGCCGCCGGGCTCCAACACCCTGACGTCGCCGCCGCGGCGCCGCGCCAGCTGCCGGGCGAGAGCCAGACCCAGGCCCTGGCCCCCCGCGGAGCGGACGGGTCCCCCTCCGGAGCGGGCGGGTCCCCCCGCCGGGCTGACCGGGCCGGCCGCCGTCGTGAATCCCTCGGCAAACACGGCATCCGGATCAGTTCCGCCCGGCAGCCCGTCGCCTGAATCCGCGACGACGATGTGCAGGGTCCCGCCGTCGTCCGACGGTTCGTCGAGGAGTTCAAGTTCCACCCACCGCTCGTCCGCCGAGCCGGCGACGGCGGCGTTCACCGCGTTGTCGATCAGGTTGCCCAGGACAGTTGTCACGTCCTGCGGTTCCGTGACCTGCCCGCGCACCAGGGTCTCGGGCCCGATCCGGAGCGCCACGCCGCGCTCGTCCGCCTCCACGCCCTTGGCGCCGACGAACGCCTGCAGGTACGGGTCCTGCAGGAGCTCGGCCTGGTCCACCGGGAATTTCAGCGGCCCGGTGGCGGCAAGCTTCTCCAGATATTGACGTGCCTGCTGGTGCTGGCCGATGCTCATGAAGCCGGCGATGGTGTGCAGCTGGTTGGCGAACTCGTGCCGCTGGGCCCGGAGCGCTGTGGACATGGTCCCGACGGCGTCCAGCTGGCGTGTCAGCTGCTGCAGTTCGGTGCGGTCCCGGAGCATGACCACCCAGCCGAGGTCCTCCTGGCGGTGCAGGGCCTTGCGGGCGCTCGCCACCAGGACCCTGCCGCCGGCGATCAGCTCAACGGCTTCGCCCTCCCTGGCGTCGGCTTCGGTCAGCGCCCTGAGCTGCGGGGGAACCGGCGCCCCGGACCACAGCGTGCCGGTCAGGTCGGGCTGCCCCAGGAGCCGCTGGGCGGCGGCGTTGAAGACGCTGATGCGGCCGTCGGCCGAGACGCCCACCACGCCCTCGTCCACACCCTCCAGCACGGCAACCTGGTCATGCACCAGCGTGCTGATCTCCTCCGGTTCCAGGCCGAGCGTGAGCCGCTGCAGCCGGCGCCGGAGCAGGAACGAGGCCAGTACACCTGCCACGAGCGATCCCGCCGCCGTCACGGCGATGGGCACGATGTCGCGCCGGAGGCTCTGGCCAATTGTCTCGGTGGAGTAGCCCACGCTGACTTCGCCCACCACCGTGCCGGCGGCACCGGCACCGGCGCCGGCACCAGCGCCGCCGGTGCCGGGCTCCGCACCCGGTGCGAAAACCGGCACCTTGGCACCGGCCGACGGGCCCAGCGTCCCGGTGTTGCGCGTGGTGACCTCGTGTCCGGCCAGCGCCTCCGAGGGGTCCGTGCTGACGCGTTCGCCAAGCCGGTCGGCCTCGGGGTGGGCCAGCCGGAGTCCCGTTTCATCCGTGATCACCACGAACAGGGCACCGGTCCGGCTGCGGGCACCCTCCGCCGCCGCCATGAGCGGACCGGCAAGCAGCTGGTCCCGCGGGGGAGTGCCTTCCTGCCGGCTGATGCGGGCAACGTCGGCGCGCACTGAAGGGTCCGAGGCCACGGTCCGGGCAAGCGTGAGCGCCTGGTTTTCCGCCTCGCGCCCCAGGCGTTCGTAGGTCAGCCAGGCGTGGACGGCTGCGCTGAGGAGTACGACGAGGAGCACCACGCCCAGCTGCAGCAGCAGGGTCTGCGTGGAGAACCGCAGCGGCAGGCGCCGGGACGGTGCGGTCATGGCGCTCCTCCTCGAGGCAAGACAAGGCAGGCAGGGCTGCCAAGGACGTGGGTAGACATTACCGGCTTGTGCGCAGACGGTCCGGGCGGGGCCGTGAGCAGAATGCGCAAAATGCTCCCAATAAGCAGTATGCCAATCAATTGAGCCAAAGGCACTGCCGTGACCCGGGCCACTCTAACGTCTGTAGTGCGCATCACATCGAGGTGATGCCGTTCATCAAGAAGGAGCCGGCCGTGCTGGTATTACTTGGATTCGCCATGATCGCGGTATTCATGGTGCTGATCATGACGAAAAAGTTGACGCCAGTGCTGGCGCTCATAATTGTCCCCACCGTTTTCGGGCTGTTTGCAGGCGCCGGCCTCGGCATCGGCGACATGGTCATGGACTCGATGAAGTCCATGACCTCCACCGCCGCCCTGCTGATGTTCGCCATCATCTACTTCGGCCTGATGATCGACGTCGGGCTGTTCGACCCGCTGGTCCGGTTCATCCTGCGCAAGCTGGGCAATGACCCCGCCAAGGTTGTCCTGGGCACCGCCCTGCTGGCTGCCGCCGTGTCCTTGGACGGCGACGGCTCCACCACGTTCATCCTCACCACCGCGGCGATGCTGCCGATCTACCTCCGCCTGAAGATGAGCCCGGTGGTCCTCACCTGCGTGGCCGGCCTGGCCAACGGCACAATGAACATCGTGCCGTGGGGTGGCCCCACGGCCCGCGCCGCCACCGCCCTGAAAATCGATGTCAACGACGTCTTCGTCCCCATGCTCCCGTCGCTGCTCGCCGGCATCGCCGTCGTCCTGGCCTTCGCCTGGCTGCTTGGCATCCAGGAGCGCAACCGCCTCCGCGCCACCCAGCCGGAAATCTGGGGTGTCCCTGAAACCGCTGAAGCGTTCGACGGCGAAGCGTTCGACGGCGGAACCGGCCGCGGCGTCAAGGTCTCCGGCCCGTCCGGCGGGGCTCCCGCAGGCCTTTCTCCTGTGGGTTCGCCGGTGGCCGTCCTGGAACGCACCGAAACGCTCGTGGATGACAGCGACACCGCCATGGCGGACACGGCCCTGGACCCGAACCGCAAGACCCTCCGTCCCAAGCTGCAGTGGTTCAACCTGGGCCTTACGGTCGCCGTCATGGGCATGCTCATCGCCGACCTCGTGCCCCTGCCGTACGTCTTCATGGTGGGCTCGGCCATCGCCCTGCTGGTGAACTTCCCGCACGTCAAGGACCAGGCCAACCAGCTCATCGCCCACGCCCCGTCCATCGTTGCCGTGGTGAGCATGGTCATGGCCGCCGCGGTGCTGACCGGAGTCCTCACCGGCACCGGCATGGTCGAGGCCATGTCCGCCTGGCTCGTGCAGATCATCCCTTCGGACATGGGCCCGCTCATGGCCGTCATCACCGGCGTCCTCAGCATCCCCATGACGTTCTTCATGAGCAACGACGCCTTCTACTTCGGCGTGCTGCCCGTCCTCAGCGAGACCGCCGCGCACTACGGCATCAGCGCCGCCGAGATGGCCCGCGCCTCCATCACCGGACAGCCGTTCCACATGCAGAGCCCCCTGGTTCCGGCAATCCTGCTGCTGGTTTCGCTCGCCAAGGTTGACCTCGGCGACCACCACAAGAAGGTGCTGTGGCGCAGCGCCGTGGTCTCCCTGGTGATGCTTGCCGTCGGGATGCTGACCGGAGCCATCGGCATCGGCTAACCTGTAGCTGCCCGCGGCACGCCGCGCGGCCGGATGTGCCCGCCTGGAGCCCGCTGGGGGTCGTCAGGCGGGCACTGACGTTTGCCCACTAGACTGGATCGGAAAACAATTCGAACTTTGCAGGGGAGATCCATGGCTGCGATCAACCGTGACGACGTCGCGCACCTCGCGCGGCTCGCGCACATTGAGATGAGTGCTGAAGAGCTGGACAGGATGGCCGGCGAGCTGGCCGTCATCGTAGATGCGGTGAAGTCCGTCAGCGAAGCCGCCGGGGAAGACGTTCCGGCCACCTCACACCCGATTCCGCTGAACAACGTGTTCCGCGAGGATGTGGTGGGGCACACCTTCACCGCCGAGCAGGCACTCTCCGGAGCTCCGGATTCCGATGAGAACCGTTTCAAGGTCCCGGCAATCCTGGATGAGGCATAAAAACAGATGACTGAAAACAACAGCACCGAGCTGATCCGCCTCTCCGCAGCCCAGCTGGCCGCCAAGCTTGCCGCCCGTGAAGTCACCGCCGTCGAGGTTGTCCAGGCCCACCTGGACCGCATCGCCGCCGTCGATGGCGGAGACCGCGGCGTCCACGCGTTCCTGCACGTCAACACCGAAGAGGCGCTGGCCGTCGCCGCCGAAGTGGATGCCATCCGCGCCGCCGGCGGCGCTGCCGCCGACGAACTGCACGAGCTTGCCGGCGTTCCCATCGCCGTCAAGGACCTCATTGTCACGGTGGGCCAGCCCACCACGGCGGGATCCAAGATCCTGGAAGGGTGGCACAGCCCGTACGATGCCACGGTCGTGCAGAAGCTCCGGGCCGCGAAGATGCCCATCCTGGGCAAGACCAACCTGGACGAATTCGCCATGGGTTCCTCCACGGAGCACTCCGCGTACGGCCCCACCCGCAACCCCTGGGACCTGGACCGCATCCCCGGCGGCTCCGGCGGCGGCTCGGCAGCCGCCGTCGCCGCTTTCGAAGCACCGCTCGCACTGGGCACCGATACCGGCGGATCCATCCGCCAGCCGGGTGCCGTTACCGGAACCGTGGGCGTGAAGCCCACCTACGGCGGCGTGTCCCGCTACGGCGCCATCGCCATGGCGTCCTCACTGGACCAGATCGGCCCCGTGTCCCGCACCGTCCTGGACTCGGCGCTGCTGCACCAGGTCATCGGCGGCCACGACCCGCACGACTCCACCTCGCTTCCCGACCCGTTGGCCGACCTCGTCGCCGCCGCCCGGACCGGCAACGTTGAGGGCATGAAGATCGGCATCATCAAGGAACTCCACGGCGAGGGCTACCAGGCCGGCGTCGAGAACCGGTTCAACGAGTCCCTCGAGCTGCTCAGGCAGGCGGGCGCGGAAATCGTTGAGGTCTCCTGCCCCAACTTCAAGTACGCCCTCGGTGCGTACTACCTCATCATGCCGTCTGAGGCCTCCTCCAACCTGGCCAAGTTCGACGGCGTCCGGTACGGCCTGCGTGTGCTCCCCGAGCAGCCGCCCATGACCATTGAGCGCGTCATGGGGGCCACCCGCGCCGCCGGCTTCGGCGACGAGGTCAAGCGCCGCGTCATCCTGGGCACCTACGCCCTCTCCGCCGGCTACTACGACGCCTACTACGGGTCGGCGCAGAAGGTCCGCACCCTGATCCAGCGCGACTTCGAGGCTGCCTTCGCCAAGGCCGATGTCCTGATTTCCCCGACGGCCCCCACCACGGCCTTCAAGCTGGGCGAAAAGCTGGACGACCCCCTGGCCATGTACCTGAATGACGTCGCCACCATTCCGGCCAACATGGCCGGCGTTCCCGGCCTGTCCCTGCCCGGCGGCCTCGCCGATGAGGACGGGCTGCCCGTCGGCATCCAGCTCCTGGCTCCTGCCCGCGAGGACGCGCGCCTGTACCGCGTGGGCGCCGTGCTGGAATCCCTGCTCGAGGAGAAATGGGGCGGTCCGCTGCTGGACAAAGCTCCCGAACTACCGGCTCCTTCCCTCGCCGAGACTGTTACGAGCCACGGAGGTTCACACTGATGTCCGATGCAATCCTGAGCTTCGACGAGGCCATGGAGAAGTATGATCCCGTCCTGGGGTTCGAGGTCCACGTGGAGCTCAACACCAAGACCAAGATGTTCTCCTCCGCACCCAACGTCTTTGGCGATGAGCCCAACACCAACGTCAACGAGGTGGACCTCGGCATGCCGGGCGTGCTCCCCGTGCTGAACAAGACCGCGGTGGAGTCGTCGATCAAGATCGGGCTGGCGCTGAACTGCAAGATCGCCGATTACTGCCGCTTCGCCCGGAAGAACTACTTCTACCCGGACACCCCGAAGAACTTCCAGACGTCCCAGTACGACGAACCGATCGCGTATGACGGCCACCTGGACATCGAGCTCTCCGACGGCACCGTGTTCCGCGTTGAAATCGAGCGCGCGCACATGGAGGAGGACGCCGGCAAGCTGACCCACCTCGGCGGCTCGGCAGGCCGCATCCAAGGCGCGGACTACTCGCTCGTGGACTACAACCGCGCTGGCGTCCCGCTGGTGGAAATCGTGACCAAGCCCATCGAGGGCGCCGGTTCCCGCGCCCCGGAGCTGGCCAAGGCCTACGTGGCCGCGGTCCGCGAAATCGTCAAGAACCTCGGCGTGTCCGACGCCCGGATGGAACGCGGCAACGTCCGCTGCGACGCCAACGTGTCACTGCGCCCGCACGGCCGCGAACGCTTCGGCATCCGCTCCGAAACCAAGAACGTCAACTCGCTGCGCGCCGTCGAACACGCCGTCCGCTACGAGATCCAGCGGCACGCCGCCGTGCTGGAATCCGGCGAGCCAGTGATCCAGGAAACCCGCCACTGGCACGAGGACACGCGCACCACGACGTCCGGCCGGGAAAA
This sequence comes from Arthrobacter sp. B2060, assembly GCF_059090445.1. Classification (NCBI taxonomy): domain Bacteria; kingdom Bacillati; phylum Actinomycetota; class Actinomycetes; order Micrococcales; family Micrococcaceae; genus Arthrobacter; species Arthrobacter sp. B2060. Next base: position 223,646 of record NZ_JBNHFR010000002.1, read on the forward strand.
GTCCGACGCCGACGACTACCGCTACTTCCCGGAGCCCGACCTCGTTCCGGTGGTCGCTTCGCGCGAATGGGTCGAGGAGCTGCGCGCCACCCTGCCCGAGCCTCCGGCGGCCCGCCGCAAGCGGCTCCAGGCGGACTGGGGCTACTCGGACCTCGAATTCCGTGACGTCGTCAACGCCGGTGTGATGGATGAAATCGAGGAAACCATCGCCGCCGGTGCCACGGCCTCCGTGGCACGCAAGTGGTGGATGGGTGAGATCGTGGGCCGTGCCAAGAACGCCGACGTCGATCCCGGCCAGCTCGGCGTCCAGCCTGCCACCATTGTCGAACTGAGCAAGATGGTGGAAGACGGCAAGATCAACAACAAGATGGCCACCGAGGTGCTGGACGGCGTGCTCGCCGGTGAAGGCACCCCGGCCGAGATCGTTGAGAAGCGCGGCCTCGCCGTCGTGTCCGACGACGGTCCCCTGCTGGAAGCCATCGACGCAGCCCTGGCCGCACAGCCCGACGTCGCGGACAAGATCCGCGGCGGCAAGGTACAGGCCATCGGTGCCATCGTCGGCGGCGTCATGAAGGCCACCCGGGGACAGGCCGATGCCGGCCGCGTCCGCGAACTGATCCTGGAAAAGCTGGGCGTCAGCGCCTGACCCCTTCCTCTCCACGCTGGGTCGCAGTACGCCGTTCTGAGCGCTCAGAACCACGCGGCTGCGGCCCAGTTGGGGGTTAACAGGCATTTGGCTCCATGCTCTCCATAAGGTCCCGGCCCTAAAGTGTGGACTGAGGGCGCCGGAGTCCCGCCGGCGCGGAGGAAGGACATGCCATGCCGGCTTTACAACCGAACATCTTGGGTCGCGCCCTGTTGGCCGGCGCCGTAGTACTCGCCCTGAGCGGTGCCGGAGCAGCGGTGGTCCGGGCCGCCGGCGAGACCGCCGGAAGCGAGGACGCCGCCTTGGTTTCCTCACAGCCCGCGCCACCGGCGCCGGGCGGCCAGGGCAATGCGGAGGAAGCCAAAGGCAAGGGCAAGGGGCGTGAGCTTCACAGCGAGAGCGTTGTCAAAAAGGGTGACGGAACCCTTGAAACGCGGATCACCCAGTTCGGCACCGTGGAGTCCGTGAGCGAGACGTCCATCACGGTCAAGAGCGAGGACGGCTTCACCCTGGCCTATGCCATCGGTGCCGAGACCAGGATCCGCAAGCAGGGCGCAGCCGCTCCTGACGGCACCGCACCCAGGGACGACGCCGGCAAACGGGTCAAGCCCTCGGCCGCCACCGCAGCGGACCTCAAGCAGGGGGACACCGTGCGCATCCGGGGCGTCAAGAACGGCGCGTCCATCACCGCGAGGATGATCGTCGAAGGCGCCGGCGGCAAGGGACAAGGACTCGGCCAAGGCAAGGGGCTTGGCCAGGGCAAGGGGCTTGGCCACGGCAAGGCCAAAGCCGAGGACCGGGGCCAGGCCGACGACGTGCCCTAATCGTGGACGAGGCGGGCCATGATGTCCTCCAACGCTTCGCACACCATCATCACGGATGCCCGCTTCAGGTTCTCAGGCCGGGCCAGGATATCGATCCTGCGGCGGGTGCTGATGCCCCTGAGCGGGCGCAACACAATGTCCGGACTCAGCACCGGCCGTGCCGTATGCCTCGGCAGCAGACCGATCACGCCGCCCGCGGCCACCAGCGCCGCCACCGTGGAGTAGTCGTTGATGCGGTGCACAATGTTCAGTTCCCGGCTGGAAACGGCGGCCACGGCGGACAGCACGTCCGCGGGTGAGTAGCCCGTGCGGCTGGTCACCCAGGATTCGCCCACGACGTCCTCCGGTTCCAGCGACTGCTGGGCGGCGAGCCGGTGTCCCGCCGGAAGCGCCACGTCGAGGGGCTCATGCGCGAGGGGTATAACCGCCACCCGCTCAGTGGGCCAGCGCGGACTGTGGTCCATGCGGTGGGCCAGCACCAGGTCGTACCGTGCCGTGAGGGCGGGGAAATCCTGCTGTGCCACGTCCTCATCGAACAGCTGGACTTTCGGTTTGTCTGGCCCGTCCAGCAGCCGCGCGAGCGGCGCGAACAGTGCCTGCCCGGCGCTGTGGAACCCGCTGACAGTCACCGGGGCCACCGTGGAGCCGTGGTAGGCGCCGATCGCCATGCGGGCATCGGCCATCGCGCTGACGACGGCGGCGCCGGCGTCGGCAAGCACCTGCCCGGCCTCCGTGAGGACCAGATTCCTGCCCTCCTTGCGCGTGAGCGGAACGTCCACGCTCTTCTGCAGCTGTGCCAGCTGCTGGGAGACAGCCGATGGCGTGACCAGCAGCGTGTCCGCTACGGCCTTGACGCTTCCGAGCGCACCGAGCTCGCGCAGCATTTCCAGCTGGTGGATTTCCATGGCCCCATCTTATGCCTTAGCTTTTCCTAAATCGTCGATTGAGAAAAATCCCCTTGTGCTAACGCGTTGGAATGGCTCTAATGAAGGGAGATTCCGCCCCGCATGCAGCTTGGGTGCATGCCAAACGTAAGGAAGCCAATGAAGGCTCTGTACAAGGCCGGCGCGCAAGCCGGGTTCGAGCTCGTTGACCGTCCGGAGCCTGAAGCCGGCTCCGACGACGTCAAGATCCGGGTTCTGACCACCGGCATCTGCGGCACGGACCTGCACATCCAGTCGTGGGACGCCTGGGCACAGAGCATCATCCAGGCGCCCCTCATCGCCGGGCATGAGTTCTACGGCGAAGTCGTTGAAATCGGGGAAGACGTTCGGGACGTCAAGGTAGGGGACCGGGTTTCCGGCGAGGGGCACATCGTCTGCGGCATCTGCCGGAACTGCCGGGCCGGCCGGCGGCAGATGTGCATCCACACGGTGAGCGTGGGCGTGCAGCGGGACGGCGCCTTCGCCGAGTACGTGGTCATCCCGGAAACCAACGTGTGGGTCCACCACGATTCCTCCGTGACCCCGGAACTCGGGGCAATCTTCGACCCCTTCGGCAACGCGGTGCACACGGCCCTGAGCTTTCCGCTCGTAGGCGAGGATGTACTCATCACCGGCGCCGGACCCATCGGCCTCATGGCCATCGCCGTGGCCCGCCACGCCGGAGCCCGCAAGATCGCCATCACGGACGTCTCGGCGCCGCGCCTGGAGCTGGCCCGGCAGCTCGGCGTCGACCTGGCCATCGACGTCTCGACGACGCGTGTCCGGGAGGCGCAGAGCGAACTGGGCCTGCGTGAGGGCTTCGACATCGGACTCGAAATGTCCGGCCACCCCACGGCACTGCCGGAAATGATCGACAACATGAACCACGGCGGCCGCATCGCGATGCTGGGCCTGCCTAGCCAGCCGATCGACATCGACTGGGGCAAGGTGGTCACCCATATGCTGACCCTGAAGGGCATCTACGGCCGCGAAATGTTCGAGACCTGGTACGCCATGAGCGCCATGCTGTCCTCCAATCCCAGCCTGCACGCCAACATCTCCGCGGTGGTCACGGACGTGCTGCCGGCCGCGCAGTGGGAGAAGGGCTTCGACATTGCCCGTGCAGGCGTCGGCGGCAAGGTTGTGCTCGACTGGTCACAATTCTGAGCAGCCCCTGATCCCATCATCACCCCACGAGACTTTCGACGAGCCGAGGAGCCCACTATGTATTCAGCAATCAAGGACCAGCTGCGCAGCGAACTGGATGAGATCCGGACTGCCGGCCTCTACAAGACCGAGCGGCACATCGATTCCCCCCAGGCCAACCGCATCGACGCAGGCCAGATCGGGCAGGAGGCCTCGCCGGTCCTGAACTTCTGCGCCAACAACTACCTCGGCCTGGCCGACCACCCGGACATCATCGCCGCGGCCAAGTCCGCCATGGACGAACGCGGCTTCGGCATGGCCAGCGTCCGGTTCATCTGCGGCACCCAGGACCTCCACCTGCAGCTTGAAGCCCGCGTGTCCAAGTTCCTCGGCACGGAGGACACCATCCTGTTTTCCAGCTGCTTCGATGCGAACGGCGGAGTCTTCGAGTCCCTGTTCGGTCCGGAGGACGCCGTCATCTCCGACGCCCTGAACCACGCGTCGATCATCGACGGCATCCGGCTCTGCAAGGCGCAGCGGTTCCGCTACGCCAACCAGGACATGGCCGACCTCGAAGCCAAGCTCCTGGAGGCCGGGGGAGCCCGCCGCAAGATCATCGTCACGGACGGTGTTTTCTCCATGGACGGCTACCTTGCGCCGCTGGAGGCTATCTGCGACCTCGCCGAAAAGCACGATGCCCTCGTCATGGTGGATGACTCCCACGCTGTGGGCTTTATGGGTGCCACCGGGGCGGGAACCCCCGAACACGCCGGCGTCTCTGACCGCGTGGACATCTACACCGGCACCTTCGGCAAGGCACTCGGAGGGGCGTCGGGCGGCTATGTCTCCGGCCGCCGTGAAGTGGTGGCGATGCTCCGGCAGAAGGCCCGCCCCTACCTGTTCTCCAATTCCGTGGCCCCGGCCATCGTGGCTGCCACGATCAAGGCACTCGATCTCGTGGAGACCTCCGGCGAGCTGAGGGCCCGCCTGTTTGAGAATGCAGGGCTGTTCCGCCGCCGTATGACAGAGGAGGGCTTTGAGCTGCTCGACGGCGAACACGCCATTGTTCCGGTGATGTTCGGCGACGCCGTCCAGGCAGCGAAAGTGGCAGACGAGATGCTCCGAAACGGGGTCTTTGTCACGGCCTTTAGCTTCCCTGTGGTGCCGCGCGGGGCAGCCCGCATCCGAGTGCAGCTGTCAGCGGCGCACAGCTCCGACGACGTCGAAACGTGCGTCCGGGCGTTCGTCAAGAGCCGGAACGCGGTAGCCGGATAGTTCCCGTCCGTCTGCAAGGATGGAGCCATGACAGCAACCTATGACGTGGTCATTGTCGGCGGCGGGATCGCCGGCCTGTCCTTGGCGTCCACCCTGGCAGGCAGCTGCAGCGTGGCGCTGGTCGAGGCCGAGCAGCAGTTGGCGTACCACACGTCCTCCCGCTCGGCCCGGCAGCTGATACCCAGTTTTGGCCCGCCTGTTGTCCAGGAGCTGACGGTGCGCACGCTGGAACTGATCTCGGCGCGGGACGCCGCCCTTCCCGTGCCCGTGCTGGCCGCGCGGAGCTTCATGCTGGTCGGCGACGAGGAAACCGTCAGGTCAGGATCCAGCAGCCGAATGAGAATGATCAGCCAGGCCGAAGCGCTGGAGCTGTGCCCGGTCCTGAAGCCCGGAAGCTTCTCCGCGGCAGGCCTGGATAATGGCTCCTTCGCCTGCAACGCGCCGGTCCTCCTGGAGGACCACCGGGCGCGGGCCGAGGCGGCGGGCGCGGACATCATCACGGGTGCCCAGCTCCATTCTGCCCAGCGCCTCGGCAGCGGGTGGGAGATCGGTGCAGGGCAGGAGGCGTTCCAGGCCGGCGTGCTCGTCAACGCGGCGGGGGCGTGGGCGGACGAGGTAGCGGTCATCAGCGGGGTGGAAAAGCTCGGCCTCCAGCCGTACCGGCGCACCGCGGCGATTGCCGCCGTCGGGCATTCCCTCCCTGAGGGAACCCCCATGGTGGCGGCAGCGGACGACTCCTTCTACTTCCGCAGGGAGGGGGAGGACGTCCTGATCTCGCCGTCGGAACACGTTGCCAGCGCAGCGGAGGACGCTCGGCCGTTCCCCGGCGACGTGGAGCGCCTGATCGCCCGGCTCAATTCCCTGACGACGCTGGGCATCAGCGCCGTACGGACCGCATGGACCGGCCTGCGCACCGAAGCGGCCGACGGCGTCCCCGTGGCGGGCTTCGACGCCGAAGCGGCGGGCTTCTACTGGCTCGCCGGCCAGGGCGGGTACGGGTTCCAGACGTCGTCCGCGATTGCCGAAATCGCCGCTGCCCAGATACTTGGACACAGCACCGGCGGGGGCCCGGGTCCGGAATCCCGGACAGCAGAGGCGCTGGCAGCGACGCGGTGGTCCATCCGGCGCTGAAGAATGGATTCATGAGCACCCTACTTACCAATATCGGCGAACTGATGACCCAGGACCGCGAACAGCGTGTATTACGGAACGCGGCCATGGTGATCGAGGGGGAACGGATCGCCTGGCTCGGAGCCGCGGCGGAAGCGCCGGCGGCGGATGACTCTTACGATGCCGGCGGCCGCGCCGTGCTTCCCGGCTGGGTGGACTCGCATACGCATCTGATATTCGCCGGTGACCGAACCGCGGAATTCGAGGCCCGGATGGCCGGGGAGAGCTACAGCGCCGGCGGCATCGCAGTCACCACCGGAGCCACCCGCGGCACCGGGGACTATGACCTCACGCGGCTTGCACTCGGCCGGGTGGCGGAGGCGGTCTCGCAGGGCACCACGTATCTGGAGACGAAGACGGGGTACGGCCTGGATGTGGAGCAGGAGGCACGGAGTGCACGGATTGCGTCCACGGTGGCCGACGAAGTCACCTACCTCGGGGCGCACCTGGTACCCGCGGGGATGGATGCCGACGAGTACACGGACCTTGTCTGCGGGGCGATGCTGGAAGCAGTCCGCCCGTACGCGCAGTGGGCCGACGTGTTCTGCGAACGGGGCGCCTTCACCGAGGAGCAGTCGCGCCGCGTCCTGCAGGCCTGCCGCGCCGCCGGCCTCGGGCTGCGCGTTCACGGCAACCAGCTGGGCCCCGGAGCGGGCGTCCGGCTCGCCGTCGAGTTCGGCGCAGCCAGCGTGGACCATGTGAACTACCTGTCCGACGACGACGTCGACGCGCTGGCCGCCAGCTGGTCCGGCGCGGGCACTGGTTCCCGCGGCACTGGTTCCCGCGGCGCTGGTTCACGTGGCACGGTGGCAACCTGCCTGCCGGCCTGCGACCTGTCCACCCGCCAGCCGCTCGCGCCCGCGCGGCGGCTCCTGGACGCCGGAGTGCCCGTGGCGCTGGCTTCGAACTGCAACCCCGGGACGTCCTACACAAGTTCCATGGCATACTGTGTGACCACCGCTGTGCTGCAGATGGGACTCAGCGTGCACGAAGCCGTCCGCGCCGCGACGTACGGCGGCGCCCTGGCGCTGGGGCGTGAGTCCGGGAACGACGCCGACGGCGAACGCGCGGTGGGGTCGATCGCCGTCGGGCACCGGGCGGACCTGCATGTGCTCAACGCGCCGGCCGCGACGCACCTGGCCTACCGCCCGGGAATGCCGCTGACGCACGCCGTGTGGCGGGCCGGAGTGCGGGCCCGGTAGGACCGCGAGTCCAGCCGCCCGGGTGACGTTAGGTGATCGTTTGCCGTCTGTTACAATCAGAAAACGTCAATTCTGACGGCAGTTTGATCACCGAGAGGCTAGCATGACCCGCACCGACCGACTGACGGCGATCCTGGATCTCCTTGCCAAAACCGGGCAGGTGGAGGTGGACGAAATCGTCACCCGGCTCGGAGTTTCGCCGGCCACGGCAAGGCGGGACCTGGACAGCCTGGCCAAGCGGCGGCTGCTGACCCGGACCCGGGGCGGCGCCACCACGGGCGCGCTGGCCTACGATCTCCCCGGACGGTACAACCGCGACGACCATGCGGCAGCCAAGCAGGAGATCGCCCTCGCTGCCTCCGCCCTCATCTCGCCGGGCATGGTGATCGGGCTCTGCGGCGGCACCACCAGCACCGCCCTGGCCCAGATCCTGGCAACCCGTGAGGACCTCAACTCGCCGTCCAACCAGCCCACCCTGACGGTGGTCACCAACGCCATCAACATCGCCGGCCAGCTGGCGGTGCGGCCCAACATCAAGGTCATGGTGACCGGCGGCATCCTCAATCCGCGCTCGTACGAACTCGTGGGGCCGTACACAGACATCATCATGCAGAAGGTGGTGCTGGACATCGCTTTCATCGGCGTCAACGGCATCGATCCGGAGGTGGGCCCCACCAACACCGGGGAAGGCGAGGCATCCGTCAACGCGCTGCTGGCCAGCCGCGCCAGCGTGTCCTACGTGATTGCGGACTCGTCCAAGGTGGGCCGCCGCGCCTTCGCCACCATGGACGGCTACGCGTTCACGCGGCTGATCACCGATTCCGGCATCTCCGCCAAGGACAAGGCCGCCTTTGAAGCGATTGGCACGGAAGTCATCGTGGCGCCGGAAACGCCGCGGACACGGCAGGCCTAGGAAGCCGGGGTCCCAGAACACCGCGCCTCAGAGCACCACGGGCTTAGAACACCACCGGCGGGGCGTCGAGGACGGTCTCGTCCACCCGGCGCTCCACCCATTGCGTGAACGGCTGGTCGAGTTCGTACTTGCCGTCTCCGGTGCGCACCAGCATCCGGATCTCCGCGTTGTCCGGGTTGTTCAGCGACTCGAAGTACTCCACGGACCAGTGGAACCAGCGCATGCAGAACAGGCGCATCGTCAGGCCGTGCGTGACCAGCAGGGCGTTGGGGGAGTAGTCCGGCTTGGCCCAGTGCCGGTAGAGCGTCTCCATGAATGACGAAATGCGGTCATAGACATCCGAACCGGACTCGCCCTCGCGGAACCGATAGAAGAAGTGGCCGTACGCATTGCGCAGCTCTTTTTGGTCCTCGATGTCGCCGGAGATCTGGAAATTGGCCCAGTCCTGCTCACGGAGCCGGGGTTCCTCGATCACCCGCTCCGTGAGCGGGCCCAGATCGAGTGCTTCCAGCGTCTGGTAGGCGCGCAGGTAGGGCGAGACGTACACGCTCACCTGCTGGCCGTCCAGCTCGCGCCGGATGCGTTCTCCGGCGGCCCTGGCCTGGTCCACACCCAGAGGTGTCAGCGGAATGCGGTAGTCGGGCACCCGGTTGTAAATGGACGTGTCGGCATTGGCGGCGGACTGGCCGTGCCGGATCATGATAATTTTCCCGGGCGCACTCATAGTTTCCCAGCATAGGGCCAGCCTCGTACCCAACAGCGGCAGATACGTCCGGAAGCCCATCAGGCAAGTACCAGCAACTGCAGGCAAGATAGGAACATGTTGGTTCCTTCCCGCCGTCGTCTGCGGATCGAAATCTGGATCGTCCTGGGGCTGTCCCTGGGGCAGTCGGCCGCCTACTCGGTGGTGCAGCTCCTGGATAAGATGAGCCAGGCGCCGCTCGCCCAGGGCACGTCCACACTGAACCGTTCGCAAAGCACGCGCGAGTATTTCGATCTGACCTACCAGCTCCTGGACATCATCTTCGCGCTGGTGCCCGTTCTGCTGGTCCTGTACTTCATGACGGAGCAGCGGCAGCCCAAGGCCGGGACAGGCAGTGACAGCGGCTCGGCATTCCGGAAGCTCGGCTTCAACTTCGCCCGCCCCGGGCGTGACCTGCTCCAGGGACTGGGGCTGGCGGCGCTGATCGGCATTCCCTCACTGGGCCTCTATGCCGCGGGCCGGGCGCTGGGTATTACGACGGCGATCATCCCCAGTGCCCTGGACGCGTACTGGTGGACGATTCCCGTCCTGATTCTTTCCGCGGTGCGCCACGGCATCGTGGAGGAAGTGATTGTGGTGGGGTATTTGCTGGACCGCCTCGGGAAGCTCGGCTGGTCGGTGCCGGTGGCGATCTTCGTCAGCTCCATGCTCCGCGGCAGCTACCACCTGTATCAGGGCTTCGGGCCGTTCATCGGCAATGCGATCATGGGCGTGGTGTTCGCTTGGATCTATACCAAAACCCGGCGGGTGATGCCGCTGGTCATCGCCCATGCGCTGCTGGACATAGTGGCCTTCGTCGGCTTCAGCCTGTTCGGAAAGAGCATCGGCCTGGGGTAGGGAAATAATTCGGCCGCCATCGGTGGGTGGCGTCGTTGGCACCCGCTGATGGCGGCCGAAGTGTAGTGGCAGCGTGCAGTTGAAGCCTGCTGCCGGGCGCGTCAGATGGTGACGGCGCCTGCTGCGGTTTCAAACGTGACGGACAGAATGCCCGGCGTGCCGTGCGGAGCCACCCAGTTGACGGCAACATCCTCCAGCGGCCGTTCGACAGGCTCGCCGAGCCACTCGGTGACCCGTTCGGCGGAGCCTGCGATGGTGAGGCTGGACATCTTGACATTGCTGTCATAGGCGTTGGACGGGTGCAGGGAAGGATCGCCCTCCCACTTCAGCATGTACGGGACCTGCGGGTCCGCAATGAGGCCCAGGATGCCGATCTGCTTCCACACGAGTTCGCGGCCATCCGGGAACTTGCGGTTGCCGTTGACTGCGGCGCGTCCCAGACGCTCCTCGAACGGGGCGAGGTCGTCCACTTCGACGCACCAGCCCATCCAGCCGCCGCCGGCGGCAGAGCGTGCGCGCACGGCCTGTCCGAACGGGGCTTTGTCCGACGCCGGGTGGTCCAGGACCTCCACGACCTCAAGGTATTTGTGTCCCGCGAGCGGGATAATCATGTTTCGCGTTCCGAAACGGGGGTGTACCCCGCCCTTCACGGCTTCAACGCCGAGGGCGGACGAAATTCGTTCAGTGGTGGCCGCCAGGCCATCGTGTTCACAGGCGTAAGAGACGTGATCCATGCGCATGCCCTCATCTTGGCATCTTGTGACGCGGCTCTCAGCTAAGGGTTGCCTAACCCGTTTGGGCTATGTGCGGAAGAGCAGATTTCCGAGATCTGCCCTGGTGCCCGCCGCCAGCGTTCAGGGCCCGCTGGAGTCACATAGCCGTCACAATCTTCGCGCGGAGCGTGGGCCCTTTCGTAAGCTTGGTCCAGGTCATGAGTGCCAGCGACAGCCCCGGCTTGCTGGCCGGCAACCCTCCTTCCGCGGTGGGGTGCCCCGGGTGAAGACCTGGCCTGCCGGCCAGTTGGCGGCGGGCAAGCGCGTAGAAGAGGTATACCGATGACGATTTCCGTTACCCGCACCGATGTGCCGGAGGGCCGACTTCCCCACGGCACAGTGCTGGACAACCGCACTCTGGACGGCCGGGTTCCCGACGGCACTGTGCAGTATGCCAACATCGGCGGCATCGAGCTCGAGGCCGGCGGATTCCTCCCCGACGTCACCCTTGCCTACGAAACATGGGGGACGCTCAACGCGGACGGCTCCAACGCCATCCTGGTGGAGCACGCACTCACCGGCAGCACCCATGTGACGCGGGGCGGCGGGGACGAGGAAGGCTGGTGGGAGCAGCTTGCCGGACCGGGCGCGCCGGCGGATACGGACAGGTTCTTTGTCGTCTCCATTAACATCCTGGGCGGTTGTTACGGATCCACGGGCCCGGCGTCGGCCGCCCCCGACGGCAAGCCGTGGGGCTCGCGCTTCCCGCTGGTGACCCTCCGGGACTCCACCGTTGCCGAAGCGCGCCTGGCTGACCAGCTCGGCATCAGCAGCTGGTTTGCCGTTGTGGGAGGTTCCATGGGCGGCGCCCGCGCACTGGAGTGGGCGGTCACCTTCCCCGACCGGGTGCGCCGCTGCGGCGTGATCTCCGCGGGCGCGAGCAGCACTGCCGAACAGATCGCCTTTGCGCAGGCGCAGACCCTCGCGATCCGCCAGGACCCCAACTTCAACGGCGGCGACTACTACGGGGGCCCGATCCCCGAAGCCGGGCTGGCCCTCGCCCGCCGGATCGCCCACATTACTTACCGCTCGGCGCACGAGCTGGACTTCCGGTTCGGCCGGAACGCCCAGGACAGCGAAGCTCCACTGCAGGCGGATGCCCTCGCGGACCGCGGCCGGTACCAGGTGGAAAGCTACCTGGACCACCAGGGGAGCAAGCTCGTCCAGCGCTTCGACGCCAACAGCTACATCGCCATTACCGAAGCCCTCATGAGCCACGACATCTGCCGCGGGCGCGGAACCCTGAAGGATGCGCTGGCGCGGACCACGGCGGACTTCTTTGTCGCCGCCGTCGACTCGGACCGGCTGTATTTCCCGTCCCAGTCACGTGAACTCGCCGACGCCCTCCCCGGTGACGTGGACGTCCATGTCATCGAAGCGCCGATCGGCCACGACGGCTTCCTCACCGAGATCGGGCAGCTCAGCGCCCAGCTCCGCGGGCATTTCTCAGCCTGATCACCAACCTGAACTCCCGCTCCCGGGACCGGCTCCGACGCCGCAGGGAATGGCTCTAGGGCCAGTTGACTGTGCATTTATGCAGATGCGCCCTGCACTATTTGTCGTTGAGCTTGCAGCAGGGGCAGACCATACTCGTTGGAAACGGCGGCCAGTGGCACACATCACAGGTCCGTCAGAGCCTGGTCCCATGTGGTGTCGACGAAGACGCCGAAGGAGTTCACAAAATGAGTACGGAAAACCCGGCCGCAAGCCGCGTAGAGGAAACCGATGTCAAGGCGTCGGGCCTGAAGAAAGTCGTTACGGCGTCCATGGCCGGCACGGTGGTTGAGTGGTATGAGTTCTTCCTCTATGCCTCCGCGGCCACCCTGGTGTTCGGCAAGATGTTCTTCCCCAATTCAGGGACGGAGCTGGACGGCATCATCGCGGCGTTCGTCACCTACGCCGTGGGCTTCGTGGCCCGGCCGATCGGCGGCATCGTGTTCGGCCACTTCGGTGACAAGTTCGGCCGCAAGCAACTGCTGCAGCTGAGCATCATCCTGGTCGGTGTCTCCACGTTCCTCATGGGCTGCCTGCCCACCTTCGCCCAGATCGGTTACTGGGCCCCGGCGATGCTGGTGTTCCTCCGCTTCGTCCAGGGCTTCGCCGTCGGCGGCGAATGGGGCGGCGCCGTGCTGCTCGTTGCCGAGCACAGCCCCAACAAGTCCCGCGGATTCTGGTCCAGCTGGCCGCAGTCGGCCGTTCCGATGGGGAACCTGCTGGCCACTGGCGTGCTCTTCACCCTTTCTTCCACGCTCTCCCAGGAAGCATTCCTCGGCTGGGGCTGGCGCGTGGCCTTCTGGCTGTCTGCCGTGATCGTCATCATCGGCTACTACATCCGCACCAAGGTCCAGGACGCACCGATCTTCCTCGAGGCCCGCAAGGAAGTCACCGTCGAGAAGAAGGGCTACGGCGTCGCCGAGGTCTTCCGCCGCTACCCGCGCGGCGTCTTCACCGCCATGGGCCTGCGCTTTGCCGAGAACATCCTGTACTACCTCGTGGTGACGTTCTCCATCACCTACCTGAAGGTCGTCGTGCAGACCGACACGTCCCGGATCCTGCTGCTCCTGCTGGTGGCGCACTTCATCCACTTCTGCACGGTCCCGCTGGTCGGCAAGCTGTCCGACGCCTTCGGCCGGCGTCCCGTCTACATGGCCGGCGCCATCCTGGGCGGAACCTGGGGCTTCTTCGCCTTCCCCATGATGGATACCGCCAATGACCTCATCATCCTCGCCGCGATCACCATCGGCCTGATGTTCCACGCCCTCATGTACGCCGGCCAGCCGTCCATCATGGCCGAGATGTTCCCGACCCGGATGCGCTACTCCGGCGTTTCCCTGGGCTACCAGGTGACGTCCATCGTGGCCGGTTCCATGGCCCCGATCATCGCCACCTCCCTGCTGGGCAGCTTCAAGTCCTCCACCCCGGTGGCGCTGTACCTCCTCGGGGCCTGCATCGTAACCCTGATCTCGGTGTACTTCCTCAAGGAAACCCGCGGCATTTCACTGCACGACGTCGACGCCGCCGACGCCCAGGGCACCGCCGACCTTCTGGCCGCCGGCAAAAAGTAGCCACCAGTAAGCAAGCACAACAGCCAGCCCAGCTGCCCGGACCCGCGACCACGCAGGCCCGGGCAGCTGCGTGCCGGCAATCCACCGAAGGCAGGAATTTCCATGCGAGCAGCTGTCCTCTATGCCACCGTTCCCTCCGGAACCCGCTACGCCGAAGCCCGTCCACTCCTCGTGCAGGAATTGGACCGGCCCGCACCCCGGGCGGGGGAACTCGGCGTCGCCATCACCTATTCGAGCCTGTGCCACTCTGACCTGTCCGTGGTTGACGGTTCCCGGGTCAGGCCGCTTCCCATGGCACTCGGGCATGAAGCAGTCGGGCGGGTCGAAGCCGTGGGCGACGGCGTCACGGACGTTTCGGTGGGGGACCACGTTGTGCTGGTCTTCGTCCCCAGCTGCGGCGCCTGCCGGGCCTGCAAGGCCGGGCGTCCCGCCCTGTGCCACCGTGCCGCCGACGTCAACGGGTCAGGTGACCTCCTGCATGGTGAGGCGGTGCTCCGGGCCCCTTCCGGCGAACGGATCAACCACCACCTGGGCGTCTCCGCGTTTGCAGACTATGCCGTCGTGGCCCGTGAATCGGTGGTGGTCATTGACGACGACGTCCCGGACACGGTTGCCGCGATGTTCGGTTGCGCCGTGCTCACCGGAATGGGGGCGGTCCTTAACACGGCAGCTGTCGACGACGGCCAGTCGGTGGCCGTTTTCGGCCTCGGTGCCGTCGGTCTCTCCGCAGTAATGGCGGCGGCGCTCGCCGGCGCCGCGGCCGTGATTGCGATTGACCCGAACGCCAGCAAGCACCAGCTCGCCCTGGACTGCGGTGCCACCGCCGTCGGCACGCCTGAGGAGGCCGCGCGGCTGATCGCGGAGGCCACCGGTGACGGAGTGGATACCGCCATCGAAGCAGTGGGTTCCGCCCGCGTGATTGCCTCCTGCCTGGAGCACGTGACGCGCGGCGGTGCCGTGGTCTCCGTGGGGCTGCCGCACCCCTCCGCAGAACTGACGGTGCCGGCCCTGCAGTTCGCCGGTGCGGGCAAGCGTCTGCTGGGCTCCTACATGGGCGATGCCGTGCCCGAGCGGGACATCCCCCTCTACCTGGGGTACTGGCGTGAGGGCCGGCTGCCCGTTGAGCTGCTGCATACGGATACCAAGCCGCTGGAAGAGATCAACGAGGGCCTAGATGCGCTCACCGCGGGAGAGGTGGTCAGGCGGCTGTTCCGCGCCTGACGGCTGTCACACGCCTGTCACCTTTTTGCAGGCTGGCCGCTTCAGGCAGACGGCGTCAGGCCGTGAGCACGTCCTGGCGTTCCTGCACCTCGTCCTTGAGGGCCGCGAGGACGGCCTGCACCCTGCCGGACCTCAGCGATTCGGGCCGCGCCACCGCCCAGACGGCGAGCTGGCGCTGGAAGTCGTCCGGAAGCACCGGCACGAAGTCGGGCCTGCCTGCCACCATGAAATTCGGCAGCAGGCCGATGCCCGCACCCCGGCGCACCGCCTCCACCTGGGCAAAGATGCTCGTTGCCTGGAAGCTGGACTTCGGCATGGGCAGCTGTGAAGCCCGGTGGCCGAGCTCGGCCACCTGGAGCGCCGATTCAACGTAAGACACAAAGCCGTGCTGCCCAACGGCGTCGAGCGTTTCAGGCAGGCCGCGCTCTGCGGCATAGGCGGGGCTGGCATAGAGCCGCAGGAAGTAGTTGGACAGGAAGATCGGCTGGGCGTTGCTGACATCGGTCCGGCCCACCACGATTTCAAGATCCACGCCGGACCTGTTCTGGCTGACCTTCCGGGTGGCGCTGAGCATCTCCACATTCAGCTGCGGATTCCGGCGCTGGAGGCGGACCAGCGCGGGGGCCACGAACTCGGCGCCGAACCCGTCCGACGTGCTGATCCGCACCAGGCCGGAGAGCGCGTTCTTGTCCTGGCCGGTGAGGCCCGAGAGTGAACCAAGGGTTTCTTCAATGGCTTCGGCCGCCGCTACCGCCGAGGCTCCGAGCTCTGTCAGTTCCCAGCCATGCGGGCTTCGTTCGAGGGTCCGCCCGCCCAACTGCTTGTCGAGCGCCATGATCCTGCGGGAAATCGTGGTGTGAGTTGTGCCCAGCGTCTCCGCGACGGCGTTGAACCGCCCCAGGCGGGCGACGGTCAGCAAAATCAGCAAATCGTCCGGACTTGGAAGCCGACGCACGTGGCGTCCTTTCAGCCAATGTGCATCAGTGCACATACCATCTGTAATTTTTCCCCTTGATTGCACTCTAGCAGGGTGTGATGGTTGACAGAGATCTTCCGGCCCCGGCGGCCGGACCCAAAGCAAAGGAGCTTGCGCCATGGCAGTAGTCGGTTGGATCGGTCTGGGGAACATGGGCGGCTCCATGTCAGCAAATCTGGCGAAGGCCGGGCACGACGTGCGCGGATTCGACCTCAACCCGGCTGCTGTCGCCGCCGCACAGGCAGGCGGAGTGAAGCCCGTGCAGAGCATCGCCGAAGCGGTGGACGGCGCCGACGTCGTCTTCACCATGCTCCCCAAGGGCGAGCACGCCAAGGCCGTCTACCTTGGCGCAGACGGGGTCCTGGCCCATGCCGATACCCGCACGCTCCTGGTGGATTCGTCCACCATCGATATCGCGTCCGCCCAGGAACTGCACGACGCCGCCGCTGCCGCGGGCTTCCGCTTCGTGGATGCCCCCGTCTCGGGCGGCATGAGCGGCGCGAAGGCCGGAACCCTCACGTTCATGGTGGGCGGGGAAGAGGGCGCGGTGGCTGACGCCACCGGCTACATCGGGCCGATGGCCTCCAACATCATTCCCACCGGCGGTGCCACCACCGGCCAGGCAGCCAAGATCTGCAACAACCTGATGCTCTTCATCAACCTGGCGTCCACGGCTGAAGGTGCCGTACTGGCGGACCGGCTTGGTCTCGACAAGCAGGTGTTCTGGGACATCGCATCGGTCTCCTCGGGGGACAGCTGGGCCCTGCGCACCTGGTATCCCGTGCCCGGCGTGGTCTCCACCGCCGCCTCCAACAACGATTTCGCGCCGACGTTCACCACCGAGCTTGCCAACAAGGACATCGGCCTGGCCATCAGCGCGGCGGAGGACACCGGAACGCCGTTGGAAATCGGCAAGCACGTCCAGCAGCTGTTCCAGCAGCTCATTGACGCGGGGGAGTCGGGCAAGGACTGCTCCATGATCATCAAGCTCGTGGACGGTTCCCTGCAGCCCGCCAAGTAGCCGCCCGGCACCCCGTATTTACCAGGCACGCACCATTACCGTGCCCCCAAGAATCTGCGTAAGAAAGAGACACCCCATGGAAACCATTCCCCATTTCATCAACGGCAGCCGTGTCAGTGACGCCGACCGGTTCGGCCCCGTCTTCAACCCCGCCACCGGAGAGCAGGAGAAGGAAGTGGCGCTGGCCTCGGCCGCCAGGGTCGAGGAGGCCATCGCGGCCGCCAAGGCTGCGCTGCCCGCGTGGCGGGCCACGAGCCTCGCGAAGCGCACCAATATCTTCTTCCGGGTCCGCGAAATCCTGACGCAGCGCAAATCCGAGCTCGCGGCCATTCTGACAAGCGAGCACGGCAAGGTGCTCTCCGACGCCGAAGGTGAGATCTCCCGCGGCCTCGAGAACATCGAGTTCGCCACCGGACTGTCCCACATGCTCAAAGGTGAGCGGTCAGAGCAGGTCTCCAGCGGCGTCGACGTTCACTCGGTCCGGCAGCCCGTCGGCGTCGTGGCGTGCATCACGCCCTTCAACTTTCCGGCCATGGTGCCGCTCTGGATGATCGGCAGTGCACTGGCCTGCGGGAACACCGTGCTGCTGAAGCCCAGCGAGAAGGACCCGTCCTCAGCCGTCTTTATCGCAGAGGTCTTTGCCGAGGCCGGATTGCCGGCCGGGGTGCTGAACGTGGTGCAGGGCGACAAGGAGGCCGTCGATGTGCTGCTTGAACATCCGGACGTGAAGGCCGTCAGCTTCGTGGGTTCAACGCCCATTGCCCAGTCGATCTACAAGCGCGCGGCAGATCATGGCAAGCGCGTCCAGGCGCTGGGCGGCGCCAAGAACCACATGGTAGTTCTTCCCGACGCCGACCTGGACATGGCGGCCGATGCGGCCATCTCCGCAGCCTACGGTTCGGCGGGGGAGCGCTGCATGGCGGTCAGCGTGCTCGTGGCTGTCGGCAACATTGCCGATGACCTGGTGAAGGCCATCACGAGCCGGATGGCCGACCTTAAGATCGGTCCCGGCACCGACCCGTCGTCGCAGATGGGGCCGCTGATTACGGCGGAGCACCGGGAGCGCGTGGCATCGTATGTGGCCGGCGCGGAAGACGAAGGCGCAACGGTCGTCGTCGACGGGCGCTCGCAGCAGTTCGATTCGAACGGCTTCTTCATCGGCGTCAGCCTGGTGGATCACGTCAAGCCCGGCATGAAGGTGTACGACGACGAAATCTTCGGCCCGGTCCTTTCCGTGGTGCGCGTGGACACGTACAGCGACGCCGTCCGTCTGGTCAACGAGAACGAGTTTGGCAACGGGGTGGCCATCTTCACCCGCGACGGCGGCGCCGCCCGGCAGTTCGAATTCGACGTCGAGGCCGGCATGGTGGGCGTCAACGTGCCGATTCCCGTCCCGGTAGGCACCTTCTCCTTCGGAGGATGGAAGAACTCCCTGTTCGGCGACACGCACATGTACGGCCCGGACAGCATCCGCTTCTACACGCGTGGCAAGGTGGTCACCACCCGCTGGCCCGATCCGTCCACGTCCGTCATCGATCTCGGGTTCCCGCAGGTCGACTAGCCGCCAGACCGAACACCACCTGGCCTGGAGCAGGACAGCCCGCAGCAGGACAGCCCGCGTCCCGCCGCTGACAGCGGCGGGACGCGGGCTGTCGCTGCTTCACGGCCGCTAATAATGTCGGTGCCCACTGAAAGACTGTCCTCATGGAAGGCAACGGCGGGCCGGATAAGGCTCTGGCGGCAGCAGCGGGTGGTGGGGTCACGGTCAGGGATCTGGCCGTGTTCCTCGCCGCTGTCCAGCCGTGCGCCGACAGCACTGCCCTGATTGACCAGTTGCGGGACCTGGAGGATCTGAAGTCGGCTGCAGCCGCGTTGCAGGCCCGCGTTGCGGTGGCGTTTGATGTGCTGCAGCGCCGGGAGCAGGCCGGGGCCGGGCTGCCGGCGGATGAGCTGGGTCAGGGTGTCGGGGCGCAGATCGCGCTGGCCAGGCGGGAGTCTCCGACCCGCGGCGGCCGCCTCCTGGGCCTCGCGAAGGCGTTGGTGACGGAAATGCCGCGTACTCTCGGAGCCCTCGAGACCGGGGAGTTGAATGAGTGGCGGGCTACGTTGCTGGTGCGCGAGACGGCGTGCCTGTCCGCGGCGGACCGGTGTGCTGTGGATGAAGAGCTCGCCCCGGACACCGGGGCACTTGCGGGCGTGGGCGACCGGGCCCTAATTGCGGCGGTGCGGGCTGCCGCCTACCGGCTGGAGCCACACTCGGTGGTGAAGCGGGCCAGTCATGCCGTGACCGAGCGGCGAGTCAGCCTGCGGCCAGCGCCAGACACGATGACCTACTTGACCGCCCTGCTGCCCGTAAAGGCAGGAGTGGCAGTGTATGCGGCGCTGAGCCGCTATGCCGACACAGCACATTCTGGTGGAGATGAGCGCTCCCGGAGCCAGATCATGGCCGATGCCCTGGTCGAGCGGGCCACCGGCACGCCCGGCGGAGTCACCGGCGTCGAGATTCAGGTGATCATGACCGACCGGACCCTCTTCCAAGGTGACAGTGAACCGGCCCGCCTTTCCGGCTACGGCGTGGTCCCGGCAGCCTGGGCAAGGGAGACCCTGCAGCATGCCGGCGGCACTGCCGCCGATGATCCGGCCTTCCGTCTGTGGCTGCGGCGGCTGTACACCGCCCCGGGCAGCGGCGAGCTGGTCGCCATGGATTCGAGGGCCAGGCTCTTTCCGGCCGGGCTGCGGCGCTTCATTCAGGCTCGTGATGACACCTGCCGCACCCCCTACTGCAATGCTCCGATCCGCCACCACGACCACGTCATCCCGTGGCATGACGGCGGGACCACCAGCTCGGGCAACGGCGCCGGACTCTGCGAGGCCTGCAACTACACCAAGCAAGCTCCTGGATGGTCAGTGAAGCCCCTGCGTGGGGATGCCGGAGCCGGAGCTGGGGCAGCGGGCACCGGCAGATCGAGACATACACTCCAGGTCAGAACTCCCACCGGGCACAGCTACCATTCCACCGCGCCACCGCTGCCGGGAACACTGCTGGTGCCGGGAACGCAGTTTGACGTGAGCAGGGAAGAAACCCGGCAACGACGTGAACAACGCCGGCGGGCTAAATCGCTCAGACGCGTGCGGGCGGAAACGGCGCGAGCGGCCTGAAGCCAGTCCCCGTCTAGCCGTTCATGATGTCGTTGCGACGGGACATGTACTCCTCCATGGAGATTTCCCCGTTGCTGTATTGCTGATCGAGTTCTGCCAGTTTGCGCGCGCGGTAGCCCTGCGGTGCGGATGGCGGCGGGGGAGTCGCCGGGCCGGTTTCTGGCTGCGGGCGTGCCTGCTGGGGCTGTGGCGGGTTCGCGCGGTAATCAGGGCTGTCCTCATAGGGAACGCTGCCGGGCTGCCCGTACGGGGTTCCGGGCTGAGGGTACTGGCCGGGCGCCGGGACCTGGCCAGCCTGCGGGAACTGGGGGTACGGCGTGTTCGAGTACGGCTGGTCCAAGGGCGGAAGCTGTTCCCGGTCACGGGTCGGCGGAAGGCCAAAGCCGCCGCTCATATAGTCCTGCTGGGTGTAGCCGTCCCGGGGTGTGTTCTTTGGCCTGCCTTGGCCGGGAAACCCGCCCGGATTCTGCCCGTGGAAGTTCCCGTCCTGCTCCCGCCGTTGGACCGACCTCCGGTACATGCGCAATCCAATGGGAATCAGGAGCGACAGAATAATGATCCAGAAAAACAGATTGTTCATAGCGGTGCCGGGCCTCTCATGGGTGTCAATCCAGCTTAGTCCCCGAAGCCCTGGGTGGACGGTCAGCGCGTTGTCGGCATCCGGAGGAACGCTCCGTATCTTTCCACGGCGTTGTCCAGCCCCGCACTCGGGGCCTTGTCCGGCCATATCCGGACATCAAGTTCGCATCTCTGACTGGGTGATCCGGGCCGGAGTATGCGATGCCTCCATGCACCGGCCATGCGGCCGTCCAGAAGGATTACATGCATCGGATCGCCGTTATACGGAAAGGCAGGTCCCTTGCCGCCCAGGTAGCCGCGCGAGGCGGAGTACCCCATGACGTATTCGTCGTAGCACTGGATCAGATCAATGCGCCCCATGGAGCCATCATCATCTTGGGCGGGGAAGGCGTGGCTGAAGGGCCGGGCGAGCTCCGCATTGAAGTGGAACGCGACGCCGTCGATCTCCACACTCTCGAGGGCGGAAGGGTTGTCTTCCAAGGCCAGTGCCAATCCGAGTCGGACGTCAGCCATGGTCATCCCGGACCAGTCTGCGCAGTCCTTGACGGTGGCAGGGCCGCGGCTCCGGAAGTAGCGCAGCGCCAAGGCAGCGAGGGACTCGTCCCTGGACAGCACCTTGGCCGCGGCCAATCCGACCCGTTCGTCGAACGCGGCGTATGTCTGCCGGAGCGCGCCCGAGGCGCTGCGGACCGGTGCTCCGCTGACGACCACACCGTTGATCTCCGCGTGCATGATCAGGTACGCGAGGGCCAGGCCGCGGGCGGCGAATCCAGCATGGTCCAACTCAACCGCGAGCTGCTCACGTGTCAGGTGCCGGCCGCCCGCCACTGCGGCAGCGAGCACGTCCGCGCTCCGGGCTGCTGCCGCGGCATCAATCCCTGTCTGGCGGTAGGTGGCGGCATTGGCCTGGTGCAGGCGCGGGGCGGAGAGCGCCCGAAGCCACGGCAGGTCATCGCGGTGTACAAAATGCCAGGTGGGCCGCAGGATGTGCGTCCGGAGGATCTGTCCGTCAGCGACTGCCTGCTCGATGTCGTTCGCGGTTGCGCCGGCGGTTCGCTGGGCAAGCGACCAGCGGGCATAGGGAAACTCCTGGGCCTGGACGGCCAGCAGGTTCTTCAGGGCATCCTCCGCCGAGGCTGCCACGGGGTCGCGCAGCTGCTGGCTTGCCAACCGGGTGCGTACAACGGCCTCCGAGTCCACGTTCACATCCTGCCTTTCCCGGGCCGGCCGCGCCAGCGTAGGCAGTTGCCAGCGGGTAACTGTAAGAATGGAGCCATGACTTTAGCCGACTCATTTCCCGCTCCCGTTGTCCTGTGGTCCAAGCCTGAGGAAGATCGGGCCGGCAAGCCCCTGCTCGTCCTGCTGCACGGCTACGGCGCCAACGAGCAGGATCTGCTCAGCCTGGCGGACATGCTCCCGGACGACTTTGCAGTAGCCTCCGTACGTGCGCCCCTCGCCATGGGATCCGGCTTTTCATGGTTCCCGCTGACCGGCGCCGTCGATTACTCCTTGGAGGCGGTGAAGTCCGCGGCAGGATACGTCCTCGACTGGCTCGACGCGGTGAAAGCCAACCACCCGTCCATCACGCTCCTCGGGTTTTCCATGGGCATGGCCATGGCCACCACGCTGCTGCGGAAGCGTCCCGCTGACTTTGCCGCCGTCGTCGGACTTTCCGGTTTTGTCGTCGATGCCGGGTCCGACGGCGAGTTCCGCGACGCCGAACTCGACGGTACGGTGCCGTTCTTCTGGGGCCGTGACCAGCAGGATCCGGTGATCACGGAGGACAAGATCGAATACACGATGGGCTGGGTCCGCAGCCACGTGAAGCTGACGAAGGTCCTGTACACCGGAATGTGGCACGGGATCAATGCCCAGGAGATCGGCCATGTGTCAGAGTTCCTGACGCACGAAGTGCTGAACAAGTAGCCGTTCGCGGTAACTGTTTCCGACGTCCCCGGCGGTCAGGCGCCGGGCGCGCTGATCCGGACGGTGCGGTTGTTGAGCGTGACCGTGTCCCCGTGATGGAGCTGCCGCCCGCGCCTGTCGTCGATTTCTCCGTTCACCTTGACCAGGCCGTTCTTGATCAGTTCGGTGGCCTCGACGCCGTCCTCCACCAGATTCGCGAGCTTCAGGAGCTGACCGAGGCGGATCATGTCGTCGCGGATGGGGATGTCTTCGATTTCCTGGTTGCTCATACAAGCAATGATGCCTGACGTTAGGTAAACGCAATGACCCACGCACCGCGGCTGCCCCTTGCCGCAGGTCTTCCGTTGGCCGTGGCCGCCGGCCTCGCCATCCCCGCCCAGGGGCGGATCAACGGCGCGCTCGGCGCCCGCCTCGGAGACGGAATTGCCGCCGCCGTGGTCAGTTTCAGCACCGGCCTGGTGCTGATGATTCTCGTCTCGCTCGTCCTGCCGCGCGGCAGGGCCGGCCTGGCCCGGATCCTTCCCGCCGTACGCGAACGGCGGTTCCCGCCCTACTACGTCCTGGCCGGCGGCATTGGCGCCTTCTTCGTGTTTGCCCAGTCGTTCACCGTCGGCCTGCTGGGGGTTGCGCTGTTCACCGTGTCCACAGTCACCGGACAGACGGTCAGCGGGCTGCTGGTGGACCGGCTGGGCATAGGCCCGGGCGGCAAGAAAGCGGTGACCGGCATCCGCGTCATCGGCTGCATCCTCACCATCGCAGCCGTCGCGTGGGCGGTGTCGCCGCGTTTCGGTGGAGGTTCCGGAGCGTCCGACGGCGGAGCGGCCACCGCAGGAGGCGACCCCGCCCAGCTCATCCTGCCGGTCATGCTGCCTGTCCTGGCCGGCTTCCTGATGAGTTTCCAGCAGGCGATGAACGGTACCGCCACCATGCACTACGGCACCCCGATCGCCGCAACCCTGGTGAACTTCGTCGCCGGCACGTGCGTGCTGTGGGTGGCCTGGCTCGTCAAGGTGGCTGTGGCCGGTACGGGCAATCCGCTGCCGGGCGAGTGGTGGTACTACCTCGGCGGCCCCATGGGCTGCGTGTTCATCGGTCTCGGAGCCCTGCTGGTCCGCAGCCTGGGTGTGCTGGTGACCGGGCTGGGGATGATTGCGGGACAGCTCCTTGGCTCGCTCGGGCTTGACCTGCTGGTGCCAGCGCCGGGCAGCGTCGTGGAGGTACCCACGGTCCTCGGCACTGTTCTTACCCTTGCGGCCATCGTAATCGCCACCCTTCCGTGGCCGCGGGGAGCGTTCCGCAGGTAGTGCCCGGTAGGCTAGGACACGCAGCTTCCTGCGCTGTTTTCCCCTTCGCATACCCCCGCCCGGCAACCAGCCGGGGTTTCGGGGCCACAAACCGCGGACCGCACCCAGCGGCCCTGTAGAAATTGGAGTTCCCATGGCACCAAAATCCGTCCTCGACCAGGTCATTTCCCTTTCCAAGCGGAGGGGTTTCGTTTTCCAGGCCGGCGAGATCTACGGTGGTTCGCGTTCCGCCTGGGATTACGGACCCCTGGGTGCGGAGCTGAAGGAGAACATCAAACGCCAGTGGTGGCAGTCCGTAGTGCGTGGCCGCGAGGACGTTGTGGGCCTGGACTCCTCGGTGATCCTGCCCCGCCAGGTCTGGGAAGCCTCCGGCCACGTCGAGGTCTTCTCCGACCCCCTGGTTGAGTGCCTCTCCTGCCACAAGCGTTACCGTGCGGACCACCTCGAGGAAGAATACGAGGAGAAGAAGGGCCGCCCGGCCGAAAACGGCCTCAAGGACATCGCCTGCGCCAACTGCGGCACCCGCGGTGAGTGGACCGAGCCGCAGGAGTTCTCCGGACTGCTGAAGACCTTCCTTGGCCCAGTTGCCAGCGATGAGGGCCTGCACTACCTGCGCCCCGAAACCGCCCAGGGCATCTTCGTGAACTTCAATAACGTGCTGACCACGTCCCGGAAGAAGCCGCCGTTCGGCATCGGCCAGATCGGCAAGTCCTTCCGCAACGAGATCACGCCGGGCAACTTCATCTTCCGCACCCGTGAGTTCGAGCAGATGGAAATGGAATTCTTCGTTGAGCCGGGGACGGACGAGGAATGGCACCAGTACTGGATGAAGGAACGCATGTCCTGGTACACGGACCTGGGCATCCGCGAAGAGAACCTGCGCTTCTTCGAGCACCCGCTGGACAAGCTCAGCCACTACTCCAAGGGCACCACGGACATCGAGTACCGCTTCGGTTTCCAGGGCTCCGAATGGGGTGAGCTCGAAGGCATCGCCAACCGCACCGACTTCGACCTTTCCACGCATGCCAAGGCCTCCGGCACCGACCTGAGCTACTTCAACCAGGCCACCAACGAGCGCTATACGCCGTACGTGATCGAGCCCGCCGCCGGCCTGACCCGCTCGTTCATGGCCTTCCTCATCGATGCCTACACCGAGGACGAGGCGCCGAACGCCAAGGGCGGCGTGGACGTGCGCACCGTGCTCAAACTCGATCCGCGCCTTGCGCCGGTCAAGGCGGCCGTGCTGCCGCTGAGCCGTAACGAGGACCTCTCGCCGAAGGCCAAGGACCTCGGCGCGCAGCTCCGCAAGAACTGGAACATCGACTTCGACGACGCGGGCGCGATCGGCCGCCGTTACCGCCGCCAGGACGAGATCGGCACGCCGTTCTGCATCACCGTGGACTTCGACACGCTTGATGACCAGGCTGTCACGATCCGTGAGCGCGACACCATGAGCCAGGAGCGCGTCTCCCTGGACAAGGTGGAGGGCTACCTGGCCGCACGGCTGATCGGCGCCTGACCGTGGCGATCGAATATCGCGAATGGCGCGAGGGCGATGACCTCACGCTCCTGCAAATCTGGGGAGATCCGGAAACCGTCCAGGCCGGACAGTTCCGCGGGACTCTGGCGCCATCCAGCAACACACCCTGGCGGCGCTGCATCGTGGCCGAGGACGTCGTTGACGGCGTCGGGATCCCGGTGGCAGCCGGCGTGGTCCACGAGGCGACGCTGCATCCGGAACGCCTGTGGGTGTATGTGGAGGTGGCCCGGGACCACCGCCGCTCCGGCATAGGCTCCACGTTGCTCATGATGCTGCGCCGCGAAGCCGAAGGGTCGCCGTCGGGAATCACCCGGCTGCGCTGCAAGGTGGAGCCGGGCACCCCCGGCGCGGCGTTCGCCGAGGCTGCAGGCCTCACACCGATCCAGCGCTCCCAGCTGGTGGTGGTGGAACCCGGTGCCCTGAAGCTTCCGGTGTTCGGCGACGGCTCCGAGGAAGCGGCCTCGGAACGCATCGAGGACCTGGCCACGGGTTCCGTTGAGCTGTCCGATGTGGTGGGCCGCTACTACACGTCAGTCCACGACTGGGATAGCCCGGGCGAACTGGGCATTCCCACAGTCCAGCGGCTGTTCCTGGACGAGCTCAGCGGCGCCCACGGGGCGATCGTGCTGCGCGCGCCAAAGGCCAGTGCTTTCGGCCAGGGCGTGCCCGCGTCGAAGAAGGGCAAGCTGCAGGCATTCGCCATCAGCTATGCACAGCCCGGCGCGGAGCAGGGACAGAACAGCCAGCCGTCCGATGTGTTCCTCGGCCATGAGCCGGAACTCGCCGCCGACGAGGCACAGGCCGCCGTCCGTGACCTCCTGGCCCTGATCGCGTACCAGCACCCGGTCCTCATGGAACTGGACGACTCCATGACGGCGCTGCGCGCCGTCGTCGAGCCCCTTCTGGAAGAAGGCAAGGCACGCCGCCAGGGGGCCGAGACGTTCGTCGTCTCGGACTAGCTGGCGGACAGTCCCCGTCAGCTGGGTTAGCTCCCGTACCGGGGACCGGACAGGTCCGGTCCCCGGCGGCGGCCCCTCGCCAGGTCCTCGGCGTCCAGCCTCTGGCGTTCCGCCTCTGACATGGCGCCGCCGCCCTGGTCTGCCGGCATCCACCAGCTTCCCGGTTTGGGAACGAGCGGGAAGCTGGCCATGCACGCATCGATTCCGGATTGCAGCGCCTGCCGGAGGGCTGCCGTTTCCGCATCCACATTGGCCTGGGGCGGCGGCCTGACCTGCGGGCCGATGTGGACGCGCACAGGTGCCCCCCACGCCAGCCGCGGCGAGAAGCCGTGGCCGCGCGTCAGGAAGCGGTGTGCACCCCAGATCGACACGGGAATCACCGGCACCCCGGCCTCGGCTGCCATCCGCACTGCGCCGGTTTTGCATTCGCGGACCTTGAAGCTGCGGCTGACACCCGCCTCCGGGAACACGGCAAGGTATTCCCCGGCACGGAGTTTCGCCACGGCCGCATCATAGGCTGCCCGGCCGGAACCGTACCCCACCACCACGTGTCCGGTGCCCCTGATGGCAGGTCCCGCCACCGGGTGCTCGGCCGCGCCCTGGTGGATGAGGAACCGGAGCTGGGCGCGGGCATGCTTCCAGACCACGAGTTCGGCGATGGCAAAGTCCAGGTAGCCGAAATGCGTGACCGCCAGGACAGCCCCGCGTCCGGGCCGCACTTGCCGCGACTCGCCCTGCCGCGGATCTGGCGCGGGCAGGTTTTCGACGCCTGTGACGATGACACGGATCCGGAAGAGGCACCGCAGGAACAGTCCCGTCCGGACGAACAGCCGGTAGAGGCGGTCGTTCGATTGGCGCGTCCGCGCCACTGAACCCCGCACCACTGAGCCTCGCGCCACGGCTAGTCCCCGTTCCGCTGATCCCGCGGGTTCCGCTGATCCAGCGCGTGCGGCGCGTTCCGCGCGTTCCGCGGCGGCCAAGGGATGAACCCGCTCGTGGACCCCACATATTCACGGTAGCCCGGGCGTCCGGACATGGCCTTCTCCGTCAGCGGCTTGCCGGTCTTGCCCGCCAGCGTCCAGATCATCAGCGCAGGGGGGAGGACCGTGAGCACCCCCGGCCAGGAGTCGGCGAGCCGCAGACCCCAGATTCCGGCCAGTGCCTGCAGCAACAGGCGCCGCGCATCGTCGCCGGCACCGGACGACAGCCAAAAGGAGACGGCCGCCACGGCAACGAAGCCCGGACCCCACGCCACGTCCATCACCGAATGCCTGCGCTGGGCCACCGCTATTGCAAAGGTCACGGCGAGCACGACGAGGACGGCGAGCGCCGTCCACGGCAGGCAGGCCAGGAAGCGGTCCAGGGGGAAGGGGGTCACAGCACGGCCGGCATCGTCCCGGCGGCCGGCGGAACCAGCCGGTCAAAGGCAACCGCAGGCCGGACAGTGCGGCCATCGGGGATTCCAACCCGTTCGCCGAAGGCCTTCAGCAGGAACCCGGTGGCCAGGGTGTGCCACAGGCCCACCCGCCGGAACATGAAGTGGCCGGTACCCCTGAGCGACACGTACTGCAGCACCTCGGCGGCAGGCGCCGCCCGCCGCGCAAACCGCAGGGACGCCGTCGGGCTTGTCCAGCGGTCCTGGTTGCCGTGCACGATCAGGACCTTCCGCCCCGCGAGAGGGGTGGCCGGTGTTGCATTATCGAGCCACGGGGCAAGTGCCACCACGGCGTCCACCTGCGGATCGTCGGCCGCGCAGATGGCGGTGAGGCCACCCATAGAGTGCCCCAGCAGGTATACCGGCACGCCGGGATGCTGTTCGCGGATCTTGGCCAGGGCCCACCGGGCGTCCTTCAGCGGGGACATTTCCTCGCCGTTCCAGCCGCGGACCCGGTTCCGCAGGATCCAGACTTCCAGGCCGTACTCTTTGCCTGCCCGGTGCAGGTGCCGCGCAAAGGGCACCATCCGGGCGGGGCTGAGATGGCGGGCCTGGACGGGTTCGAACGAGTGTGACCGTCCGCCGTGGAGGACCAGGGCTACACCGCGCGTCACGCCTGCCGGGGCCAGGACGGTCAGCATGGCTTCCTGCGCGGCTCCTGACGCCTCGCGTTTGGCAGACCTGCGGTAGCTCACTCCGGTTCCTCCGACTTCCTGTCGTTCATTTATCAACATTAAGGTGACCGCCGTAGAGTTCAAGCATGAGGTTTTGCTGCTGATGGGCGCCGGTCACTCCCACGGTCATACGGGTCATTCGGAGCCAACGCCCCAAGCGATGGCTGCCCGGCGGAAGGCCAACCGGATCCTGGCTGCCGTGCTGATTCCGCTGACCCTCCTGACGCTGGCCGCCATGGCGGCGCTCTGGCCCTCGGGCAGCAGAGAAGGCCTCACACTGGCGAACCCTTACAACGCCGCACCCGGCGTGACATTCGACACGGGGAAGATCCAGCGGGTGGTCACCGAGAGCTGCACGGCGGCGGCCAGCCAGGCGCCGCAGCAGGGGACCCCCGGAACCCAGCCGGGCGGGCAGTCCGACGGCGGATCACAGTGCACCTTCGCCTTCACCGAGCCGGACAAGGGCGGCAACCCCGTCAAAGTGGTGATCAACCCGGACATCGCCAAATCCCATGGCGTGGACGTGGGGGACAATATCCGCTACCTCAACCTCACCAACGCGCAGGGTGCTGCGGAGGCGGGCCCGAACGCCCCCGCCGCCAATGGTCCGGCATACATCTTCGTGGACTTCGTCCGGACCATGCCCATCATTCTGTTGGCGGTCCTGTACGCCTTCGTCGTGGTGGCAGTGGCGCGCTGGCGGGGGCTGCGCGCCCTGATCGGCCTTGTCGGCGCCTATTTCGTCCTGGTGAGCTTCATGCTGCCCGGCCTTGTGGAGGGAAAGCCGCCGCTGCTGCTGGCTTTGGTGGGTTCCACGGTGATCATGATCGGGGTGCTGTACTTCGCCCACGGCTTCTCGGCCCGGACCTCAACAGCGCTGCTCGGCACAATCTTCGGCCTGGGCATCACCGCACTGCTGGCGGCCTGGGCCACTGATTCCGCCAACCTCGCCGGAGTGGGAAGCCACGACGCTGCCACGCTCGCAAACATTTCGGGCAACATCTCCATCTCGGGCATCATCCTGTGCGGCCTCATCATCTCGGGGCTGGGCGTTCTCAACGACGTCACCATCACGCAGTCCTCGGCGGTGTGGGAACTGTACGAACTGGCGCCCGCCACGAGCGCCCGCAAGCTGTTCACATCCGCCATGAGGATCGGCCGGGACCACATCGCCTCGACCGTGTACACGATTGCCTTCGCGTACGCCGGCGCCGCGCTGCCGATCCTCATCATCGTGATGCTCTACGACCGTCCGCTGGGGGAGGCGCTCACCAGCGCCGAACTGTCCGAGGAAGTCATCCGCACCCTGGTCGGCTCCATCGGTCTGGTGCTGGCGATCCCCGTCACTACGCTGATCGCGGTCCTCGTGGTGAAGGCCACCGGGATCCGCGCCGGCCGCCAGACCCCCATAACGCCCGACGACGTCGAGGACACCGGCGCGCTAGCGGCGGCAGCCGCCGTCGCCGGGGAACGGACGACGGCGGCGGAACGGACGACGGCGACGGAACGGCCCGCAGGCCGATCACCGGCCGGTCCTAACGCCGGCCCGCAAGCCGGCACCCGGCGCGGCCGCCGCGCCGCCGAGCGCGAGTGAGCGCCGTCTGGCTGAACGCCGCCCGGCTGAACCCCCGGCCTTCGGCCCTTCCTGCCCGATTTGCCCGGCTTTGAGACAATGGACGGGTGACTGCTGTAGCAACGCCTCCTGCCCCCAAGCTGGAGCTTCCGCCGCTGAAGCTCGGCCCCATCACCGTGGACACCCCGGTGGTGCTGGCGCCCATGGCCGGTATCACCAACACCGCCTTCCGCAGGCTCTGCCGTGAATACGGCGGCGGCATGTACGTGGCGGAGATGGTCACCTCCCGCGCCCTCGTGGAACGCACCCCGGAGTCGCTGCGGATCATCTCCCACGACGAGGACGAAAAGGTCCGGTCCGTCCAGTTGTACGGCGTGGACCCGGTCACGGTGGGCCAGGCTGTCCGCATGCTGGTGGAGGAAGACCGTGCCGACCACATCGATCTCAACTTCGGCTGCCCGGTGCCCAAGGTCACCCGGCGCGGCGGCGGCTCTGCCCTGCCTTGGAAGATCGACCTCTTCACCTCGATTGTGCAGACTGCGGTGAAAGAGGCCTCGAAGGGCGGCATCCCGCTCACCATCAAGATGCGCAAGGGCATCGATGATGACCACCTGACGTATCTCGACGCCGGACGGATCGCCCGGGATGCCGGCGTCGCCGCCGTCGCGCTCCACGGCCGCACGGCCGCGCAGTTCTACTCCGGCCAGGCAGACTGGTCAGCCATCGCCCGCCTCCGCGAGGCGCTCCCGGACATCCCTGTCCTTGGCAACGGCGACATCTGGTCCGCGGAGGATGCCGTGCGCATGGTCCGTGAAACCGGCGTGGACGGCGTCGTGGTGGGCCGCGGCTGCCAGGGACGGCCCTGGCTTTTCGGCGACCTGCAGGCCGCCTTCGAAGGAAGCGACCACCGGCACCGGCCTGGCCTGCGCCAGGTCGCCGAAGGCGTCTACCGCCATGCCGAGCTCATGGTCGAGACCTTCGGCAACGACGAATATAAGGCCCTGCGCGAAATCCGCAAGCACATGGCCTGGTACTTCAAGGGCTACGTGGTGGGCGGGGAACTCCGCGCCAAACTGGCCACTGTGCCCACCCTTGAGGTGCTCCGCGAACTGCTGGAGCAGCTGGACATGGACCTGCCGTACCCGGGCACCGATTCGGAAGGACCCCGCGGCCGCGCAGGCTCGCCCAAGAAGCCAGCCCTGCCCAAGGACTGGCTGCTCAGCCGGCAGCTGAACGCGGACCAGACCCGGGACATTTCCGCCGCGGAACTGGACGTGTCCGGTGGGTGAAAGCAGGCTCGCAGAGCCCCGCACCACGCCCCACAGCCTGCCGGGCTACGGACCCCACGACTCCGCCCGCTGGGTGGAGGAACCCCCCAAAAGCACCTACCGCTCCGACTTCGAGCGCGACCGTGCCCGGGTCCTGCACTCCTCGGCGCTCCGCCGGCTCGGCGCCAAGACACAGGTGGTGGCGCCGGATACGGACGACTTTGTCCGTACCCGGCTGACGCACAGCCTCGAGGTGGCGCAGGTGGGCCGCGAACTCGGGCGTGCCCTGGGCTGCGACCCTGATGTGGTGGACACCGCCTGCCTCAGCCACGATCTCGGGCACCCGCCGTTCGGCCACAACGGCGAGTCCGCCCTGAACGAGATGGCGCACGCGATCGGCGGCTTCGAAGGCAACGCGCAGACGCTGCGGCTGCTGACCCGGCTCGAGCCGAAGGTCCTGGATCCTGAAGGCCGTCCCGCCGGACTGAACCTGACCCGGGCGAGCCTCGACGCTGCGGCGAAGTACCCGTGGTCCGCCTTGGACGCCCCGGTGATCCACGGGCAGCGGACCAGCAAGTTCGGCGCCTACGAGGACGACCTGCCCATCTTCAACTGGATCCGCCAGGGCGCGCCCGCGCGGCGGTCCTGCCTCGAAGCCCAGGTCATGGACCTCGCGGACGATATTTCCTATTCCGTGCACGACGTCGAGGACGCCATCGTGGCCGGCCATTTCCAGCTGCGCTGGATGGACAACCCTGACCACCGTGCCCGGGTGGTGGGCTACGCCAAGCAGTGGTACCTGCCGCACAACGACCCGGCGGCCATTGACGCCGCCCTGGCCCGGCTCGAAGCGACGGACGTGTGGGTCCGCGAGGCTGATGGCAGCCGCAAGTCGATGGCCGCCCTGAAGAACATGACCAGCCAGCTGATCGGCAGGTTCTGCCAGAGCGCGCTGGAGACCACCCGGGCTGTTTACGGGCCGGAAAAGCTGACCCGCTACAACGCGGAGCTGATGGTCCCGGATGAGACCATCATGGAGATTGCAGTGATGAAGGGCCTGGCCACCACCTTCGTGATGACCACGGACCACCGGCAGCCCATCTACGAGCGGCAGCGCGAAGTCCTGCATGCCCTGGTCACGTCGCTGAACGCCTCGGGGGACCGCCACCTCGAACCGATGTTCGCGGCCGACTGGCGGGATGCGGCCGACGACGGCGCCCGGCTGCGGGTGGTCATCGACCAGGTGGCTTCGCTGACCGACGGCTCGGCCCTGGCCATGTACGAACGGCTCGTGGGAAGCCTGCCGTCCCTGTGGTGATGCGGGCCATAGGCCGCGCGTTCCTGTCGGTGCGCGCCATTAGGATGGCTTCGTGGCCGGCCTGATCAAACGCGAAGACATCGATGAAGTCCGCCAGCGCACGGACATCAAGGAAGTCGTTGACGGCTACGTCACGCTCAAGGGCGCGGGCCTGGGTTCCTTCAAAGGCCTGTGCCCCTTTCACGACGAGCGCTCGCCGTCGTTCACCGTCCGCCCACAGGTGGGCCGCTACCACTGCTTTGGCTGCGGGGAAGACGGCGACGTCATCTCCTTCGTGCAGAAGCTGGATCACACGTCATTCCATGAGGCCGTGGAAAAGCTGGCAGGACGGATCGGTTACGAACTCCGCTACGAGGACGGCGGCACGGGCCCCAACCGTGAGGAAGTGGGCAAGCGCCAGCGGCTCCTGGACGCCCACAAGGTGGCGGATGAGTTCTTCCGCTCCCAGTTGCTGACCGCCGGCGCAGCCGAAGGCCGCCGGTTCCTGCAGCTGCGGGGGTTCGACCGCGGCGCCGCCGAGCATTTCGGCGTCGGGTACGCGCCGCAGGGCTGGGACGCCCTCCTCAAGCACCTGCGGGGCCGGGGGTTTACCGATGCTGAGCTGAAGCTCACGGGGATGTTTTCAGAAGGCAACCGGGGCATCTACGACCGCTTCCGGGGCCGTCTCATCTGGCCCATCCGCGACATCGCCGGCGACACCATCGGCTTCGGGGCCCGCAAGCTCTACGAGGAGGACCAGGGTCCGAAGTACCTCAACACCCCGGAAACCACGCTCTACAAGAAGTCCCAGGTGCTGTACGGCATCGACCTGGCCAAGCGGAACATCGCCAAGGACCGCCAGCTGGTGGTTGTGGAGGGCTACACGGATGTCATGGCCTGCCACCTGGCGGGAATCCCGACGGCGGTAGCCACCTGCGGTACCGCGTTCGGCGCCGACCACATCAAGATCGCCCGCCGGCTGCTGTCCGACGACGGCACCGGGGGAGAAGTCATCTTCACCTTCGACGGCGATGCTGCCGGCCAGAAGGCCGCGCTGCGGGCGTTCGAGGAAGACCAGCGCTTCGTGGCCCAGACCTACGTCGCCGTGGAGCCCACCGGCGCGGACCCCTGCGACCTGCGGCAGACGAGGGGGGACGCGGCTGTCCGGGAGCTGATCAGCACGCGGCGTCCCCTGTTCGAGTTCGCGATCCGGGCGGCGCTGAGGAAACACAACCTGGATACCGTGGAAGGCCGCATCGCAGCCCTGCGCGAGTCGGCGCCCGTGGTGGCACAGATCAAGGACGCCGGCATCCGACCCGGCTACGCCCGCGAGCTCGCAGGCTGGCTGGGCATGCCCATTGAGGAGGTGGGCCGCGCCGTGGCCGCTGCTGCCAAACGGGGCCCCCAGAGCCCCCCGCAGAACTCGGCTCCCGGCGTTGCCCCGCTGCCGGCGTCGGGCGTTATGCCGTCCTATAACCGCCCTGATCCCCGCGATCCTGTGGCGTCCATGGAGCGGCAAGCGCTGGAAGTGGCATTGCAGGAGCCGGGGATGCTGGGCGGCGGCATCTGGGAACGGTTCGCCGCGGTGCAGTTCGCCACCCCCGCCTACCAGGCCATCCATGATGCGATCCGCGCCACCGGGCTGGCCTATGCCGCTGACCCCGTGATGTGGGTCGAGAAGCTGCGCCAGGAGGTGCCCGAACCGCTGCAGCCGCTTGTTTCGGAACTCGCGGTTGTTCCCTTGCCGGCACACACCGCGGAGGCCGTACAGAAGTACTGCCGGGATATCCTGGCCAGGCTTTTCGAACTGCAGATCACGCGCGTGAAGGCAGACAAGATGGGGCAGCTGCAGCGCCTGGACGCGGCAGCCCACCCGGAGGAGTTCCAGCGGCTCAACCGCGAACTGATGATGCTGGAAATGGAACGACGCTCGCTGCGTTCGGATAGCTGACGGTTCCGAGGGCTGACGGGTTGGACGGCTGACGGCGTCCCGCAGGCAGGCCCGTTGGAACGCCCGATTTCGTTTCCCGGCGGTGTGTTTGCTAGGCTTATATCCGCTTCATTCCTCCTTAGCTCAATTGGCAGAGCATTCGACTGTTAATCGAAGGGTTGCTGGTTCAAGTCCAGCAGGAGGAGCGCGCAGTCCCCGTTCCGGCCTCCGGAACGGGGACTTTTTTATACCCAGCCGGGGTATTTCCCGCTGCTGCCGCATCGATTTCCCATACCGGCAAAACCTTTGCTAATGTCATACCTGCTTCATTCCTCCTTAGCTCAATTGGCAGAGCATTCGACTGTTAATCGAAGGGTTGCTGGTTCAAGTCCAGCAGGAGGAGCGCACAGGTCCCGCAGCCGTCTTCCAGCCGGCTGCGGGACCTTTTTTGTGTCGTGTTTGTGTCGGGAACGACTTCCCAGTTCGTTCTGCCGGGCGACGGTCCGCGTCAGACGAAGTCCATCTCAACCTGGAGGAACCGCTCGGCCTCAGCGACGGCCGCCGCGAAGGCCTCGCTTTCGGTGGGAGACGTGCGCGGCTGGCGCGGATGCCACTCATGGGGTGAGGAGTGCACGCGGGTGAAGCCGCCGTCGGGCGGGGCGTAGAAGATGCCGAACCGCTGCACAGGCCATTCCGGAGAGGTCTCCGGGGCCACCAGGAGGGCTGCGTTGGACGCCGGGTTGTACCACTGGGCTATCGGGCGCCGGCGGTCCTCCGTGAAGAGTCCGGCGGCATAGAGAGCTGCCGACTGCGCACTGGTCTGGGTGCACAGCCGGTCCCACCACAACGGCAGTATGCCGGTGTCGCACCGCTGCCACGTGGCCGGAAGTGGAGGATGATCCTGCCAGTGGGGCACGTAACAACTTTAACTCTCAGCGGGCTGTGCGGAACAGATGCCGCTTTCGCGGCCGCGCTTCAGCGTTTTCAACCACGGTCTACTGTCTTCAACCGCGGTTCCAGGGTCCCGGATTGACCCGGTACAGCAGCGCCGAACCCACCACGGCGCCCAGCATGATGCCCACCGCTGCGTTGCCGGCAGCCCGGCCGACAAAGAAGCCGGCCACGGCCCCAAGGATCGCGCCGAGGAAGAGCCCACGGCCATTGCGGTGCGGTTTTCGCGTCATGCGGCCAGCGTACTAGTGGATGGACGGCACGGTCTTGGGACGGACCACGAGCCAGAGGGCAGCAGCCGCCAGGAAGATGCAGCAGGCCTGGACGGCGCCCATCGGAGTGGCGGAACTCCCGCCGACCCAGCCAACCACAGGTGAGATGATGCCGGCCATCAGGAACGTGGAGGCTCCCAGCAGTGAAGCGGCCGTGCCGGCCTGGGCGCCGTGGCTGGCCAGGGCCAGGACCTGGACGCACGGGAAGGTAAAGCCCGTTCCGAGGATGTAGAACCAGAGGGGAACCAGGACGCCCCAGAGCCCGAACCCCAGCTGGTCGAAGAGGACAATAAGCAGTGCCATCAGGAACATCCAGGCAGTGGAACAGGCCAGGATCCACTGCGGCGGCACCTTTTTGATCAGCCGCGAACTCGTCTGGACGCCGGCCACGATGCCCAGTGAGTTGACGCCGAAAAGGAGGCCGTACTGCTGGGGCGTGAAGCCGAAGATGTCCTGGAAGAGGAACGGGGAGGCCGAGAGGTAAGTGAACAAGCCCCCGAAGTTCATGCCGCCCACCAGCAAAAGGCCAACGAAGATCCGGTCGGAGAAGAGCGTCCTGTAACGCTGGCGGGCAGTCATCCCGGACTGCCCCCGCTGCCCGCGCGGCAAGGTTTCCCGGACGAGGAACATGGCCGCGACGATCACGGTGGTCCCGTAACAGGCGAGGAAAACGAAGATCCCCGGCCACTCCATC
The DNA here is from genome assembly GCF_059090445.1 of Arthrobacter sp. B2060. Lineage (NCBI taxonomy): Bacteria > Bacillati > Actinomycetota > Actinomycetes > Micrococcales > Micrococcaceae > Arthrobacter > Arthrobacter sp. B2060. The sequence continues at coordinate 259,962 of NZ_JBNHFR010000002.1, forward strand.
ACCAGGAGCAGTTGCGATCCAATCACCGGCGCCAAAATGGGGGCCAGTCCATTGACGAGGGCCATGCGCGAGAACATCCGCACCATGGCATAGCCGCTGAAGAGATCACGCACCATGGCCATGGCCACGACGCCCCCGCCTGCGGCGCCGATGCCCATCAGGACACGGAACAGGCCCAGGGTGCCGATGTCAGTGGACAGCGAGGCCCCCACCGAGGCGCCGATATGCACAGCGGTGGCCAGGATGAGGGGCACCCGCCGGCCGAACTTGTCGCTGAACGGGCCAACCACCAGCTGCCCGAGGGCGAAGCCGACAGTAGTGCCGGTAAGTGTCAGCTGAACCGCGGCCTCCGACACGTTCAGGCTGGTCTCCAATGCAGGGAAGGCCGGCAGGTAGAGGTCCACGGTGAAGGGGCCCAGGGCGGTGAGGGCGCCAAGGAGGAGGATGTAGAGGAATTTTTGGCGTCGGCTCAGGGCATCGCCCGGGTTGGTGATGGTCACAGGGATCAATCCTAGGGGGCAAAGATCATACTTTTACAGCGTTGGAGGGCACGCCGTGGCGTATATCCAGAAGTTGGTGCCGACCCTGAATGATAGTTTTGTCAGCGTGGGCGCGCCGAGCCGGGATAAGGCCCTGCGCAACCGAAGAAGAATCGACTATGGAACCAGTTAGGCGGAACCTATGAGCGGGCGTCACAGCGGGCGGGCCAACCAGGGATTGCGCTTTACTGCGCTGCCAAAAACGTTGAGGCTCATCTTCCAACTGGCGCCGCGGCAGCTCAATGACGAGATTGCCCTGGCCAAGTTTGAGGTCAAGCGCAAGGGCAAGCAGCTCGGCGTGGCCGGAGCGTTCTTCGGAGTGGCCGCGGTGTTCCTGGCTTTCCTGGTCACCGGACTGATCGTCGCCGCCATCATGGGACTCGCCACCATCATGCCCGCATGGCTCGCGGCGCTGCTCGTCTGCGCCGTCTTCCTGCTGATCGCCCTGATCGGCGGGCTCATAGGTCTCCGGAAGTTCAAGCAAGCCATGCCACTGATGCCGGAGGACACTATCCGGGGCCTGAAGCATGACCTCGGTATTGCCAAAGAAGGTTCGGACTTCGACGCTGCGGTGCTGGACCCCAACTCGCCGCAGGCCAAGGCCGCCAAGGAAGCCCAGGCAGCGGCCAAGGCCAGGGCCAAGGCTGAGAAAGAGTCCAAGAAAGCGGCAGAAGCCGTCGAGGTCCCGCCTGTGTCGGAGCCCGAAGTCCATCGCCGCCTGAAGCAGCGGCGTGAACACCTCACGAGCGTGCGTGACGACCTCGGCGAAGAAATCGACGTCAAGACTCAGACGCAGGCACTGCTTGGCGTGGCCAGGCAGCGGCTGGACGAGGGCAAGGACAAGCTCAACGACAGCAAGGAGCGGATCGGTGAAAGGCTGGCGGCACGGTCCGCTTCATCCTCCGGGGACGCCGGCACGGGGTCACTGCCGGAACTGCTGGAAGCCCGGTGGAAGCCCCTTCTGGCGTTCGCCGCGTCCACTGCGGTGCTGCTTGCCTTACTACGGAAATTGTTCAAGAGCTGAGCGTTGTCCTGAACTCTGACAGGAAGACGCCCCCGGCGGAGGAGAGGGGGACCGGATGAGGTTCATCGGCGCTGGTTCCCGCCCGGGCCAGCCGCACGTCGATCGTGACCTGATCTTCACTGTCCCCAATTTCCTCACGGTATTGCGCTTCATGGGCGTGCCGATCTTCATCTGGCTGGTGCTGGCGCAAAAAGAATATGGGTACGCCGTGCTGGTGCTGGCAATCATGGGAAGTACGGACTGGGTGGACGGCTACGTTGCCCGCCGGTTCAATCAGGCGTCCAAGCTTGGCAGGGTCATGGACCCCATCGCCGACAGGATCGCCCTGCTCGCCGTTGCCGTGACGCTTGTCATCGCGGGAGTGGTCCACTGGTGGTACCTTGCGGCGCTCGTCATTCCGGACGCCGTGCTGCTTGCGATGTCGCTCTTCTACTTCCACAGCCATCCGGGTCTTCCGGTCAGCCTGATCGGGAAGGTACGCACCGGCCTGCTGCTGCTGGGCACGCCGCTCCTGGTGCTCTCGAAACTGGACTTTCCGTTGGCCGGTGCCTGTTTCGTTGCTGCGTGGATCGTGCTCGGGCTGGGGCTGATCGGCCATTGGGTGGCGGCCTACAACTATTTCTGGGCCATCCGCCGCAAGGGCAAACTGCTGGCCACCGGCGACGACGGGGGCAGCTGATGGTGTGGCTTGCGGTTTTCCTGGCCGTCCTGGGCGCATTTTGCCTGGCCTTCGGCGCCCAGCGCCAGGGGAGCGCCGTCAAGGCAGATACAGGCGGGCTGGCCCTGAGTTCCAACGGATTCCTGCGCCTCCTGCGGAATCCCCGGTGGGTGTTCGGGCTCCTGCTGCTGTGCATGGGTATGGGCCTGAACGCTGTTGCGCTCGTGACCGCCCCGCTGACGGTGGTGCAGCCGATCGGTGCCATCGCGCTGGTGATCACTACCGTGGTCAATGCCAAGGACCAGGGGTTGAGCATCAACCGGGCCACGGTGGTGGCCATCTCAGCCTGCGTCACCGGTTCTGCGCTGTTCGTCCTGCTCGCCGTCTTTGTCACGCAGGAAACCCACCATGTTAATTCCGACGACGAACTCACCATTGTGCTGCTGCTTGGATTGGCGGTGGGTCTCTTCGGCACGCTGGCGGCCATGTTCAAGCACCGCATGAGTGCCTTCATCTACATTCTTGGGGCCGGGGTGCTGTTCGGCTTCGTGGCGGTCCTGACCCGCATCATCGGCAAGCACCTGCTCGATCCCAACGGCCTGGCCTTCCTGAATGTCCCGTGGTATTCCGTGGTCGCCATTGTGGCGGCCGGAGGGCTCGGATCCTGGTTCGTGCAGAGTGCGTACTCCACGGGGCCGCCGGATCTGGTCATCGCAGGGCTGACTGTGATCGACCCGATTGTGGGCATTGCGATCGGCATCGCTATCCTCGGTGAGTTGCGGCCTGACGTCCACGCCGTGATGGCGATAGCCATGGGTACAGCCGCAACGCTTGCTATCGTGGGGGTAATCGCCCTCTCCCGGCACCACCCCGAGGTGACCAAACGGAAGAAAGACGCTCGGAAAGCCGCGGGCAGGGCGTCCCACTAGCCGACTTTTCCAAAGCGGGCCAGGCGCGAACGTGCCAGCGCTATATGTGCCAGTGCCAGCCGGTGTGGACAGCTACAGCTGACCGCGCCGTGACCCCCAGGAGCTCTCCACGTGACCATGCCCGATGCCCAGCGCCCACTGACCGTCCTGATTGCCGCCGACACCTATCCGCCGCATGTCAACGGGGCCGCCCAGTTCGGCTACCGGCTGGCGAAGGGCATGACCGGCCGCGGCCACAACGTCCACGTCCTGGCCTGCCGTCAGGACAAAGGCAAGAGCTTCACCGAGTTCCGCGCGGAAGCCACCGTCCACCGCCTTCGCTCACACGGCGTCTTCACGCACGAGTATTTCCGGATCTGCTTTCCCTGGGAGATCAAGAAGGAAATCAGCCTCCTCTTCGACAAGGTCCAGCCGGACGTGGTGCACATCCAAAGCCACTACATGATTGGCGAGCATGTGCTGTACGAGGCACTGAAGCGTGGTGTCCGGATCGTTGCCACCAACCACTTCATGCCGGAAAACCTCAACCCGTTCCTGCCCTTCCCGCAGTGGTTCAAGGACATCATCGGGAAAATTTCCTGGAAGGACATGGGCAAGGTGATGGGCAAGGCCGACGTCGTTACGACGCCCACGCCGCTGGCTGCCAAGGCCATGCACCAGCACGCCTTCCTGCGGAAGGTCCTGCCGCTGTCCAACGGCATTGACTCTGCAGCCTATGAAGTCCAGCCGGACGAAGTTATCGAGCCCCATGCCAACCCTACGGTGCTCTTCGCCGGCCGCCTGGCTGAGGAGAAGCACGTGGACGTGCTGATCAAGGCGGTGGCGGCCACCCCGGCGGATCTGAACGTCCATCTGGAGATCGTGGGCGGCGGGGAGGTACGTCCGGAGCTGGATTCGCTCGTGGAGCGGCTCGGGCTGCAGGAGCGCGTGAAGTTCCTGGGCCTCGCCAGCGACGAGGATCTGCGCAAGGCGTACATCAGGGCAGACATCTTCTGCATGCCGGGGACGGCCGAGCTGCAGTCTCTCGTGACGCTGGAGGCGATGTCCGCGTCGACGCCGGTGCTGCTGGCTGACGCGATGGCGCTTCCGCACCTGGTGCGGGACGGGGAGAATGGCTACCTGTTCACACCCAATGACAGCAACGACCTCGCCCAGAAAATCACCCGGATTCTGCGGTTGCCGGAAGCGGAACGGAAGGCCATGGGCGAGGCGAGCCGCTGCATGGTGGAGCCGCACAGCATCCAGGGAACCCTGCAGACCTTTGAGGATCTGTACCGCGGCGCGAACTACGAGGACAAGGTCGTCTAGGGGAGGGGGTCGTTTTGGGGGAGAGGGCAGTTTAGGAAAGTGCCGCTCAACCGGGGGTGGTCCAAAAGCCGTTCGCCAGTTTGCTAGAGTGTTTTTGCCCCGCAGAGATGGCCCCGGTGTCCCGGCGCCAGGCATGCGGGACACCTCCCAGGTACAAGGGGCTATAGCTCAGCTGGTTAGAGCGCGGGACTCATAATCCTAAGGTCCTCGGTTCAAGTCCGAGTAGCCCTACCTGTTCTGCACAGGAGCCGCGGCCGACGTTTCGACGTCGGCCGCGGCTCCTTGTGTTTTTCGGACGAAATTTGTGGCCATTTAGACGGTTCCTGCACCACTCGATGGTGCGTGACGTCGAGCCTGCAGGGAACCGTCGAAACGGCGGTCAGGGCGACGGCTTTATTTAGCGCGGCAAGTGGAGTATGTTACTCGTCAGTAACATACTTGTGCGCAAGGCCTGAACCTGTCGGGTCACTGCCGATCACCGTGAAGGAATCCCATGTCCAAAACCGCAATCGACATCAACAACCTTCCCTACGCCGACGGCGACTTCTTCGCTTTCGAAGAGCTGCTCGGCAGCAAGGAACAGGACCGGCTGGCTGAGATCCGGCACTTCCTCGCCCGCGAGGTGAAGCCGATCGCCGTGGACTGCTGGAACCGGGGCGAGTTCCCGATGGAGCTGATTCCCAAGCTGGCTGAGATCGATCTCGTCAGCCCGGTGCGGCGCCAGGGCCATTCGAACCTCTTCGCCGGCATTGTCCATGCTGAAGTCACCCGTGCCGACACCTCGATTGCCACCTTCATGGGCGTTCACGACGGTCTGTTCACCGGGTCCATCGAAGCACTCGCATCGCGCGAGCAGCAGGACGCCTGGCTGCCCGATATCTACTCCCTTAGGAAGATCGGCGCCTTCGGCCTGACGGAGCCGCTGGGCGGCTCTGACGTCGCCGGCGGCACGCGCACCACGGCCAGGCGCGAGGGCGACCAGTGGATTCTCAACGGCGCCAAGCGCTGGATTGGCAATGCCACGTTTTCGGATTGGGTGGTCATCTATGCACGGGATCTCGCCGACAACCAGGTGAAGGGGTTCCTCGTAGACACGACCCTCCCCGGGTTCAGTGCCACCAAGATTGAGAACAAGATCTCACTGCGTACGGTCCAGAACGCGGACATCACCCTCCAGGATGTGGCCGTTCCGGACTTCTTCAAGCTGGCCCATGCCAATAGCTTCCGGGACACGAACAAAGTCCTCAAAGTCACGCGCCTCGCCGTGGCCTGGCAGGCTGTGGGCCAGCAGTTGGCCGCGTTCGACGTGGCCCGCCGCTACGCCGTTGAGCGCCACCAGTTCGGACGCCCGCTCGCGTCCTTCCAGCTGGTCCAAAGCCAGCTAGTACAGATACTGGGAAATGCCGTGAGCTCAATGGGCATGATGGTCCGCCTTTCCCAGCTGGAAGATGCCGGAGACGCCAAGGACGAACAATCGGCGCTGGCCAAGGCCTTCACCACCGCGCGGATGCGCGAGAGCGTGGCGATCGGCCGAAGCCTGCTGGGCGGAAACGGGATCGTGACCGACTTCGAGATGGCCAAGATCTTCGCCGATGCCGAGGCCATTTACTCCTACGAAGGCACGCACGAGGTGAACACCCTGGTCACAGGACGCGCAGTCACCGGCGTCTCTGCCATCGTCTAGGCTCAATCGCCGTACAGCGGCAGCAGGACGGATGGCCTGAGATCCAGAACAAATTCGAGCGGATTCAGGTATTCGTCACCGCGGCGCACGCCCCAGTGAACACATGGTGTGGCTCCGCAGTGTCCCATGACCACTGCACCCAGGACGTCTCCCTTGGCTACGGCGTCGCCTTTTGCCAGGCTGCTGCGCACGGGTTCGAAGCTGCTGCGCAGGCCATTGCCATGGTCAATGGTGATGACCGGCCGGTCCACCACCACGCCGACGAAGCTGACGGTGCCGGACTCCGGCGAGGTGACCGGGGCGCCGTCGGACGCTGCCTTCAGGTCCACGCCGCGGTGGCCGCTCATCCACGGCTTGTCCGGCGGGTCGAAAGGCCGCAGGGCTGGCGGTCTCGGGGCAAGCGGCCAGCTCCACGACGGCGCCGCAGGCGCAGCGTAGGCCGCGCCCAGCTCTTCCTGCAGCGCTGATGGCGCAGCTGATGACGCAGCTGATGACGACGCCGTCGGTACTGCTGGCGGCGGTGCCGACGGGGCGGCGGCCATGGCGGCGAGCAAGAGAACGGCCGGGAGCGCATGGGTCTTCATCCCTCCAGCCTGGCGGTGCGGCCGTGCCACGAGAACCCGCCTCAGTGGCTATGTGGAAAACCCGTTATCGGCGGGAAGAATGGTCCGGAAGCAGGGGAGCGCTGTAGTACACTTGACGGAGCAGTTTGCTGTGCCCTCAACGCATTCCAATCCCTTGGGTAGCGTCAGCACGCCCCATTCAGGAGTGCGGGGGAACGGCAGCTGACTACGCGCATCCAGCCCTCCACCACCGGAAGCCTTAGGTTCCCGGAGGAGGATTGTGCCTCTTGCGGTCCGGGCCAACAGCCCGGATGAGAGGTGCAATGGATGCCAGGAGCGTCGCCCGCCGTGGGCGAAGCTAATAACCGTCAACTATTGGCAGGGTAAGAGTGGCCTCCGGGTGCTCTCATGAATGACCTGCCGGAAGGAGCGTCGGCATGCCCGTCGTAACCATGCGCCAGCTGCTTGACAGCGGCGTCCACTTTGGACACCAGACCCGCCGTTGGAACCCGAAGATGAAGCGCTTCATCTTCACGGAGCGCAACGGCATCTACATCATTGACCTCCAGCAGTCGCTGTCCTACATCGACCGCGCCTACGAGTTCGTCAAGGCCACTGTTGCACACGGCGGCACCGTACTCTTCGTCGGCACCAAGAAGCAGGCCCAGGAAGCAATTGCCGAGCAGGCAACCCGTGTTGGCCAGCCGTACGTCAACCAGCGTTGGCTCGGCGGTATGCTGACCAACTTCCAGACGGTTGCCAAGCGTATCCAGCGCATGAAGGAACTCGAAGAGATCGACTTCGACGACGTCGCCGGTTCCGCTTACACCAAGAAGGAACTGCTGCTCCTCCGCCGCGAACTCACCAAGCTTGAGTCCAACCTCGGCGGTATCCGCAACCTCACCAAGGCACCGTCCGTGCTGTGGATCGTGGACACCAAGAAGGAGCACCTGGCTGTTGACGAGGCCAAGAAGCTGAACATCCCGGTTGTGGCCATCCTGGACACCAACTGCGACCCGGACGAAGTCGACTTCCCGATCCCGGGCAACGACGACGCCATCCGCTCCGTGAACCTCCTGACCCGCGTTGTTGCCGACGCCGTTGCCGAGGGTTTGATCGCCCGCAACCAGCGCGCAACCGGTACCACCGAGACTCCGGAAGAGCCGCTGGCCGAGTGGGAGCGCGAACTCCTCGAGGGCAGCAAGGCTGAGGCTGCTGCCGCTGAAGCTCCGGCTGCTGAGGCACCCGCCGCTGAGGCTGCTCCGGCTGCAGAGGAAGCCCCGGCTGCTGCCGAGGCTACCGACGCCGACAAGTAAACAACTCCACCGGGATTTCCCGGCGCTCTTGAGCGCCGGGGCAACTGACAGGATGGCGGCTCACCACGTGGGCTGCCGTCCTGTCAGTCCGTACACCACATAAATTTTCTAGACAGAGGGGTTCACATGGCGAACTACACTGCCGCTGATATCAAGGCTCTGCGCGAGCGCACGGGCGCCGGCATGATGGATGTCAAGAAGGCTCTCGACGAAGCCAACGGCGACGCCGAGAAGGCGATCGAGATCATTCGCATCAAGGGCCTGAAGGGCGCCACCAAGCGTGAAGGCCGCTCCACGGCCGAAGGCCTGGTTGCTGCGAAGGTCGACGGCAACGTCGGCGTAATGATCGAGGTCAACTGCGAGACCGACTTCGTCGCCAAGGCTGACAAGTTCATCCAGCTCGCCGACAAGGTCCTGGCCGTCGCAGTCGAGTCCGGTGCCGCCGACCTCGAGACCCTGCTTGCCACAGACGTGGACGGCAAGCCGCTGTCCGAGGTTGTTGTCGAAGAGGGCGCGGTCCTCGGCGAGAAGGTAGTGGTCCGCCGCATCTCCCGCATCGAGGGCGCCACGGTCGACGCCTACCTGCACAAGACCTCCAAGGACCTCCCGGCCCAGGTCGGTGTCCTGTTCGCTGTTGACGGCGAAGGCGAAGCTGCTGCCACCGCAGCCCACGACGTTGCTGTGCACATCGCCGCCATGGCCCCGAACTACCTCTCCCGCGAGGACGTTCCGGCTGAACTGGTCGAGTCCGAGCGCCGCATCGCCGAGGAGACCGCCAAGGCTGAGGGCAAGCCCGAAGCCGCCATGACCAAGATCGTGGAAGGCCGCGTTACGGGCTTCTACAAGGGTGAGGTCCTCGTTGACCAGGCCTTCGCCAAGGATGCCAAGAAGTCTGTGGCCCAGGTCCTCGAAGAGGCCGGCGTCAAGGGAACAGCTTTCACGCGTTTCCGCGTCGGTTCCTAGTCAAACAAGCAATGGGGTGGTCACTTCGGTGGCCGCCCCTTTTGCATGCACCGGCCAGGGCGGAATATGAGCTTTGGCCGCTCAGCACGATAATCTTTGCTCAGAACCACCAACCGGAAGGCATCATGGAAGCCGACAATACTTCAGTCCAGTCAGAGAAGAGCAGGCGCCGGGTCCTCCTTAAGCTGTCCGGTGAGGTCTTCGGCGGCGGCAAGCTGGGAGTCGACCCGGACACCGTCCGGGCAGTCTCCAAGCAGATCGCCGCAGCCATACCCGAGGTCGAGGTCGCCATTGTGGTGGGCGGAGGCAACTTCTTCCGCGGTGCCGAACTGTCCCAGAGCGGCATGGACCGCTCACGCGCTGACTACATGGGCATGCTCGGAACTGTCATGAACTGCCTCGCCCTGCAGGACTTCCTGGAGCAGGCGGGCGTTGAGACCCGTGTCCAGAGCGCCATCACCATGGGGCAGGTGGCCGAGGCCTACATTCCCCGCCGCGCCATCCGCCACATGGAGAAGAACCGCGTGGTCATCTTCGGCGCCGGCGCCGGCCTGCCGTACTTCTCCACAGACACGGTTGCGGCCCAGCGTGCCCTGGAAGTCCACGCAGACGTAGTCCTGATGGCCAAGAGCGGCGTCGACGGCGTGTACACCGCCGACCCGAAGAAGGACCCGGCCGCCGAGAAGCTGGAAAAGCTCAGCTACGACGAAGCCCTCCGCCGGGACATCAGGGTCATGGACCAGACCGCCATGACCATGTGCAAGGACAACAACCTTTCCATGGTGGTGTTCGGCATGGAAGGCGAAGGCAACGTCACCCGGGCCATCCTCGGCGAGCAGCTGGGAACGCTGGTCACCCCCTAGTTACAGCTAGGATATTTCTAGGAAGGTTCCGTCCATCGGGCGGAACCCGGATTGTGAAATGCCCCGGTTCTGCCGGGAACCAATTGCTGAGGAGAGATCGTGATCGAAGAAACCTTGCTCGAAGCCGGGGACAAGATGGACAAGGCGGTTGAGGTAGCCAAGGAAGACTTCGCCTCGATCCGGACCGGCCGGGCAACCCCGGGCCTCTACAACAAGGTGATGGTGGAGTACTACGGCACCCCGACGCCCCTTCAGCAGCTGGCGTCCTTCGCGGTTCCCGATGCACGCACCATCCTCATCACGCCGTATGACAAGACCGCCCTGCGTGACATCGAACGTGCCCTGAGCGATTCCGAGGTCGGCGCCAACCCGTCCAACGACGGAAACGTCATCCGCATCACCATTCCGGAGCTCACCCAGGAGCGCCGCAAGGAATACGTGAAGATCGTGAAGTCCAAAGGTGAGGACGCCAAGGTCTCCATCCGCAACATCCGCCGCAAGGCCAAGGAAACCCTGGACCGGCTGGTCAAGGACGGCGAGGCCGGCGAGGATGAAGGCAGCCGTGGTGAAAAGGAACTGGACGCCATCACCAAGCAGCACGTCGACGGCATCGATGAACTGCTGAAGCGCAAGGAAGCAGAGCTGCTCGAAGTCTGATGGGTCAGGCACAGCAGGCCCCCGGAGCGCGGGCCCGATCCCAGACCCGCCAGCCGCGGCCTAACCCCACGCCCGGCGCGGGGCGCAACCTTCCGGCGGCCATCGCCGTCGGGCTTGCCATGCTGTTCGCGGTCCTGGGCGGACTGCTGTTCCTGCCGCTCGGCTTCGTCGCCGTCACCACAACCTTCGCCGTGTTCGGCGTGTGGGAGATCTTCCGCGCCCTGGAAGGCAACGGCACACGGCTGCCCATCGTCCCGGTCATGGTGGGCACCGTGGCGATGCCCTTTGCGGCTTACTTCGGCGGGCTGGAAAGCCTGCTGTTCGCCATGCTGGCCAGCAGCGTGGCCGTTCTCCTGTGGCGTTCCATCGAAAGCGCCACAGGCTCGGCCCGCAGCATCTTCGCGGGGGTCTTCACGCTCGCCTGGGTGCCCTTCCTGATAAGCTTCTCGGCCCTGCCGCTCCATGTCGCGGGCGGTGTGACTCCTGTCGGCCCGTGGCCGGGAGGAACGGTGCCGGAGGGCGCCTGGCAGGTGATCATCCTGCTGCTGCTCGTGGTTTCCAACGATACCTTCGGCTATATTGTGGGGGCCTCATTGGGCAAGCACCCCATGGCTCCAAAGATCAGCCCGAAGAAATCGTGGGAGGGATTTGCGGGGTCCATTGCCGGAGCGATGCTCATCGGCGTCCTGGCCTGCACGTTCGTGCTGGGAAAGCCGTGGTGGGTGGGCGTCGTTCTTGCCGTGGGGATGGTGGCGTCTGCCACCGCGGGTGACCTCGCGGAATCCATGGTCAAGCGCGAGCTCGGCGTGAAGGACATGAGCAGCATTCTTCCGGGGCATGGCGGGGTCATGGACCGGCTGGACTCCATTGTGTTTGCCTCCCCGGTGGCTTATCTCCTCTTCGTCCTCGTTTCCGGAGCCTGACAACCGCCCGCCATAGAATGTTGCGGTTACAACGCAGCTGAAAAGCACCGAAGGATACATAGTGAGAGTGGACAACCAGCGGCACATTCCGGCCGCTTTCGAGCGCGTGCCCCGCAACGAATACGGCTACAACGCCAAGCAGGTGGACCAGTTCCTGCAACGGGCGCGCGTTTCCCTGGAATCACCCGACACCGCCGCCCACCCCATCAAAAGCTTCGACGTCCGCGCGGTGTCCTTTGACCCGGTTAAAGGCGGCTATTCCGCCACGACGGTGGACGCGGCACTGGACCGTCTCGAAGATGCCTTTGCCCGCCGTGAGCGGGACGAACTCATCGCCGAGCAGGGGGAGGAGGCGTGGCTGCGGCAGATCGGGCAGCTGTCGGCCACCCTGCGGGGACGCCTGCACCGGCCCGACGGGGAGCGGTTCCGCCGCCCGGCCGGGAAGAAGACCCGCAGCTACAACACCAAGGACGTGGACAGGCTGTGCGTGGACCTCATTGGCTACCTTGAGGAGGACAAGCCGCTTAGCGTGGACAACGTCCGGCGCGCCGTGTTCCGTCCGGCGGTGGGCCAGGCCGGGTACGAGGAAACCCAGGTGGATGCCTTCCTGGACCGCGTGATCGAGCTGATGGCCGCCATCGACTGACCACGCAGACTGACTAAGCGCACGGCTTCGCCTGACACGCACACGCAGGCTGGCTACGCGGACCACCGATAGGGCCGCCGGCCGCCTCAGCGCCGCGTCATGTCAGCGCCTGTGGCCAGCGGTCTTTCGGGCGTGTGGAGCCTGGTCATCACCTTCGTGATCGTGCGGGGGACCCGTGACTTCGTGGCCCGTGACGTCAGCACCATGACGGCGAATGCGGCCGGCACCGTCCAAGCAGCCGGCTGGGCCAGCCAGAAGGGCGTGCCGGCACCGAGCACGGTGCCCGCCACCATGGCGCCGCCGCACAGCAGGCCGCCGGTCGTCATGCCCGCGATAGCGCCGGCGTCGGTCAGTCCCCGCCACCAGATGCCCAGCAGCAGTACCGGACAGATGGTGGAGGCTGTAAAAGCGAAGACCAGGCCGACGCTGCCGGCCAGGGCCAGTGAGTCCGTCATGAACGCCAGGCCCAGCGGGACCGCCGCGGAAACGAGCGCAGCGAGCCGGAAGCCGCGGACGCTGCCTCCCAGCACATCCTGGCTGATCACGCCGGCGAGCGACACCACGAGCCCCGAGGTCGTGGACAGGAACGCAGCAAAGGCGCCGGCCACCACGAGTGCGGAGAGCAGTTCGCCGCCCGGTCCGCCGATGAGCCGTCCCGGCAGCAGCAGGACGAGAGCGTCGGCCTGCCCGGCCTGGGCAAGGCCCGGCGCAAACATACGCCCGGCGAGACCGTAGGCAGTGGGGAAAAGGTAGAAGACGGACAGCAGGCCCAGCACTATGAGCGTGGTTCTCCGGGCCGACTGCCCGTCCGGATTCGTGTAGAAGCGGACCAGCACGTGCGGCAGCCCGAGCGTTCCGAACAGCAGGGCAACCAGCAGCGAGATGTTCTGGTACGGGCCGGCGGGTGCCAGCCCGGTGGGGTTCGCAGCAGCCGCGGCCACGGCGGGGGAATTGTTCTCCGCCAGGACAAGGACGATGAAAATGAAAGGCACGGCCAGTGCGGTGAGCTTGAGCCAGTACTGGAAGGCCTGAACGAACGTGATGGAGCGCATCCCGCCTGCCACGACGGTCAGGCTCACCACCACCACGACGGCGGTGGACCCCACCCATGAGGGCAGGCCCGTTGTGGTCCGGATTGTGAGGGCCGCGCCGTGCAGCTGGGGGACGATGTACAACCAGCCCACAATGACCACCGCGAGGCTGGTCACCCGCCGGACGGCACGGGAATCCAGCCGGGACTCGGTGAAATCGGGAATGGTGTAGGCCCCCGAGCGGCGGAGCGGGGCGGCCACGAACAGCAGGAGCATCAGGTATCCGGCGGTGTAGCCCACAGGGAACCACAGCGCATCGGTGCCGGACAGCAGGATGAGTCCGGCCACGCCCAGGAAGCTCGCAGCGGACAGGTACTCTCCGCCGATTGCCGATGCATTCCACCACGGCGGGACCGTGCGCGAGGCCACATAGAAGTCGCCGGTGGTTCGGGAAATCCTCAGTCCGTAGAAGCCGATGACCGCGGTGGCGACCGTTACCGCCGCAAAAGCCGCGATCCCGACGGCCGGGTTCACCGGCCCCTCACCTGTCCCCTGCGAGGTCGCGGTAGCGGGCCTCGTTCCGCGCGGCACTTCGGATGTACAGCCAGGCACTGATCCCCATCACGGGGTAGATGCCGGCGCCGAGCAGCAGCCAGTCGAGGGGAATGCCGGCGATCCGCGACTCCGCCAGCCCCGGGATGGCAGCCAGGAGCGGAAACGCCCCCAGGACCAGCAGGAAACCGCCTGCCACCACGATGGCAAGCCGGAGCTGGGAGCGGATCAGGGACCGGACGAAGACCTGCCCCACTGCGGATTCCTCTGCCGCTTCCCGGGACTCCATGGCAGGCCGCGCCGCGGAGCGCGGAGCGGTAACCCTCACCCGTGTCATGCCTGCGGCCTGATCCGGGTGGCCTCCAGTTTCTCCCGCACGGACGGCAGGTGCCGGCGGCTGATCGGCAGTTCGGCCGCTTCCACCGTGACGCTGGGACGCACGGCTGCCAGCTTCAGGTGCGAGACGTGGGACAGGGAGATGAGATAGGAACGGTGCGTGCGGATGAACCCGGCGTCCGCCCACTGCTGTTCCAGGTCTGCCAGCGGAACCCGGATCAGGTAACTGGCGTCGGCGGTGTGGAGCCTCGCATAGTCGCCCTGCGCCTGGACGTAGGTGACGTCGTCGCGCCTGATCATTTTCGTGGTGCCGCCCTGGTCCACGGTGATCATCTCCGGTGCGGGGCCGCCGTCGCCGATCAGCTCGCTGATCCGCCCCACGGAGCGGGCCAGACGCTCGGCGCGGACCGGTTTCAGGAGGTAGTCCACCGCCGCCAGCTCAAACGCCTCAAGCGCGCAGTCGTCGTCGGCGGTGACAAAAACGACGGCGGGCGGGCGGCTGCTGCGGGAAATCACCGCCGCGACCTCCAGCCCGGAGACAGCCGGCATGTGGATGTCGAGGAAGACGGCGTCCACCGCCTGGGTTTCCAGCGCCCGCAGCGCTTCCGCGCCTGACGAAGCGCGGAGGATAGTGCCGATGCGGTCATCCTTGCCCAGCAGGAAGGCGAGTTCGTCGATGGCTGGCAACTCGTCGTCGGCGACGAGGACGTTAATCATGATTCAAGGTTATCTGCAGGAGTCTGCCCGCCGGGGCTTCTCGCCGTCGTGCCTTCTCAACGTCATGCCGGCGCCTTAGGCGTCGTGTCCGGGCTGGGACTTCGGGACCCGCATGGTGATCAGCGTCCCCTCGCCGGGCGCCGTCTCAATCACCAGGCCGTGATCGTCACCGTAGACCTGGCGCAGGCGTGCATCCACGTTCCGCAGGCCAACGTGTTCCCCGTCCGTGTGTCCGGCGAGCATGGACTGGAGCTGCACCGGATCCATCCCCACGCCGTCGTCCTCGATGGTGACCTCCGCGAACGCGCCCGAATCATTAGCGGTGATGGTGATATGCCCGGGTCCCTCCTTCGCTTCGAGGCCGTGCCGGACGGCATTCTCGACCAGGGGCTGCAGGCTCAGGAACGGAATGACGGTGCTCAGCACCTCGGGAGCGATCCGCAGGCTGACCTGGACCCGTTCACCGAAGCGGGCGCGCTCGAGCAGGAGGTAGCGGTCGATGCACCGCAATTCCTCAGCGAGCGTGGTGAAGTCGCCGTGCCGCCGGAACGAGTAGCGCGTGAAGTCCGCAAACTCCACGACGAGTTCACGCGCCCGGGCCGGGTCAGTGTTGATGAAGGAGGCGATCGCATTCAAGGAGTTGTAAATAAAGTGGGGGCTGATCTGGGCACGCAGTGCCCGCACCTCCGCCTCCATCAGCAGCGTCCGCGACGCATCAAGTTCGGCAAGGTCCACCTGGGCCGCCACCCAGTCGGCCACCTCGCTCGTGGCCCGCACCAGCCCGGCACCGGCCGACGGCGCAAAGGCCGCCACCACGCCCACCACCCGGGACCCGGCGCGGATCGGTGCGATGACCGCGGAACTGACGCGCCCGGCGGTCAGCTCCGGAAACTCCCCGGCGTTTATCACCTGCGTCCGCCCGCCGGCGAGGACATCGGCGGCCAGCGGCATCAGCTGTGGTTTGAGCTCCTCGGCGGCGCCGTCCCACGCCAGCACCCCCGAGATGTCGGTAATGGCCAGGGCGTCGCATCCCAGAAGTCCCCGCAGCTGCCGGCTTGCCTTGGCGGCGCCTGCGGGATTGAGCCCCGTCCGCAGGTGCTGGCCGGCTTTCGATGCCGCATGCAGGGTGTTGTAGGTGGCGCGCTCGGCATCGGTGCCCAGCTCACGGAAGGACCGGAGAACCTTGAGCCCAACGCCCACGACGACGGCAATCGCCAAGGCGATCACCGCAACGGCGGCTGCGGCGTAGAGCGGAGAATCGGGCATGCTGCCCAGCGTATCGCGTGCCGTTTGGCGCAGCATCGCCACCGCTAGGCGCCCGGGGGCCCGCAAATACTGGAACCGTGCCCCGGGGTGGAGCACAGTGATGGGGGTCACACTGGCCGTGGAAGCGTGCAAAAGCCGGTGTGGAAAACACTCTCAACGAGGAGGAAAGATGGGTAATGATGCCCGAACTCCGGACGCAGCGGCGTCCGCGGACTTCGAGGAAGTCCAAACCACCGGGCAGTTCAAGGAACTGCGCAAGCGCCACCGCAGCTTTGTGTTTCCCATGGCCGTTGCGTTCCTGCTGTGGTACTTCGCTTATGTCCTGCTGGCCGACTATGCGGTCGGCTTCATGTCCACCAAAGTGTGGGGCAACATCAACATCGGGCTGATCATGGGGCTGCTCCAGTTCGTCACCACGTTTGCGATCACCGGCTGGTACGTCAGCTACTGCAACCGGAAGCTGGACCCCATCGCCGCCGACATCCGGCAAGGCATTGAAGGCCACGACTTCGACAGGGCGGACAGGTTTGACGGGGCGGACACGGGAATGTCCGGCAGCACACCGGGCGGAGCAAGTAAATGATCAGCATTCCAACAGCGGTGGACGTCGCCGCACTCAAGGAAACAACCCTCCTCAACATGGGCATCTTCGGCCTGTTCGTCGCGGTCACCATGGTGATCGTCCTGCGGGCAAGCCGGAACAACAAGACCGCGGCTGACTACTACGCCGCCGGCCGTTCATTCACCGGATCGCAGAACGGCACGGCCATCGCCGGGGACTACCTGTCCGCAGCCTCCTTCCTGGGGATCACCGGAGCCATCGCCATCAACGGCTACGACGGGTTCATGTACTCCATCGGATTCCTCGTCGCGTGGCTCGTGGCACTCCTCCTGGTGGCCGAGCTGCTGCGGAACACCGGCAAGTTCACCATGGCCGATGTCCTGTCCTTCCGCCTCAGGCAGCGTCCGGTCCGCATCGCCGCCGCCATCTCCACGCTGGCGGTGTGCTTCTTCTACCTGCTGGCCCAGATGGCAGGCGCCGGCAGCCTCATCTCGCTGCTGCTGGGCATCAGCGACTGGGGAGGCCAGGCGCTCGTCATCATCGTCGTGGGCGCACTCATGATCATGTACGTCCTCATCGGCGGCATGAAGGGCACCACCTGGGTGCAGATCATCAAGGCCATCCTGCTCATTGCCGGTGCGGCCGTCATGACACTCTGGGTCCTGGCCATCTACGGCTTCAATCTCTCCAGCCTGCTGGGCGCGGCGGTGGACACCGCCAACAATCCTGCGGTGCTCAACCCGGGCCTGCAGTACGGCAAGACGGAAACCTCCAAGCTGGACTTCATGTCCCTCGGCCTGGCCCTCGTGCTCGGCACGGCCGCCCTGCCGCACGTGCTCATGCGTTTCTACACGGTCCCCACCGCCAAGGAAGCCCGGAAATCCGTGGTCTGGTCCATCTGGCTGATCGGCCTGTTCTACCTCTTCACCCTGGTCCTCGGCTACGGCGCCGCTGCCCTCGTGGGGGCGGACACCATCAAGGCCGCTCCCGGCGGCGTCAACTCGGCCGCTCCGCTGCTGGCGTTCCACCTGGGCGGTCCGCTGCTGCTGGGCTTCATCTCCGCGGTGGCCTTCGCCACCATCCTCGCCGTCGTGGCCGGACTCACCATCACTGCAGCAGCGTCCTTCGCCCACGACATCTACGCCAGCGTCATCGCCAAGGGCAAGGCCGACGCCGACACCGAGGTCAAGGTGGCCCGCCGCACCGTTGTAGTCATCGGAGTCTTGGCGATTGTGGGCGGCATCTTCGCCAACGGGCAGAACGTGGCCTTCCTCGTGGCGCTCGCGTTCGCCGTGGCGGCCTCCGCCAACCTCCCGACGATCATCTACTCGCTGTTCTGGCGCAGGTTCACCACGCAGGGCGCCATCTGGAGCATGTACGGCGGTCTGGCCTCAGCCATCCTCCTGATCGCATTCTCCCCGGTGGTTTCCGGAGCCGCGACGTCCATGATGCCGGGCGTCAACTTTGCGGTCTTCCCGCTCAGCAACCCCGGTATCGTGTCCATCCCGCTGGCCTTCTTCCTTGGCTGGCTCGGTACGGTCCTGGACAAGAGGGGGGAAGACCCCGCCAAGCAGGCCGAGATGGAAGTCCGCTCGCTGACCGGCGTGGGCGCGGAAAAGGCCGTCGACCACTGACCGCGTCGGAGCACTGACCCGCCGACTACGGCAGGCACGGCAGGAGCCCCCGCACTTCAGCGTGAAGTCGCACTTCAGCGTGAAGGACGGGGGCTCCCGTCTGCGGCGGGGGGCTCAGCCTTTTGGTTTGAGCCGGATGGTGACCATCTTCAGCTCGTCTTCTCCGGAAAAGCGGTAGACGAGCTCCACGTCCCTGCCGTTGCATTGGATGACGCCGGAAACGTCCGCGATGTTGGAGCCGCCCTCACCGCTGGCCTTGACGTCGTCGAAGGCTGTGGTGCAGGACGGGTCGAGATGCAGATTCTGAACGCCGGAGGTGAAGTCCTCCCGCGGCAGTTGCTCTTTCAGCGCCGGATCCAGGAAGTCGTCGTAGGCCTTGTCCGTATCACCCGAGATGACAAGCCTGGTGAAACTGTCCGCCAGATCCGAGGCCTGGCGGGTTGCCCCGCCCACCAGGTTCATCAGGAGCGCGACTCCCACGGCCACCAGCAACAGGACGCCACCCACGATGCCAAGGACTATCCAGAGTCCCTTGCGGTTCTCTGCCGGTAGCCGGCTTGGCGGCCGCAGGCGCCGACGCTGCTGGAAAGGGTTCTCGGTGTTGCTCACGGTGAGCCTTTCATTCTTCTGCGGAGCCGGTCATTCATCTGCCGAACGATCACTCTTCTGCCGAACCCGTCATTCTTCTGCCGAACCACGGTCCAGGAGCGGCTGGATCCGGAACGGAATCAGCTCTCCCATAGCCAGCGCGGTGTCAGTTCTCTCCACACCGTCGCAGGCAAGTATTTTTCCGTTGATCCGGAACAGGTCCTCGGCGTCCAGCGCCACTACCCGCAGCAGCAGGTCAGCCGGCCCGGTGAGCCCGTAGCCTTCGAGGATCTCCGGGACGCTGGCCAGCTCGTCGGCCAGGCTGCCGAGCTTCCGCTGCTGGACATGGACGGAGATGAAGGCCATCAGCGGATACCCCAAGGAGACCGGATTAATCCGGCGCTCAAAGGAAAGGAAGACATGTTTCTTTTCAAGCTGCGCCATCCGGGCCTGGACCGTATTTCGGGACAGGCCCAGCTTCTGGGCCAAGGCAACGACTGTCCGGCGGGGGTCCTTCGCCAATGCCGAAAGCAGGCGGGTGTCAGTGCCATCCAAAGCTTGCATAATGCGCAAGGCTAGCACGGTCTGAGCCCGCCAGATGGTGCATTATGCTCAGTTTCCCCGGCGGTGGTTGTACCCCCTGAGCATTGTGAGTATGGTCACAATTATCCGGAGCAACGGCGCCCGGAAGGCCGTAAAGCGGAAGGATCACGAGTCCATTTCGCGGCGCGGTCACACGACGTCAGAAGGTTGCACAACTGTGTTGACAGACGAGTCGGGCCAGGGCGGTACACCCGCCGGAGGTCCGGGCAACAGGGCAGAACATCAAAGCGGGACTGGCCGGAACCTGGTCCAGCTGATCACCCCCGCAGGGGAACGCGTCAGCCACCCCGAGTACGATCCCTGGGTCCAGGATGTGACAGACGAGCAGCTCTGTTCGCTGTACGAGGACCTGGTGATCATTCGGCGGATCGACACTGAGGCCACGGCACTCCAAAGGCAGGGTGAGCTGGCACTGTGGCCGCCGCTGCTCGGCCAGGAAGCATCCCAGATCGGCTCGGCGAGGACGCTCCGTGACGACGATTTTGTCTTCCCCAGCTACCGCGACAACGGAGTTGCCTACTGCCGGGGAGTCAAGCTGACGGACATCGTCCGCGTCTGGCGCGGCAATGCCGCCGGCGGGTGGGATCCCTACACGGTCAACATGGCGACCACCCAGATCGTCATTGGCTCGCAGACGCTGCACGCCACGGGCTACGCGATGGGCATCCAGAACGACGGCGCTGATTCGGTGGCCATCACGTACTTCGGCGATGGCGCAACCAGCGAAGGCGACGTCAACGAGGCCATGGTCTTCGCGGCCAGCTTCCAGGCGCCGGTCGTATTCTTTTGCCAGAACAACCACTGGGCCATTTCCGAACCCGTCAGGCTGCAGTCCCACATTCACATTGCGGACCGTGCTGCGGGCTTCGGCATTCCAAGCATGCGCGTGGACGGCAACGACGTCCTCGCCGTAATGGCCGCCACCCGGATTGCCCTGGACCGCGCCCGCCGCGGCGGGGGACCCACTTTCATCGAAGCCGTCACGTACAGGATGGGTCCGCACACGACCGCGGACGATCCCACCAGGTACCGGGATGCCAATGAACTTGAGGACTGGGCCGCGAAGGATCCGATCCGCCGGGTCAAGGCGCTGCTGGACCGCAAGGGCCTGCTCACGCAGGAGCTGGAAGCCGCGGTACAGCAAAAGGCTGACGCCGTGGCCCGCGAGTTGCGTTCCGGCTGCATCAACATGCCGGACCCGGCGCCGCTTGACGTCTTCAAGCACGTCTACAACACGCCGAACTCGTGGCTGGACCGCCAGCAGGACCATTACTCCCGCTATCTGGCATCCTTCGGTGATCCCGCAGGAGCCGCCTCTGAAGAAGGTGCACGCTGATGACCCAGTTGACCTTTGCCCGGGCCATAAACTCCGGGCTGCGCAAATCCCTTGAGAACGATCCGAAGGTCATCCTCATGGGAGAGGACATCGGAGCGCTTGGCGGCGTTTTCCGGGTAACGGACGGGCTGCAGAAAGACTTCGGCACCCACCGCGTCATTGACACCCCGCTGGCTGAGTCCGGCATCATGGGCACCGCGGTGGGGCTTGCCTACCGCGGCTACCGTCCCGTGGTGGAGATACAGTTCGACGGGTTCGTGTACCCGGCCTTCGACCAGATCGTGTGCCAGGTGGCCAAGATGCATTACCGCACCCAAGGCGCGGTCAAGATGCCCATCACCGTCCGCATCCCATTTGGTGGCGGGATTGGTTCCCCGGAATTCCACTCCGAATCTCCGGAGGCATATTTCACGCACACCTCCGGCCTGCGGGTCATCAGCCCGTCCAACCCGCAGGACGCCCACGTCATGATCCAGCAGGCCATCCTGTGCGATGATCCGGTGCTTTTCTTCGAGCCCAAACGGCGCTATCACGACAAAGCCGAAGTGGATGAGTCCACCGACGTCGCCGGTGCGCTGTCAATGGAAAAGGCCCGCGTGGTCGCGGATGGCCGCGACGTCACGCTCGTGGCCTACGGGCCGCTCGTGAAGACAGCCCGTGACGCCGCGCTGGCCGCCGCCGATGAAGGCCTGTCAGTGGAAGTCATTGATCTGCGCTCACTTGCTCCGGTGGATTTTGCCGCCGTGGAGGCATCGGTGCGCAAGACCGGCAGGCTCGTGATCACGCACGAGGCCGGGCAGTCAGGTGGGCTCGGCGCCGAGTTGGCGGCCAGCATCACCGAACGCTGTTTCTACCACCTGGAGGCGGCTCCCGTCCGCATCACAGGTTTTGACGTGCCGTACCCGTCTTCCAAGTTGGAGATGCACCACCTCCCCAATCTGGACCGCATTCTCGACGGCGTGGATCGGGTGCTCGGCCGGCCGAATTCGCTGAGCGGGCTGGAAGGATGACCGCCACCATGATCAAGGAATTCCGGCTGCCCGATCTCGGCGAAGGCCTGACCGAATCCGAAATCGTCAGCTGGAAGGTGAACGTTGGGGACACCGTAAGCCTGAACCAGATCATTGCCGAGGTGGAGACTGCGAAAGCCGTGGTGGAGCTTCCCTCCCCGTTCGCAGGCGTGATCACCGCCCTGCATGAACAGCCGGGCACCGTCGTGGAGGTCGGCAAACCGATCGTCTCCTTTGAGGTGGAGAACGACGCCGGCGGACAGCCCGATGCCGCAGAGGCGGCGGGGCCAGCAGAGGCGGCGGTTCCAGCAGAGACGGTGGCTCCCGCAGAGGCGGTGGCTCCCGCTGCCAAAAGGGAACCGAACCTCGTGGGGTACGGCGCCGTCGTCGAAAGCTCCGGGCATCCGGTACGCAGGCAGCGCACTTTCGCTGCCGCAGAGCCACCGCGGGAGTCTGCCGCACGGCGGCTGGTGGACGCTGCCGAAACGACGCCTGCAGAAACCGCGCCTGCCGTAACCATGCTGGACGAGCGCCCCCGCTCCACACCGCCCGTGCGGAAGCTGGCGAAAGACCTGGGTGTGTCCCTCGAGGAGGTCAGGGGCACTGGTCCCGGCGGACTGATAACGCGGGATGATGTGCGGAATTTCGTGGGCGGCGGGGATGTGCCAGCCGCAGCGCAGGAACCGGCGGCACAGGAATTTCCCGCGACCGGACAGGGCGAACGCGAAGTGCGCACGCCCATCAAGGGCGTCCGGAAACTCACGGCGGCAGCCATGGTCTCAAGTGCTTTCACCGCACCGCATGTCACGGAATTCCTCACAGTCGACGTCACCGCGGCCATGGAACTGCTGGCCCGGCTCAAGGCCGGCAAGGCCTTCGCCGGACTCAAGCTCACGCCCCTCACGCTGGTGGCCAAGGCGGCGCTGCTTGCCCTGCGCCGCAATCCGACGCTGAACTCCAGGTGGGACGAGGACAACCAGGAAATCGTGCAGTTCAACTACGTCAACCTCGGGATCGCGGCCGCCACACCGCGCGGCCTCACGGTCCCTAACATCAAGGACGCGGACCGGATGACCCTGGCCCAACTCTCGACTGCGCTGACGGCGCTGACCGAAACCGCCCGGGCCGGAAAGACGGGCCCGGCGGATCTTGCCGGAGGCACCATCTCGATTACCAACATCGGTGTTTTCGGCATCGACGCCGGCACGCCCATCCTGAACCCGGGCGAGGCAGCCATCCTGGCCATGGGTGCCGTGCGGAAGATGCCATGGGAATACCAGGACCAGATCGCTCTCAGGCAGGTCATGACCCTCAGCCTGTCCTTCGACCACCGGCTGGTTGACGGGGAACAGGGCTCGAGGTTCCTTGCGGATGTCGGTGCACTCCTGGCGGATCCCGGCATGGCGCTGGCAATGGCCTGAGCAGCATTCCCCGCACAAAAGCGGCCCCGGCCCTCATAGCCGCTGTTGCCCAGCAAGGTTATGAGGGCCAGGGCCGCCCCTGCAGGCTGGTGCCGCTTATGGCGGGGTTCGGCCGGGGGCGGAACGGGGGAGCGGCCTGCCCGGCCCGCGGCTACTCCGGGGGCGTGTCCGGTGCCGTCAATGCCGCCAGCGCCATGTTCTCCAGCAGCGGGCGGGCCGACTTGATGGCCATCCGGCGGCCATGGTTCCGAACGGAGTGGGGCGTGGAGTTGATCAGGCCGAAGGTTGCATGGGCCCGCATCCGGAGATCAGCCATGTCCGTTCCGCTGTGGATGCCGGCAAGCACATCGACCCAGAGCTCCACATAACTGCGCTGGAGCGCCCGGACCTGCGCCTGGTCTTCGGCGGAGAGGTTGCTGAAATCCCTGTCCTGGACAAGGATGACGTCCGGGTTGCTTAGGGCAAAGTCCACGTGGAACTGCACCAGCCGCGCAAGGGCTGAAGCCGGGTCGCGGGCCTCCGCCACCACGCTCTGCCCGCCGTCCAGCAGGTCCTGGCTGACGCTCAGCAGCAGGGCGCCCAGCACAGCCTGCTTGCCGGGGAAATGGCGGTACACGGCGGGTCCGCTGACCCCGGCCGCGGCGCCCAGATCCTCAAGGGACACCTTGTTGAAACCGTTGACGGCAAAGAGGGATGCGGCGGCGGACAGCAACGCCTGACGCCGGGTTTCCTTGGCGCGGCTGCGCTGCGTAGCGGCGATGGGACGGGCGTCGTCGCCCAAGGCTTCCAGTGGTGCGGCCGGGTCGCCCCCGGCAAGCCTGCCCTGCTCTGTGATCGGCACATTTCCTCCTCGAACCAGCAAACTCTAACAAGCCTCCGGTGTGTTGGACATCACAGTTAATAGAGACTAACCTCAATTTCAGTTACATGGCACTAACCGAAAGTAGGCGGCCCGGTCCTTTGGGCAGGCCAGGGAACGGAAAGCAGTCAATGGAGACACTCGCCAGCAGGCTGGATCCCACCAGTGAGGCCTTCGAGGCCAACAGTCTTGCGCAGCAGGCGCTCGCAGGTGACCTGCGCAAGCGGCTCGCCGAGGCCGCGCTGGGCGGACCGGCAAAGTCCCGCGAGCGCCACATGGCCCGCGGCAAGCTGCTTCCGCGCGAACGCATCGACCAGCTCCTGGACAACGGCAGCCCCTTCCTGGAGATCGCGCCGCTCGCCGCCAACGGGATGTACAACGACGACTCACCGGGCGCCGGAGTGATCGCGGGCATCGGGCTCGTGCACGGACGCCAGGTCCTGGTCATCTCGAACGACGCCACCGTCAAGGGCGGCACGTACTATCCCATGACGGTAAAGAAGCACCTCCGGGCCCAGGAAATCGCCCTCGAAAACCGGCTGCCGTGCATCTACCTCGTGGACTCCGGCGGAGCGTTCCTCCCCAGGCAGGACGAGGTGTTCCCGGACAGGGAGCACTTCGGCCGGATCTTCTTCAACCAGGCCCGCATGTCCGCGGCCAAGATTCCGCAGATTGCCTCCGTCATGGGCTCCTGCACAGCCGGAGGCGCCTATGTGCCTGCCATGAGCGATGAAACCGTCATTGTCCGGAACCAGGGAACCATCTTCCTGGGCGGGCCGCCGCTGGTGAAGGCCGCCATTGGCGAGATCGTCACTGCGGAGGAACTGGGCGGCGGGGACGTCCACTCAAGAATCTCCGGTGTATCCGACCACCTCGCCGAAAACGACGAGCATGCCCTGCAGATTGTCCGGGACATCGTCGCCACGCTGCCCCGGCCAGCTGCCCCCGCCTGGGACGTGGACACCGCCGTCGAACCCGTGGTTGATCCGGGGGAGCTCTACGGGGCCGTCCCCACCGATGTCAACGCGCAGTACGACGTCCGCGAGGTCATCGCCCGGCTCGTGGACGGCAGCAGGTTCCACGAGTTCAAGAAGAACTATGGCACCACGCTCGTCACCGGTTTCGCCAGGCTGCACGGCCACCCCGTGGGCATCGTGGCCAACAACGGCGTGCTCTTCAGCGAATCCTCGCTCAAGGGCGCGCACTTCATCGAGTTGTGCGACCAGCGCGGCATCCCTTTGGTCTTCCTGCAGAACATCTCCGGGTTCATGGTGGGCAAGGACTCGGAACAGGGAGGCATCGCCAAGAACGGTGCGAAGATGGTCACCGCCGTGGCCACGGCACGCGTGCCCAAGCTGACCGTGGTGATCGGCGGATCGTTCGGCGCGGGCAACTACTCCATGTGCGGCCGTGCCTACTCCCCGCGTTTCCTGTGGATGTGGCCGGCGAGCCGCATCTCCGTGATGGGCGGCAACCAGGCCTCGAGCGTCCTGGCCACGGTCAAACGGGACCAGTACGAGGCTGCCGGCCAGGAATGGTCCGCCGAGGATGAGGAAGCGTTCAAGGCCCCCATCAGGCAGCAGTACGAGGACCAGGGCAGCCCTTACTACTCCACCGCCCGCATCTGGGACGACGGCGTGATCGACCCCGCGGACACGCGCACCGTGCTGGGCCTGGCCCTCGACGTCGTCTCCCGCGCCCCGCTGCCGGAGACTTCCTTCGGCCTCTTCCGGATGTGAGCCAGCCGTGACCAATCCAGTTAATGCCAATCTGTTCCACACCGTGCTGGTGGCCAACCGCGGCGAGATCGCCTGCCGGGTGATCGGAACCCTGCGCGCCATGGGTATCCGGTCGGTCGCCGTGTACAGCGATGCCGACGCCGGTGCCCGGCACGTGCGGGAAGCAGATGCCGCCGTGCGGATCGGGCCGGCAGCCGCGGCGGAGAGCTACCTCAACATCGAGGCGATCATCCGTGCCTGCAAAGACAGCGGAGCCGAGGCAGTGCACCCCGGCTACGGATTCCTGAGCGAGAACGTCGAGTTCGCCCGCGCGCTGGCCTCGGCCGGCATCGCCTTCATCGGCCCGGGCGTCGAATCCCTGGATGTCATGGGGGACAAGATCCGCTCCAAGAACCACGTTGCAGGCTACGGGGTCCCGGTTGTTCCCGGCATCGCCGAGCCCGGCCTGACGGACAGCCAACTGATCGAAGCTGCCGCCGGCGTCGGCTTTCCGCTGCTGATCAAGCCGTCCGCCGGCGGCGGCGGCAAGGGGATGCACATCGTGGAGCGCCCGGAAGACCTCCCCGCCACCCTGGCCACGGCCCGGCGCGTTGCGGCCGGCGCATTTGGCGACGACACGCTCTTCCTGGAACGCCTGGTCGCTGCTCCCCGACACATAGAGGTCCAGGTCCTGGCGGACACCCACGGCAACGTCATCCATCTGGGCGAGCGCGAATGCTCCCTGCAGCGCCGGCACCAGAAGGTGATCGAGGAAGCACCGTCGCCGCTGCTGGAATCCCTGAACGACGGCGGCGCGACGCGTGCGCGCATCGGTGAAGCCGCCTGCCAGGCGGCCCGCAGCGTGCACTACACCGGGGCGGGAACGGTCGAGTTCCTCGTCTCGGACAACGCCCCGGACGAGTTTTTCTTCATGGAGATGAACACCCGCCTGCAGGTGGAGCACCCCGTCACCGAAATGGTCACGGGAGTGGACCTCGTGGAGTGGCAGGTGCGCATCGCCGCCGGTGAGGAGCTCACGGTGGCACAGGACGCCGTCGTGCTTGACGGCCACGCTGTTGAGGCGCGCGTGTACGCCGAAGTTCCGGAGCGGAACTTCCTGCCGTCGTCCGGCGAAGTGGTCCTGCTCGACGAACACGGCACAGTCTTTGCAGCGCTGGCCGACGCCGGTGCCGACGCCGGCGCCGATGCAGAGGCCGGGGCTCCGGCGGACCGGCACGTCCGCATCGACTCCTCGCTGCTGCAGGGCCTGGATATCTCCAGTGACTATGACCCCATGCTGTCCAAGGTCATCGCCTGGGGCCAGGACCGCCAGTCGGCGCTCGACAGGCTGGACGCGGCGTTGGCCCGGTACACCGTCCTCGGGGTTGGAACGAACGTGGAATACCTCAGGCTCCTGATCAACGACGAGGACGTCCGCGCCGGCCATCTGGACACCACGCTGATCGACAGAAAAATGCCAGGGATGTCGTTTCGGACCGCCGGCGATGCGGAGCTCATTGCAGCAGCCATGCAGTTCTGGGTCCGCGATGAGGGCCCGCGCGGCATCGCCTCCCCCTGGGACAGTGTCCGCGGATGGCGGCTGGGCCGTCCCGCCCCCAGGAGGATCAGCTTCGGCCTCCCCGGCGGGGCCATTGCCACCACTGCCGTCACGTGGCTCAGTGACCGTTACCTCGGCCATGCCATGGTCCGAGTCGACGACGGGCCTGACCACGAGGTCCGCGTCCTGGGGCTGACAGGCGAATCCATACACCTGGACGTGGACGGCCAGGAGCGGATCTTCGCGTTGGGGTACGAGTGGGAGGACCATCCAGAGGCAGGCCGCCCGGAGGGCCGCCCGCAGACCGTCCATGTGGGCAGCGGCGGCTGGAGCTGCGGGCTGGAAGTGCTCAGCCGGGAGGCCCGGCTCGCGCGGGTGCTGGCCGCCATCGAGCGGGAAGACGGCGCGGCCGATCCCGAAGTCCGCTCGCCCATGCCGGGGACCGTCGTCTCGGTCGCCGTGGATAACGGCGACGCCGTAACGGCCGGCCAGGTACTCCTTTCGGTGGAGGCCATGAAGATGGAACACCAGCTCGTGGCGGAAGTGCCCGGCACGGTGCACATCACGGTGAAGACCGGGGACCTGGTGAAGGCAGACCAGGTGCTGGCCACCATCCATGCCGAAGGGACCTCGCACTGCGTCGAACCACCCACCCAAGATCCAGCCAATGAACGTAAGGGAGCCTAGCTATGGCCGATTTTGAGCTCAGCGAGGAGTACCAGGACCTCAGCAACACCGTGCGCGAGTTCGCCGACGAGGTCGTGGCGCCCGTCTCGGCCAAGCACGATGAAGAACACAGCTTCCCGTACGAGGTTGTCTCGCAGATGGCGGACATGGGCCTGTTCGGGCTGCCGTTCCCTGAGGAATACGGCGGCATGGGCGGAGACTACTTCGCTCTGGCCCTCGCACTGGAACAGCTGGGCCGCGTTGACCAGTCCGTGGCCATCACCCTGGAAGCCGGCGTGTCCCTCGGCGCCATGCCGGTGCACCGCTTCGGAACCGAGGCGCAGAAAGAGGAGTGGCTGCCGCTGCTCGCGTCCGGAAAAGCGCTCGCAGGGTTCGGCCTGACCGAGCCGGAGGCCGGCTCCGACGCCGGAGGGACGAAGACCACGGCCAGGCTGGAGGGCGCCGGTGACGATAAGACCTGGGTCATCAACGGCAACAAGGAATTCATCACCAACTCGGGGACGGATATCTCACGGCTCGTGACCGTGACTGCGGTAACGGGCCAGCAGGAGCGCAAGGACGGGAGCATCAAGAAGGAAATCTCCACAATCCTGGTACCCACCGACACCCCCGGCTTCACGGCGCAGAAGGCCTACAACAAGGTCGGCTGGAACGCCTCGGACACCCATCCCCTGACGCTGAAGGACGTGCGCGTTCCCGAAGCCAACCTCCTGGGCGTGCAGGGCCGTGGCTACGCCAATTTCCTGTCCATCCTCGATGAGGGCCGCATCGCCATCGCCGCCCTTGCCACCGGTGCCGCGCAGGGCTGCGTGGATCTCTCGGTCCGCTACGCCAAGGACCGCAGCGCTTTCGGGAACAACATCGGCAAGTACCAGGCCATCGCTTTCAAGATTGCCCGGATGCAGGCGCGGGCCCACACGGCCCGCCTGACCTACTACGACGCGGCCGCCCGGATGCTTGCGGGCAAGCCGTTCAAGACCCAGGCGGCCATAGCTAAGATGGTCGCAGGCGAGGCGGCCATGGACAATGCGCGGGATGCCACCCAGGTATTCGGCGGCTATGGCTTCATCAACGAGTTCACCGTGGCACGCCACTACCGCGACTCCAAGATCCTTGAGGTCGGGGAGGGCACCACGGAGGTTCAGCTGATGCTGATCGCCCGGGAACTCGGGCTCTAAACGGCCCGGTGGCTGAGTCTGTCGGGACCTGAAAGGATCAATGATGATTGACAAGGTTGTTGCCAGCGCCGACGAGGCTGTCGCCGATATTTCCGACGGCGCCTCGCTGGCCGTCGGCGGTTTTGGTCTGTGCGGGATCCCGGTGGCGCTCATCGACGCGCTCCACCGCGCCGGCACCAAGGAGCTGGAAACGGTGAGCAACAACTGCGGGGTTGACGACTGGGGCCTCGGAATCCTGCTCCGGGACGGGCGCATCCGGCGGACCGTCAGCTCGTATGTCGGGGAGAACAAGGAGTTCGCCCGCCAGTACCTTGCCGGTGAACTCGAGGTGGTGCTGACCCCGCAGGGAACGCTCGCCGAAAAGCTGCGCGCCGGCGGTGCCGGCATCCCCGCGTTCTATACGAAAGCAGGCGTCGGCACGCAGGTCTCCGAGGGCGGCCTGCCGCAGAAGTACGACGCCGACGGCGGCATTGCCGTCGCCTCCGCCCCCAAGGAGGTGCGCAGCTTCAACGGGGTGGACTACGTCCTTGAGGAGTCCCTTGCACCCGACTTCGGCCTGGTCCACGCCTGGAAAGGGGACCGGCACGGAAACCTGGTCTTCCACGCCACGGCCATGAACTTCAACCCGCTGTGCGCCATGGCAGGGCGCATCACCATTGCCGAGGTCGAGGAGCTGGTGGAACCGGGGGAGCTGGACCCCGAACACGTGCACCTTCCCGGAATCTTCGTCCAGCGCGTCGTGGTGGCGCCGCAGGGCGAGAAGCGCATTGAAAAGCGGACGGTGGCACTCTCTGCCCCAGGCACCCCCACGTCCGGCACCACCAATCAGGCAGGAGCGTAGCCATGGAGTCGATCAGCTCGCCGGGGGCACCGCCCCGCCCCGAAGGCATCCGCCACGAATACCGTGCGGCGACGCCGCACCCTGAAGGCAAGGGCTGGACCCGCAATGAGCTGGCGGCGAGGGTGGCCCAGGAGCTCAGCAACGGGCAGTACGTCAACCTGGGCATCGGCATGCCCACTCTGATTCCCAACTACATCCCCGCTGGGGTGGAGGTTGTACTGCACTCGGAAAACGGCATTCTGGGCGTCGGGCCCTACCCCGGCGAGGATGAGGTCGATCCTGACCTCATCAACGCGGGCAAGGAAACCGTGACCGTCAACAAGGGGGCGGCGTTCTTCGACTCCTCCTTGTCCTTCGGCATGATCCGTGGCGGCCACGTGGATGTTGCCGTGCTTGGCGCCATGGAGGTGGCCGCCAACGGGGACCTGGCCAACTGGATGATCCCGGGCAAGATGGTCAAGGGCATGGGCGGCGCCATGGACCTGGTCTTCGGAGCCAAGAAGGTCATTGTGATGATGGAGCATGTGGACCGGAACGGCAGGCCGAAGATTGTCGACCAGTGCACGCTGCCCCTGACCGGGAAGGCCTGCGTGGACCGCATCATCACCGACCTCGCGGTGATTGACGTGGTCGCTGACGGCGGCGCGTCCCGGCTGGTGCTCCGCGAGCTGGCGCCCAATGTGTCCGTCGAGGACGTGGCCGCGGCCACCGGCGCCGAGCTGTTTGAGGAAGACCAGGAACTGACCGTATGACGGCGCATCCTGAAGGGAGTGCTGACGGGGTTTCGACAGGCTCAACCACCGGCGGTCCTCGCGTGATCGAGCAGCGCGGGCTGTACTTCGAGGAACTCGAGGAGGGCGTCGTGTACGCGCACCGCCCGGGCCGGACCGTCACGGAAACGGACAACGTCCTGTTCACCACGATGACCATGAACACCCAGGGCCTGCACCTGGACGCGGCGTGGAGCGCGGGGCAGCCGTTCGGGCAGCGGCTGGTGAACTCGATGTTCACCCTGGCGACCGTCGTCGGGCAGTCCGTCGCCCAACTGACGCAGGGCACCATCATCGCGCAGCTGGGACTGACCGACGTGTCCTTCCCCGGACCGCTGTACCACGGCGACACGCTGTACACCGAGACCGTCGTCACCGGAAAAAGGCTCTCCGGCTCCCGCCCGGGGCAGGGAATCGTCACTATGAAGCACACGGGCCGCAACCAGGACGGCGCGGTGGTGGCCCTGGCGACGCGCAGCTGCCTGATGTGGACGCGGGAGGCGCATCTGGAGGAGGAGGCGGCGCAGAACCCGGTTCAAGGGGGAGAATGAAGCCATGAGTTTCGTCATGGGCCCTGCCCTGCTGTTCTGCCCTGCCGACCGCCCTGAACGCTTCCAGAAAGCCGCTGAGCGCTCCGATGCCGTCATCCTGGACCTGGAAGATGCGGTGGCCCCTGCAGACAAAAAGCGTGCCAGGGGCGCAATCCTCGCCCAGGTTGGTGCCCAGGGCGATGTCCCCGAGCTTGAACCCACGCGGACCATTATCCGGATCAACCCCGCCGGCACTGAGGACTTCGAAAAGGACCTCCACTGCCTCGCGCATACGCCCTACCGGACGGTGATGCTCGCCAAGACGGAAAGCGCGGAGCAGCTGCGGGCCCTGGAGGGCTTCCACGTCATTGCCCTGTGCGAAACGGCGGCCGGGATCATCAACGCCCCTGCCATTGCCGCCGAGCCCAACGTGGTGGGCCTGATGTGGGGAGCAGAGGACCTCCTCGCGTCCCTCGGCGG
Source organism: Arthrobacter sp. B2060 (assembly GCF_059090445.1). Taxonomy (NCBI): domain Bacteria; kingdom Bacillati; phylum Actinomycetota; class Actinomycetes; order Micrococcales; family Micrococcaceae; genus Arthrobacter; species Arthrobacter sp. B2060. The sequence continues at coordinate 291,712 of NZ_JBNHFR010000002.1, forward strand.
CACCTCGAGCAGGAAGGACGACGGCGGCTACCGCGCCGTGGCGCTGCACGCCCGATCGTCGGTGCTGCTGGCGGCCGGGGCCTTCGGCAAGGAAGCCGTGGACGCCGTCTACGTCAACATCCCGGACCTTGAGGGCCTCGGGGCCGAGGCCCGCGATGCCGTGGCTTCCGGATTCAGCTCGAAGGCGTGCATCCACCCCACCCAGGTGGCCGTGGTGCGCGGCGCCTACGCCCCGTCCGAAGCGGACGTTGCCGCGGCCCGGCAACTGCTGGACGCAGCAAACGCGGCGGGCAGCGGAGTATTCCAGTACGACGGCAAGATGATCGACGGACCCATCCTCAGGCACGCGGAATCCACCATCAGGCGCGCCCGCGCCAGCACCTAGGCGGATTTACTTACCGCCCTGCTACTGCCGCCGTCCTGGCGCGTGCCGCAGCGAAAGCGGCGGGATGGCCTCGTACAGCGGCGTGCGGATCCAGCGCTGGCCGGTCTCGCGGAACTCTGCCCGGCTGGAGAAGCGGTACAGGTAGGTGCGGGCGCGCACCCAGCGGGGGCGCTCGCCGTCGAACGGGTCATGGCGCAACAGACGCAGCATTGACCGGTCCGCCTCCAGCAGCTTGGCCAGGAACGCGTAGAACCACTCCTCATGGACGGTCCGGAGCGGCAGGAACCACATGAGCCAGTCGAGCCGCAGGTGGTAGGGGGCGTATTGCCGCGGCAGACGGCGCACGTCTCCCGGCTTGCCTTTGAAGCCGTACTCCCTCCAGTCCGCGGCATCGTCCGGTTCCTCATCCAGGGTCCCCTCCACCGCGACCTCGATCCGCTGCTTGGTGACCGTGCCAAACGCGCCGTAGGTGTTCACGAGCTGCCAGCGGTTGAAACTGGCATTCATCAGCTGGTGGTGTGAAAACAGGTTGCGGATGGGCCAGTAGCTGAGCACAACGAGCAGCACCGTCGCCGCGAGCGTGATGACCAGCCACCACAGCGGCATCTGCTGTTCGGTGCCGCCGGCCGCGCGCCAGTCCAGCGGCAGGACAGGCAGCACGGCATGCGCCACGGGATCGCTGACCGCCGCGAAGGCCAGCACGATGGCGATCCAGTTCAGCCACGCGAAATTGCCGCTGGCCACGAGCCAGAGCTGGGTGAAGATGATGATGCCGGCAGCGACGCTGGCTATCGGCTGCGGGGCGAAAAGGAAGAACGGCACCACCAGCTGGGCGAAGTGGTTGCCCAGCACCTCCATCCGGTGGAACGGCTTGGGCAGAAGGTGCGCCTGCCGGCTCAGCGGACCGGGCATCGGCTGCGTCTCGTGGTGGTAGTACAGCGCCGTGAGGTCCCGCCACTCCCGGCCGCCGCGGATCTTGATCATGCCCGCGCCGAATTCCAGGCGGAACACCAGCCAGGCCACGAGGAGCAGGATGGTCCGGGGCGGATCGGTCTGGTCCGAGCCAAGGAACGCCACGGTAAAGCCCGCCTCGAGGAGCAGCATCTCCCAGCCGAAACCGTAGAACGTCTGCCCCACGTTGACGATCGACATATACAGCAGCCACAGCGCCAGGAAGGCTATGAGCGGCAGCCACGGGGGACCGAGCTGCGGAAGGCCGGCAACCAGAAGGGCGGAGATGGCCATCCCCACCGCGCAGACCGCCCGCAGCAGCCGGTCTGAATAGCGCCAGCGGAACAGTGTGGGCCGGCGCAGCCTGGTGAACGCTTCCAGGTAATCCGGCACGGGCAGGAGTCCGCGCTCGCCGAGCAGCGCCGGGAACTGGTTCAGCGATGAAAGAAACGCGACGAAGAACAGTGCCGCTACGCCACGCTGCAGCACCTGCCGGGCGAATTCGTAGTCCGGCGCGTTAAACCAGTCAAGCCACGCGGCCCAGTCCACGCTTCCACGTTACTCACGGCAAGAAACGCGTCAAGGTGCCCAGCCGTCAGGGCCGGTTCTGACCGACCCGCAGGCTGGGGGCGTTCGTCAGGACGACGCCGGCGATGACGATAAGTCCGCCGATGACCTGGGCGGCGGTGTAGGGGTGGCCGGCGAGGATGGTGAGCGCGGCGGTGAAGACGGTGATGAGGTTCAGGAACACGCCGGCGCTGCCGGCGGGGATGACGGTCAGTGCGCGGTTCCACAGCACGTAGGAAAGCACTGATGGAAAGACCGCGATGAAGGCCAGGGATGTGATTGCTTCGGCCGTGGCAGGCAGGACGGGTCCGCCGGTGGCGAGGCTGATCGGGGTGAGCACGGTGACGGTGATAGCGGCCTGGAGGGCGGTGGCGGTGATCGGCGGGATCCTCGGGGCCAGGCGCCCCGTGATCGTGTAGGCGGTCCACGCCGCGATGGCACCGATCATGAAAAGCTCGCCGCTTCCGAACCCGGTGCCCAGCAGTGTGGCCGGGTCGCCGCCGCTGAGGACGACGAGGACGCCGGCCAGGGCGATCAGCACCCCGCCGATCGCCGTCAGCGTCAGGCGTTCCCGCAGGAAGATGGTGGCGGCCAGGGTGATCAGCGCCGGGTTGAAGGCGTTGATGAGTGAGGCGCTGAACGCGTCGGTGTGTTCCAGTGCGGCGTACAGCAGCAGATTGTAGCCCAGCAGCCCGAACGCGCTCAGGGCGATCAGCCACGGCCATGCGGCCATCAGCTGCCGCCATGGCGGACGTTCGATTACTTGTGCGATCACCAGCAGCGGGAGGAGGGCCAGGGCCCAACGCAGCAAAACGAGACTGAGGGGGTCGATGCTTTCGACAGCGCCGGCGCCGACGACGTAGTTGCCGGCCCAGAACAGCGTCGCCCCCAACAGTGAGGCGACCGCGATCACGGTGGCGCGGCGAGGGGCGCGGGCCGGTTTGGCTTCTGCACGCGGGCTGGTGTCCGGGCTGGTCATGGTCCTGCCATCCTATGCAGATCCATCAAGGGCGGCTTCCTCGGCCCCGCACCCTGAATTGTGATGCTTGACACGTGTTAGGTGCCTCTTATACAGTACCTGACACGTGTTAGGAAGGAATTCGACATGACCGAAACCACAAACCGGCACTTGCGGGAGATCTCCCGTCGCACCGCCCTCGGTGCCCTCGGCGTGGGAATTATCGGAGCAACCGCGGCGTCGTGGCCGCGCCTCTCCGGGACGGACATTCCGGGCCGCGGGGACAACAGCCTGAGCATCGCCATCCTGGGCACCGCCGCGGACGCCGCCGCCCGCCAGCGCGCCATCGACGCTTTCACCCGCCTGCACCCGGACATCAAGGTGAAGGTCCAGGCCATCCAGGCAGTGGACTGGAAAGACTTCTTCACCAAGATCCTCACCATGGTGGCCGCGGGCACCCCGCCGGACGTGGTGTACGTGGCTACGGAGGGCGCCCAGCTCTTCGCGGAAAAGCTTGCCCATCCGCTGGACGAGTACGTGCGCCGCGACGCCGCGGACATGGCCGAGTTCTTCGACGACGTTCACCCCAGCCTGGTGGAGGCCTTCATGTACAAGGGCAGCCTGTACCAGCTCCCCATGGACTGGAACGCCGCCAACATGTACTACAACACCACCGCGTTCGCGCAGGCAGGGCTGGACCGCCCGGCGGACGACTGGACCCACCTGGACTTCCGCAACAGCCTCGCCGCCATGCGCAAGGCCCGCACCGCGGATTTCACGCCCTACTACTGGACCAACCGGCTCTTCGGCGGGGTAGTGCCGTGGCTCTACGCGAACGACACCAGCTTCCTAAAGGAAACCAGGTCCGCCGGCGGGGAGTGGCTTTGGGACGGCTTCTACGCCAGCGATCCGTCCCGAAGCCTCCGGTCGGGCGGATACCAGTGGCTCGAGCCCAACGCCGACGACGACCGTGTGTTTGAATCCTTCGACTACCTTCGCGGCCTGGTCAGGGACGGGCTCGGTGTCCGCCCGGAGGAAGGCGGCGGCAACTCCCTCGTCGGGCTGTTTGCTTCCAACCGCATCGGCACCACGCCGGCAGGCGGCTACTGGGTGCAGGGTCTGCATGAGGCCGGGATGGGCGCAAGCGACTTCGACGTCCAGTTCTTCCCGCGCTGGAAGACCCAGCGCCACCAGTTCGGCACCGCGGGCTACGCGATCATGAAGACCGCCAAGGACAAGGACGCCGCCTGGGAGTGGATCAAATTCAGCGCGAGCCGCGAGGCGATGGAACTGATCTTCCCCAACCCGGCCACCACCCCGTCGCGCCGCTCCATGGTCAACGGGCAGCTCTACGCCGGCAAGGGACCCGCCCACTGGAAGGTTTTCTACGACACCCTTGACCGGTTCCCCACCACAGGCCCCATTCCGGCGCCACCACAGCAGGCCGCCGTCGAAACGGCCCTGATGAAGAACGTATCGCTGGCTGTCAGCGGCGACGAGCGCCAGCTCAAGCAGGCCCTCGCCTCGATGCAGCGTGACCTTGAACTGGCATTGAGGAGGACCTCATGAGCACCACTACCCGGGACGTGGCCGGGTCGGCAGGCAAGGGGACGCCGCCTGACGCCAAAGCCACTGCCAAATCCGCCGCCGCCCGTACCAGCGGCAGGCACAGCCAGCGCTGGCTGGCGTGGATCTTCCTGGCCCCCACCGTCCTCGGCATGGGGCTGTTCACGCTGGTCCCGATCGTGGCCTCCGTGGTCCTCGCCTTCTTCCGCTGGGACATCATCTCCGCGCCCGCCTTTGTGGGCTTCGACAATTTCTCCCAGGTGGTCCAGGACCCCACCGTCCGGGTGTCCTTCCTGAACACCATCGTGTTCGTCGTGGTGGCCGTGGCACTCCAGCTGGGGCTCGCCCTGGCGCTCGCGGTCATGGTCCAGGAGAAGATGCCGGCCTGGCTGCGCGTGTTCTTCCGCTCCGCCTTCTTCTTCCCGCTGATCCTGTCCGCGGCCTCGGTTTCCATTTTCATGCGCTACCTCTTCAACGAGCAGTTCGGCGTCGTGAACTGGTTCCTGTCCCTCGTGGGCATCCCCGCGGTGCCGTGGCTGACCACGCCGGGCGGGTCCGCCGCCGTCGTGATCCTGGTGTACGTGTGGCAGAACTTCGGGTTCTCCTTCCTGCTGTTCATCGGCGGCCTGGCCTCCATCCCCGTGGAGACCTATGAAGCGGCATCCATCGACGGCGCCACCGGCTGGCGCAAGCACCTGCACGTGACGCTGCCCCTGCTGAGCCCCACAACGCTGGTGGCCTCGGTGATGGCCATCATCAGCGCCCTCCAGGTGTTCGACCAGCCCTACGTGCTGACCCGCGGCGGCCCCGGCGACTCGACCCGTACCGCCGTCATGGTGATCTTCGAATCGGCCTTCCAGCGGCTCGAATTCGGTCAGGCGTCCGCCATCGGTGTGCTCCTGACCCTGATCATCATGGCCATCACGGCCGCGCAGTTCCGGCTCAGCAAACGATTCGTCTTCTACCAGTAAGGCCAGCCATGATCACCACAACAGAGCACGGCCTGGCTCCCGGGCATTCCCCCCGGCTGTCCGAGGGCCTTCCGGAAACTTCACCCACCCGCCGCAGGTTCAGCTGGGCGTTCGCCATCCGCATCCTCCTGCTGCTGCTCGCGGCCGCCGTGACATTGGGCCCGGTGCTGTGGACCCTGTCCACGTCGCTGCGGTCGCCGTCGGAATCCTTCAAACTGCCGCCGTCGTTCATCCCTTGGGACCCGGACTTTACGTCCTACGGCGAGGTCTTCCGCCAGCTGAACATCTTCCTTCTCGTCCTCAACAGCGCCCTGGTGACCGGGCTGATCGCGGTGGGGCAGATGGTCACGGCGGCGCTGGCAGGCTACGCATTCGCCCACCTGAAGTTCCGCGGCCGCGGCGCACTGTTTTCGATCGTGCTGGCCACCATGATGGTGCCGGTACAGGTCACGATTGTTCCCGTCTTCATGCTGATCCGCGGCATGGGCCTCTCGGACACGCTGCTGGCGCTGATCCTCCCGGCCATTCCGACGGCGTTCGGCACGTTCCTGATGCGTCAATACTTCATGGGGCTTCCCGTCGAACTGGCAGAGGCCGCCGCGATCGACGGCGCCTCGCCCTGGCGGACGTTCCGGTCCGTCTATGCGCCGCTGGCGATACCCGGCATGGCGATCGTGGGAATCCTTGCGTTCAACTTCCACTGGAACGAGTTCTTCCGCCCGCTCATTCTGACGATCTCCGAACAAAACTTCACGCTCCCGCTGGGACTTGTCTCTCTCCAGGGCAACCTGGGAACCGGCAGCATCTCCGTGGTGCTCGCGGGCGTGGTCCTGTCCATGATTCCGGCGCTGGTGGTCTTTATGTTCGGCCAGCGCGCACTCCAGGACGGCCTCACGGCCGGCACCGGAAAATAACCTCCTCACTGAAAGGCCCTGTCATGTCCTCCCAGGACCTCACCGCCGTCCGCTTCGACGACGTTGCCGCCGCCCACACCGACCCCGCTTTCCCCCGGTTCCACCCGCGTCCGGCCCAGGGCTGGATTAACGACCCCAACGGCATCAGCTACCTCAACGGCCGGTACCACGTGTTCTTCCAGTACAACCCGGACTCCGCCCGGCACCACAGGATCGCCTGGGGCCACGTGAGCTCCGCCGACCTGGTGCGCTGGGAGGAACACCCGGTGGCGCTGCGCCCGCAGCACGGCGGTCCGGACGAGTACGGCTGCTGGACCGGTGTGGTGACGGACGACGGCGGTGTTCCCACCGCGGCGTACTCGGGCGTCCGCGGCGACGGGGGCCACTCGCAGGTGGTCATCGCCCGCGGGTCTTCCGATTTGGTCACCTGGGAACAGACGGGGCACGTGGCTGCCACCATGCCCGACGACGGGCAGGTCACCGCGGTGCGCGACCCGTTCATTTTCCGGTTCAACGGCAAGCGTTATGCCATGCAGGGTGCCGGTCTCGCCAACGGGCAGGCCGCGCTGCTCCTGTACACGGTGGAGGACATGTCCGACTGGAAGTACCAGGGGATCTGGCTGACGTCGGAGAATCCGGTGGCCTCCGAATTCACGCCGGCTGAGATCTGGGAATGCCCGCAACTGGTTCGGGTGCCGGATTCTTCCGGGGACTCCGTCGCAGGGGACACAGGAGACTCCGCCGACGCCGGCACCGGGACCTGGCTGATGATGTTCTCGCTCTGGCTGTCGGGTGACGAGCACGAGCACGCCAACGGAGTGGGCCACCTCATCGGTACGCTGACCGAGGACCCTCAGACCGGGTTGCCGGTCTTCACGCCCCGCGGCGGCGGGAAGTCCGACCTTGGGCGCGACTTCTACGCGCCGCAGATCGTGGCCCTGGAGGACCGGGCCCTGCTGTGGGGCTGGGCCAACGAGAGCCCGGGGCGCGACGGGCGCCGGGGACGCAGCCAGGACGACATTGACGCCGCCGGGTGGGCCGGTGTGCTGACCTTCCCCCGTGAACTCTCCGTGGTGGACGGCGCTCTTGCCGTGACCCCTGCCCCCGAGATCACGGCCTACCGCGGCCAGTCCGTGGCGAAGGCCCGGGGCGGCACAGTGGTGCTGCCAAGTGCGGCGGAGGCGTTGGTGATGGACGGCCGCGGTCTGTCCGCAGGCCTGGGCGAGGTTCGCCTGTTGCTTGTTGGCAGAGGGGGCGGGGACAGTGGCGGGAACCAACAGGTTGTCTTCGCGGAGCCGCTGCCGGAGGGCGGATCACTCCGGATCTTCGTGGACGCGTCCATTGTGGAGGTCTACCGGACAAACGGTGTGGCAACAACCGTTCGTGCCTACCCGCTTCCCGGTGAGGAATGGCACCTGGAGCTTCCCGGCGGGGCGCAGGCTGAGGTGTGGGAGCTCGCCCAGCCCAACTAGCGCACTCAGCTGCGGCCAGCAGGCACGGGCGCCGTGGACTCCCTGACTACGAGGCGGCAGGGGACCAATGTCTCGAGGCCCTCAACTCGCGCGGGTTCCGGACCGCCGTCGCCCTCGATCAGTTCCAACAGCTGGGTCATGGCCGCGGCTCCCATCTCCCGAAGCGGCAGTGCCATGGTGGTGAGCGCGGGAACCATCGTGTCGGCGATGTGCAATTCGTCGTCGTAGCCCATGATCGAGAGGTCCCCGGGCACGTTGAGGCCCAGGCGGGCGGCTGCCAGCATGACGCCGATGGCCACGCGGTCGTTGCCGGCCATGATGGCGGTGGGCCGCTCGGCGGGAGGCACGCCGTCGAGCAGCTTCATGGCGCCGTGGAATCCGTCGTCGATGTCCCATCCGGCGAAGCTGATCCGGTCTTCCCGGACGGGAAGGTGGCGCCCGGAATAGGCCTCGCGGTAGCCGGCGACGCGGAGGGGTGCGGCCGAGCCCTCGCCGGGCCCGGCCACCAGGGCGATGTCGCGGTGGCCCAGCCCCAGCAGGTGGTTGGCGGCTTCCCTGCCGCCGCGCACTTCGTCCGGGATCACATGGGAAAGGGCCGGGGCCGGGGCCCTGTCGAAGCAGTTGGCCAGGACCGATGGAACCCGCAGCATCCCAGGCGGCACGTCCAGGGGCTTGAGGCCCTCGGTAACGTACATGAGCCCCTCCACCTGCCGGTCCAGCAGGGTTTCCACGGCGCTCTCATCCCGGGCGGCGTCGAACTCCGTATCCATGGCTACCGTGACAAAGCCGCGGCTCCGCGCGACGTCGTCGGCCCCGCCGATGATGTTCCCGTCAAAGGCACTGACGACCACGTGGTCCGACACGATGCCAATCACCCGCGTCCGCTGGTTCCGCAGGCTGAGGGCGATGGCGTTGGGGGAGTAGTTGAGGGCCGCGGCCGCTTCCCGGATGCGCTGCTGGCTTTCGAGGGCGACGTTGCCGTCACCCCGGCCATTAAGGACGAGTGACACGGCGCTGCGCGAGACGCCCGCCAGTTTGGCGACGTCCAGGGCGGTGGCCTTGCGCTTCATGGGCTGATCCTCGGGTGGGTAGTCTCTGCTGTGCGTAGTCTACCTAACTCGTGTGAGCTGGAGGTCCGGGAACCGCTGTCCCGGGACGGCTGTTCTGTGCGAGGGCAACCTCCGCACCCGACGGCCGGCGCGGGTGCGGGATACTTAAGCAATGCGCAGAATCGTCCTCCTCGGATCCACCGGTTCCATCGGCACCCAGGCGATTGACGTCGTCGACGGCGCCCCGCACCTTTTCGAGGTGGTGGCGCTGAGTGCCGGCGGCGGCAGCCTGGAACTCCTCGCGCGGCAGGCCGTCCACACGCGGGCGCTGGCAGTGGGGATCGCCTCCGGCGACCCGGGCCGGCTCCAGGAACTGATCGACGATGCCGCCCGTTCGGCAGGTCTTTCGTCCTACCGGCCGGACATCATCGCCGGCCCGGACGCCGCCACCAGGATCGCGGCCATGGATGCCGACGTTGTGCTTAACGGCATCACCGGTTCCATCGGCCTGGCGCCGACGCTCGCCGCCCTTGAGGCCGGAGCCACACTCGCGCTCGCGAACAAGGAATCCCTGATCGTGGGCGGTTCGCTCGTCAAGGCCGCCGCCGCGGACGGGCAGATCGTGCCGGTGGACTCCGAACACTCCGCCATCGCCCAATGCCTGCGTTCGGGCTCGTCCGCCGAGGTGGACCGGCTCATCCTCACGGCGTCCGGCGGCCCGTTCCGCGGCCGCACCCGCGAACAGCTGGCAGGCGTCAGTCCGGAGGAAGCCCTCGCGCACCCCACCTGGGACATGGGCCTGATGGTCACCACCAACTCCGCAAGCCTGGTGAACAAGGGGCTGGAAGTGATCGAGGCTCACCTGCTGTTCGACATCCCGCTTGACCGCATCGACGTCGTGGTTCATCCACAGTCTGTGGTCCATTCCATGGTGCAGTTCGTGGATGGCTCCGTCGTCGCCCAGGCCTCGCCGCCGGACATGCGCCTGCCCATCGCCCTCGGCCTGGGGTGGCCGGACCGGGTTCCGAACGCGGCGTCGCCGTGTGACTGGACCCAGGCCACGAGCTGGACCTTCGAGCCACTCGACGGCGCCGCGTTCCCCGCCGTCAGGCTTGCCAAGGACGCGGCCAGGCAGGGGAGCACGTTCCCTGCCGTATTCAACGCGGCCAACGAGGAAGCCGTCATGGCGTTCCACGGCGGCCGCATCCGGTTCACGGACATTGTGGATACCATCGAATCTGTCCTCAGCGAACATTCGGGTTCCTCCCGGCTAACGGTCGAGTCCGTGCTGGATGCTGAAAGGTGGGCACGCGCGCGCACCCACGAACGTTTAGCAGTGAGCAGTCTCTAGGAAGCAGCAGATCAAAGCATGAGTCCCGTTATCCTCTTTATCCTCGGTGTGGCCTTCGTGGCGGTGGGCATCGCCGCCTCCATTGCCCTGCACGAGGTGGGCCATCTGCTTCCCGCCAAACTGTTCAAGGTGCGCGTCACCAAGTACATGATCGGGTTCGGCCCCACGCTGTGGTCCAAGAAAAAGGGTGAGACGGAATACGGCTTCAAAGCCCTGCCGCTGGGGGGCTTCGTGTCGATGATCGGCATGTACCCACCCAACAAGGACGACGGTTCGGTACGCCCCTCCAGCACTGGCATGTTCCAGACACTCGCCACCGAGGCGCGGTCCATGGCCCATGAAGAGGTGCAGCCGGGCGACGAAAACCGGCTGTTCTACCGGCTTCCGGTCTGGAAAAAAATCGTCGTGATGCTCGGCGGGCCGGCCATGAACATGCTGCTCGGACTCGTGCTGACCGCTGTGATGCTCATGGGCTTCGGCCTGGCCGAGCCGACGACGACGGTCGCCGACGTTTCGAAATGCCAGGTCAAGGCGGGGGAGACGGTCGACCCGGACTCCGCGGCGTGCAAGCTCACGCCCGCCGCCGCCGCCGGCCTCAAGCCGAAGGACGTCATCACCTCGTTCGGCGGCAAGGCCGTGACTGACTGGGCTGAGCTCACCGGCTGGATCCGCGCATCCGCCGGCCGGGAGGTACGCATCACGGTGGAGCGGGACGGCGCGCCCGTGAACACAACGGTCACCCCGGTGCTGTCGTCGCGTCCGGTCATCGGCCCAGACGGACGGCAGGCGAAGGACGACCAAGGCAAGCCCATGTACCACGACGTCGGTTTCCTCGGCATCGGTGCGCAGACCGCCCTGGTTGCCCAGCCCGCGTCGTCCGTCCTCCCCATGGCGGGAGAGAATATCCGCCAGATTGCCGGCGTGATCCTGAACCTCCCCGCGCGGGTTGCGGGCGTGGCGCAGGCCGCGTTCAGCGAGGAGCCCCGGGATCCGAACGGCCCCATCAGCGTCGTCGGCGTGGGCCGGGTGGCGGGCGAGGTTGCGGCGATGGAAGAGGTGCCGGTGCAGTCCAGGCTGGCCGCCCTCGTGGGCCTGCTCGCCGGCCTGAACTTCGCCCTCGCGGTCTTCAACCTGGTGCCGCTGCTGCCGCTCGACGGCGGCCACGTGGCGGGGGCGCTGTACGAAGGGGCCCGGCGCCGCGTGGCGAAGCTCTTCGGCAAACCGGATCCGGGCGCGTTCGATATCGCCAAGCTGCTGCCTGTGACCTATGTGGTGGCTGTGCTGCTGATGGGCATGGGCGCGCTGCTCATCTACGCGGACATCGTGAAGCCCGTCAATCTCTTCGGCTAACCTTTTTCGACTGATTCCCGATTATCAGCGTTTTTCGGCTGATTTATATTAATCAGCCGTTTATGATTGATATTTAGGAATCGGCCGATTACGGTTGTGGCATGTACGTTCTGACCATTGACCAGCGCGGCAGCAGCACCGACATAGACCGGGTACCCGCCTTGCTTGAGGGGCTGCGCCTGACAGAGGGCCTGCGCCCGACAGGCGGCCGCTTTGAACGCTCGGTTGGCGATGAGGTCCAGGGCGTCCTCAGTGAACCGGCGGATGTGGTGGAAGTGGCGCTCCACGCGCTCCGCAGCGGCCTCTGGTATGTGGGCATCGGCGTCGGGTCCGTGAATGAGCCGCTGCCCGAAAGCCCCCGGGAAGGATCAGGGGCCGCCTTCGTTGCGGCGCGGCAGGCGGTGGACCGGGCCAAGGCTGCGGCCAGCCACGTTCCGCTGGCCGTCATGTCCGGCGGTGTCCCGCGCGCTGCGGCTGAAGCGGGTAAGGGTCAAGCCGGAGCCAGAGCGTGCGCCAACGCCGAAGCCGTCCTGCGCCTCGTGGGGCGGCTGGTCCAAGAGCGCACCGAGGCGCAATGGCGCGTGGTGGACGCACTGCGCGCCCGGAACGGGCGCGATCCCGGCCGGCACGGACAGCAGAAGCAGGTGGCGCAGGAACTGGGAATCAGCGAACAATCGGTGAGCCGGGCCATCATCAGGTCCGGATGGCAGGAAGAATGGGCGGCGAGACCCGCAGTGGAAATGCTGCTGGCCACCGCACATGGGCTGGTCCTGGAAGCATCCGGCCCGGAAGCACCCAACCGAGGAGAACGGTGAACGCACTCTGGATCGCACTGGCCCTGCTGACGGCAGGCTTCGTCGGCTGGCCGGTGACGGCCCTCGTGTTCAGGCTCGCACGCACGATCGATGACAAAGCCGATGCCGCCGCCGGACCGGCCGCCAGCACGGATGACCCGTCCGCCGATGTCACCGTGGACCGTGAAAGCGCGGCCGGGACTGGAGGAACGGCGGGCCCCGGGAACTCCGTGAACGGCGATATTTCGGTGCCGGGTGATGCGCCGGCGGAACAGCCCGCCACGCGGATCCTGCGGGGCGGGGCCATCATCGGGGTGCTGGAACGGCTGGCCGTGTGCCTTGCCATCCTGGCCGGGCAGCCTGTGGCCATCGCCTACGTGGTGGCCATCAAAGGCCTGGGACGCTTTGCCGAACTCAAAGAGACGCCTGTTGCCGCCGAACGGTTCATCATTGGCACCCTTTCGTCGATGCTGTGGGCCTCCGGCGTTGCGGCCTTTACGAAGGTGGTGCTCCTCGGCTAGGGCAGCCGCGGGATAGGGTATCTGTATGACTGTTTTTGCTGTTGAGTACGTGTACGACGCCGAATCCTCCGAAGCCCGCAGCGCCAGCCGCCCCTCGCACCGCGAATGGACCGCAGCACTGGCCCAGGACGGGCTACTCCTGGCGAGCGGACCCTACGGTGACGGCGCCGGAGCCCTGCTGATATTCAAAGCCGCCGACGAGAACGCCCTGAACGACATTCTCAAGCAGGACCCCTTCGCCTCTGCCGGCGTCATCTCCGGCACCCGCACCACGGAATGGGTTCCCGTGACCGGCCTTCTCGCCGACCACGCATAGCCCGCCACTACATTTTTCGATACAAGGAGACCACGTGACCTCGGTCAGCCTGGGAATGCCATCCGCACCGCCTCCCGTCCTTGCTCCGCGCCGCAAGACGCGGCAGATCAAAGTCGGCCCAGTGGGCGTCGGTTCCGATTCGCCCATCAGCGTGCAGTCGATGACCACCACTCCCACCACGGACATCAACGCCACCCTGCAGCAGATCGCCGAGCTGACCGCGACCGGCTGCGACATCGTCCGCGTGGCCTGCCCTTCAGCGGATGACGCTGAAGCCCTTCCGATCATTGCCCGGAAGTCACAGATTCCGGTCATCGCCGACATCCACTTCCAGCCGAAGTACGTCTTCGCGGCCATCGAGGCCGGCTGCGCCGCCGTACGCGTCAACCCCGGAAACATCCGTAAGTTCGATGACCAGGTCAAGGAGATCGCCAGGGCGGCCAAGGACCACGGCACCTCCATCCGCATCGGCGTCAACGCCGGGTCGCTGGAGCCAGGCATCCTGAAGAAGTACGGCAAAGCCACGCCGGAAGCGCTGGTGGAATCCGCCGTCTGGGAGGCCTCCCTGTTCGAGGAGCACGGCTTCCACGACTTCAAGATCTCCGTCAAGCACAACGACCCCGTCATCATGGTGGCGGCGTACGAGATGCTGGCCGAAAAAGGCGACTGGCCCCTGCACCTGGGCGTCACCGAGGCGGGCCCCGCCTTCCAAGGCACCATCAAGTCCGCCACCGCCTTTGGCGCCCTGCTGTCGCGGGGGATTGGCGACACCATCCGAGTGTCCCTCTCCGCCCCGCCGGTCGAGGAGATCAAGGTGGGCAACCAGATCTTGCAGTCGCTCAACCTGCGCCCGCGAAAACTCGAAATTGTGTCCTGCCCGTCCTGCGGCCGCGCCCAGGTGGACGTCTACACTCTCGCCGAGCAGGTCACTGCCGGACTGGAAGGCATGGAGATCCCGCTGCGCGTTGCCGTCATGGGCTGCGTCGTCAACGGACCCGGCGAAGCACGCGAAGCGGACCTTGGAGTTGCCTCTGGCAACGGCAAGGGCCAGATATTCGTGAAGGGCGAGGTCATCAAGACTGTCCCTGAGAGCCAGATTGTTGAGACACTGATCGAAGAGGCCATGCGTATCGCGGAAGAGATGGGGGAGGCCGATGGCGAAGATGCTGTCAAGGGTAGCCCCGTGGTTAGCGTCTCATAAGGACGGAGCCGCTCCGGACAGGACAACTGTCCGGGCACTGGGTGCCGCGGATACAGCCGGGCTGCGCGAGCTGGCCGGTGCTGATCCTGTGGCCAATGTCTTTATCCTGTCTCATCTGGAATCGACCGGGACGGCTGCCCCGACTCCCGGAGGCGCCAACATCCTGGGTGTCTTCGACGGAGATTCGCTGGTTGGCGCCTGCTGGGCAGGCGCCAACCTCGTCCCGGTGCAGCTGGCCCCCGCCCTGACCGGGGCAGTTGCTGCCGCAGCCCACCGTTCGGGCCGCAGGTATGCGTCCATCTTCGGTCCCGCCCCCACCGTGCTGGCGCTGCACAGCCAGCTGGAGCATCTGGGGCACCTCGCCCACGAAGTGCGGGCGGACCAGCCCCTGATGACCATTGCCGGCCCACCCGCCGTCGAGCCCAACTGGCAGCTGGGCTTCGGGCAGGACGCCGACTTCGACACCATCCTCCCCGCCTGCGCTGCCATGTTCGAGGAGGAAGTGGGCTATTCGCCGTACCTGGGAGGCCGCGACTTCTACAGCCGGCGCGTCGCGGGACTGATCCGCCAGGGCCATTCCCTGGTGCACCTGAATAACGGCGAAGTGGTGTTCAAAGCCGAGCTCGGTGCCGTGACCTCAGAGGTCACGCAGGTGCAGGGCGTGTGGATGAACCCCAGTTACCGGGGACTTGGGCTCAGCGCAGGCTACATGGCGGCCGTGGTGCTGCTGGCCCAGAAAATAGCTCCGATCACCAGTCTCTATGTCAACGACTACAACTCGCGCGCCCGCGCCACGTACGAGCGCGTTGGGTTCCGCCAGGTGGGAACGTTCGCCACCGTTCTCTTCTGAGCGCAGTGCAGGACGATTCAGCGCGTGGGCGATTTAGCGCATGGGAGATTTAGCGAGGGCAGATTTGAAATCGGTGACTGCCATCACATAGGTTCTACCTAATCGTGCCTGCGGGTGCGGGATGGTCTCAGAGAATTAACGGCATGACCGGCCGTGGAGCCACGTCACCACAGGGATGACCAGCCGGCGACGGCCAGGGGCTTCTGCTGTGGGGCGTGGCTCTTCTGTTGCGCTTCAGTTCAGTTGCGGTGCGAGCCCGCGGAACCCCCGCGGAAGCCGAGGCGTTGCCTTGCCGGTAGATTAGTACCCAGACATTTCAGCACTTCCCCCAGAAACGGATACTTACCCGTGGTCCTTCGACTTTCCAAGCTGTTCCTGCGCACCCTGCGCGAAGACCCCGCCGACGCTGAGGTAGCGAGCCACCGGCTCCTGGTCCGTGCCGGCTACATCCGCAGGGCTGCGCCGGGCATCTATACGTGGCTGCCGCTGGGTTTGAGCGTTCTGCGCAAGGTGGAGCAGGTGATCCGGGAGGAGATGGCCGCCATCGGCGCCCAGGAAGTCCACTTCCCGGCCCTGCTGCCCAAGGAGCCCTATGAGGCCACGAACCGCTGGACGGAGTACGGCGAGGGCATCTTCCGGCTCAAGGACCGAAAGGGTGGTGACTACCTCCTTGCCCCGACACACGAGGAAATGTTCACCCTGCTCGTCAAGGATCTCTACTCCTCGTACAAGGATCTGCCGCTGAGCATCTACCAGATCCAGAACAAGTACCGCGACGAAGCCCGCCCGCGTGCCGGCCTGCTGCGTGGCCGCGAGTTCATCATGAAGGACTCGTACTCCTTCGACGTGGACGACGCCGGGCTGGACGCGAGCTACAACGCGCACCGCGCCGCCTACTTGAAGATTTTCGAACGGCTCGGCCTGGACGTGGTTCCCGTGGCCGCCACGGCAGGCGCCATGGGCGGCTCCCGGAGCGAAGAGTTCCTGCACCCCACGGAGATCGGCGAAGACACGTTCGTGCGTTCCGCCGGAGGCTATGCGGCCAACGTCGAGGCCGTGACCACCGTTGTCCCGGCCGAGATTGACTACACCAACGCACCCCCGGCCGAGATCCGGGACACGCCGAACACGCCGACCATCGAGACCCTCGTCGCCGCCTCCAACGAGCTCGTTCCCCGCAGCGATGCCGACGGCGGCCCATGGACTGCCGCGGACACGCTGAAGAACGTGGTTCTCGCCGTCACCCTGCCCACGGGTGAGCGCCAGATCGTCGTCATCGGCGTGCCCGGTGACCGCGGCATCGACCTCAAGCGGGTCGAAGCGAACATCGGCGCCTACCTCCCCGTTGCCGGGGAAATCACCGTTGAGGCTGCGGGGGACGAGGACCTCGCCAAGAACCCACTCATCGTCCGCGGATATCTTGGCCCCGGCATGTCACTGGGTTCGCCCCTGCTCGGCCTCGAGGGCGCCGCCAAGCTCCTCTACCTCGTGGACCCGCGCGTCGTCAGCGGCACGTCCTGGGTGACCGGAGCCAACATGGCCGGCAAGCACGTTTTCGGCCTCGTGGCAGGCCGCGACTTCGGCTGGGACGGCGTCATCGAGTGCACCGAAGTTCGTGCCGGTGACGAAGCTCCGGACGGGTCCGGTCCGCTGGAGACGGCACGCGGCATCGAAATGGGGCATATCTTCCAGCTCGGCCGCAAGTACGCCGAAGCCCTGGAACTGAAGGTCCTGGACCAGAACGGCAAACAGGTCGTGGTCACCATGGGCTCCTACGGCGTGGGCGTGACGCGTGCCGTGGCCGCCCTGGCGGAATCGAACCATGACGCCAAGGGCCTGGTCTGGCCCCGCTCTGTGGCCCCGGCGGATGTCCACGTCGTGGCCGTCGGACGTGGCGACGAGATCTTCGCCGCGGCGGAACAGCTCGCCCTCGAGCTCGAAGCCGCCGGCCTTGACGTGATCTACGACGACCGGCCCAAGGTCTCTCCGGGCGTGAAGTTCGGCGACGCCGAACTTATAGGCGTCCCCACGATCCTGGCCGTCGGCAAGGGACTCGTGGACGGCGTCGTCGAGATCAAGGACCGCCGCAGCGGCGAAGCGGAAAACGTGGCAGTGGACAAGGCCGTTGACTTCGTGGTCAACGCCGTCCGCAGCAACTGACGTCCCGCAGTCCCGCAGGTGCTATCGGGTTTCGAATCGATACAGCTCGCCACCATCATCCTGATCGTGGTGGCGGGCTTTGCCGCAGGATGGGTCGACGCCGTGGTGGGCGGCGGCGGCCTGCTGCAGCTTCCGGCGCTTTTGTTGGTGCCGGGCATCACCCCCGTGCAGGCACTCGCCACGAACAAGATGGGCTCCATCTTCGGCACCACCACCAGCGCCGTCACCTACTATGGGCGGGTCCGCCCAGACCTTCGCACGGCGCTGCCCATGGCGGCCATAGCCCTGGCCGGCAGTTTCGGGGGCGCCTTGCTGGCGGCCCGTCTGCCGGCCGAGGTGTTCAAGCCCATCATCGTCGTGGCGCTGGTCGCCGTCGCGCTGTTTACGGCGCTCAAGCCTGACGCCGGTCACCTGACCGTTCTTAGGCACGACGGCGGGACCCACTATGTGGTGGCCTGCACCATTGGCGGCGTGATTGGCTTTTACGACGGCCTGATCGGTCCGGGCACGGGGTCATTCCTGGTCATCGCCTTGGTGTCGGCTATGGGCTACGCGTTTCTTGAGGCAAGCGCCAAGGCCAAAATCGTCAACATGGCCACGAACGCCGGCGCGCTGTTGTTCTTCCTGCCGCACGGCTCGCTGCTGTGGGGAATCGGCCTGCTGCTGGGGCTGGCCAACATGGCAGGGGGCTACTTGGGCGCCCGCACCGCGGTCCGGCAGGGGAGCCGCTTCGTGCGCCTGGTGTTCCTCGTCGTGGTCGGTGCCCTCATCGTCAAGCTTGGCTTCGACGTTTGGCAGGAAAACTTCGCCTGAGTGGCCTCTTCGCAGGTGCCCGGGAGCGGCGTAGCATGCCTCTATGTCAGCGGGTGCGGAACCGTATGAGGAAGCCCTTGCTGCGGCCGTCCGTCATGCCATCCGCTGGCTCGAAAGCCAGCCACACCGCAGGGTAGGGCCGCAGCAGGCGGCCCGTGAACTCGCGGCAGCGTTCGACGGCGGGCTGCCACAGTCCGGCATGGCCCCGGCAGACGTCGTGGACTACCTGGCCAGCCACGCCGAACCCGGCCTCATGGCCATGCCTTCAGGGCGCTTTTTCGGCTGGGTTATCGGCGGCACCCTGCCGGCTGCCATGGCGGCGGACTGGCTGGTCAGCTCATGGGACCAAAATTCTGCGCTCCGCTTCGCCACACCGGCCATTGCCGCCATTGAAGAGGCAGCCGGCAGCTGGCTGCTTCAGTTGCTCGGCCTGCCGGAGGAATCCGACGTCGGCTTCGTCACCGGAGCCACGATGGCCAACTTCACCGGGATGGCAGCCGCGCGCTGGCGGCTGATGCAGGACGCCGGCTGGGACCTGGACCGCGACGGACTCTTCGGTGCGCCCCGGATCCGTTGCATTGTGGGAGAGGCACGCCACGAGACGGTTGACCTCGTGCTCCGCTATCTGGGCATGGGCAGCCCCACAGTGGTTCCCTCCGACAGCCAAGGGCGCATCAACGCTGCCGAGCTGGACTGTGTCCTGGACCGCATCGCCCTGGAACACGGCTCCCGGGAACACGATAACCAGAACCACGGCGACCCGAACTACGGCGCCCAAAGTTCCAGGTCCGCCCCGATACTGGTGTGCCTGCAGGCCGGGGACGTCCACTCCGGGGCTTTCGACCCCTTTACCGCGGCGATCGCGGTGTCGAAGGCGCACGGCGCCTGGGTGCACGTGGACGGAGCGTTCGGGCTCTGGGCCGCGGCCGTCCCGGAACTTGCCGGGCTGACAGCAGGCGTGGAACAGGCCGACTCCTGGGCCACGGACGCCCACAAGAGCCTGAACGTCCCGTACGACTGTGGCATCGTCGTCGTGAGGGACACTCAGGCGCTGCGCAGCGCCATGGGACTGCACGCCAGCTACCTCATCCAGGATGCCGACGGCTCCGGCGATCCCAGCCACAGGGTTCCGGAACTTTCCCGCAGGGCCAGGGGTGTGCCGGTGTGGGCAGCACTGAAATCACTGGGACGCGAGGGTGTGGCCCAACAGATCCGCCGCCTCGCGTCGACCGCCGCCCAGCTGGCGGAAAAGCTCGCAGCCCTCGACGGCGTGGAGGTCCTTAACGAGGTCGGGTTCACGCAGATCACGCTGGCCTTCGGCGACGACGCCACAACCCGCGACGTGGCGGAGAGGCTCATTGCCGACGGAACGGTGTGGATGTCCGGGTCCCGCTGGCACGGCAGGGACGTGGTGCGGGTATCCGTGAGCAACTGGACCACCGACGCCGGGGACGTCACCACGGCAGTGGAGGCAGTGCGGGCGGCACTCGAAACGGTCCGCGGCCGCCCGTGACGGCACAGGAGTCCGTTGCCCTAAACCGGAGGCGAATCCCCGGGAGCCTGGCCAGGCTCGGGCAGCGCATGCGCCGGGGGGAGCCCCTCCAGTGTCCGTCCGGCAAGGGTGCTGGCAACCCACAGGGACCGGGCGAGGTCTCCGCCGTGGCCCGGCTTTGAAGCATAGGACAGGGCGTTGTCCACTTCGCGGGCGACGCTCCACTGGCGCGCTACCTCCGCATCGAGCCCCGCCGCCACGCTGAAGTCGCGGCATCGGGCCCGCAGCCCTGCTTCCGGGTCCGCGGCAGGCAGGTCCGGTATCCGGTTCCACAGCACGGGAGCCACGGCGAACTCCGCTTCACCCACCATGGGCTGCGGATCGATGGCGGCATAAGACGCGTGTCCGGGGCGCCCGTCCAGCCTTGCGAGGATGTTGAGAAAGTGGAAATCCGTGTTGACGAGCACGTCAGTGCCCGTCCGGCGACCCACGGCGCCTCTGGTCTGGCACACCTCAAGTGCGGCTTCCAGGAGCCACCGGGGGAAGGGCCGTCCGAGCTGCTCCCATTCGGCGGGAAGATCGTCGCTCCACTGCTCCGCCCTTGCGGCGACGTGCACGAACTCCCGCCATTGCGTCCGGCCGTCGGGAACGATGCTCAGCTCCCGCATGAGCCTGCCCCACACGTCGACGGCAATGTCCATTGGTTCTGACTGGAGCGACCGCTCGGCATCCAGCCGTTCGAGGAGCATCGAGCACGTTCCGGCGTCCGAGGCAAGCAGGCGGACGGCTCCGTGCCCGTTCCAGAGAGCCAGTGCATGCCGTTCCACGAGGGCTTCCTCGTGGGGAAAGGCCACTTTCAGGGCTGCAGGAACCCCCTGCGCCCGCACCGGCACCACGATCCCGCCGTGCCCGCTCCATGGCAGGGCGCCGGGCTCCAGGTCTACTTCCAGATCCCAATGCTCGATGCGGCTGCGCACAAGCCCGGGGAGGGAAGCCAGCCACGACCGGCCGGCGCTGCTGCGGGAGTAGCGGCGCGCAAAGTCCGGAGGTATGGGAAGGGCAGTTGTGCGGCTCATCAGCCCCATCGTAGTTGACGCGGCCTTCCCGCCGGCCGACGTCCGCCGGCTCCAGAAATATCAGCGGTGCGGCGGTGGCGCCGCCCGCCTAGATGATCCCGCTGGCCCCCAGCAGGTTGCCGATGGTGAACGTCGCGGCAAGTGCGAGCCCGCCGCCCACCACCACGCGTGTGGCGGCGCGGACCTTGGATCCGCCGCCGATCCAGGCGGCGAGGGCACCGGTGAGGGCCAGAGCCACCAGGACGGCTCCGAACGTGACGGCAACGCGCATGTTTTCCGGTGGCAGCAGGATTGCAAGCATGGGCAGGACCGCACCCAGGGTGAAGGCGATGGCCGAGGCAAACGCGGCATGCCACGGGCTCACGATGTCCTGTTCGTCGATATTCAGTTCCGCCGACAGGTGGGCCGCCAAGGCGTCGTGCTCGGTGAGTTCCCGGGCCACCTTTTGTGCCGTTTCCTCGGTGAGGCCCTTGCTCCGGTAGATGGCTGTGAGTTCGAGCAGCTCGTCCTCAGGCTCCTCGGCGAGCTCGCGGCGTTCCTTTTCGATCAGGTCCTTTTGGCTGTCGCTTTGGCTGCTGACAGATACGTACTCGCCCAGGGCCATGGATACTGCGCCGCCCACCATGCCCGCGGCGCCAGCAGCGAGGATGGGGCCGTGCTCGCTGGTGGCGCCGGCCACGCCCACCACGATCGCGGCGACTGACACGATGCCGTCATTCGCGCCGAGGACGCCGGCGCGAAGCCAGTTCAGGCGGTGAACCATATCGTTGTTGTGGGGCTCGTTGTTGTGCCATCCGTCGTGGGGAGATCCTGCAACGTCCGCTGACTCCATGGCTCCAGCAAACCACCACGGCAACCCGCCTGCCAGAGGCAGGCAGGAAATTAGGACGGCGGGGACACGGGCGACGCTGTGGGCGTGGCGATTTCCGGCAAGGGGGGAAGCTGCGAGGTGTCGAGCACCAGTCCCGGGACGGGGCCGGGATCGGATCCCCAGCCCACGGCACGCTGTGCGGCTCCCAGGAGCGATGCGATCGCCCAGTGCCTGGTAGGCCCATCGCTCAGCGCCACAAGATCGCCGTACACGGGCAAGGTACCGGCCTCGAGGCTGGCCAATCCGGCGGCCGGATTCTTCAGGAATGATGCATCCAGCGCATAGCCGGGTTCGCGGGGCGGGACCGGCGCGCAGTGGACACGGGTGTGGGTCTCTGCCTCGTCCACCAGTGCCTCGTGCGTGGCCAACAGGTCCCTGGCCCGCTGGCTTGCCGCCTGGTCATCGAGCCGGGTGAGCGCCACCTGGTAGCCGTAGACGGTCTCCACCTCCGTGCGGACAACGCGCCCGAGGGCAGCTGTTGCGGAGGCAGCACCGGCGGACTCGTTTGGCTCAGCGGCCACCGGCGGCACCGTTCCGGCCGCCTCGGGCGGGACGGACGCCGGCGTTCCGTTGCCTGCCGGCGTTCCCTCGTCTGGCTGCGCTCCCTCGCCTGAACGCATAGCCGCGGTGCCGGACGGTTGGCATCCGACGGCCAGGGTACGCATTGGTGCCGGGGCGGGAGGCAGGTCAGGAACCGGTGTCCCGGAAGCCCCCGCGAGGGCGATCGCCTGCACCAGTTGTGCGGTGCCGACGGCCGCCAGCAGGCGCGCCATCCCGCCGTCGGCCGTGTGAGCATGGGCGAGGCGCAGCTTGCCGCTGGCAGACAGCCCGGCCGCCAGGGAGGAAGCCGACGGCGGAGGAGAGGCAGTTGGAGGTCCACCGGCGGTGGCCGGCGCCGCAGTCTCAGAACCCGCAGACTTCGATCCCGCAGATTCCGTCTGCGACGGGGAAGGAGCAGCAGACTCAGCGGCATCGGAGGGAAGCAGCAGCGCCCTCGCCTGCGTAGTCAGCAATGTCACAGTGCGCGAGTACATCAGCCGCTCGGCGCCGGAGGAGTCCTTCGCCAGTTGCTGGCTGACTGACCTCAGCCGAAGGGTCTCAGCGAGGGCGGATGCCCGTGCCTGCTCGGTAAAAGGCGGGGCGGCAGGCTCCGCAGAAGGCCGCGGAATCAGGCCGAAACCCAGGCTGAGCACCAGGAGAGCCGTGAAGGCGGCGAGGGCATACCGGAAATAGTTCGTCGTCCGGCCGCTTTCCCTGGTGTCCTCTTTCACAACAGACTATGTTGTCACGGCTGCGGCGAACTCCGTGCACCAAGGCCGCCGGAATATCGTTAGGCTAGTAGTCACAACATCATCTATAGGGAGGCGGCCGGCATCGTGAGCAATGCAGAAGCCACGACTTCATCAGACCGGACCGACGCGGGAAAGGCTGAGCCCGCGGCTGTCCTTAACCCCGAGGCTGAACGCCTCCGGTCTTTGCTTGAGCCCGCGGTCCAGGCGCACAGGCTGTACCTGGAGGATGTTGCCATCAACGTCGCAGGCTCCAACCGCGTGGTCCACGTGGTGGTGGACCTGCCCCAGGAAGAAACCGGCGGGGTCAGCCTCGATGTCATCGCGGACATCTCCAAGGAACTCTCCGACATTCTGGACAACGACCCCAGCACGGACAGCCGCCCGTACGACCTCGAGGTTTCCTCGCCGGGAGTGGGGCGCCCCTTGAAGGAACCCCGGCACTGGCACCGTGCCCGCGGCCGGATGGTGAGCGTCAGCGTGATCCAGGGTGACAACGTCACGGGCCGGATCCAGTCGGTTGACGATTCCGGCGTGACGCTGGTCCCGGAAATTGCCGTGAAAAAAGGCATGAAGCCCAAGCAGGGGGACCCCGTAAAACTTCCTTTCGACAAGATCCGCAGCGGAAAAGTCGAAATTGAGTTCAGCCACCTCGACGAGGCCGGTCTGGAAAATGAGCACAATGGACCTTCTGAGGAGGCCTGATGGATATTGACATGAGCGCACTGAGACTCCTGGAGCGTGAGCGCGAAATCCCGCTGGATCTCCTCATCCCCACGATCGAGCAGGCACTGCTGGTTGCCTACCACAAGTCTCCGGGCGCCTTCGAGAAAGCCCGCGCGGAACTGGACCGCAAGAGCGGGCATGTGACCATCTGGGCCACGGAAATCGACGACGACGGCGTGCCCATCGGCGAGTTCGAGGACACGCCTGCCGGTTTCGGCCGGATCGCGGCGAGCACCGCGCGCCAGATCATCCTCCAGCGGCTTCGCGACGTTGAGGACGACAACGTCCTGGGCGAATTCAAGGGCCGCGAGGGCGAACTCGTGGCGGGCCTGATCCAGCAGGGCAACAACCCTCACATGATCCAGGTCAACCTCGGAACCGTGGAAGCGCTGCTGCCGCCGCCCGAGCAGGTCCCGGGGGAGAAGTACATCCACGGAAACCGGCTCCGTGCCTACGTGATTGATGTGCACCGCGGCACCAAGGGCCCGTCCATCACGCTGTCCCGGTCGCACCCGGGCCTCGTGCGGAAGCTCTTCGAGCTGGAGGTTCCGGAAATCGCCGACCACTCGGTGGAGATCGTCGCGCTGGCCCGCGAAGCCGGGCACCGCACCAAGATCGCCGTGAAGGCCAACACCCCGGGCATTAACGCCAAGGGCGCCTGCATTGGCGAAATGGGTTCCCGCGTGCGCGCAGTCATGACCGAGCTGAACGACGAAAAGATTGACATCGTCGACTTCAGCGAGGATCCCGCAACGTTCATCGCCAGCGCACTGTCCCCGTCGCGTGTGAATTCCGTCACCATTACGGATGAGGCCACCCGGTCCGCCCGCGTTGTTGTGCCGGACTACCAGCTGTCCCTCGCCATCGGCAAGGAAGGCCAGAACGCCCGGCTCGCGGCGAAGCTGACCGGCTGGCGCATCGACATTGTGTCCGACGCCGCGGCGCCGCGCACGTAAAACGAACGTTTCCGCAGTTCACCCGCGCCTGGGCCGGACACGAAACTGCCCGCGATTGCAGCGGGCAGTTTCGTCCGGCATTTCGGGTCAGGGGGCCCTGAGGGGCTAGAATGGAACATGACCGTGCCTAGCAGCCGGCATCAGTGTGCCCATATGTGTTCCCGCCTCTGCCAGACGGCAGCGGCAGAGCAGTGGGCAGGCAGATAAGTACAGGCAGGAAGATACTCGACAGTGGCAGCAGTGCAACACCTCGGGAATCAGCCGGAACGTACCTGCATCGGATGCCGAAAGAAAGGGCCACGGTCTGAGTTACTCCGGCTCGTCTCCGACGCCGGCGGGTCATCCGCCGTCGTAGTGGATGAACGACGCCGGATGGCTGGCCGGGGTGCATGGCTGCACCCCAGCGAAGCGTGCCTGGCCCTGGCGGTCAAGCGGCGTGCATTTGGAAGGGCCCTCAAGGGCGCAACCGATACCGCAGCCGTCGAACGCCGGATCATGGCAGGCACGCACGCCGTGGACACTCCGGTGGCCGCAGCAACAACCGTCCAACCTGAAAGCGGGTCAGAAAACTGATGGAAACCCGATGAGTTCCCAGCGATGAGTGCGCAACGATGACAACTTTGTTGCGCTCTGCAATGGACCTTTCAGCTGCACTCGCGGCGGAGGTCCGCAGTAAGAAGTAGACGGTTCGTGCCTGGCTCGGTGCGGACCGAGACAGGAGAAATGTGGCCAAGGTCCGCGTACATGAGCTTGCTAAAGAGCTCGGTATTACTTCCAAAGATGCAGTGACAAAACTGCAGGAACTGGGCGAATTCGTTCGCTCTGCCTCTTCCACCATTGAGGCCCCCGTTGTGCGGAAACTCCGCAACGCCTTCCCGGCTGCGGCCGCTTCGAAGACCGAAGCACCCGCCAGCGCTCCCAAGGCTCCGGCCAAGGCAGCAGAATCACGCCCCGCCCCGGCTCCCGGTCCGGCTGCCCCGAAGGCCCAGGCACCTGCCCCGGCAGCGGCACCAGCAGCGGCATCCGCACCGGCACCGGCACCCAAAGCTGAAACTCCGGCAGCGCCGGCCGCACCTGCAGCACCTGCTGCTCCCGCTGCCGCAACCCCGGCAACTCCCTCGCCGGCTGCCCCCGCCGCTCCCTCGACGGGCGCTAAGCCCGGCGCGCGTCCGGCCCCCAAAGCAGATGCTCCGGCAGCGCCCGCGGCACGCCAGGGTGGCTCCGCTCCCCGCCCGGGCGGTCCCCGTCCAGGCAACAACCCGTTTGCAACGTCCCAGGGCATGCCCCGCGGCCGTGGCGGCGACGGAGACCGTCCGCCGCGCCCGGGCAACAACCCGTTCGCGACGTCCCAGGGCATGCCCCGTCCGGGCGGCAGCCGTACTGACGGTGACCGTCCCGGCGGTCCCCGCCCCGCAGCAGGCGCCGGCGGGCCCCGTCCGGGCGCTCCGCGTACCGGTGGTGCTCCGGGCGGTCCCCGTCCCGGTGCTCCGCGTACCGGTGGCGCCCCGGGCGCTGGTGGTCCGCGTCCCGCGGGTGGTGCCGGTGGAAACCGTCCCACTCCCGGCATGATGCCCAACCGCACTGAGCGTCCGGCACCGGCTGGTGCAGGCCGTCCCGGCGGCGGAGGCCGCGGTCCGGGCCGTCCAGGCGGCGCTCCCGGAACCGGCGGTCCCGGTGCAGGCGGCGGCGCTCCGGCAGGCGGCGGTTTCGGCAAGGGCGGCCGCGGCCGCGGCGGAACCCAGGGTGCCTTCGGTAAGGGCGGCGCAGGCCGTGGCAAGCAGCGCAAGTCGAAGCGTGCAAAGCGCCAGGAACTTGAGCAGATGAGCGCCCCGTCGCTGGGTGGCGTGAGCGTACCCCGCGGCGACGGCAACACCGTAGTCCGGCTGCGCCGTGGCTCATCCATCACGGACTTCGCCGACAAGATCGAGGCGAACCCCGCTGCGCTGGTGACCGTGCTCTTCCACCTCGGTGAAATGGCAACGGCCACCCAGTCGCTGGATGAGGAAACCTTTGCACTGCTGGGCGAGGAGCTTGGCTACAAGCTTCAGGTCGTATCGCCGGAGGACGAGGAGCGCGAGCTGCTCAGCACCTTCGACATCGACTTCGACGCCGAGCTTGAGGCAGAAGGCGACGAGGACCTCGAGGCACGTCCTCCAGTAGTCACCGTCATGGGCCACGTTGACCACGGTAAGACGCGCCTGCTCGATGCCATCCGCAAGTCCGACGTCATGGCGGGCGAGCACGGCGGCATCACCCAGCACATCGGTGCCTACCAGGTTACGCACAACCACGAAGGCGAAGACCGCAAGATCACCTTCATCGACACCCCTGGCCACGAGGCGTTCACTGCCATGCGTGCCCGTGGTGCGAAGGTCACGGACATTGCCATCCTCGTGGTCGCAGCGGACGACGGCGTTATGCCCCAGACCGTGGAAGCCCTCAACCACGCCCAGGCGGCCAACGTGCCGATCGTCGTGGCCGTGAACAAGATCGACAAGGAAGGCGCCAACCCGGACAAGGTCCGCGGCCAGCTGACCGAGTACGGCCTGGTTCCCGAAGAGTATGGTGGCGACACCATGTTCGTTGAGGTCTCTGCACGCCAGAACCTGAACATCGACGAGCTGCTCGAGGCGGTTCTGCTCACGGCAGATGCCGCGCTGGACATGCGGGCCAACCCGAACAAGGACGCCCGCGGTATCGCGATCGAAGCCAACCTCGACAAGGGCCGCGGTTCCGTGGCAACTGTCCTGGTCCAGTCCGGCAGCCTGCGCGTCGGCGACACGATCGTTGCCGGTACGGCCCACGGCCGTGTCCGTGCAATGTTCGACGACGACGGCAGCGCCCTGACCGAGGCCGGCCCGTCCCGCCCCGTTCAGGTCCTGGGTCTGTCCAACGTGCCGCGCGCCGGCGACACCTTCTTCGTGACCGCTGACGAGCGCACCGCCCGCCAGATCGCCGAGAAGCGTGAAGCAGCCGACCGCAACGCCGCCCTGGCCAAGCGCCGCAAGCGCATCAGCCTGGAAGACTTCGACCAGGCCGTCGCCGAAGGCAAGATCGACACCCTCAACCTCATCCTCAAGGGTGACGTGTCCGGTGCCGTGGAAGCCCTCGAAGACGCGCTGCTCAAGATCGACGTCGGCGAGGGTGTCCAGCTCCGCGTTATCCACCGCGGTGTCGGTGCCATCACGCAGAACGACGTCAACCTGGCAACGGTCGACAGCGCCGTCATCATCGGCTTCAACGTCAAGCCCGCCGAGCGTGTTGCCGAACTGGCAGACCGCGAAGGCGTGGACATGCGCTTCTACTCCGTCATCTACTCAGCAATCGATGACATTGAGATGGCCCTCAAGGGCATGCTCAAGCCGGAGTACGAGGAAGTCCAGCTTGGCACCGCCGAGGTCCGCGAGGTGTTCCGTTCCTCCAAGTTCGGCAACATTGCAGGCTCCATCGTTCGCTCGGGCATCATCCGACGCAACACGAAGGCCCGCATCAGCCGCGACGGCAAGGTCATCGGCGACAACCTCACCGTTGAGACGCTCAAGCGCTTCAAGGACGACGCCACCGAAGTTCGCACGGACTTCGAGTGTGGTATCGGGCTTGGTTCGTACAACGACATCAACGAAGGCGACATCATCGAGACCTTCGAGATGCGCGAGAAGCCGCGCGTCTAAAGTGTCCTAGCGTTACAAGGTGCGGGGCCGTTGGATTTTTCCGGCGGCCCCGCCCCTTCGATGCCACTCCCTGGCCGCCGGAAAAACCCAACGGTGGTCCGCCTTGGGCTCGCCTTTAGGCGTGTGGCACCAAACCCAAGATGTGTACGTGAGCCGTCAACGCGCCGTCGTACATTTAAATTTTTAGGAGTAAAAATGGCTGATCCGGCACGCGCTGCCAAGTTGGCGCAGCGGATTAAGGTTGTTGTTGCAGAGGCCCTTGGCCGGAAGGTTAAGGATCCGCGGCTTGAGGGCATTACTGTCACTGATGCCCGGGTGACCAATGACCTGCAGCACGCCACTATCTACTACACCGTGTTCGGTGACCAGGCCGTGCAGGCTGATGCCGCGAAGGGCCTGGAGAAGGCACGGGGTGTGCTGCGCCAGGAAGTCGGCCGCAACATCACGGTCCGGCTGACCCCCACGCTGGAGTTCGTTGCGGACCAGATTCCCGTGAATGCCTCCAACCTGGAGGAGCTGCTCCGCGCCGCGAAGAAACGCGACGCCGAGGTTGCGGCGCTGGCGGAGAACGCAAAGCACGCCGGTGACGCGGACCCGTACAAGAGCGACGTTCCGGCGGACGTGGACATCGACGAAGACGACTTCGACGAAGAGGACACCGACCTCGGCGGCAAAGACGACATCGACGAGGACCAGAGCAAGTAGGTCCAGAGCGAGTCAGCAGCAAAGAAAAGCAGTAAAGAGAATGGTGCGGCCGGATCCAATGGATCCGGCCGCACCATTTTTCTGTTGACGGTTCGATCTCCGTCGGTTTGTCCGTCCGGGCGGCGGTCAGTCATCCTCGTGGTCAGTCATCCTTGTGCCCTGTCAGGGGCTGGGAAACCACTCGGCCGTCCGGGGCCTTGTTCGGTGCAGGCAGCGCATTCACAGTGGCATAGAGTGTGTCGCCCCTGAGATCGACGTCAGCGGTGAGCATTGCCGGGAGCAGCACCCGCTGTTTGCGGTCGTCGTCGTCGATCCTGAGCACGCCCTTCCCGAACAGCGATGCCACGTAGATGTTGCCATCGTGATCCGCCTCAATGCCGGTCGGCGACATCACATGGTCGGCAAACAGCCTGACCGTACCGTTGTGCGGGTTGACCCTGTACACCGCGCCGCGGGCGCCGAGGGCCGGATCTTCAGGCCCGCCCGGGAGCAAGGACACGTAGAGCCAGCCGTCCGGACCGACGGTGACGTCTGTGGGAACCGGTTCGAACCTGTACGTATGGCCCGCGATGCAGCCCGGCAACTTCAGTGCTGCAGCCTGTGCCGCAGTGACACGGTGGGAACGGGGCGGCAGCAGGGCCACGGTCTTGGTCTTGCCGGATTTCAGATCGACGGACACGATGCTGTTGGCGCCCGCATCAGCCACGTACACCTTCTGGCCGGAAACTTCGATTCCGTAGGGGTGGGAATCGATCTCGCCCTTGTAGGAGACCGGTATGTCCTTTGGAAGCTGGGCCGCGCAGGCGGCCGGCAGGTTCCGGAACCCGTACTGGGTGGCGCCGTCGGCGTTGTGCTTCGTCTCCAAGGCAGCCAGATCGCCGAAAGTGCGGTGCTTGCCGTCAGTACCGATGCTTCGGATATGCCCGGCCAGCGGGCGGGGATCCATGGGCCCGGCCCCTTGGCTCACAGCGAAGTAGATCGTTCCGCGCTGCCGGTCGGCCCCCGCCACGCTCCAGGCAGGGTTGTTGAAAAGCTCGGAACGGGCTCCGTTGCGGGCGATCCGCACCAGCCGGCCCGCGAACGCTTCGCTGACAAGAACCGAGCCGTCGTGTCCGGCGCTGACGTGCAGCGGAGTGAGCAGTCCCTTCGCGAGAACCTTCGGAGCGACAGGCTTGGCATCCGGGGCGGCCCCGAGGGCCGGAGCGGAGGACAGAATGGTGGCCGTTGCGGCAAGGACGGCCAGGAATAGCGGTTTCTTTTTCATGCTGTCTCCAATGTCAATGGTGTTCATCCAGAGCATTGAGACCGTATTTTTGGCCCGATGTGGGTTCCCCCGACGCGCGCATTCTAGCCCCGGGAATTGAAGGCTGTCGATGGCCAGAAACAAGTGGCGGGCACCGGCCCCGGCACAACGCACTTATCTGGCTATGATCAGAGCATGCCTGCGCAACCGACCGAAGCAGATGTCCTGGAGTACCTGACCGAGGCAGTCGCCTTGGCCGAGAGAAACGTGGCGGCCGGGGGAGGACCCTTCGGTGCGCTCGTGGTTACCGCGGACGGAACGGCGCATGAAGGCGTCAACCGCGTCACCCGTGACAACGACCCCACGGCGCATGCTGAAGTGGTGGCCATTCGCACCGCGGCGGCGGAAACCGCGAACTTCGATCTCAGCGGCGCCGTCCTGTACACCAGTTGCGAGCCGTGCCCGCTGTGCCTGGCGGCTGCGCTCTGGGCGCGCATCGACCGCGTCTACTTCGCCGCCGACCGCCACGGTGCCGCCGCGGCCGGATTCGACGATGCGGTGTTCTATGAATATTTCGGAGGAACCCGGCCGGAGCTGCTGCCGGTCAGCCACACCCCGGTTCCGACGTCGGGCGCTCCCTTTGACGCCTGGCTCAACAACGTCGAACGCACCGACTACTGAGCCATGCAGTCCCAGCTGGCCACCTGTCCCCGCTGCGGCAAGACCAACAGGCTTCCCGCTGCCGCCGCCGGACACCCGCGCTGCGGAAGCTGCCGCCAGGATCTGCCATGGATCGTTCCGGCGGTCGACGGTGATTTCGCCCGCATCGCTGAGCAGTCCACCGTCCCGGTCCTCGTTGACTTCTGGGCCGCTTGGTGCGGCCCGTGCCGGACGGTGAGCCCGGTCCTTGACGGGCTTGCCCGTGAGAAGGCCGGGCAGCTCAAGCTCGTGAAGGTTGACGTGGACCGTGCCCCGGAGCTGTCCCGGCGTTTTGCCGTGCAGTCCATTCCCACGCTGATGGTCATCGTCGACGGGAAAGTGGTGGCCCGCCAGGTCGGGGCGGCTCCCGCTCCCGTGCTGCGGTCCTGGCTGGAGTCAGCCCTCGGCGGCAGCCGCGGCTGACGCCGTGCGCCGCATCCGGCAGCTGGGGCTCAGCACCGCGCCGGCAGGCGGCTGACGCCTTCCACGAGTCCTTCCGGGCTGCTGCACAGCGCGATCCGGATCCAGCCTTCTCCAATGGACCCGAATGCGGTTCCTGGCGCGAAGGACACGCCAGCCTCGGCGAGGAACGTCCGGACCCAGGTCCGCACATCGCCCCCGCTCACATGGGACACGTCCGCCCACAGGTAGAAGGCCCCCTGTGCGGAGAGGAACGGAATGCCCTTGGCGCGCAGGATGGCGGAGGCGGCATCGCGGTTGGCCCGGTAATGTGCCCGCGCCTGCACCACGTAGTCTTGGGGGCCCGTCAGTGCGGCCAGGGCCGCATACTGCGACGGCGAGGCCACGCAGGAGACGATGGACTCCATCACGTTGTTCATCCGCTGCTCCAGTCCGGGCGGGCAGACGAGGCCGCCAATCCGGAGCCCGGTCAGTCCGTAAGTCTTGGACAGCGTCAGGGACGTGAACACCCTCGCTTCACCGGGGACGTCGCTGTCGAACCGGGCGGGGCTGACATGCGGGACATCGTAGGTGAAGGCCTCGTAGCACTCATCCGAAATGATCCAGAGGTCATGCCGACGGGCAAGGTCCACGAGCTGCCGGGTCACGTCCTCGCCCAGCACTGCACCCAGGGGGTTCGACGGCGAATTGAGCATGAGGACGCGGGTCCGGTCCGTGATCAGCGCTTCCACGTCCTCGATCCGCGGCTGGAAGTCGTACTCCGGATAGAGAGGATAGCGCACAGGGACAGCGTGCAGCAGTCTGCTGGTCATGGCGAAGGTGGGATAGCCGGGATTGGGCACCAGGATCTCATCGCCTGGGGCGAGGAGCAGGCTCATGGCCATGTGCAGGCCCTGCTGCGCGCCAGCGACCACATACACCCGGTCGGCTCCGATGTCAGTGCCGGACTGCTCCCGGAACCTGGCGGCTAAAGCTTCCCGAAGGGCAGGGATTCCGGCGTTCGGAGTGTAGTTCGTCTCGTCGCGGTCCAGACAGGCCATTCCGGCGTCAAGGACGTGCCGGGGAAGCGGGAAGCCGGGTTCGCCGATGCTCAGCACCACGGCATCGGGTACAAGCCAGGCCGCCTCTGTGATCTCGCGGATCTGATTGACGGGGACATCGACTACGTGCGGCGCAAGCTCAGGCATGACGCCATCCTAGTCCGGCACGGCTCCCGTTCTGCAGGCCTGCCGGGGGAGAAAGGAGGCTGACGGTCGGATCGGCGCGCGCCGATATACTGGGAGGCGTGCTTTCTGGACTGGTAATAGTGGACAAGCCGCAGGGATGGACCAGCCACGATGTGGTTGGACGGATGCGGCGGATCGCCGGTACCCGGAAAGTGGGCCATGCGGGAACGCTGGATCCCATGGCCACCGGCGTGCTCGTGGTTGGGATCAACAAGGCCACGCGCCTGCTCACGTACATCGTGGGGACATCGAAGACGTACACGGCGACCATCCGGCTCGGCGAATCCACCGTCACTGACGACGCCGAGGGCGAGGTGGTGGCCACGGCCAGCGCGGCCGCGGTCACGGAGGCAGACATCCGCGCCGGAATTGCATCCCTGACGGGCGAGATCCAGCAGGTGCCCAGCAGCGTCAGCGCCATCAAAGTCAACGGAGAGCGGGCCTATGCCCGTGTCCGGTCCGGCGAGGACGTGCAGCTCGCGGCCAGGGCGGTGACCATCCACCGCTTCGAGGTACATGGCATCCGGCCTGACCGGGGTGGTTCCGTGGTGGACGTCGACGTCACGGTGGAGTGCTCCTCCGGAACCTATATCCGTGCGCTGGCCCGGGACCTGGGCAGCTCGCTCGGCGTCGGAGGCCACCTGACGGCGCTGCGCAGGACGCGCGTGGGCCCCTACTCCCTGGACCAGGCCCGGACCCTCGAACAGCTTGCCGACGACCTCGAGGTTCTGGACATCTCCCAGGCAGCCCGCGCGCTGATGCCCAACCGCGAGCTCACCGCGGATGAAACCACGGAGATATCCTTTGGCCGCCGCATCGCTGCGGGGGCACCGGCCGGCTCTGCCCAGGCGGCCACCGCCGAACGCCCGGCCGCGGCGTTTGCTCCCGACGGTTCCCTCGTGGCACTGCTGGCTGATACCGGCAGCTTCGCCAAGCCGGTTCTCGTCTTTGCGCCCGGAACCGGCGGCACCGCCACCAGCGAGCAGGCTGGCTGACCGTGGACGCCTATTTCTACATCATCCTTGTTGTCGGGCTCCTGTCCACCGTCATTTGTGCGGTCGCGGGAATCCTGAAGAAGGCCCCCAACGACGTCACCATCCTGTCGGTGGCCGCTGTGGAACTGGCCCTGCTTGTCTACCTTGTGGGCTCGATCGTCAGGGTCATCGCCGGGGAGCCGATCGCGGGAGAGGCCTGGGAGTTTTGGGGCTATCTCGTGACAGCCCTGCTGCTGCCCGTCGCGGCGGTGTACTGGTCCATCCTGGAACGGACCCGCTGGAGCAATTTTGTCCTCGCCGCCGTGGGAGTGACTGCCTTGGTCATGGCCGCGCGAATGAACCAGATCTGGTACTGAATTGGAAGAAAACAACGTGACCGCAACGCCAGCCCACACCGCACAGAACGGTCGCAAGACCACCGACACCCGCAATACCGGCCCGGGGCGTCTCCTCATCGCCGTGTACGCGGTGTTCGCCATTTCGGCCACCGCGCGCGCCGGCTACCAGATCCTCACGAAATTCTCCGAGGCGCCGCTGGCCTACCTGCTGTCCGCCTTCGCCGCGCTCGTGTACGTTGTGGCCACGGTTTCGCTCGCCAAGCCGGGGCGGATCTGGTTCCGGATATCGGTCGCCGCCGTGCTCGTGGAACTCGTCGGCGTGGTGGTCGTGGGCGCGCTGAGCGTCTTCGACGCCGTCCAGTTCCCGCATGAGACGGTGTGGTCCCTGTTCGGCCGGGGCTACGCCTTCATCCCCCTGGTCCTCCCGGTGCTGGGCTTGGTCTGGCTGTACCGCAGGCGGCCTGCCGCGGCCGCCGACTAGGCCCGCCGCGGGACTGATCCCGGCGCAGGCGGCCGTCCATGCGCTCCGGCGATTGCGGGTAACCTTATAGAGTTCCGGCGCCCCGGCGGCAGCCGGACAGATTCGTGTCAGGCAGTAAAAGGCGAGGTTGATGGTTCACATCTGGAACGATCCGACCGAAGTCCCCGATGACTTTGGTCCTTCCGTTGTCACTATCGGCAACTTCGATGGCGTCCACCGCGGCCACCAGCAGGTGCTGTCTCAGCTGATCCGGACAGCAAGGCTGAACAGGGCACGTTCCGTCGCCGTCACGTTTGACCCCCATCCCTCCCAGGTCCACCGGCCAGAGTCCGCGCCCGAGCTCATCATGGGACTGCAGGACAAGCTCCACGCGCTCGGCGAACTCGGTTTGGACGCGGTGCTCGTCATGAAGTACTCACTCGAACTCGCCAGCCTTACTCCGGAGGAGTTCGTGGGCACGGTCCTCGTCGACGCCCTTCATGCGAGCCACGTGGTCATCGGCCACGACACGCGTTTTGGCCGCGGCAACTCCGGAGACCTGAACACCATGCGGAAACTGGGGGAGGAGTTCGGCTTTGAGGTTCTCGTCATCAGTGAATTCGGTTCGGAGGGCTTTCCCCTCCACGACGACGGCGGCATGGACCGCCGCTGTTCGTCCACCTGGGTGCGTGAGGCACTGATGGAAGGCGACGTCGCCACGGCGGCCGCCGTGTTGGGACGCCCGCACCAGATGCGCGGGGAAGTGGTCCACGGGGCCGCCCGGGGCCGCGCCCTCGGTTTTCCCACCGCCAACCTCTCCTCTGACGCCAGCGGACTCATCCCTGCGGACGGCATCTATGCAGGCTGGCTGGTGGACCAGGATGGCACCCGGTGGCCGGCCGCCATCTCGGTTGGCTCCAACCCGACCTTCGACGGCGTCAGCCGGCAGGTGGAGGCCCACGTCATCGACCGTCCCCAGGAATCCATTGACGACTTCAATCTGTACGGCCAGACAGTAGTTGTGGAGTTTGTCGCCCGGCTCCGGGGCATGGTGGCGTACCGTGGGCCTGAAGCCCTCGTGGAGCAGATGCGCCAGGACGTCGTGCAGGCCCACGACCTCCTTCGCAAGCGCTGATTCGGCGCCCCACACAGTACTTGGCAAGGAAGGCAACGCTGTGACCGTGGAGAAGAACACCAGGAAACTGGACAAGGGAATCGTCCGCGATTTCAGTTCCAGAATGAGCTATGGGGCGTATCTGCAGCTGCCCACGCTGCTGAGTGCGCAGCAGCCCGTCAGCACACCGGAACACCATGACGAGATGCTGTTCATCATCCAGCACCAGACCACCGAGCTCTGGCTCAAGCTGGTCCTGCATGAACTTCGCAGCGCGGCCGAACACCTTAGGGCGGACGATCTGGGCACAGCCCTGAAAGGGATCGCCCGCGTCAAGCACATCCAGAAGACCCTCACCGAGCAGTGGTCCGTGCTCGCCACCCTGACGCCCACGGAGTATTCGCAGTTCCGCGGCTTCCTTGGGAACTCCTCGGGATTCCAGTCGAGCCAATACCGGGCTGTGGAATTCGTGCTGGGCAACAAGAACCGGAAGATGCTGCCGGTCTTTGAATCGGACCCCGAAGCCCACGCGCTGCTGCAGGAAGTCCTTGACGCCCCGAGCATCTACGACGAGTTCCTCGCCTACCTGCACCGTCAGGGCTTCGAGGTACCCGCCTCCGTCCTGAACCGTGACGTCACCAAGGCCCACGAGTTCGTACCCGAACTCGTCCCGCTGTTCAAGCACATCTACGAGAACGCGTCCGACAACTGGGGCGCCTACGAGGCATGCGAGGAGCTCGTGGACCTCGAGGACAACTTCCAGCTGTGGCGGTTCCGGCACCTGCGGACCGTGCAGCGGACCATCGGCATGAAAGGCGGAACCGGCGGCTCCAGCGGCGTGGCCTTCCTCCAGAAAGCCCTCGAACTGACGTTCTTCCCGGAACTGTTCGCCGTGCGGACGGAGATCGGCCAGTGACCACCCTTAGCGAGGCCCACGACGACGTACTCCTCGAGCGCGCCCGCCTGCTCGACGACGCCGACCCCCTGTCCGCCTACCGGGAGAAGTTCATCGGGACGGACACGGACCTGTCCTACCTTGACGGCAACTCCCTGGGCCGCCCGCTCAAACGGACAGCCGACGACATCAACGCCTTCATCCATGCCGGCTGGGGAGGCCGCCTGATCCGCGGCTGGGACGAGGAATGGCTGGAGTTGCCCCAGGCCATAGGGGACCAGCTGGGCCGCGTCGTCCTGGGCGCGGCGCCCGGCCAGACCATCATTGCCGATTCCACCACCGTGGTGCTCTACAAGCTGATCCGCGCCGCCCTTGCTGCCGTCAAGGACCCTGCGAGGACAGAGATCGTCCTGGACACCGACAACTTCCCCACGGACCGCTACCTTGTCGAGGGCATCGCACGGGAAGAGGGGCTGACACTGCGTTGGATCGACGCCGACCCCGACTCCGGGGTGACCCTTGACCAGGTGAGGGAGGCAACTGGGCCGTTCACCGCCGTCGTGCTCCTCAGCCATGTGGCGTACCGGTCCGGGTTCCTCGCGGACCTGCCGGGCATCACGGCGGCAGTGCACGAGGCCGGAGCGCTGATGGTGTGGGACCTGTGCCATTCGGCGGGTTCGGTGGAGGTGGAGCTGGACGCCGCCGGCGTCGATTTTGCCGCGGGCTGCACCTACAAGTACCTCAACGGCGGGCCCGGATCGCCCGCGTTCGCGTACGTCAATGCCAGGCACCTTGCGGGCCTGGCCCAGCCCATCTGGGGCTGGATGGGACGCCGGGACGCATTCGAGATGGGCCCCGGCTATGAGCCTGCTCCGGGCATCCGCGGCTTCCTCAGCGGAACCCCGGCCATTTTCGGGATGATCGCGATGCGCGGCACCCTTGACCTGCTCGAGGAAGTGGGGATGGCGGCAGTCCGCGAAAAATCCCTGCACCTGACCGCGTACGCGCTGGAACTCCATGACGCCTGGCTGGCCCCGGCAGGCGTCCGGCTCGCCACACCGCGGGCCCCTGAACTGCGGGGCAGCCACATCACCGTCGACCATCCGTCCTTCCGGGAAGTGACCGCTGCACTGTGGGACAAGGACGTCATCCCCGATTTCCGTGCCCCGG
Organism: Arthrobacter sp. B2060; assembly: GCF_059090445.1. Taxonomy (NCBI): domain Bacteria; kingdom Bacillati; phylum Actinomycetota; class Actinomycetes; order Micrococcales; family Micrococcaceae; genus Arthrobacter; species Arthrobacter sp. B2060. The sequence continues at coordinate 329,247 of NZ_JBNHFR010000002.1, forward strand.
CAGGCATCAGGATCGGCCTGTCGCCGCTGAGCACGAGCTTCGCGGAGCTCCACCGCGGCATGGCCGCCGTCCGCGGACTGCTGCCGCGGCGTTTCGACAAGATTGCGACAAGGCCGGTAAACTAAACGGTGGATCCGGCTGCAGTCCGTGGTTGCTGGATCCTGTTTCGTGCGTACCGCCTGCTTTGACGGGCTGGTCCGCGCCTGCACACCCGGCAGTGAGTTACTGATTCGGGCCTCACGGCACATCTCAAGGAGTTATTGTGGCACTTGACGCCGCTGTAAAGCAGTCCATCATCAAGGAATACGCAACCACCGAAGGCGACACCGGTTCACCCGAGGTCCAGGTTGCCGTCCTGACTCAGCGGATCAAGGATCTCACTGAGCACATGAAGGAGCACAAGCACGACTTCCACACCCAGCGCGGTCTGCTGGCCATGGTTGGTCGTCGCAAGCGCATGCTGACCTACCTCAAGAAGACTGACATCGCCCGCTACCGTGCGCTCATCGAGCGTCTCGGCCTGCGCCGCTAGTCTGATTTAGGGGGCGGCCCTTTCCTGCACGGAACGGGCCGCCTTCTTCAGTAGAAAAACTAAACAGGAGGATCAACCGCATCACGCATTCGCGGTCCTCGGTAGTGATCCCCGGGAAGCTTCGCTGATTGAAGCAGGCCCGTGGGTCTCGATCGATGACCGGGTGCAGTGCAGGCCAGTAGACAGATGCTGGACTGGGTTGATGCGGCTGGACTTCCGTTACCAAAGAAACGGAGGTGACTCTCTTGGAGGGTCCCGAAATCCAGTTCTCAGAAGCAGTCATTGACAATGGCCGCTTTGGCAAGCGTGTAATCCGCTTTGAAACCGGCCGTCTTGCCAAGCAGGCAGCCGGCGCAGCGATGGTGTACATCGACGAAGACACCGCGCTGCTCTCCGCCACCACCGCGGGCAAGCACCCGCGCGAAGGCTTCGACTTCTTCCCGCTGACGGTTGATGTCGAAGAGCGCATGTACGCCGCCGGCCGTATCCCGGGCTCGTTCTTCCGCCGCGAAGGCCGCCCGTCCACGGAGGCCATCCTGGCCTGCCGCCTGATGGACCGCCCGCTGCGCCCGGCGTTCGTCAAGGGCCTGCGCAACGAGGTCCAGATTGTGGTCACCGTGCTGGCCATCAACCCGGACGAGCTCTACGACGTCGTGGCCATCAACGCCTCGTCGATGTCCACCCAGCTTTCCGGCCTGCCGTTCTCCGGCCCGATCGGCGGCGTCCGCGTTGCCCTCGTGGCGGACGAGCAGGGTTCGCAGTGGGTTGCCTTCCCGAAGCACTCCGAGCTTGAGAAGTCCGTGTTCAACATGGTCGTTGCCGGCCGCGTGGCAGGTGACGACGTCGCCATCATGATGGTTGAAGCCGAAGCCACGGACAACTCCTGGAGCCTGATCAAGGAACAGGGCGCCACCGCCCCCACCGAAGAGGTCGTCTCCGAGGGCCTCGAGGCCGCCAAGCCGTTCATCAAGGCTCTCTGCGAAGCCCAGCAGGACCTGGCGTCCCGCGCGGCCAAGCCCACCGTTGAGTTCCCGGTCTTCCTGGACTACCAGGACGACGTGTACGCCGCCGTTGAGGCCGCCGCCACCGAGAAGCTCACCGCCGTCTTCCAGATCGCGGACAAGCAGGAGCGCGACAACGCTGCCGACGAGCTGAAGGACGAGGTTGTTGCCTCGCTGGCCGGCCAGTTCGAAGGCCGCGAGAAGGAAGTGTCCGCAGCGTTCCGCTCGGTCACCAAGCACGTTGTGCGCCAGCGCATCCTCAAGGACCAGATCCGTATCGACGGCCGCGGCCTGACGGACATCCGCCAGCTGACTGCCGAGGTCGAGGTGCTGCCCCGCGTCCACGGTTCGGCGATCTTCGAACGCGGCGAAACCCAGATCATGGGTGTCACCACGCTGAACATGCTGAAGATGGAACAGCAGATCGACTCGCTGTCGCCGGTGACGCGCAAGCGCTACATGCACAACTACAACTTCCCGCCGTACTCCACCGGTGAGACCGGCCGTGTCGGTTCGCCGAAGCGCCGCGAAATCGGCCATGGTGCGCTGGCCGAGCGTGCGCTCGTTCCGGTGCTGCCGTCCCGCGAGGAGTTCCCGTACGCCATCCGCCAGGTGTCCGAGGCCCTCGGCTCCAACGGATCCACCTCCATGGGCTCGGTCTGCGCCTCCACGCTGTCCATGCTCAATGCAGGCGTTCCGCTGAAGGCAGCCGTTGCCGGCATCGCCATGGGCCTGGTCTCCGACCAGGTTGACGGCCAGACCCGCTACGCAGCGCTGACCGACATCCTTGGCGCCGAAGATGCCTTCGGCGACATGGACTTCAAGGTCGCCGGCACCTCCGAGTTCGTCACGGCCATCCAGCTGGACACCAAGCTCGACGGCATCCCGGCGTCGGTCCTTGCAGCGGCACTGAAGCAGGCCCGCGAGGCCCGCCTGCACATCCTCGAGGTCATCAACGCCGCGATCGACACCCCGGACGAGCTCTCCGAGTTCGCGCCGCGCGTCATCGCCGTCAAGATCCCCGTGGACAAGATCGGCGAGGTCATCGGCCCCAAGGGCAAGATGATCAACCAGATCCAGGAGGACACTGGCGCCGACATCTCGATCGAGGACGACGGCACGGTCTACATTGGCGCCACCGATGGGCCGTCTGCCGATGCAGCCCGCTCCGCCATCAACGCCATCGCCAACCCGCAGGTTCCGGAAATCGGCGAGCGTTACCTGGGCACGGTCGTCAAGACCACCACCTTCGGTGCGTTCATTTCCCTCACCCCGGGCAAGGACGGCCTGCTGCACATTTCCGAGCTGCGCAAGCTCGCCAGCGGCAAGCGCGTGGACAACGTCGAGGACGTCGTCTCCGTCGGCCAGAAGATCCAGGTGGAGATCACCAAGATCGATGACCGCGGCAAGCTGTCCCTGTCGCCGGTCGTGGCTGAAGAGGAAAGCGCCGAGAAGGCTGAGGTCGCCGAGGCGACAGCAGAGTAGTCTGCACCGCGTTTTTCAGCGCGGGCATCAGCGGCAGGGCCGGTGGATCATTCACCGGCCCTGCCGCCGTTTAAAGGTAGGATTGCAGGCAGATTTGGCTCCGCTTCCTGAAAGGCCTTGATGACTGTCGTTCCCCTGCCGTTGGCGCAGAACCATCCCGGTGACACCCTGATCCATGGAGCTGACGGAGGCTCCGAAGTCCGCCGTTCGGTTCTGCCGGGCGGGGTGCGTGTGCTGACCGAGGCCATGCCTGGCCAGCGCTCCGCCACCATCGGATTCTGGGTCGGCGTCGGATCCCGGGATGAGGCTCCCGGGCAGCACGGTTCAACGCACTTCCTCGAGCACCTGCTGTTCAAGGGCACCCGGCGCCGCACAGCCCTCGAAATCGCCTCGGCTTTTGACGAGGTGGGAGGGGAATCCAACGCGGCCACCGCCAAGGAGAGCACCTGCTATTTCGCCCGGGTGCTGGACACGGACCTGCCGATGGCCATCGACGTGATCGCCGACATGATTACCGGCGCTGTGCTGGACCCCGTCGAGATGGAACAGGAACGCGACGTCATCCTCGAGGAAATCGCCATGGACAGCGATGACCCCACAGACGTCGCCCATGAGCACTTCGTCGCAGCCGTGCTGGGCACGCACCCGCTGGGGCGCCCCATTGGCGGTACCCCCGACGCCATCCGGGCCGTGGCCCGCGACTCGGTGTGGGACCACTACCGGCGCTACTACCGCCCCGACGAGCTGGTCATCACCGCCGCCGGCGGTCTGGATCACGACGTCGTGTGCCGTCTTGTGGTTGATGCCCTCCACGACGCCGGCTGGTCCCTGGAGCCCGATGCGGCCCCGGTGGATCGACGGTCCACGGAGCGCGCAGAGATCACCGGAACCGCAGGGCTGCACGTGGTCAAGCGCCCCGTGGAACAGGCCAACATCATCATGGGCTGCCCTACGATCGTGGCCACCGACGAGCGCCGGTATGTCATGAGCGTGCTGAACGCGGTGCTCGGCGGAGGCATGTCCTCGCGCCTGTTCCAGGAGATCCGGGAAAAGCGCGGGCTCGTCTACTCCACCTATTCCTTTGCCTCCTCGTACGCGGACGCCGGCTACTTCGGCATGTACGCCGGTTGCACACCTACCAAGGTCCGGCAGGTCCTGGAGCTGCTGGGGGCGGAGCTGGACAAGCTCGCTGAGGGCGGCATCTCCGAGGAGGAACTCCGCAAGGCGGTGGGGCAGCTCTGTGGCGGCATCGTGCTGGCCCTGGAGGACACCGGCTCGCGCATGTCCCGGCTGGGCCGCGCCGAGCTCGTGTCCGGGGAGTACCAGGACATCGACGAGACCCTGCGGCTGATCAAGGCCGTCACCGCGGAGCAGGTCCAGGAGCTGGCCGGTGAGCTCGCGGCGGCGCCCCGGACGGTCACGGTTGTCGGGCCCTTCGAGGAGACCGAAACCTTCGGGTTCTGACTTTTGCCCCGGACCTTGCTCTGGACCCGCCCTCGGACCTTGCTCTGGACCCGCCCTCGGACCTTGCTCTGGACATGCCCTGAGGACGGGACCATGATGGAGCCAGATCCCGCGCCGCAGGAATCCCATTCAGAGGAACCGCACTCGGAGGAATAATGGACCGGCCGCATCCGGGGACAGCCCACGAGGCGCTGGAGCTGTTCGTCGGGCGCTGGGCGGGGACAACTGAGCTGGCCGCCTCGCCCTGGGGCCCGGCCCGGACGGCCGCCGCAGAGGTGACGTTCACGAGGGCGGCCGGCGGCTTTGCAGTGGTGCAGACATACAGGCACATCGAGGCCGACGGCACGCACTTTGAAGGCCACGGGGTATTCACCGTGGATCCCGATCACGATGAAACACTTTGGTACTACGTCGACAGCATGGGGAAGCCCCCGGCGGCACCGGCCCGCGGCGCCTGGCATGATGCCACGCTCACGGTGGAACGGCACAGCGACCGCGGCACCGCCCGGCACACGTTTCGCGTTGATGAAGGAGTCCTCATCCACACCGCCGAACTCCGGCTCAGCGACGCCCAGGACTACAGCCCCTTCATGACCTCGGTTTGCCGCCGCACCTGACAGCGCGAACGGCCACGTCAGCCCCTTGCTTGAGCGCTAGTCAGTTTGCAGATTCCACAATCCGCGTTTGCGGAGCCCCGTGCAGTGCAGGAGCCGCTGCCGGCGAGCTCCAAACCTGCTGCCGCAGCTTGGCCAGCAGCGCCTCGGCCTGTTCAAGACTCGCAAGGTCAAGTTCAACCACCACGTAATGCGGATCGTCCACCGGCCGGCTGATGCGGTGCGCGAGTACCCCCGAGGCAACCCGGTCGACCGGGTCCCGATCAAATGCGGCCTTCCACATCGCGAAGTCCTTGATTCCATGCTCGATCTGCAGCGTGTACATGTCAGTCCTTTCAGTTGCGGGAACCCAGGTGCCCGATGGGCCTACGGTAGGCAGGGCCGGTGCCGCCGCGGTATCCCAGAAATCTGGGAGCGTGCGGGCAGCACGCCTTTGGGGCGCCACAGCGGGGCCATACTGGTTTCATGACCACGCATTGGGCGCTGAACCGGAGCCTGGAACGGATTGGTCAGTTCAGCAGTGCTTCGATGGAGAACCATGAACTGCGCGCGGCGGTGCTGGCGGAGCTTGGCACCATTGTTCCGTTCAGTTGGTTTGCGTGGCCACTCACAGATCCCGAAACCTGCACGGGCATGTCGCCGATGGCCAGCATCCCCTGCCCGCAGGAACTGCCTGCCCTGATCAGATTGAAGTACGTGACGGCAGCAGGGCGGTGGACATCTCTGCTCGGCGGCGGCCCACCAGCCGTCAGCCTTCTCACAGCAACCGGCGGCAACCCCGCCTCCAGCCCGCTGTGGGCCGGTATCCTCTCCCGGTACGCCGTCACGGACGTCCTTTCGACCGTGTTCGCGGACAGGCACGGGTGCTGGGGCTGGCTTGACCTGTGGCGGACCGGCGAGGACGGACCCTTCACTGATACTGAATCCCGGTATCTGGCGACGGCTGCACCGGCCATAGCGTCAGGGTTGCGGAGAAGCCGGGCGGCGGGGATGAGGAGGGACGTCCTGCAGCGGCGCGGGCCACGCCCGCCGGAGCGCGAGGGGGCCCTACCGCAGGACCTGCCGCAGCAGGCCCTGCTGGTCCTGGACTCCGGGCTGGAAGTTACCGGACGGAGTGCCTCGGCCGCTGATTGGATAGGACTGCTGCAGCCGGGGCCCGGTCCCTACTCGGCCGTACCGGCCGAGGTCTTCAACGTCGCAGCTCAGCTATTGGCCCGCGAGTCCGGGGTTGATGTACATGCGGCATCGGCCCGGGTGCCCATTGGATCCGGCCGGTGGGCGGTGCTGAGGTCATTCCGGCTGGACCCTGGGGAGGACGGCGCGGCATCGCTGGCGGTGACCATCCAGGAATGCCCGTCCGGAGAAAGGCTCGAGGTGTTTACCCGGTGCTTTGGCCTGACGCCGAGGCAACGCAGCCTGCTTGAGCTTGCCGCGGGCGGACTGGACACGGCTTCACTGGCGGCTGCCCTGCACATCAGCCCCTACACGGTGCAGGACCAGTTCAAGGCCGTCTTTGCAGCCTGTGGAGTCCGGAGCAGAAACGCCCTGCTGGCCCTGGCGCTCGGCACGGCGCCGACGCGTCACCCCTCATGACACGCGTCCCTAGCCTCCGGCAAAGGGCGGCAGGACGTCCACCACGTCGCCCTCGCGGAGGACCACTGAGCGGTCCCGGACGGCGACTTCATTGAGCAGGAAGCTGCTCCTGGCCAGGATGGTGGCCAGCCGCGGCGTTCCGGCCGGCGGCTCGGCGCGTTCGACGTCGAGGACGGCAGCCAGCAGTGCTTCCACCGTCGATCCGGCCGGAAGGTCGAAGCGCTCCTCTTCCAGGCCCGCCGCAGCGCGTGCGGCAGCGAAGTAACGTACGTTCAAGGGTTCAGCCTCCGATGGCGCTCATGCTGCGGTCCGGTTGGACGAAGTCCGGCGCGTCGAGTCCCACGTGGTCCATGCCGTGGGCCTTGGGCTTGAGCCACATGGCATCCTGCCAGCGTTCCGCCAGTTCCTGGTCGCTGGCGCCCGCCCGGAGGAGTCCGAGCAGGTCGAATTCCTCCCGGGAGAACAGGCAGCTCATGATCTTGCCTTCAGCGGTGATTCGGGTCCGGCGGCAGTCCGAGCAGAAGGGCTCGGTGACGGAAGCGATGATCCCCACGGTTCCCAGCACGGGGCCGTCGGGCTGCGCAGAACCGCCCGCAACAGACCCTACGGGTCGGCGTCGTACTTCGAAGCGTTCGGCGGGCGCCCCGTCCCGGGCGCGCGGATCCGGGCTGAGCACATAGTCCGCGGACAGCAGTTCACGGATCTCCGCCGCGGTGATCATGTTGCGCCGGGTCCAGCCGTGATCGGCGTCGAGCGGCATCTGCTCGATGAATCTCAGCTCGTAGCCCCGGTCCAGCGCCCATGCCAGCAGCGCCGGCGATTCCGCGTCGTTGATGCCGCGCATGAGCACGGCGTTGAGCTTGACCGGTCCCAGGCCTGCCGCCCACGCTGCATCCACGCCGGCAAGGACGCGGTCAAGGAACGGGCGCCGCGTCAGCTTGGTGAAGGTCTCCTCGTGCAGTGAGTCCAGCGAAACGTTGATGCGGGTGAGTCCGGCGGCGGCGAGCGCGGCGGCCTTCTTGTCCAGGCCCACTCCGTTGGTGGTCATGGAGATTGGCAGGGCGGGATGTTCCTCCCGGAGCGCGGCGATGATGTCCACCAGGTCCGCCCGGACCAGTGGCTCGCCACCGGTCAGGCGCAGCTCGCGCACACCCAGCAGATCCACGCCCACACGCACGATCCGCACGATTTCCGCAGCCGACATGACTGCCTGTTTGGACAGCCACTCCAGCCCCTCGGCGGGCATGCAATAGGTGCACCGCAGGTTGCACTTGTCAGTGAGGGAAAGCCGCATGTCCGTGGCGCGGCGGCCATAGCGGTCAACGAGTCCGGCGGGAGCATCGGCGGGCCGGGCAGCGGGAACTCCAGGCGCGCCAGGAAGCAGGGCGGCTCCTTCGCGCGGCTGCGGCATGCCAAGCTGAACACTCATGAATTCAGGCTACGCCACGTTGGGCCAAGCATCACGCCCGGGGGCTCCCGCTGCCGGCCCGGGTGCCCGGACTTATGCTGGAAGGGTGAACGAGTCCCAGCCGGCAGCGCCCGGGGCTTCAGCCGGAATGCATAGCTTCCCCACCTCTGGACCTGAAGCGTCCGGAGCCGTACCTGCCACGTCCCGCTGGTGGGCGGCAGGCGCCGGCGTTGTGGCCGCGGGCACCGGGCTGGTGGCCAGCGAGCTCATCGCAGGCTTCCTCAGTCCTTCACTGTCCACGATGACGGCGCTGGGCGGTGCGGTGATCGATGCTGTTCCGCCGGGAGTGAAGGACTGGGCGGTTGCACTGTTCGGCACGGCGGACAAGCTTGCCCTGCTGGCGGGCATGGCGCTGGTGATCGCAGCCCTGGCGGCGCTGTCCGGAGTGCTGGAGCTGCGCAGGCGCTATGCCGGAGCCGCAGTCTTCGCCGTCTTCGGGCTCGTCGGCGTTGCTGCGGTCCTGACCCGCGCGCAGGTGACCGTCATCGCCGTCGCACTCCCGGTGCTGGCGGCAGGGATCGGCGGCATGCTGCTGCAAAGCCTGATTTTGCGGCTGGCCGCCTGGCAGGCAGCTGCGCAGCAGGGCCGTGACGGGCGGCGCAGCTTCCTGCAGTTGCTGGGCGGGTCAGCTGCGGTGGTTCTGGTGGGAGGCGCGGTTGCCACAGCTTGGCGCGGCGGGGCAGCGGGGGTCAACGAGGTCCGCAGGACGTTGCGCCTTCCGGAGCCCAGGTCGGCTGCAGCAGCCATTCCGGCCGGTGCCGAGATCGGCCTCGATGGCATGGATCCCCTCGTCACCCCAAATCCGGATTTCTACCGCATCGACACCGCACTCTCCGTCCCCGTCCTGGACCCGCGGGAATGGAAGCTGAAGGTCACCGGCCTGGTGGAGCGGGAGATAGAACTCGACTTCGAAGCCCTGCAGGCCAAACCAATGCTGGAACGCCACGTGACCATCGCCTGCGTGTCCAATGAGGTCGGCGGCGACCTCATCGGCAATGCTCTCTGGCTCGGCTGGCCTGTCCGCGAACTGCTGGCGATGGCCGGCCCCCTTCCCGGCGCGGACATGGTGCTGTCCCGAAGCTCGGACGGCTGGACCGCCGGCACGCCGCTGGACGTCCTCACGGACAACCGGGACGCACTGCTCGCGGTAGGCATGAACGGTGAGCCGCTGCCGCTCGAACACGGATTTCCTGTTCGGCTGGTGGTACCCGGGCTCTACGGCTACGTGTCCGCCACGAAGTGGCTCGTTGAGCTCAAGGTCACCAGGTTCGCCGATGACGTTGCCTACTGGACGCCGCGCGGCTGGTCGGAACGCGGGCCCATCAAGATCTCCTCGCGCATCGATGTACCCCGCGACGGCCGGTCGGCCCGCCCGGGGCAGGTGATGTTCGGCGGCGTGGCCTGGGCACAGCACACCGGCATCGGCAAGGTGGAGCTGCGCGTGGACCGCGGCGGCTGGCAGCAGGCGGACCTGGCTCCCGGCATCTCCGTGGACACGTGGTGCCAGTGGCAACTGGGCATTGACCTCCAGCCGGGCCGGTATGAAGTCCAAGTGCGTGCGACAGATCTTAGCGGCACTGTCCAGGCGGAGGAGCACACGCCGGTTGCTCCGGACGGCGCCACCGGCTTCCACACCATTAGAGTTGACGTGAACCCATAGCCGTCACTCCCGAAGGCAGGACCATGCACCGCCACACGCAGCCGCGCGCCACTGCCGCCACATCGTCCCCAATGGCCCACGACGCAGTTGCCCACGATGCAGGGAGCAGAGCGCACGCACACCGCGGCGTGGCGGAACACCGCGACGCCGTCCGGGCCCTGCTGGAGCCGTTACGCAGCGCCGGCGGCACTGAACGGCTCGCCCTCGCCGAGGCCCTGGGCAGGGGGCTGGCCGAAGACATCACCGCGCCCCTGGACCTTCCTCCCTTCGCCAACTCGCAGATGGATGGCTTTGCCATCCGCACGGAGGACGTGCCCGACGGCGGTGGGGAGCTGCGCGTCGCCGCTCCCGTTCCGGCCGGGGCCCGGCCCGCACCGCTGCAGCCCGGGACGGCAGCCCCCATCATGACGGGCGCCATGGTCCCGCCCGGGGCCGACGCCGTCGTCCCCATCGAGCGGGCAGTTCCCGCAGCCTTCCCGGCTCCCGACGCGGAGGCGACTGTACGGCTCCCTCCAGCGGCTGCCGGGACGTTCATCCGGGAGGCCGGCAGCGATATCCGCGCGGGTGAAGCTGCCCTGGCGGCCGGCACCTGCCTCGGCCCCGGCCAGCTGGGGCTGATCGCCGCACTGGGCATCCCGATCGTCCTGGTCCACCGCCGGCTGACGGTCCTTCTCGTCACCACAGGCGATGAAGTGGTGGAGCCGGGCGGGCAGCTCGAGCCCGGCAAGATCTTCGATGCCAACGGGACCCTGCTGGAAACCTCGCTCCGGCAGGCCGGACTGGCGGTCATCAGGGCCGGCATCTCAACGGATGATCCCGCCGCCCTCTGCGGCCTGCTGCGCCGCCACGTCTCGGACGTGGACCTCATCGTGACCACCGGCGGAGTCAGCAAGGGCGCGTACGAGGTAGTGCGGCAGGCCATGGACGGCCAGGACGTGCGCTTCGGCCACGTGGCCATGCAGCCCGGCGGTCCACAGGGGATCGGAACGTTCGACGGCGTGCCCCTCCTGGGGTTCCCGGGGAACCCGGTCAGTTGTCTCGTGTCGTTTGAGATGTTCCTGCGGCCGGTCCTCAGCGGGCTGTTCGGCTCGCCCTCCCCACGGAACGTGGTTCGTGGCCGGCTCCTCGAGCCGCTCACATCGCCGGCCGGCAAGCACCAGGTGCGGCGCGGAACCCTGTTGCCGGACGGCACGGTACGGCTGGAGGGCGGCGAAAGCTCGCATCTGGTCGGAGCCCTCGCCCGGTCCAACGCCCTGGTCCAGGTGCCTGAAGGAGTATCCGCGCTCGCACAGGGCGCCGAAGTGGAAGTATGGATGCTGTGACTGCAGAAAATGACAACGCCGCGCTGACCCACCTGCGGAGCGACGGCACCGCCCAGATGGTGGATGTATCAGCAAAAACGGAAACCACACGGGAGGCTACGGCCAGCGCAACTGTCCGGAGCACGCCGGAAGTCCTGGCCCTGCTGGGCACCGGAGGCCTGCCGAAGGGCGACGCCCTGGCCGTGGCACGGGTGGCCGGCATCATGGCGGCAAAGAAGACCCCGGAACTGATTCCGCTGTGCCATCCGCTGCCGATATCGAAGGTGACGGTGGACTTCGAGCTCGGCCCGGACACCGTGGACATCTTCGCCACCGTGAAGACCAGGGGAGTCACGGGCGTGGAAATGGAGGCGCTGACGGCGGCCTCCGTCGCGGCACTGAGCGTCTACGACATGATCAAGGCCGTGGACAAGCACGCCGTGCTGACCGACATCAAGGTGCTGGCCAAAAGCGGCGGCAAGAGCGGGGACTGGACGCTGTGAGCACGCCCGGAAGGACACCGGAACCGCACGTCCACGGCGACGTCCAAGGCAGGAAGGCCGGAGTCGTCATTGCCTCGACACGTGCCGCCGCCGGCGAGTACCGGGACGAGACCGGGCCGGTCATCATCGACTGGCTCACCGAGCATGGATTTGAGGCGTTCCCCGCCATGGTCGTTCCCGACGGCGAGTCCGTGGGCGCCGCGATCAGGGCGCTGCTCACCCAGCGTCCCGCCGTCGTAATCACCAGCGGCGGCACGGGGCTCAGCCCCGATGACCGGACGCCGGAGATGACCCTGCCCCTGCTTGACCGGGAGATTCCGGGCATCATGGAGGGGATCCGGCAGGCCGGCATCGCCAAGACCCCGCTGGCGATGCTCAGCCGGGGGCACGCAGGGGCCGCCGGCACAACTTTCATCGTTAATCTGCCCGGATCACCGAAGGGCGTCATGGACGGACTGTCCGTGCTGGATCCGGTGATCGGGCATCTCTGTGACCAGCTGGAGGGCGGACATGGGCACTGAACAGGCAAACACCGGACGCACGGCCACCGGTCAGACATTCGAGGTGGTGCATGCCGTGCTGAGCGCGGAGCCCATCTCCGTTGACGAGGCCATTGCCGCCGTGGAGTCGGACACTGCGGGAGCGGTGGTCAGTTTCAGCGGCGTTGTGCGGAACCACGACGGCGGCAAGGCGGTGGAACGGCTGAATTACAGCGCCCATCCCACGGCGCACCAGGTCCTCGCCGATGTGGTGGCGGAACTGGTGGCCGAACACTCCGGCGATACCGGCACCCCGGTCCGGATCTGGGCCGCGCACCGGGTGGGTTCCCTGGAAATCGGGGATCCGGCCCTGGTCTGCGCCGTGGCGGCGGCACACCGCGGGCAGGCGTTCGCCGTCTGCTCCGAACTGGTGGACCGGATCAAGGACCAGGTCCCCATCTGGAAGGAACAGTTCTTCACCGACGGCACCGTGGAATGGGTCGGAGCCGGGGCCTAGCGCCCTTGACCTTGACGTAACGTCAACCCCTAGAGTCTCGGTATCGGGCCGGACCGGCCGGCCCGCGAGGGGACAAACGGCAAGGGAACAGCCCGCAGGGAGCTGTCCTCCCAGGGACAGGGCTCGTGGGAGCAGGGGAGGGACGGATGGACTGGTCGATCCAGGAGATAGCGAAGATCGCCGGCACAACCAGCCGTACGCTGCGCCACTACGACGACATCGGGCTGCTGAAGCCGACGAGAACCGGCCACAACGGGTACCGGTACTACGACGCCGCTGCCCTGGTGCAGCTGCAGCGCATCCTGCTTCTGCGCCAGTTGGGACTCGGCCTCCCGGCGATATCCGACGTGCTCCGGCACGAGACCGATGCTGTCCGGGCGCTCAGCGGGCACCTTGACTGGCTTCGGCAGGAGCAAGCGCGCCTGGACCGTCAGGTGGCCTCTGTCCGGCAAACCCTCGAATCACTGAGAGGAGATGGAGAACTCGTGGCTGAAAATATGTTCGATGGATTCGACCACACCCAGTACAAGGACGAGGTCGAGGAACGGTGGGGAAAGGAGGCCTACGCGGCCGGGGATTCCTGGTGGCGCGGGATGGGGGCGGAGGAGAAAAAGGCGTGGAAGCAGGGCGCCGAAAAACTCGGCCGTGACTGGATCCGCGCCGCCGAATCAGGTGCTTCAGCGGACAGCGAAGAGGCCCAGGAACTCGCGCGTCGCCATGTCGAGTGGCTCACGGCCATTCCCGGCACGCCGGCGTCCGCCCCGGACGGGGACACGAAGGGCTACGTCACGGGCCTTGGCGAGATGTACGTTGCCGACCCGCGATTCGCCGCTAACTACGGCGGCGAGCAGGGAGCCGGCTTCGTCAGCGACGCGCTGCGCATCTACGCAGAGAAGCACCTGTAGGGCGTCCGGCCCGAATGCAGAAGCCGGGGAGAAGAAGCCGGCGCCGGCGTGCAGAAGCCGGACCCGGCGCTTCCACGCGGAGTGCGTCCGGGCCCGGCAGTCCTGCAGAAGACGGTTCGCGGCTACCTTCAACTTCAGGACCCTCCAACCTTCGCCGCACGGACTTGGGAAAAGCCCCGATACGCGGCGCTGCAGCAGGGGCTGTCCATGGCCTTCTGCCGGGGCGGGTCCCGTATCTGGGGGGCAGGGGGCTCCGGACAGGGGGTCCCGGGTCCGGCTTTTTGTAGCAGGGCCGCGACACGATGACTTTCGCCGGTAACAGGAGGCCAGCCGTTGAAGCCGGCGGGCCGAGTGTTCCCTGCGGCCCGGACGTTTGCCCGGGCCGGTCTCAGGTCAGTGGGTGAAGGGGCTCACCGGCCGGTTGCAGGAAGGAGTGGGCCGATGGAGCCGGGCGACCCTCACACGGAGTCCCTGTTCCAGGGGCTGCAGGCCGGAAGTTCGATGCCCGGGGAGAGCCCCGGGAAATCTGGAATTCCCGGGGAATCGGCGGGGGAGTACATGCCAGGGATTCCAAGGCGGGGGGATCCGTCCCTGCGCGGACAGGTCCTGGACATCATCGCTGACATCATTTCCGGAACGGCCACGTCCCCCGATGTCCGGCGGCGGCTGCTAAGGCAGCTGGAGGACAACCCTGGAAACCCGGAGCAGGCCCTGCTCTTACATATCCTGGACTTCGAAGGGCCCTGAGTCTGTTGCAGCTGCCCGGATGTGTGGATCACGAAGGTGGTCCAGCAGCGCCCGTTCGGGGTGGCCCGGGTTTTCGGCCAGGTGCTGCAGCATGCGGGCACGGACCTCTGGGCGCGCGGGCTCCTCGTCGGAGAGGACATCGAGGATGATGTCCACGATCTGCCGGCGGAGTTCCGGATTGCCCAGCCGGACGTATGAAAGCTGAGCTGGCCCGGCTGTTTCCCATTCCTGTGAAACTGGTTCCTGTGACGCCGTGGGCTGGTGCAGCTCGCGAATCCCCATGCGCATTTGAGGCCTCCTTCGGCTCGTTAAAGTCTCGATCCATGCCCCCTTGGTGCTTTCCATCATGGGCCCCGAACGTGAAGCATGAATGAGACTCGTCTGAGAGTCTTCTCATAAGCCGTGGCGCCACCGGTCTCCGGCTGCACCCCGCGGCGGTGGTAATGCAGTGTCCGGGGTTCTGCCCCGCCGCCGGACGAAAGGTAGGGTTGAAACCATGATCGAACAACTCCCTGTCGCCGTTCTGGGCGCGAACGGGCGCATGGGCGCCGAAGCCGTCAAGGCCGTGGAATCCGCCCCCGACATGAAGCTCGTTGCGGCCCTCGGGCGCGGCGATTCCCTGGACTCGCTGAAGGGCACCGGCGCCAGGTTCGTGGTGGACCTCACCGTGCCGGAGAGCACTGAGGCCAACGTCCGTTTCGCCGTCGAGAACGGCATGCATGCCGTTGTCGGGACCACCGGCTGGGACATCGGCAGGCTGGAAAGCCTTGAATCGCTGCTCGCGGACCATCAGGGCGTAGGCGTCCTGATTGCACCGAATTTTGCCCTTGGTTCCGTACTGGCATCCGCCTTCGCGGCCACGGCGTCCAGATATTTCGAGTCGGTGGAGGTCATTGAACTCCACCACCCCGACAAGGTCGACGCGCCCTCCGGTACGGCAGTCCGCACGGCCCAGCTGATCGCAGCGGAGCGTGCAGCGGCGGGCGTCGAGCCCGGCCCGGACGCCACCACCACTGAGCTTGCGGGCGCCCGCGGCTGCGACGTGGAGGGAATCCGCGTGCACAGTGTCAGGCTTCGCGGACTGGTGGCGCACCAGGAGGTGCTGCTCGGAGGCCCCGGGGAGCAGCTGACCATCAGGCACGATTCGTTCGACCGCGCCTCGTTCATGCCCGGGGTCCTTCTGGGCGTGCGGAACGTGGCGCAGCACCCCGGCCTGACCGTGGGCCTTGACGGCTACCTTGATTTGGGGCTGTAAGGAACGTGGGACGTCTTTTTGACCAGCTGAAGAAGAACCGCACCAAAATCTGGGTGGGCGCGGTGACGCTTCTTCTGGTGTTCTACCTCGTCGTGTCCTTCCAGCGGTCCGTCCTTCTGCTGACGGACCCCGAGCCGGTGGCCAAAGCCATCGGTGCGGCGTACCTGATTCTCCCGGTTATCGGCGCCTGGGCCCTGATTCGTGAACTGCTGTTCGGTGCCCGCACCGAACAGATGGCGAACGTGCTGGAGGCCGAAGGCGGCCTGCCCGTTGACAACCTGCCGCGCACCCCGGCGGGAAGGATTATCCGCGCAGCAGCGGACCAGGAATTCGAGAAGTACCGCAGCGAGGCCGAGGCCGCCCCCGATGACTGGCGTTCCTGGTTCCGCCTCAGCTGCGCCTACGACGCCGCAGGAGACCGCAAGCGTGCCCGTGCTGCCATGCGGGACGCGGTGCGGCTCTTCCAGGCCTCCAAGGGCGCCCTCGCCCCGTAACTGCCCTTCCCGGTAACTGCCCTGCCTGGTAAGTGCCCTGCCTGATAAGTGCCGGGCCTGTAACCAGCCTGCCTGAAATAGCCTGGCCGCGCGGTCTCCGGCGTCTTAGCGGACTCTGTCCGGCTCGTGCCGCCCCACCTGGTTCGCGGCGTGGCCGAGCCATTCGAGCGGTCCCCGCTTCTTCAGGATCGCGAAGGCCGTTCCGATCAGCACGGCCAGTGCGGCATGGGCGAAATACACGCCATCCTCGGTCCAGCCCGACGGAAGGGGCTGGAGACGGGACGACGCCACGACCCACACGTGCACCGTGTACAGGGTCAGGGTCATGGCGCCCGCGCCGCGCAGCGGCAGCAACAGGTCCAGGTCCAGCCATTGTCCGAGCCTGCCAACCAACAGGCAGAGCCCGACGACGGCCGCGGCCACGCCGCTGGTGTGCAGCAGGTCCAGGGTGGTCCCCGAATGCGGTGCACTTGTGGCCAGCCACCACCACGACCCCTCCTGGCGGACGCCTGCCAGGTTGACCTGCAGAATGCTCGCCAGCGGGTAGTTGGGATCCGTGAGCACGTCCTGCAGCGCGGCCCGGCCGCCCCAGGACTCCATCGCCGCCGTGCCCAGAACCTTGGCGAACGCGGCCACGGCGCTGCCGACGGTCAGCAGCAGCAGGGGCAGGCCGGCCGCTGACAGGGACAGCCTGCCAATGACAAGTCCCACCAGCAGATATGAGATCCACTGAAAAACGGGGTAATAGCCCGTCAGGAACAGGTCGCCAAGCAGCTGTGCGGGCGTGGACAGGTCCTCCCAGCCAGGGTTGTGGTTCAGCTGCAGGGGCGGATCCGCCGCCATGAGCCAGGGCCGAAGCAGAAAGGCCAGCAGGGGGGAGCCCACGATCCAGCCCGCGGCCCAGGCGCAGAGGGCTTTCAGCCGCAGCCCGATAAACGGGAGTATGCACAGGAACAGCACGGCATAGTGCACGAGGATGACCGCGACGTTGACCTCAAGGCCACCCAGGGCCAGTCCGACGACGGCGATCACCAGAGCACGCATGGCTATGCCCCGCCGGGCTGCTGTGAGGGCGGTGCCTTCCAGGGGACGCTGCTTGCCGGTGGACAGCGCCAGGCCGATTCCGGCCAGGACAGCAAACAGCGCGGCTGCCCGGCCTGAGAATGTCAGCCCGATCCAGGTGGGGGTCAGATTGGCATCCGACTCGAATGTGGGCAGCAGGTGCGTGGCCATCATGCCGAGGAGGGCCAGGCCGCGGGCTGCGTCGATGCCCCCAAGACGGGTGCTGGCTGTAGGTCCTTTCGACGTTCTGGACGATGCAGCGGTACTCCCCGAGGTCATGATGTGATCGTCTCACATCCAGGTGCCGGTGATCCGCTAGCAAGTTCTCGGCCTGGTGCGGCTGATGGGGATGCCGGCCTCCGTCGTGCGGAACGCAATCCTGCCGCAGGGTTGTATTCGAATATATGTTCGAATACTATTTCGGCATGATCAACTCATTCGGGCGCGGCTCAGGGTCCAGACACGGCTCAGGCTCCAGAGGCGGCGCCGACGGGGGACCCCGCATGGAACCGGACAGGCAACCGCGCAACGAGCCGTTCAGGGAACCGCGCAGCGCACCTGCAACCAGCGCCGACGGGCCGCTGCAGGCGATGAGTCCGGGAGTGGTGGACTACCTTTTCAGGCAGCTCGTCGCGGGCAATCCGGCTGAGGACGTGCAGTGGGGCCGCGAAGGAATTCCGCTCGCCGCCCAACCGCCCGGGGCAGAGCTGGCGCGGCGGCTTTCGGAGACCGATCTTGATGCCCTGACACCCACGGAGCTCTTCCATTACGTCCGCGCCGCCCAGCGCCTGGCCACCTGGGCGGAGTCCTTGCGGGAAGCTGCTGTGGGCCGTTACTGCGCAGGAAAGGATCCTGCCTAGGATGGAGGCGTGACCGGACCGCTGACCGTATCTGTCATCCAATACGAGGCCCTTGAGGGCGGCGTTGTGGCCAACGTGCCGGAGCATGTCCGTCTCATCGAGGACGCGGATTCCCACGGCGCCCGGCTCGTGATTTTTCCGGAACTTTCCCTGACCGGCTACAACCTGCCATTGCTGCGGAGTGCGGAGCAGTGGCTGGTGCCAGGCGATGCCCGCCTTGCCGAGGTGCGCGAGATCTGCCGGCGCACGGGGGTTACTGCCGTCGTGGGGGCCGCCCTGCGGGAGCCTGACGGCACGCCCCGGCTGGCATCGCTGGCCGTCCACCCCGACGGGTCGGAGGAAGCGGGGTTCAAAGCCCATCTGCACGGCGGGGAGGCCGCGCTGTTTCGGGCCGGTCCGGGTCCGGCTGTCCTCGACGTGGACGGCTGGAAGGTCGCCCTGGCCGTCTGCTTCGATGCCGCCCATCCCGTGCACTCCGGCACCGCCGCGGAAGCAGGCGCGGACTTGTATGCCGTTTCGGGCCTTTACACCCAGGGTGAGGGGACGCGGCTGGGCCTGCATCTTGGGGCGCGCGCCATGGACAACCGCATGTACACGCTCTTGGCCAACCTTGGCGGCCGGACGTCTCTTGGACCCTCCTGCGGGCTGAGCGGTTTTTGGGGGCCGGACGGACTCGCCATGCAGCGCGCCAAGGGCACGGGAACGGAAGTGCTCACGGCGGTACTTGGGAGGGGTGCCCTGGAGCGATACCGCCGCCCGGCAATGTGACGGGCCCGCCCTCCGGGTTTGACGGCGTCCGCGAGTTTGACCATCATCACGCGCCCGCCATTGTCCTAACCTGCCGGTGACAGGGTAACGTTTTTCCCATGGCTGACACTTCCGCGAACATTCCTGCTCTTGGCACCCTCCTGACCGCCATGGTCACGCCCTTCACCAGGGACGGCAAAGTGGACTACCAGCAGGCGGCGGAACTGGCCGTGAAACTCGTGGACGACGGCTGTGACGGCCTGGTGGTGACCGGAACCACAGGGGAAACCTCCACCCTCACCGACGAGGAAAACCTTGGCATGTTCCGTGCCGTCAAGGATGCCGTCGGAGGACGCGCAGCGATCATCGCCGGCACCGGAACCAACGACACCGCGCACTCCGTGCAGCTTTCGCAGCGGGCGGCCGCGCTCGGGGTCGACGGACTCCTGATTGTCACGCCGTACTACAACAAGCCCAGCCAGGCCGGCGTCCGCGCACACTTCGAGACCATCGCGTCGGCAACCGATCTGCCCGTGATGCTGTACGACATCCCCGGCCGCTCCTCCATTCCGATTGCGCCCGAGACCATGATCCGTCTTTCGCAGCACCCGAATATCGTCGCCGTCAAGGACGCCAAAGCGGATTTCGCCGCCGCGACACGCGTCATGGCCGAGACGGACCTCCTCTTCTACTCCGGTGACGACGGCCTTACCCTCCAGTGGATGGCAATGGGCGCCGTGGGCCTGGTGGGTGTCACAACACACGTCGTCACCCGCCGCTTCCGGGAACTTATCGACGCCGTCAACGCGAACGACCTGGGCAAGGCCCGCAAGATCAATTTCGAGCTTGAACCCGTTGTGCGCGCAACGATGACCCGCGTCCAGGGTGCCGTTGCAGCCAAGCAAATTCTTAAATGGCAGGGAGTCCTGCCCAACTCGATTGTCCGTTTGCCCCTCGTGGAGCCGGACGAAGCCGAGATCGAAACCATCCGCGAGGATTTGGCGGAAGGAGGGCTGGTCTATTCCTGACGGACTAGGACCGGCACTCTTCCGCCTGGAAAGAAGTGCATTATGACCCAAGTTGCCCTACCCGGCCTCGTCACGCCTCCCCGCCTTGCCGAAGGCACCCTTCGGATCGTTCCCCTGGGTGGCCTGGGCGAGATCGGCCGGAACATGGCAGTCTTCGAAATCGACGGCAAGCTGCTGATCGTTGACTGCGGCGTCCTCTTCCCGGAGGAGACCCAGCCGGGCGTTGACCTGATCCTGCCCGACTTCTCCTACATCGAGGACCGGCTGGATGACATCGTGGCTGTGGTGCTGACCCATGGCCACGAAGACCACATCGGCGCTGTGCCGTACCTTTTGCGGCTCCGCAGCGATATCCCGCTCGTGGGTTCGCAGCTGACGCTCGCCCTTGTCGAAGCCAAGCTGCAGGAACACCGCATCAGGCCCTACACGCTGACGGTGACCGAAGGGCAGGTGGAGCAGTTCGGCCCGTTCCAGTGCGAGTTCGTTGCAGTCAACCACTCCATCCCGGATGCTCTGGCTGTTTTCCTCCGCACCGCCGGCGGAACTGTGCTGCACACTGGCGACTTCAAGATGGACCAGCTCCCGCTGGACGGGCGGATCACGGACCTCCGGCACTTTGCCAAGCTCGGCGAAGAAGGCGTGGACCTGTTCATGTCTGACTCCACGAACGCCGATGTTCCGGGCTTCACCACAGCGGAAAAGGAGATCGGCCCTACCTTGGACCGTGTCTTCGGACAGGCCACCAAGCGCATCATCGTGGCGTCCTTCTCCTCGCATGTCCACCGTGTGCAGCAGGTCCTGGATGCCGCGGCCAAACATGGCCGCAACGTGGCGTTCGTCGGGCGTTCCATGGTCCGGAACATGGCCATCGCTGAAAAGCTCGGGTACCTGGACGTGCCGGACGGCATCGTAGTGGACCTGAAGAACATCGATAGCCTGCCGGACAACAAGGTGGTGCTGATGTCCACCGGCTCGCAGGGTGAGCCCATGGCCGCGCTGTCCCGCATGGCCAACGGCGACCACCGGGTGGTGGTTGGCCACGGTGACACCGTTATCCTGGCCTCCAGCCTGATCCCCGGCAACGAAAACGCGGTGTTCCGCATCATAAACGGACTGCTTAAGCTCGGCGCCGACGTCATTCACAAGGGCAACGCCAAGGTCCACGTGTCCGGCCATGCCGCTGCCGGTGAGCTGCTGTACTGCTACAACATCCTTGAGCCGCTGAACGCCATGCCAGTGCACGGCGAGACCCGGCACCTAATCGCGAACGGCAAGATTGCCGAGGAATCGGGCGTGCCCGAGGCCAGCATCCTCCTCGCGGACAATGGCACCGTGATCGACCTCAAGGACCACCGCGCCGACGTGGTGGGCCAGATCGAGGTCGGCTTCGTCTATGTGGACGGTTCCAGCGTGGGCGAGATCACCGACGCCGACCTCAAGGACCGGCGGGTTCTCGGAGACGAAGGCTTCATCTCCATTATCACCGTTATCAACCGGGCCACCGGCAAGGTGGTCTCCGGACCTGAGATCCACGCCAGGGGCGTCGCGGAGGATGACTCGGTGTTCGACGACATCATCCCCAAGATCAACAACGCCCTGGAGGAGGCCGTGCTGAGCAACGCGGACCACACCGCCCACCAGTTGCAGCAGGTGGTCCGCCGGATCGTCGGAACGTGGGTCAACCGCAAGCTGCGGCGCCGCCCGATGATTATTCCGGTGGTCCTCGAGGCCTAAGCCGCCGTTCGGGGCTCCAAGGGCTCCGGGGCGGCGGCGAACACAGTCCCCGGATGCCCGGAAAATCCGCGGAATCCGGCCGGGGTTGGAGTACCGTGGCACATATGGCCACACGTACTTCTTCCGCGCCAAAACGCACTCCCAGCGCTAAATCAGGCACGTCAGCGGGCCGCTCCGGCTCCACGGCGTCCAAATCCGGCCGGGGCGGAGCATCCGGCGGAACGGCGCGCACGCGCCAGCTGGCCGCCGTCGAACCCCGGCAGCCGTGGCTGCTGAGGGTGTTGGGTGGTGCGTGGCTCGGAATTGGCCACCTGGTCGGCGGGGGAGTGCGGCGGATCGGCCACGACGTCAGCGACCTCGCACCGGAAGACCGCCGTGACGGCGCCGCCCTGTTCAATCTCGCACTCGCCGTCTTCATCGCCACTTTTGCCTGGTGGGGCTTCCGGGGCTGGTTCCCGGATGCCGTCTACGCCGTGGTCAACGGCACTTTCGGCTGGATGTCGCTGGTGCTGCCGCTCATGCTGTTCGTCTGCGCTGTGCGGCTGTTCCGCCAGCCGGCCGACGGCCGCGGCAACAACCGCGTGGGGATCGGCTTCCTGATCATGACCTTCGCGGGTTGCGGGCTGGCCCACATCATTGGTGGCCAGCCGACCGTCGCCCAGGGATTCGACGGCCTGCGCCAGGCAGGCGGCATGCTGGGCTTCCTGGCGGCATCCCCGCTGGCCGCCATCCACGCGGCGGTGCCGGTGGCCCTGTACGGATTGCTGGCCTTCGTCTCGCTGCTCATTGTGACGGCAACACCTTTCACCGCCATCCCGCGGCGCCTGCGGGCAGCTTATGAGCATCTGATGGGAGTGGACCTCCAGGCCCACGACGGCGATGTCCACGACCGCAGTTACCTTTACGAAAACACGGCCGCGGCGGCACCGAAAAAGAAGCGCAAGCGGCTCTTCGGCAAGGACCCGGAAGGCGATGGGCGCCTGGAGGGCTACGTCGGCGACGAGGCCTTTGAGCATGCGGTCATTGATGACGACGATCCTGCAGCCCCGTCCGGCAAGGGAGCACCGTCCGGCACGGGCGCCCCGGCCGTGGCGCCGGGTGTCCGCCGCCCCACGCAGGCCGAGATCGCCGTCGAAAAGATCAAGGCCGCCCAGGGGCTCGGCTCCAAGGGCGGGGACGCAGACGGGGACAACGCCACGGAGGCCATCCCGCTCGTCACTCCGGGCATGGTGGCCGCCGGTTCACTCAACCCGGCCGGTGCCGGTGCCGCCTCGCAGGTGCCCTCCAAACCGGTGGCGCCCGCGCCGCCGCCCACGCCGATCCCGCAGCGCACCGAGCAGCTCTCCCTGGCCGGGGACGTCACGTACACCCTGCCGTCGTCGGACATGCTGACCCCCGGGTCCATCCCCAAGGAGCGGACGGAAGCCAACGACGCCGTCGTCGCGGCGCTGACGGACACCCTGACGCAGTTCAACGTGGATGCCAGCGTCACCGGCTTTAGCCGAGGCCCCACGGTCACCCGCTACGAAATCGAGCTGGCGTCCGGCACCAAGGTGGAGCGCGTCACGGCGCTGTCCAAGAACATCTCCTACGCCGTCGCCAGCTCCGACGTGCGCATCCTGAGCCCCATTCCGGGCAAGTCGGCCATCGGCATCGAGATCCCGAACACCGACCGTGAGACTGTCTCGCTGGGCGATGTCCTGCGCAGCCAGAACGCCCGCCGCACGGACCACCCCATGGTCATGGGCGTGGGCAAGGACGTCGAGGGTGGCTATGTCGTGGCTAACCTGGCCAAGATGCCCCACCTCCTCGTGGCCGGCGCCACCGGCGCAGGTAAGTCATCGTTCGTGAACTCGATGATCACCTCCATCCTCATGCGCGCCACACCGGATGAGGTCCGTATGGTCATGGTGGACCCCAAGCGCGTGGAACTGACGGCCTATGAGGGCGTGCCGCACCTCATTACGCCCATCATCACAAACCCGAAGAAGGCGGCGGAGGCGCTGCAGTGGGTGGTCCGCGAGATGGACGCCCGCTACGACGACCTGGCGAACTACGGCTTCAAGCACATCGATGACTTCAACAAGGCCGTCCGCGCAGGCAAGGTCCATCCTCCAGTGGATTCCAAGCGCGTCATACGGCCTTACCCGTACCTGCTGGTGATCGTGGACGAGCTCGCCGACCTCATGATGGTGGCACCGCGCGACGTCGAGGATTCCATTGTCCGAATCACGCAGCTCGCGCGTGCCGCCGGCATCCACCTGGTCCTGGCCACCCAGCGGCCTTCGGTGGACGTGGTCACAGGCCTGATCAAGGCCAACGTTCCCTCGCGCATGGCCTTCGCGACGTCCTCCGTCACCGACTCCCGCGTGGTCCTCGACCAGCCGGGCGCCGAGAAACTCATCGGGCAGGGTGACGCCCTCTTCCTGCCCATGGGTGCCTCCAAGGCCATGCGTGTGCAGGGCGCGTGGGTGACGGAGTCCGAGATCCACAAGGTGGTGGAGCACGTCAAGGGCCAGCTCAAGGCCGATTACCGGGACGACGTCGCGGCCGATGCGCCCAAGAAGCAGATCGACGACGACATCGGCGACGACCTCGAAGTGCTGCTGCAGGCCACGGAACTGGTGGTCACCACGCAGTTCGGCTCCACATCGATGCTGCAGCGCAAGCTCCGCGTCGGGTTCGCCAAGGCCGGCCGCCTCATGGACCTGCTCGAGTCCAGGGGCGTGGTGGGACCCTCGGAAGGGTCCAAGGCCCGCGATGTGCTGGTCAAGCCTGATGACCTCGCGGCGGTGCTGGCCGCCATGAAGGGCCAGGAAGCCCCTGCGGCGCCTGATTCGCAGACAGCGGCCCTGAGCGACAACGCAAACGCCAACATGGCGCAGGGCGGCTATGCGGAAGACCTCGTCGCCGCCGACCTCGACAACCGTGCGCAGAGCGCTGAGTACTACGACGGCGCGGACGGTTCCGGGGATGACGACGAAGGGTCCGAGGACGCCTGGTCCCTCACCGGACGCTAGCCCGGAAGAGGCAGCTCCGAAGTTTGTAGCCCGGGAGCCGCAGCCCGGAAGACGGTAGCCTAGGAGGGTGACTAGCACCGAAGCGACCGCGGCCGGCTCCAACAGCTCCGGGATCTGGAACCTTCCCAATATCCTCACGATGCTCCGCATTGTGCTGGTGCCGTTCTTCGTATGGTTCCTCATCGCAGATGCTCCGGGCCTGCAGAGCGAATCCGGGCCATGGCGCTGGGCCGCCGTCGCTGCCTTCGCCGTCGCGATCTACACGGACAAGCTCGACGGCGACATCGCCCGGAGCCGCGGACTGGTCACCGACTTCGGAAAGATCGCCGACCCCATTGCCGACAAGCTGCTGATCGGTTCGGCCCTGGTCATGCTTTCCGTGCTGGACGAACTGTCCTGGTGGATTACGGCCGTCATCCTCGTCCGCGAGTGGGGCATCACCGCGCTGCGGTTCTTTGTTATCCGCTATGGAGTGATTCCCGCCTCCCGCGGCGGAAAGCTCAAGACCGTCGTGCAGACGGCAGCGATCTTCCTCTACCTTCTTCCGCTGTCCGCGATTGCGCCCTGGCTGGTTTGGGTGGCCCTCGCCGTGATGCTGGTGGCCGTCATCATCACGGTCTGGACCGGCGTGGAGTACATTCTTGAAGCTCTGAAAGTCCGCGCCCAGGGGCTGCGGCGCAGGGCCGAGGAACGGCAGAACCAGAACCCGGACACGCAGGAGGGAAAGGCATGAGCAACCTTCACCGAATCGCCGGCGAGACAGTCGCGGCCGCCGTCGCGCGGGGCGTCACCGTTGCCACCGCCGAATCCCTGACCGCCGGCATGGTCACGGCCATGCTGGCGGACACGGCAGGGGCGTCGGCCATGTTGCGGGGCGGCGTCGTCTCTTACAGCAACTCCGTCAAGCGGGATCTGCTCCGCGTTCCGCAGGAACTGCTCGACGCCGTCGGCTCCGTCGACGGCGACGTCGCGGCGGCCATGGCCGAGGGTGCACGGAACGCCTGCGGGGCTGACCTGGGTGTTTCCACCACCGGCGTGGCCGGGCCGAACGGGCACGACGGCAAACCGGTGGGGACTGTCTTCATCGGCATCGCCACCGCGCAGGGCGCCACGTCCTATCCCTACAGTTTCGAAGGAACCCGCGCGGAGATCCGCGCACTGGCCTGCGAGGCCGCGCTGACGCGGCTCCAGGAGGCTCTGGCGTCGCTAAGCTACCGGGAGTAAGGTTGCCGGGAACAAAAAGCATTACCGAATAGTTGTTACATTGTGTCGCTTCTCCAAGAGGGAGGCGCCTAGGATGAAAAGACCAACATCGGTTCGCTTCCCAGCGGACCGGACACATGAGGGAGCAAGGCGATACAGATGGTAAAGCAGCCCGTATCCGTAAACGGCGTTGTCCGCTGGAAGGATGTGGGCCTCGCCGATCAGGCCAAGAGCGAACAGAAGGAGCGCAAGATGGTAGTACTTCGTCACGAAATCGGTGATGTCCTGCGCGATGTCCGCCAGCGTCAAGGGCGTACCCTCCGCGAAGTGTCGCACAGCGCCCGAGTTTCCCTGGGCTACCTGAGTGAAGTGGAGCGCGGCCAGAAGGAAGCCTCTTCGGAGCTGCTGTCCTCGATCTGTTCGGCCTTGGATGTTCCGTTGTCCAGCATGCTCCGCGAGGTCAGCGACCGCGTGGCCATGGCAGAAGGTGTTGCCGTACCGGACACAGTGCCGCAGGAGTTCTCGCAGCGCTACGGCCGTGACTTGGAGCGCGACCTCAGCACCGAACTGAACAACGAGCTGGCCAAGGGCCTGCTGTCCAGCGCCCGGTAATCCGAAGCCCGCAGGAAAGACTTAGAGCGATGGCCCCCGGCATAAGCCGGGGGCCATCGTCATTGATTCGACGTCGTTGATTCGATGCTGTTGGCGTGCGCCGTGCCCTGGATGTAAGTACGCCTAGAGCTCGCCGTCCTTGGGAAACCCGTCACGTTCGTACGTGGCATTGAGCTTGGCCATGTACGTGGCCAGGGCCTCAAGGTCCTCCACCGGCCATTCACCCAGCCGCTCCCGGAAGACCTGCCGCCTTGCGTCCTGCACCTGGTGCATCTTCTCTTCACCCTTGGGCGTGAGGCGGATGGTCTGGGCGCGTCCGTCCAGTGGATCGGCTTCCTTGAGCACGAGGCCGATGCCCTCCAGGAACGCGATCTGCCGGCTCACGGAGGGCTTTCCCACGCCGATGCAGGATGCGAGCTCGGTCAGCCGGATGGGTCCCGTCTTCCGGATCATGGTGAGCAGCCCGTATGCAGCAGGCTCCATGTCCGGATGCACCTCGCGTGAGAGCTGCTGGGAGACGGAGCGGGCGCGCCGCCAAAAAATGCTGATTTGATGCTCCACTGACTTCAGCGCGGCATCAAGCGTGTCCTCGGCGGGGGCGGACCCACCCGGGACGTCAACGGGGTTGCTCATGGCAACCATTCTAGAGTCCGCAGCCATGAGAGACTCTATGGCGTGCGGATTAGTGATTTTTGGCGGCTCATGGACGACGAGTTCGGCGCAGGCTATTCCCGCGTGCTCAGCAGCTCACTGAGCCTCGCGGGCGTGGGAGGCAAGACGGCCGACGAGGCCTTGGCCGCCGGCGTCAATCCCCGAGATGTCTGGCTCGCCGTGTGCGACGTCCAGGACGTTCCCGCGGAACGGCGGCTCGGCAGGGACATCAAGCCCAGCCCTAACTGATTCCGCCCGCCCGCCCGCCGGCAGAGTCCTGACACGCCGACCGATTGTTCGAATATCTGTTCGGACGGGACTATGCTTTTTTCCAGCGGGTTATCCACATACGCAGTCCCGCCCGGCAACATTGTCACAGGGCGGCGCTAGCGTCAGTGATGACAGAGACAGGGCCGCACAGGCCACTCCACAGCGAGAAAGCAATAGAGGTGTGAACCATGGCGGCAGCCCCGGATCGTGCAAAGGCGTTGGAAGCAGCGCTTGCCCAGATTGACAAGCAGTTCGGCAAGGGATCGATCATGCGCCTGGGCGATGAAACCCGGGCCCCCATCGAAGTCATTCCCACCGGCTCCATCGCACTGGACGTCGCGCTCGGCATAGGCGGGCTCCCGCGGGGCAGGGTCGTCGAGATCTACGGCCCGGAATCGTCCGGTAAAACCACGGTGGCCCTCCACGCTGTGGCGAACGCCCAGCGCAACGGCGGCATCGCGGCCTTCATCGACGCCGAGCACGCTCTCGACCCCGAGTACGCCGCCAAGCTGGGCGTGGACACCGACGCACTGCTCGTGTCGCAGCCAGACACCGGCGAGCAGGCCCTGGAAATCATGGATATGCTGGTGGGTTCCGGCTCGCTGGACATCGTCGTCATCGACTCCGTGGCCGCCCTCGTGCCGCGTGCCGAAATCGAAGGTGACATGGGAGACAGCCACGTCGGTCTGCAGGCGCGCCTGATGAGCCAGGCGCTGCGGAAGATCACCGGACGGCTGAGCCAGACCAAGACCACTGCCATCTTCATCAACCAGCTTCGCGAAAAGATCGGTGTGTTCTTCGGCTCGCCCGAAACCACCACCGGCGGCAAGGCCCTCAAGTTCTACGCTTCCATCCGCATCGACGTCCGCCGCATCCAGACCCTGAAGGAAGGCGCCGACTCCGTCGGCAACCGCACCAAGGCCAAGATCGTCAAGAACAAGATGGCCCCGCCCTTCAAGGTCGCCGAATTCGACATCATCTACGGCCAGGGCATCTCCCGCGAGGGCGGCATCATCGACATGGGCGTGGAGCACGGCCTCATCAAGAAGTCAGGTTCCTGGTTCACCTACGACGGCGACCAGCTGGGCCAGGGTATGGAGAATTCCCGGCGCTTCCTCCGCGACAACCCCGAGCTGGCGGCGGAACTCGAGCGGCTTATCAAGGAAAAGCTCGGTGTCGGAGTTAAGCCCGCCGCCGACGCCGAGGCTTCACCGAAGCTGAAGGCCGTTGACGGTTTCTAGCAGCAGGGCGCGCGGTCGGGCACGCGGCGCTGAGGCAGGCCGGACGCCTGCCTCTACGCCGCGCGAAGCCATGGAAGACCCGGACGCAGATCCCGCGTCCGTGGCTCGAGCCATTGTGCTGCGCCAGTTGACCAGCGCGCCCAAGAGCAGGCTCCAGCTTGAGCGCAAGCTGGCTGAACGCAATGTGCCCGAGGATGTCGCCGCCGCGGTCCTGGACCGGTTCGAAGAGGTCAGGCTCGTCGACGACGCAGAATTCGCGGACATGTGGGTGCGGAGCCGTTCCCAGACTCGCAAGCTGGCCAAGGGAGCCCTCCGCCGCGAGCTCGCCGACAAGGGGATTGATCCGGAGACGGCCGCTGCGGCACTGCAGCAACTCAGCGACGAAGACGAGGAAGCCGCGGCCAGGCACCTGGTGGAACGCAAGCTCCGGCCGGGGGCAGACCTGTCTGACCGTGCAGAGCGGGACAAAACCACCCGGCGCCTGGCCTCGATGCTCGCCCGCAAGGGGTACCAGCCCTCGCAGGCATTCCGGATCGTCGGGGAAGTGCTTGACGCCGCCTCCGTCGACCAGGCATAGCGGCGATACTGAAGCACACCCGACAGTTGGCCACAGCCGGTACGCTTAACGGGTGAGTCTGACCTACCCTTCCCCCTCCTCCGGCGCCGTCCCCTCAGCAGCCGACGCCTCCAGAGCGCCCCGCACCTACCAGGTGCGGACGTTCGGCTGCCAGATGAACGTCCACGATTCCGAGCGGATGGCCGGGATGCTCGAGGCGGCGGGTTACGTTCCAGCGGAGGGTGCCCAGGCCGACGTCGTGGTCTTCAACACGTGTGCCGTGAGGGAGAACGCGGACAACAAGCTGTACGGGAACCTCGGCATGCTGGCGCCCGTCAAGGAAGCCAACCCGGGAATGCAGATCGCTGTCGGCGGCTGCTTGGCGCAGAAAGACCGTGAAACCATCCTGAAGAAGGCTCCGTGGGTGGACGCTGTCTTCGGGACGCACAACGTCGGCGCCCTTCCGGCGCTCCTGGACCGGGCCCGCCACAACAGCGAAGCCCAACTCGAGATCCTTGAGTCCCTCGACGTTTTCCCGTCCACGCTGCCCACCAAACGGGACTCCGTGTACTCCGGGTGGGTGTCTATTTCGGTGGGCTGCAACAACACGTGCACGTTCTGCATCGTCCCTGCCCTCCGCGGCAAGGAGAAGGACCGCAGGCCGGGGGACATCCTGGCCGAGGTCCAGGCGCTGGTAGACGACGGAGCCATCGAGGTGACCCTGCTGGGACAGAACGTCAACTCCTATGGTGTGGAGTTCGGCGACCGTCTGGCGTTCTCCAAGCTGCTCCGCGCCTGCGGGGACATTCCCGGCCTGGAACGGGTCCGCTTCACCAGCCCTCACCCGGCCGCCTTCACCGACGACGTGATTGACGCCATGGCCGAGACGCCCAACGTCATGCCCCAGCTGCACATGCCGCTGCAGTCCGGCTCGGACAAGGTCCTCAAGGACATGAGGCGCTCCTACCGCTCGGCGAAGTTCCTCGGGATCCTGGACAAGGTCCGGGAGAAGATCCCGCACGCCGCGATTTCGACGGACATCATTGTCGGCTTCCCGGGCGAGACCGAGGAGGATTTCCAGGCAACCCTGGACGTCGTCGAAAAGTCGCGCTTCGCCACGGCCTTCACCTTCCAGTACTCCAAGCGGCCCGGCACACCGGCCGCTGATCTTCCCGGCCAGCTTCCCAAAGCCGTCGTGCAGGAAAGGTTCGAACGGCTCACAGCCCTGCAGGACCGGATCGCCGCGGAGGAGAACGCCAAGCAGCTCGGACGCCAGGTCGAGGTCATGGTGACCGCGCAGTCAGGGCGCAAGGCAGAGGAAACCCACCGGCTGTCCGGGCGGTCCCAGGACCAGCGGCTCGTCCACTTCTCCGTGCCCGACGGCGCCGCCTCACCCCGGCCCGGGGACCTGGTCACGGTCACTGTCACCGAGGCCGCGGCTTTCCATCTGGTCGCCGACCCGGCAACGGCCGCCGACTACTCCCTGCGGCGTTCCCGTGCCGGCGATGCCTGGGACAGGTCGCAGGCCGACTCGTGCGGCGCACCCGCACCGGCGGCCGCCGGCGGCAAAACCGGCGTTTCGCTCGGCATGCCATCACTTCCCGTGCGCAGCCGCTAGCTCGTGGCCGGCAGGCAGCCGCCCGTCATTGCGGTGGTCGGGCCGACGGGTTCCGGAAAATCCGACCTTGCCGTCGAGCTGGCGCTGGAGCTCGACGGCGAGGTGATCAACGCTGACGCCATGCAGTTCTACCGCGGCATGGATATCGGAACAGCCAAGATCACCGAATCCGAGCGCAGGGGAGTTCCGCACCATCTCCTGGACATCCTGGACGTCACCGAGGAAGCGTCTGTGTCCGAGTTCCAGCAGCAGGCAAG
This sequence comes from Arthrobacter sp. B2060, assembly GCF_059090445.1. Taxonomy (NCBI): domain Bacteria; kingdom Bacillati; phylum Actinomycetota; class Actinomycetes; order Micrococcales; family Micrococcaceae; genus Arthrobacter; species Arthrobacter sp. B2060. The sequence goes on from NZ_JBNHFR010000002.1 coordinate 360,124, forward strand.
AGCAGCGGTCGCGGACATCCACCGCCGCGGCAAGCGGGCCATCCTTGCGGGCGGGTCCGGGCTGTATGTGCGCGCCGCCCTGGACGTCCTGGAATTTCCTGGCACCGACCCCGGCATCCGCGCCCGCCTCGAGCAGGAACACGCCGACGCCGGAACTGCCCCGCTCCTGCAACGCCTCCGGGACGTCGACCCGGTGTCCGCAGGCCGGCTCGGAGATGCCCGGCGGATCATCCGGGCCCTGGAGGTCTTTGAACTGACAGGCCGCCCGTTCAGCTCGTTCATGCCCAGCCGGGAGTATTTTCAGCCCGCCGTGCAGATCGGCCTGGCAGTGGACCGGGACGAACTGCGCGAGCGCCTGGCCGTCCGGGTCCACCGCATGGTGGACCGCGGACTGCTGGCCGAGGTCGAACGGCTGGATGCTGCCGGACTCCGGCGCGGCCGGACGGCGCCCCGCGCACTGGGGTATGCCCAGTTCCTCAAAGTGCTCGACGGCGAAGCAAATGTTGCGCAGGCAGCAGAGGAGACCATCGTGGCCACCCGCCAGTTCGCCCGCCGACAGCTCACCTGGTTCCGGGCCGACCCGCGCATCGCCTGGCTGGGCTGGCAAGATCCCGCCCTTGCCGAGAAGGCCGCGGCTCTCTGCTCCTGACGCCAAGACGCTCCCCGGCTGTTTCCGGGACGCTGCGGCGTGCAGGTACGCTTGAAACATGAACGAAGCCCTTGCAGAAACCGCTGAGCGCGCCATCTCAAACCTGAGCGGCCTCCGCTTCTCCAAGGGCCACGGAACCGGCAATGACTTTGTCCTGATCGCCGACCCCGAGGGCACGCAGTCCATTTACCCGGAACAGGTCGCCGAGCTGTGCGACCGCCACCGCGGCATCGGCGGGGACGGGCTCATCCGGGCCGTCCCCTCGCGTCTCCTCGACGAGGGCCGCCGGCTCCTGACCGAACATCCCAACGCGGAGTGGTTCATGGACTACCGCAACGGCGATGGCTCGCTGTCTGAGATGTGCGGCAACGGCGTGCGGGTCTTCGTCCACTTCCTCCTCGCCGAGGGCCTTGCGGAACTCCCGGAGGGCGGCTCACTGACGATCGGTACGCGCGGCGGAGTGAAGACCATCGTCCGCACGGCCGACGGCTACGCCGTGGACATGGGCCCGTGGGAGTTCATCTTCCCCGCCGAGGCAGCCGCCCGCGCCATGGACTCCCTGGTCACTGCCGACGGCCTGGAAGTGCCGCGGCCGGCACTGTCAGTCAGCATGGGAAACCCGCACACCGTCGTCGCGCTGGCCGAACTGTCCGAGCTGGAAGCCACGAGGCTCTTCACTGCACCCCACGTCGACCCCAAGCCGGCCCACGGCACCAACGTCGAATTCGTTGTCCCGTCGGAGCCGCTGGTCCACGACGGAGTCGGCACGGTGACCATGCGCGTGCACGAGCGCGGCGTCGGTGAAACGCAGTCGTGCGGCACCGGCGCGTGTGCCGCCGCCGTGGCGATCCGCCACTGGGCGGGCCAGAGTGCACCGGACGCCTGGCACGTCAAGGTGCCAGGCGGCGTCGTCGGCGTTAAATTCTTCACCGTGGCAGACGGCCACGAGCATGTGGAACTGAGCGGGCCCGCAACGATCGTTGCTAGCGGGACGCTTTCCTGACCCGCAGGATGCGGAAGGACTTGGACGTGCTCTCGCGGGTCACCGCAAACGAGTCGTCAAGCGCCTCCACCAGCCAGCGCTGAAGCGAATCGGACCCCAGATTCTTCTGCACCACCAGCCAGGCTGAACCTCCCGGCGCGAGACGGGGGAGCCACAGCAGCAGCAGTGAGTGCAGTTCATCCTTGCCAATCCGGATCGGCGGATTGGACCAGATGGTGTCGAAGCGCAACTCCGGATCCACGGCCTCGGGCGTGCTGGCCGTGACATTGCCAAGCCCCAGCAGTGCGGCGTTCTCGTTGGTGAGCGTGATACAGCGTTCGTTGACGTCCACCGCATACACGTGGGCGTGCGGCGCCCGAAGTGCCATGGTCAGGGCGATGGGACCCCAGCCGCAGCCGATGTCCAGCAGGTTTCCCTGCGGAGCGGGGGCGGGGACCTCCGCGAGCAGAACAGCGGTGCCCTTGTCGATGCCGTCAGGGCTGAAGATGCCTGAGGAGGTCTGCAGCCTGCGCGTTTCGCCGGCCAGGTCCACCGTGAGCGGCTTGCGGGTGAACGGCCCGGCGGGCGAGGCGCTGAAATAGTGGGCAGAATCCATAACTGGCCAGATTAGTGGGCGTCCCACCCGGATGGGAAACTGGGTGGGAAACGGGATGGGAAACCGGGTGGTCCGCATCTGCTACTCTGGAAGGCATGTTCCTGATCTTTGAGTAGCCGGTATTTTCCGCCGCAGGCTTCCAGCCGTGGCGCCGGCCGCGTGCTTCCCGTTGCGACGCAGGTGTATGTACCACCTTCCGCCCGGAGCGCGCACAACCACACTCAATCAGTCCACTTCCTGCCGCTCCGGCCTGCACGCCGTCGGCATTTCAGGAGCCCTCATGACCCCTCGCCGTCAGCCCAGCGCGAATACCGCAGCCAAGGGCAACAATCAGCACTATTCTGAAGATGCAGAACCTTTTAAGGAGACCATGACCAGTCAGCACAATTCCGGATCCGAGCCAGCAGCCCAGGACATGAGTCCCGAGGAAATCCAAGCTGTCATCGACCGGATTCTCTCCAAAGACGTCCCGGCGCGGAATGCCGCGGCTGCCAACGGCGCTGGAGCCGGCAGCAAGGCCGTCTTTGGCCAGGCGCAGGCCATCTCGCGGCTTGACGAGGAACACAGCACGTTCGACGGTGACCAACAGGATCTTGAGGAACGCCGGGCCCTGCGCCGAACGGCCGGGCTGTCCACCGAACTCGAAGACGTCACCGAAGTCGAGTACCGGCAGCTGCGCCTGGAGCGCGTGGTCCTGGCCGGGCTGTGGACCGAAGGCACCCTCGCCGACGCCGAGAACTCCCTGCGTGAACTCGCTGCGCTTGCGGAAACCGCGGGATCGGAAGTTCTCGACGGGCTGGTCCAGCGCCGGGCGAAGCCGGATCCCGGCACGTTCCTCGGTTCGGGCAAGGCCCTGGAGCTCAAGGACGTGGTGATGTCCACCGGTGCTGACACCGTGGTGGTGGATGCCGAGCTGGCGCCGTCGCAGCGCCGCGGACTGGAAGACATTGTCAAGGTCAAGGTCATCGACCGCACCGCCCTCATTCTCGACATCTTCGCGCAGCACGCCAAGAGCCGCGAGGGCAAGGCTCAGGTCGAGCTGGCACAGCTCGAATACCTGCTCCCGCGCCTCCGCGGCTGGGGCGAATCGATGTCCCGCCAGGCCGGTGGCCAGGTGGGCGGCGCAGGTGCAGGCATGGGCTCACGTGGTCCTGGTGAAACGAAGATCGAACTGGACCGGCGCCGGATCCGCACGCGGATGGCAAAGCTGCGCCGGGAGATCGCCGCGATGAAGCCGGCACGCGAGACCAAGCGGGCCAACCGCCGTCGTAATGCAGTTCCCTCTGTGGCCATCGCGGGATACACGAACGCGGGCAAGTCCTCCCTGCTGAACCGGCTCACCGACGCCGGAGTCCTGGTGGAGAATGCCCTGTTCGCCACGCTGGATCCCACGGTCCGCAAGGCGGAGACGGCGGACGGGCTGGGCTACACCCTGGCCGATACTGTCGGCTTTGTCCGATCCCTTCCCACGCAGCTGGTGGAGGCATTCCGGTCCACGCTCGAGGAGGTGGCGGACGCGGACCTCATCCTGCACGTGGTGGACGTCTCCCACCCCGATCCGGAGGGCCAGATCGCCGCCGTGCGCTCGGTGTTCTCCGAAGTGGACGCCCGCAAGGTGCCCGAGATTATCGTGCTCAACAAGGCCGACGCCGCCGATCCGTTCGTCGTGGAGCGCCTCAAGCAGCGCGAACCGCGCCACGTGGTGGTGTCTGCCCGAACCGGCCAGGGAATCCAGGAACTGCTGAAGGCGATCAGCGACGGCATCCCGCGGCCGAACGTCAAGCTGGAACTGCTGGTGCCGTACCACCGCGGCGACCTGATCAGCAAACTCCACGACTCCGACGCGGAGATCCTGAGCATGGATCACGAAGAGGGCGGCACCCGCGCCGTGGTCATGGTCCGGGAAGGCCTCGCGGCTGAACTGGAATCCTTCATCAGCAATGACTGAGCAGGCCGCAAAGCCCGCCGGTGCCACGGCCGGCGAGGAGTTCGTCCTCGGGCTCCTCGACCGTGCCGTGGCAGCCATGGGCGGACAAAGCCGCACCGGCCAGCACGAGATGGCGCGTCAGGTGGCGCGGGCGATTGAAACCGGCGACCACCTGCTGGTCCAGGCGGGTACGGGCACCGGCAAGTCGCTGGCCTACCTGATCCCGCTGATCGCCCATTCGCTCGAGAGCGACAAGCCCACCCTCGTCTCCACTGCCACCCTGGCGCTGCAGACGCAGATCGTGGGCCGGGACCTGCCGCGGTTGCTGAAGAACATCACCCCGGCGCTGGACAGGCCGGTGAAGGTGGCTCTCGTCAAGGGCCGCGCCAACTACGTGTGCCGGCACAAGCTCGAAGGCGGGTTCCCGTCCGAGGAGCCCTCCGAAGGGCAGCTCTTTTCGCTGGGCGAGGACACCAGCGTCCCGCACTTCGCCGCGGCGATGGGCGGACCGTCTTCACAGCTCGGCAAAGAGGTGGTCCGGCTCCGCGAATGGGCGGAAAAGACCACCACGGGGGACCGCGACGAACTCCTCCCGGGCGTGACCGACCGTGCCTGGAGGCAGGTCTCTGTCACGTCCATGGAATGCCTCGGCGCGCAGAAGTGCCCCCTCGCCGAGGAATGCTTCAGTGAACTGGCCCGGCACGAAGCCGCCGAGGCCGATGTCGTGGTGACCAACCATGCCATGCTCGCCGTCAGCGCCTTCGAGGGCCTGGCCGTCCTGCCGGAGTACGACGTTGTGGTGGTGGACGAGGCCCACGAGCTCCAGGACCGTGTCACCGGCGCTGTTTCCGGGCAGTTGTCTGTCGCCATGGTGCATGCCGCAGCCTCGGGCGCCCGCAAGCACACAGGCATTACCGTGGATGCCCTCAACAACGCCGCGGCCAACCTTGAACTTGCCCTCACCGGCGTTCCCAGCGGGCTGCTTCCGAACGGACTCAACACGGAGCAACTCGACTGCGTGGACCAGCTTCGCGAGGCGTGCCGGGCGGCGCTGTCCGATTCCAAAGGGGACAGCAACAACGCGGTCGACGGCGGGCGGCAACTCGCGCGGTCCCGCCTCCTCGTCATCCTGGAGCTGTGTGAACGGCTGCTCGCCGCGCGCGAGAACCGCGAGGTGGTGTGGTTTTCTCGGAACAGCACCTTTGACCCGCAACAGGGCTATTCGGCACCCGACGACACGCAGCCCGCCCTGATCAACATCGCACCCCTGAGTGTTGCCGGGCGCCTCCGGGAGGGCCTGTTCGAAGGCCACACCGTGGTCCTGACCTCCGCCACGCTGGCAATCGGCTCCGCGTTCGAACCCGCCGCAGGCGGACTCGGTCTCCTGGGCGAAGGCGCCCCAAGCTGGACTGGCGTGGACGTCGGGTCCCCCTTCGACTACCCGAAGCAGGGCATCCTGTACGTGGCCGGGCACCTGCCCAAGCCGGGCAGGGGGACCTCGCCGGAAGCTCTCGACGAACTGGAAACGCTGATCCGCGCCTCCGGCGGGGGAGCGCTGTGCCTCTTCTCGTCCCGCCGGGCCGCCGAGGATGCTGCCGAGGCGCTGCGCCCCCGCCTGGACGTCAGCGTGCTCTGCCAAGGCGACTCAACCATGACCGCACTGGTAAAGCAGTTCGCCGACGAACCCGACACCTGCCTGTTCGGCACCATGTCCCTGTGGCAGGGTGTTGATGTTCCCGGCGGTTCGTGCCGGCTGGTGGTCATCGACAGGATTCCGTTCCCGCGGCCCGACGACCCCCTGATGACGGCACGCTCCCGGGCCGTGGCCCAGGCAGGCGGCAACGGCTTCATGTCGGTGTCGGCCACCCATGCCGCGATCCGTCTCGCGCAGGGCGCCGGACGACTCATCCGGTCCACGGACGACAAGGGCGTGGTGGCAGTCCTGGATTCGCGCCTTTCGACAGAACGCTACGGCGGGTTTCTCCGCGCGGCGCTCCCGCCGTTCTGGCCCACGACGGACCGCAAGATCGCCGTGGCGGCGCTGGAAAGGCTCGCCGGAGCGCGGTAGTCCGGGGGACTCGTTGACGGCGGCCCGGAACCTGGGGCGGGCCGGAACCGAAAGCGGGCTGTGACCTACAGCGTGTGGTGACCTACAGCGAACGCAGGACGGACACGACCTTGCCCATGACCACGGCGTGGTCGCCCAGGATGGGCTCGTACTGGGTGTTCTGGGGAAGCAGCCAGGTGTGGCCGTCCCGCTGCCGGAAGGTCTTGACGGTTGCTTCGTCGTCCAGCAGCGCGGCCACGATGTCGCCGTTGGCGGCGTCGCTTTGGCGCCGCACCACCACCCAGTCACCGTCGCAGATCGCGGCGTCCACCATGGAGTCCCCGGCGACTCTCAGCATGAACAGTTCCCCGTGGCCAACGAGCTGGCGGGGCAGCGGCATGAGGTCCTCCACCATCTGGTCGGCGAGGATGGGGCCGCCGGCTGCGATCCTGCCGACCAGCGGAACGAGGGCCGTGTCTGTGGCGCTGGGCAACTCCGTAACGGAGGCACCGCCCACGCTGTGCAGTCTGGCTTCCTTCTCGGCGCCTGCAGATTTGGGGACTCCGGCGTCGAGCGTCAGGGGCATGAGGACTTCCATGGCCCGGGGACGTTTGGGATCGCGCCGCAGATATCCGAGCTTCTCGAGCTGTGAGAGCTGGTGGGTGACGCTGGACAGGCTGGCCAGGCCAACCGTGTCCCCGATCTCCCGCATGGAGGGAGGGTATCCGTTGTCATTGACCGAGCGCTGGATGGTTTCCAGGATCTTCTTCTGGCGGACAGTGAGTCCCTTGGGTGCTGTCCGGGACCGCTGGCTGCGCTGGGTGGCTTTGCCGTCGGAGGCTTGTGCTGCCATGTTCGCCAACGCCTTTCGTTCCTCCCGGCTTGCGTGGCTGCAGTTGCCGGGAACTTCCGGCCTGAAATGTCAGACCCTGCTGATCAACTGCAGAAGTGGTTGTTCTTTGATTTCCAACGTAGGCCAGCCATAAAGCTTTTTCAAACATTTGTTCTAGCGAGTCTCGACTTTGTTCGTTGATAGGTGCTAAAAATGGAGAAGCAAAGTTCGAACATGTGTTCTAGTTCAGCTGCGAAGCAGTCCGGTTATTCGAAGATTCCGGCGTATGTCCGGCGGACCGGGCACACGGGCAGCACAGAATGGTCCAGGAGGGCTCAGTTCATGTCAGCTACAACAGCAGGTCACCATTACCGTCCCGAGAAGCGGCGCAGCCCCCAGAGCCGGCAGGCCACCCAAGGCCTGCAGGGCCCGCATGCCGGCGGGCGGCCAGGCGGGCCGTCAGGCAAGCCGCCGCGCCTGCGGCTCACCCGCCGCGGGCGGATCGTCCTGATCGGACTGCCGCTGGTACTGCTGGCGGCACTGCTCCTGTCACTCGCCGGCCTGTTCAACTCACCGGCCAAGGCTGCCGACACCGCCGGCGGTCTGTCGGTGACGGAGACCGTCTCCGTGACGGTGCAGCCAGGGGAATCGCTGTGGGCCATTGCCGGCAGCGTGGACCCGGACAGGGACCCGCGGGACGTCATCGCGGATATTGTCCAGCTAAACAACCTGGACAACGGCAAGGTCATGCCGGGACAGCAGCTGTTCGTCCCGTCCAAATAGGTACCGATCCGTCACGGCCGGTCGGCCTTACCCGTCACAGTTTCCCGCTCGCCGCCCGGGGCACTTAAACTGTCCAAGTGACTGACCAGCTTGAGCGACTGAACCGACTTCCCCTGCGCACCAATTTGCGGGGGCTGACGCCTTACGGGGCGCCGCAGCTCGAGGTGCCGATCCTCCTTAACGTCAATGAGAACACCCACGGGGTGCCGGCCGATGTCAGGGCCGCGATATCCGAGGCCGTCACTGAGGCGGCGGCGGGACTCAACCGCTACCCCGACCGGGAATTCACCGAACTCCGGGAGGCCCTGGCGGAATACCTGGGCCACGGCCTCTCCGCCGACAACATCTGGGCGGCCAACGGCTCCAACGAAGTCCTCCAGCAGATACTCCAGGCGTTCGGCGGGCCGGGCCGAACGGCGCTGGGCTTCCCGCCCACGTACTCCATGTACCCCTTGCTGGCCAGCGGAACAGATACCGAATACATCGTCGGACAGCGTGCGGAGGACTATGGCCTGAGCGCCGAGTCCGCGGCCCGCCAGGTCCGGGAGCTGCGGCCGAACGTCGTGTTCCTGTGCTCACCAAACAACCCCACCGGCACCGGTCTGGGGCTGGACGTCGTGGAAGCCGTCTATGAGGCCGGCGAATCCAGCCGGACCATCGTCATCGTCGACGAGGCGTACCACGAGTTCGCCCACGACGGCACTCCCAGCGCGCTTACCCTGCTGCCGGGGCGGGAGCGGCTCATTGTGTCCCGGACCATGAGCAAGGCGTTCGCCCTGGCGGGCGCCCGTCTTGGATACATGGCCGCCGCCCCCGAGGTGGCAGACGCCCTGCGCCTCGTCCGTCTCCCGTACCACCTGTCCGCCGTCACCCAGGCCACCGCACTGGCGGCGCTGCGGCACCGCGAGGCGCTCATGGCCGACGTTGAGGACATCAAGCAGCAGCGCGACAGGATCGTCACCGAACTCACCAGGATGGGGCTTCGACCGGCCGCCTCGGACTCGAACTACGTCTTCTTCGGCGGCCTCGAGAACCCGCACGAGGTCTGGCAGGCCCTGCTGGATTCCGGTGTCCTGATCAGGGATGTCGGCATCCCCGGCCACCTGCGCGTCACGGCCGGCACTGAGACGGAAACCACAGCCTTCCTGGAAGCGCTGGAACGCATCCTGGCGAGGCAGGCTGCTCTTCCGGCCTAAACTTGAGGTAGACCCCCGCAACGTCTGCACCCTTCCTGCGTCAAAAGGACACCTATCACTATGAGCGACACCGGAATCAAGGCTGCCGAGGCCCGCACAGCACGCCTCGAGCGTGCCACCAGCGAATCTTCCGTTCTGGTGGAGATCAACCTCGACGGCACCGGCGTTTCAGACATCAGCACCTCCGTCCCGTTCTACGACCACATGCTGACCGCACTGTGCAAGCACTCACTCATCGACATGACGGTCAAGGCCACCGGCGACATCCACATCGATGTGCACCACACCGTGGAGGATGTGGCCATCACGTTCGGCGAAGTACTGCGGACCGCCCTTGGCAACAAAGCCGGCATCCGCCGCTTCGGCGAAGCCACCGTGCCGCTGGACGAGGCACTTGCCCACGCCGTTGTCGACGTGTCCGGCAGGCCCTATCTGGTCCACGGCGGGGAACCGGCGGGCCAGGAATACCACCTCATCGGCGGCCACTTCACCGGTTCGCTCACGCGGCACGTCTTCGAGGCCATCACGCTGCACGCCGGCATCTGCCTCCACATGAACGTCATCGCCGGCCGCGACCCGCACCACATCGTCGAAGCCCAGTTCAAGGCCTTTGCAAGGGCACTGCGCGCCGCCGTCGAGCCCGACCCGCGCGTTGAGGGTATTCCGTCCACCAAGGGGGCATTGTGACCGGCAAGATCCTGAAGGACGGCGCCATCATCGACCCCTCGGCCACCGTCAAGCCGGCGTCGCCCGAGGGAAAGCCCACCGTTACTGTCCTGGACTACGGTTCAGGCAACGTCCGGTCTGCTGTGCGTGCCCTCGAGCGGGCCGGCGCTGAGGTGATCCTGAGCTCGAAGCCGGAGGACGTCCTCAATGCCGACGGCCTGGTGGTTCCCGGAGTCGGCGCCTTTGAAACCGTCATGCGCGAACTGAAAGCCGTCGACGCCATCCGCATGATAGGCCGCCGTGTCGCGGGCGGCAGACCCGTCCTCGGCATCTGCGTGGGCCTTCAGGTGCTCTTCGAAGCCGGCGTGGAACACGGGACCGAAGCCGAGGGCATGGGGGAGTGGCCAGGCAAGGTCGAACTCCTCCCTGCCGACGTCGTTCCGCACATGGGATGGAACACGGTCAAGGTTCCGAACGGTTCCAAGCTCTTCCAGGGTGTGGAAAACGATCGTTTCTATTTCGTGCACTCCTACGGCGTGCAGACCTGGGACTTCGAAGTCGTGCAGCCGCGCATGGCGGCACCTCTCGTGACCTGGTCGGAACACGGCGGGCCCTTCATTGCCGCTGTGGAAAACGGGCCGCTCTGCGCCACGCAGTTTCACCCGGAAAAGTCGGGCGATGCCGGCGCGCGGCTCCTCCGGAACTGGGTGAACGGCCTCCGCCACCCGCACGGCCGGACCGGAGCGGAAGCAGTGCCTGCCGCCGAGACGACGCCGGCGGCTGCAACGCCCGCTGCGGACGCCTAGATGTGGTCCATCGTCCTGATGGGGCTTGCAGGCCTGCTGGCGGGCGGCGCGTTGTCCTTCAGGCAGCAGAAGAAACCACTCTGGACGCAGATCGCGTTCTCGGTGCTGGCAGCCATGTCGCTGCTGGCCGCTTACCTGCTGACCCTTCCTGCCGCCTGACCTGCTGGCCGGAAAACGCCTCTCGGCCACCCTGCCCACACTGAACGCCAATCCCCGAGACCCGGACGCACAAGACAGCGCCGCTCCGGAAACCGCTACATGAGAACTGAGGACCCGAGATGACCAGCCAAACCGATCTGCCGGCACTGGAACTGCTTCCCGCGGTCGACGTCGTGAACGGCCAGGCGGTACGCCTGGTCCAGGGCGAGGCCGGCAGTGAAACGAGCTACGGCACCCCGCTGGAGGCGGCCCTGAACTGGCAGGAGCAGGGCGCCGAGTGGGTTCATCTCGTCGATCTGGATGCAGCGTTCGGCCGTGGCTCCAATGCCGAGCTCCTCCGGGAAGTCGTGGGCCGGCTCGACATCAAGGTTGAGCTCTCCGGCGGCCTGCGCGACGACGAGTCCCTCGAGAAGGCCCTTGACCTGGGTGTGGCCCGGGTCAACCTCGGAACCGCTGCCCTGGAGAATCCCGAGTGGACGGCCCGGGTCATCGACCGGTTCGGTGACAAGATCGCCGTCGGGCTGGATGTCCGGGGAACGACGCTCGCTGGCCGTGGCTGGACCAAGGAAGGCGGGGACCTCTGGGACGTGCTGGGCCGACTCGAGGAAGCTGGCTGCGCCCGCTACGTCGTCACCGACGTGACGAAGGACGGCACCCTGCAGGGGCCCAACGTTGAACTGCTGCGGCAGATGGTTGAAAAAACCGGCAAGCCCGTGGTGGCTTCGGGCGGTATTTCCAGCCTCGATGACCTTAAGGTCCTGCGCTCCCTCGTGCCGCTCGGCGTCGAGGGCGCGATTGTCGGCAAGGCTCTCTACGCGGGCGCCTTCACGCTGCCGGAGGCCCTCGACGTCGCCGGTCGCCGCTAGGCTGCGGCCGTGGCAGGACAGGGGATGACGCCCGGGGAACAGGACCGGGCAGCGCACCAGCCGCCTGCCCGCAGGCTTCCTGCCCACATCGAGGCGGCCCTTGCGGGCGCGGGCGGCGCCACGGATTCTGCGGGCCAGCCCTGGGCCGGGCGGAGCCTCGCCGGCGAAGACGGAAAGATCCACAATTTCGAGGACGACGACGGCACGGCGGACAGCGGTTATCTCGCCGCTATCGACGCGCTCCTCGGCGCCGATGGCGATGAAGCCGCCGTTGTCGCGGCGCTGGCGACTGCCCGCGTTTTCGTTCCTGTTGTTGCACAGCTGGCGGAGGAAGCCGAAGGCGCCGGCGGGCTGCACGCCGACAAGCAGGCGGACATGGCGCTCGTGACCCTGAAAGCCCCGGACGGCAGGCTGGCCATGCCTGTCTTCACCTCGTCCGCGGCTTTGACGGCCTGGCACCCCGAGGCCCGACCCGTTGCGGTCTACGCAGCACGGGCGGCGCTCTCCGCCGTGGCAGAAGGTGCGGAATTGCTCGTTGTTGACCCCGGTTCCGAAGTGACGTTCGTCGTGCGGCGGCCGGCGGTCTGGTCACTGGCACAGCAGCAGCCCTGGGTTCCCTCCTACCGCGACACCGAACTGGCTGACACTCTCGGCACTGCGGCAGCGGGTTCGCCCGCGGTCCGGCGCTTGGAAGTCCTGCCGGGTGCAGGCGTGGCAGCCTCGACCGCGTCGGGCCGCCGGATCGCCGGCGGAGGTCCGGGACCGGAGCTGCGCGTAGTCCTCTACCTGGAGGAGGGGCTGGATGCTGCCGGCGTCCAGTCAGTGGTTGCCGGCCTGCAGCAGGAGTGGAGCCGGAATGAATTGTTCGGTGAGCGCGTTGACTCGATCGAAATCAAACTAAGGCGCGCCACGCAGTAACCGCCGGTCCAAGGGGTCGGTCCGTCCTCATGCTGCCCGGCGGCAGACCGAAGGATCCACCGTGAATTTCACCCTGTACCGGGAGTTGCTGGCCGTCAGACCCATACGCCGTCTCCTGGCGGTGGGCATGATTGCCCGCATACCCCATTCGGCCGCAGGTGTGCTGCTCACACTGCACATCGTGCTGACCCTGGGCCAGGGGTATGCGGCGGCCGGCACAGCAGCCGCCGTCATGACTATCGGCATTGCCGTGGGCGCCCCGTGGCGCGGGCGCCGTGTGGACACTGTGGGGCTGCGGAGGGCACTGATCCCGTCGGTCGTGTCCGAGACCGTCATCTGGTCCATCGTCCCCCACGTTTCCTACGAGTGGCTGCTGCCGCTGGTATTCGTGGGCGGCCTGCTGACGCTTCCCATCTTCAGCGTTGTGCGCCAGTCGCTGGGCGTGCTTGCCACCGGTGATCAGCGGCGGACGGCCTTCGCCCTTGATGCCATCAGTACGGAGATGGTCTTCATGATCGGGCCGGCGGCCGGAGCGGTGGTGGCCACCAGCGGCCACTCGGTCCTAGGCCTGACGGTCGTCGGCGTTGCCACCTCCATCGCGGGGCTGTTCCTCATGTGGTTCAATCCGCCCACTCGCAGCACCGCCCACAGCATGGCCAGCACCGCTGTTGGCAATGAAGCTTCCGAAGCAGACCAGGAGGAGGCAGCGGAGGTGGCGGTGACCGCTGCCGCACCCGGCGATGGCCAGGAGGCTGCCGCCGGGCTGGGACGCCCATTAGACGGCACGCCGCGCCGGGCCGGACAGCCGGGAACAGGGCTGCGGAACGCCCCGCTGTCGAGCACTGGGCTGCCGAGCGGTGGGCTGCGGGGCAAAGTCGCTTCCAACTTCGGGTGGTTCACCGCAGCCGTCGCAGCTGTGTTCGCGGTCGCCGCCGGGGCAGGAATGGTGCTGAGCGGGACTGATGTGGGAATCGTCGCTGCCCTGGAAACCGGCGGCCACCAGGGGGAGATCGGGATGGTCTTCCTCTTTTGGTGCGCCGCTTCAGTCGTTGGCGGCATCATCTACGGCGCCTTGCACCGTCCCCTTTCGCCGATCCTGCTCCTGATGGGCATGGCCGCACTGACCATCCCGATGGGGTTCGCCACCGACACTTTGACCCTGAGCCTGCTCTCGCTGGCCCCGGGCCTGTTGTGTGCACCGGTCCTTTCGGCTGCGTCGGAGAAGGTGGCCGAGCTCGTGGACGAGGCACGGCGGGGTGAAGCGATGGGGTGGTACGGGTCGGCGCTCACCGCCGGCGTGGCCCTTGGTGCGCCGCTCGCGGGCCTGTTCATCGACGGTGTAGGACCATGGGCCGGTTTCGTGTCGGTGGGCGCAGCCGGCGTCCTGCTTTGCGCCGTCGGCATAGCGCTGCAGCAGCGCCGGCGCCAGGCGGCCGGCGCGTAGACGTACTGCGCCGGCCGCCCTGCCTGGAGTCAGCTGAGGGCACCGGAGTCGGGACTCCTTTGTGAACCCCGTTATTCGGGAAGGACGCGAGTTATTCGGGAAGGATCGGAGGAATCTGGGCCTGTCCTGACTGTGTGAGCTGTATGACTTCGCTGGCGGTCACAGCCGCGCACTGAAATTCCGCACTGCAGGTTTGCAAGACGACGAACGCAACGGCAGCTCCGGGGTCGAATGCCATCACGCGGGGAATGACCCGTATGGTGACGGTTTGGCTTTCTCTGGTGCAGCCCAGCTGTGCGTTCCCGAAGCCGTTGGCAATCCGGCCGTCGGTCACTCTCTGGTTCATTTCCACCACGGGTACCGCAATGATGCGAGTGGGGTCGCTGTCACAGACGAACGTGACCGGGACGTCAACCGCTGCGCCGTCGGCGACGAGTGTTCCGGGCCCCACGCTCACGAGCGTTGCGGGGGCGGCATAAGCTGGCGTGGCGGTTGCCGTCAGTGCGAGGCTGGCGGCCAGGACGACGGCGATACGGGTTTTGGTGCCTAACATGGGGTTCTGCCTTTTTGGAAGGGCGGCATCTTTGGCCGACCAGGCTGTGGCGGCATGCAAGCCGGACGCCTGGGGGTACGGGGCGTGCCCCTGACGGCAGCGCCGCTCAGACGCGGCCAGGTTCAAACCGGAAAGCCGGCTGGCCGCCGAGCTTACTCAGTCTGCCGTGCCGTGACAATAGTCAATTGTTTCCAAGGCATCCCCACTAAAGCAGAAGCCTCAGCAGAAATTCAGGCGGGAACTTAAGCGGACAGGAACTTAAGCAGAAACGACGGCGCGCCGTCCCCTCAAGGACAGCCCGCCGTCGTCGTCGTTGCTCTCCGGCGTCAGTTCACCGCGCCGGTGTATTTTTCACCCGGACCCTTGCCCGGGGGATCGGGGATAATCGACTCTTCCCGGAAGGCGAGCTGCAGGGAACGCAGACCGTCGCGCAACGGCCCGGCATGCTGGGAGCCGATCTCCGGAGCAGCGGCCGTCACGAGTCCGGCGAGGGCGGTGATGAGTTTGCGGGCCTCGTCCAGGTCCTTGAGCTCCTCGGCGTTCTCTTCGGCGGCCAGGCCCAGCTTCACGGCTGCAGCGCTCATGAGGTGGACAGCGGCTGTGGTGATGACCTCGATGGCGGGAACTTCGGAGATGTCCCGGACCTGCTGCGAGACGTCAGCCTGCTCGCCGGGGGCCTGGTAAACGTGTGAATTACTGTCTGGAGTGCTCATACTGGTAAGCTTGACACAGACCGACTGGATGTCGTTATTTTGCCGTGTAAGAGACCCATCGCCGCCTTGTGCGGAGACGGGTATCTTTCTGTAGAATCGACTTCAGTTTGCAAGCGGAGTTCTCTCCCACCCGCGCCAGCCGATTTTCCTCGCAGTTCCAGAGGGAAGCAAGGTTGCCGGGTAAAGGTCGGGCGTTACCGGCAGGCACAGTCCTGCGGCAGCGCGTGCAGCCCTCAGGGCCAGCGCATCCGATCCTCGAGGCCTTCGATTGCTCCGGCAATTGGGGGCCTTCTCTTTTTGCCGGTGGAATATTCATCACAAACACAGGAGCTTTAACATTAGCGAGCCAAGAATCAATGAGCGTATCCGCGTCCCTGAGGTGCGGCTGGTCGGCCCTGCCGGCGAACAGGTAGGAATCGTCCGTATCGAGGATGCCCTGCGCCTGGCTGCCGAGTCCGATCTTGATCTCGTTGAAGTTGCACCTCAGGCCAAGCCTCCGGTGTGCAAGCTGATGGACTTCGGCAAATACAAGTACGAGGCCGCAGTCAAGGCCCGTGAGGCCCGGAAGAACCAGACCAACACAGTTCTGAAGGAAATCCGGTTCCGCCTGAAGATCGACACGCACGACTACGAGACGAAGCGCGGGCACGCCCTGCGGTTCCTCGGAGCCGGCGACAAGGTCAAGGCCATGATCCAGTTCCGTGGCCGCGAACAGCAGCGCCCCGAAATGGGCCTGCGCCTGCTCCAGCGCTTCGCTGAAGACGTCGCTGAAGTCGGTGTTGTGGAGTCGAGCCCGCGCATCGACGGCCGAAACATGGTCATGGTGATTGGTCCGCTTAAGAACAAGGCCGAGGCCAAGGCAGAGGCCCGCCGCGCCACGCAGCGTGCTGAGGCCAAGGCCCAGAACGAAGCCAAGGCCGCCGGCCGCGTCGACACCTCGGGCGCCGACCAGGCACCCCTGACCCAGTCACTCGCGGACCTGCTGCCCGAGGGCTACCAGGTCAACACCGAAGCAGCCGCGCCGGAGGAACCGGCAGCAGCAGCTGCTCCGGAAGCCGCCGAGCCGAAGCGCGAAGCGCCCAAGGCTGCAGCGGCTCCGGAAACGCCCAAGCAGGAGGCTCCCAAGGCCGCCGAGCCGAAGCGCGAAGCGCCCAAGGCTGCAGCGGCTCCGGAAGCGCCGAAGGCTCCTGCGGCGAAGGCCCCGGCTCCTGCGGCCGCGGCTCCCGCCGCGCCGAAGCCCGCCGAAGCTGAGGCTCCTGCTGCGGCAGCACCAAAGCCTGCGGCAGTGCCTGCTCCACCGAAGCCGGTGGCCAGGCCCGCTGCGCCGAAGCCCACGGCACGCCCCACGGCGCCCCGGGCCACGCCCAAGCCGGCAGGCAAGAAGACCACCTAGTTCAAAGCTGCGGAAGGCACCGCCTTCAGGCAGTCAACAACCAGCATGCCGCCCGCAGGGGCGGCTGCACGAAAGACTGCAGACATAGTCTGCGGATACGTTAGGAGATCGGTTCCCATGCCGAAGATGAAGACCCA
This sequence comes from Arthrobacter sp. B2060, assembly GCF_059090445.1. Lineage (NCBI taxonomy): Bacteria > Bacillati > Actinomycetota > Actinomycetes > Micrococcales > Micrococcaceae > Arthrobacter > Arthrobacter sp. B2060. The sequence goes on from NZ_JBNHFR010000002.1 coordinate 376,811, forward strand.
CAGTGGTGCTAAGAAGCGCTTCAAGCTGACCGGCAGCGGCAAGCTGCGCCGCCAGCAGGCCAACCGCCGCCACTACCTCGAGCACAAATCCTCCAGGCTGACCCGTCGCCTTGCCGGCGACAAGATCGTCTTCAAGGGCGACGCCAAGGTCATCCGGAAGATGCTCGGCATCTAATTTCCAAGCACTCTGACTGAGTGCCGCCTGGCACCAGTCAAACTACCAATAAGCCTTCTCAGGCCAGCCGGGTTACCGGCAGTAGATGCTTGGGATAAGAATTCTGAAGGAGTACGCACGTGGCACGTGTGAAGCGGGCGGTAAACGCCCACAAGAAGCGCCGGGTTATCCTCGAACGCGCCAAAGGTTACCGCGGACAGCGCTCACGCCTGTACCGCAAGGCCAAAGAGCAGCTGCTGCACTCGTTTGTGTACAGCTACGGCGACCGCAAGAAGAAGAAGGGCGACTTCCGCCGCCTGTGGATCCAGCGCATCAACGCTGCATCCCGCGCCAACGGCCTCACCTACAACCGCCTGATCCAGGGCCTCAAGGCCGCTGAGGTCGAGGTTGACCGCCGCATGCTGGCCGAGCTGGCTGTGTCTGACGCCAACGCCTTTGCTGCGCTGGTCAAGGTCGCCAAGGACTCCCTGCCGGCCGACACCTCCGCTCCGGCTGTTGCGGCTGACGCTGCAGCGGCTCCGAAGGCCAAGAAGCCGGCCGCCAAGAAGGCTGCTGCCAAGAAGCCGGCCGCTGACGAGGCTGCCGAGTAGCAGCTCCCCGTTCTGGGTAGTTCGAGAACCTGCTGCTGCAGCAACTAAGGTTCTTATATGAACGAAACCGGGCGCCCGCAAGACTTTCCACTGTCCAACCCCCGAGCTGATCGGGTCCGGGACGTGGCAAAGCTTGCCGGGCGCCCGGCCCGTTTAAGGCGCCGGCAGTTCTTGGCGGAGGGACCCCAGGCTGTCCGTGAAGCCCTGACGCTGCACCGCAAGAAAATCGACGCGGGGGAGCCCGGTGTTGTCCGTGAGGTGTATGCCAGCGAGGCGTGCCTGGACCGGTTTCCGGAGTTCGATGAGTTGGCCACCGGCACCAGCGCGAGGCTGGCAACGGATGATGTACTTGCCGCCATGGCAGACACCGTGACTCCACAAGGCATCATCGCTGTGTGTGATTTCGTCGATGTTCCACTGCAGGATGTTCTCGATGCCGGGCCGCGGCTGATCGCCGTGCTGTGCCAGGTCCGGGACCCGGGCAACGCCGGGACCGTCCTGCGGGCAGCCGACGCCGCCGGCGCGGATGCTGTGGTGCTGACCGGCTCCAGCGTGGATATCTACAACCCGAAGGCCGTGCGTTCCACCGCAGGCTCGCTGTTTCATCTGCCGGTGGTCCTCGGCGCTGACGTCGAAGAGCTCGTGGCGCAGTGCCGGTCTCGCGGAATCGGCGTGCTGGCCGCCGACGGCTACGGGAAGCTGAACCTGGACCGCCTCCAGGACGAGAGCGCGGCGCGGCGGCTCGGCAGCTCCTCGGCCAGTTCAGATTATGCACTGGAAGGCCCCACTGCCTGGCTGTTCGGAAATGAGGCGCAGGGACTGTCCGAAGCGGAGCTCGCCCTGGCTGACCACCGGGTGGCCGTTCCCGTCTACGGTGCCGCCGAAAGCCTGAACCTGGGGACGGCGGCCACGGTCTGCCTGTACGCCAGCGCGAGATCCCAACAGGCCTAAAAACGGGGCCCACAAAAAACGGGGGCCCACATGGTGGGCTCCCGCATTTTTCTTTGGGCAGGTCCGCCAGTCGGGCGGGCCTTGGTGGTCTTTAGGTGGTCCGGTTACGTCCGGTAATTGCCCCGTAGACACCGGCGACTACCAGGCCGCCGATAATGGCGAGGATCCAGGTGCCGAGGTCGAAGAACGCCAGGTCACCCCTGCCGAACAGAAGGCTGCCAATCCAGCCACCAACGATGGCGCCTACAACGCCCAGAACCAGGCTGGTGACCCAGCCACCGCCGACCCTGCCGGGCATAACGGCTTTAACAATTGCGCCTACGATCAGGCCGAGAATAATCCAAGCAAGAAAACCCATTGTCTCCTCCTTCATATTTGTCGGGATTGATACAAGTCAGTCCCGACATGGCTTCAAGCTAACACAACGCATGTTTATTTGTCAGCACGCTTAGTTTCAAGGTTTTTTGTGGCGCCGTGACGCCACGAGTGCTGCTCCGCCCAAGGCCGGGCGGGTACGGTAATGACCAGTGGCCTGCTGCGGGGCCGGGTCCAATTCGTTGCAATCCCCACTTGAAGAGGATCCTGCGGCTCGTCGGCGGGAAACGGGCAAAAGGGCCGCCATCGAGGAGCATCCCTTCGGCTACGGCCGGGAACGCTACATCTACGCGTTCCTCGTCTCCATCGTGCTGTTCAGTGTCGGCGGCCTGTTCGCCCTGTACGAGGCGTGGGACAAGTTCCAGCATCCGCACGCGATCGAGGGGGACTTCTGGTGGGTTCCCCTGGCTGTGCTGGTCGGGGCCATCATCGCGGAAGCGTTCTCATTCCGGACCGCCATCATCGAATCGAACCACGTCCGGGGAAAGCAAAGCTGGGTCAGCTTTGTGCGCAATGCCAAACAGCCAGAGCTGCCCGTGATTCTCCTTGAGGATCTGGGCGCGCTGGTTGGCCTGATCTCTGCGCTCTTTGGTGTCAGCCTGACGCTGCTGACGCATGACGGCTTCTGGGACGCGCTCGGAACAGCCATGATCGGCCTGCTGCTGGTGGCCATCGCGGTGGTCCTGGCCCTTGAAACGAAGTCGTTGCTGCTGGGTGAATCCGCCACGCGGGACGACGTTGCCAGGATCCGCGGAGCCATTGAGTCCGACGGCACCGGAATCATCCACCTCAAGACGCTGCACCTCGGGCCGGAGGAACTGCTTGTAGCTGCCAAGATCACGGTAGGCGCTGCAGCATCCGGCCTTGAAATCGCCCGGCTGATCGATGCCGCTGAAGAGCCCATCCGCACGGCGGTGCCTATGGCGCGGGTGATCTACCTGGAGCCGGACGCGCACCGTTCGGTCCTGCCTACCGGTCAGGCCGTCGTCGGGGGCACCGGATCCTAGCCGTCGCTGCGGTCCGCCGGGCATGACCGGCAGATAATCCCGGCCCTCAAAGGACCGGCACTCAAAGGACCGGCGCTCAAATAACAGACACGGACGCTGGCCCTGTGACCCGAAAGGTTACGGGGCCAGCGGCCTTTTACGTTCCAGCATTCCGCTGAGCACAGCCACACCAAGGCCGAGGACCGCCAGCACGGCGCCCACAAGGGCCGGTGCAACATAACCCCAGCCCCAGGCGATGACGAGTCCGCCGAGGAAAGCTCCCAGCGCGTTGGCCACGTTGAGGGCGGCGTGGTTGAGGGAGGACGCCAGGGAGGGCGCGTCCGGTGAGGCATCGAGCAGCCTGGTTTGCAGCGCGGGCACCAGCATGGCCCCTGCCGCCCCCACTACGAAGACCATCACGAACGCGGACCAGGGCGAGTGCACGGCGATCGCGTACACCACCAGCGCCACGGCGATTCCCGGAAGCACCCGGTAAATGGTTCCCATGACGGACTTGTCGGCGATCCTGCCGCCCACGATGTTGCCCGCGACCATTCCGAGGCCGTAGAGGGCCACCACGAACGGCAGGAACGCGGACGGGATGCCGGCAACGGAGGTCATGGTGTGGGCAATGTAGGTGTACGTTGCGAAGAATCCGCCGAATCCGACGATCCCGATCAGAATGGCAAGCCACACCTGCGTCCGCTTCAACGCCCCAAGTTCCCGGCGGATACTTGCGTCGGCATGGGCCTTTTGGAAGGGCACAAACTTCCAGATCAGGGCCAGCGTCACCAGCCCCAAGGCGCCGACCAGGACGAAGAGCAACCGCCAGCCGAAGGTCTGGCCAAGCCAGGTGGCGAACGGCACGCCGATCACGTTGGCCACGGTGAGCCCGGCCATGACCATGGAAATGGCCCAGCCCCGCTTCGTGGGCGCCACCAGTGACGCGGCGATCACGGCCGCCACGCCAAAGAAGGCGCCGTGCGGCAGTCCGGCCGCGAACCGGGACACCAGCATGCTCCCGTAGTCAGGGGCGATGAACGACGTCAGGTTGGCGATGCTGAAGAACAGCATGAGGCCCAGGGCAAGGTACTTGCGCGGAAGTTTCGCTCCGACGGCGGCCAGTACCGGTGCGCCGACGACCACGCCCAGTGCATAGGCAGAGATCAAGTGCCCGGCCTCCGGCGTCCCGATGTTGAGCCCAACCTCCACTTCCTTGAGCAGGCCCATCATGGCGAACTCGGTGACACCGATTCCGAAGCCTCCCATCCCCAGCGCCAAAATGGCGAGTCCGAGATGGGACTTGTGGGTTGTGGCTTTGCCGGGAGCGTGAGTGGTGGTGGTCATGTGCCTGCTTTTCGGAGCTTGGGGGTGGAGTCTCGGCATTGTGCGTGAAGCTGCCCGCACACCTAAATTGCTCGGACAAATCTGATTTTTATAACGACGGGTCTGTAGAAGGTATTCCGCACGTCGTTGGGGGAGGGCTGGCGGCAGAGGTGCGCCCCCCAACCATTCTCCCCCATACACTGGGGAGGTGAGCGAACTGATAAGCGTTGTGGGCGGTGCCGTACTCGATTCACTTGCCCGGCCAACCCGTTTGCTGGTGGCCAGGAGGACGGCGCCTCCACAGTTCGCAGGCATGTGGGAGTTTCCGGGCGGCAAGGTGGAAGCCGGCGAGACGCCCGAAACCGCCTTGCACCGGGAACTGCGCGAGGAGTTGGGCATCGGCGTCCGCCTGGGGTCCGAGCTGACATCCCCGCACCACGCAGGCTGGCCGCTCAACGAACGCGCGACGATGCGGGTATGGTTTGCCGAACTCACTGACGGCGAGCCCCGGCCCCTCGAGGACCATGACGAACTCGCCTGGATCGGCCTTCGGGAACGTGAGGAAGCTCTCAGCCTTCCGTGGATTCCTGCCGACCTTCCGATTGTCCAGGCACTGTTGACGGAACTCGGCGCCACTGCCCCGCTGAAAAACTACGCGGTGTGATCAGAAGAGCGTTGGCTGGGACGCCTGGGCCGTCCCGGGCGTCTTGGCACATGCCGGGGGCAAGCTGCCCTCCGGGTAGGCGGCTTCTTCGCCGCGGGGGTCGTCGGCATCCCGGTGGCTGAAGCCGTGTGAGCCGGAAAACCCGTACCGGGCCTTGAAGTAGCGGACCCGTCCTGCGAGCCAGGCGCGGTACTCCTTCGAAGCGTAGGATCCCGTGCCGTACAGCCGCCTGTACCGTCCAGCGAGTTCCGGGTGCCTTGCCGCAATCCACTGCATGAACCATTCACGCGTACCGGGCTTCAGATACAGGGCTCCGGCCGTCACGCCGGTTGCCCCGGCGGCGGCCAGCGAACTGAACAGGGAATCCAGGGCTTCGTCGCTGTCCGACAGCCAGGGCAGGATCGGCATGGCCATCACTCCGCACGGCAGCCCGGCATCGCGCAGCCTCGATATGAGCTTGAGCCTGGCCCTCGGTCCGGGCGTCCCCGGCTCAATGGCCCCGGACAGCCGTTCATCTGTCATGGCGAGTGAAATGCCGATTCCCACCGGCACCTGGGCAGCCGCGTGTTTCAGCAGCGGGATGTCGCGGGCCAGCAGCGTTCCCTTGGTCAGGATGGACAGGGGCGTCCCGGAGTCGGCCAACGCGCCGATGATTCCCGGCATCAGCCGGTACCGGCCCTCGGCGCGCTGGTAGGGATCGGTGTTGGTGCCGAGCGCGACGTGCTGCCGCCCCCAGGACGGCTTGGCCAGTTCCCTGCGCAGCACCTCTGCGGCATTGATCTTGACGACCACCTGGCTGTCGAAATCCAGCCCCGCATCGAAATCCAGATAGGTGTGGCTCTTGCGGGCAAAGCAGTAGACACACGCGTGGCTGCAGCCCCGGTAGGGATTGACTGTCCATTCGAACGGCATGCGGGAACCGGCGGCCACCTTGTTGAGCACCGATTTTGCGGTGACCTCATGGAAGGTGACCCCGGCAAATTCAGGGGTGGAGACAGAGCGTACAAGCCCCGCCAGCGGCAGCAGCGGCACCGCGGCCGCGGCGGCTGTGCGGTTGTCCGTGCCGCTGCCCGTGCCACTGTTCGGCGAGCTGTCAGTGCCGGGCGCCCGGGGTGCGGGATTGAGTGCCTGCGCGTCCCATCTCATGCTTCAATTCGAAGGTATGTTCGAATCAAAGTCAAGGCCCGCCGTCGGTGTTTCGCCTGATCCGCCGCCTGCCGGCGAGCGTGCGGTTGGGCGGTGATGCCGTTCGGCCGGCGTAGCCGCCGGCTTCGAGCCCGGCATGGCGTTCAAAGGGATTTCCCGATGCCGCGTCGCCGTGGCGCAGCAGCGACCACCCGGCGGCGGCGAAGTAGAGAACCAGGAAGGGCAGCCCGAGGCAGGCGTACTGCGTGCTGTGCCGTTCCTCGTGACCCAGGAGGACGGGGTTTCCCAGGGCCGCCTCGGGCCCGGCGCGGAAGATGACCACATTGCCTACCGTGAACGCCCCGGCGAAGGGGAGTTTCCAGGTGTAGTTGGTGGCGATTGCGAGGCCCCGCGGGCCGCTCACGACCGTGGTTCCGGCCAGCCTGGCGAGCAGCAGTCCCATCAGAGTGGAGCCATTGAGCAGGTTCGCTAGCCGGCGCAACCGCTGTCCCGGGGTCATGAGGCAATGCTAGCCGCGGCACGCGAACAGCACATCGGCCGTCCCGTTCGGGCAGCCGGGCCCGGTCAATTAGACTGGGAACAGTGCCTGCCGGCCAACCTCCGGCGAGCCTGCCCTTGTCTTTGCAGGGCGTCACCGGATGGCGTCATGCAATGACGTGCCAGTGACGGACGCGCTGCCGGGGAAACCGGCACAGCAGCACCGGCCGCTGGCATCACCCGACTCGTAGCTAAGAACAGTAGATGACTGAAACTTTGCCGGGCGCTGCCGTCCCGAACCCTCTGGATGAAGCCGCCATCACCGCCGCCGTCGAGCAGGCAATCTCCGCCATCGCCGGTGCCTCCACGCTCGATGAACTCAAGGCTGTCCGTTTGACCCACACCGGGGAGAAATCACCGCTGAGCCTCGCGAACCGCGAAATCGGAGGCCTGCCAAAAGACCAGAAGGCCGCCGCCGGGAAGCTCATGGGTTCCTCCCGGGGACGCGTCAACAAGGCACTCGCGGAGCGCACCGCCGAGCTTGAGGCCGAGAACGACGCCCGCATCCTGGTCGAGGAAACTGTCGATGTGACAGCCGCGCCGCGCCGCCGCCGGGCTGGAGCGCGCCATCCGCTCTCCACCCTGCAGGACCGCGTGGCAGACATCTTCGTCGGCATGGGCTGGGAAATCGCCGAGGGCCCGGAAGTCGAGTCTGAATGGTTCAACTTCGACGCACTGAACTTCAAGCCGGACCACCCGGCCCGCGAGATGCAGGACACCTTCTTCGTGGAACCGCCGGAGGCGCACCTCCTCATGCGCACCCACACCTCCCCGGTGCAGGTCCGCTCCATGCTGGAACGCGAGGTGCCGATCTACGTGCTGTGCCCAGGCAAGGTGTTCCGCACCGATGAGCTCGACGCCACGCACACTCCCGTTTTCCACCAGTTCGAGGGCCTCGCGATCGACAAGAACCTCAGCATGGCCGATCTGCGCGGCACGCTGGAGCACTTCGCCCGCCAGATGTTCGGAGACGAAGCGCAGATCCGGCTGCGCCCCAACTACTTCCCCTTCACCGAGCCGTCCGCGGAACTGGACATCTTCCACCCCGGTGCCAAGGGCGGGCCGCGGTGGATCGAGTGGGGCGGCTGCGGCATGGTCAACCCCAATGTCCTGCGCGCCGCAGGCATCGATCCGGATGTCTATTCAGGGTTTGCCTTCGGCATGGGCATCGAGCGCACGCTCATGTTCCGCAACGAGGTCAGCGACATGCGCGACATGATCGAAGGCGATGTACGTTTCAGCGAGCACTTCGGGATGGAGATCTAAACAGTGCGTATCCCACTTTCCTGGCTGCGTGAATTCGCGCAGGTACCGGCCGGAGCAACGGCTGAAGACGTCATGGCCGAGCTCGTCAAAGTCGGCTTTGAAGAAGAAGCGGTCCACCGTCCCACCGACGCCCTGCGCGGGCCCATCGTGGTGGGCCAGGTGCTCAGCCTGGTCAAGGAACCGCAGACCAACGGCAAGACCATCAACTGGTGCCAGGTCCGCGTTGTCCCCGAGGGGCAGGAACAGACCCTCACCGGCAAGGGCATTGACCCTTCGGGCGTCCAGGGCATCATCTGCGGCGCCCATAACTTCGTGGAGGGGGACAAGGTTGTTGTCACCCTTCCCGGTGCCGTGCTGCCCGGCGATTTCCACATCTCCGCGCGTAAAACCTACGGGCACCTGTCCGCGGGGATGATCGCCTCTGTGCGCGAACTCGGCATCGGCGAAGACCATGACGGAATCCTGGTGCTTTCGAGGATCGGGCTGGACCCGGTAATCGGCACCGACGCCATGGACCTCCTGGGCCTCTACGATGAAGCCGCCGAGATCAACGTCACCCCGGACCGCGGCTACGCCTTCTCGATCCGCGGCGTCGCCCGTGAGTACGCCCATGCCACGGGCACGGTCTTCACCGACCCCGCCTCGAAGGTCGCGGCCCCGGTGTCGCTGGCCGGCGGTTACGGCGTCAAGATCAACGACGACGCCCCCATCTACGGCAAGCCTGGCTGCGACCGCTTCGTGGCCCGTACCGTCCGGGGCGTGGATGCCACCCGTCCCACGCCGCCGTGGATGACTTCCAGACTTCGGTTGGCCGGGATCCGTTCGATCTCCCTGCCCGTGGACATCTCCAACTATGTGATGCTCGAGCTGGGACAGCCCCTGCACTTCTATGACCAGGACAGGCTGTCCGGGGACATCGTGGTCCGGCGGGCCGTGGCGGGGGAGAAGCTCACCACGCTGGACGGCAAGGAGCGCCAGCTCGACGTCGAGGATCTGCTGATCACCGACGATTCCGGACCGATCGGCATCGCCGGCGTCATGGGCGGCGCCTCCACCGAGGTCTCGGACACCACGTCCACCGTCCTGATTGAGGCGGCCCACTTCGAAGAAGTCTCGATCGCCCGCTCACGCCGCCGCCACAAGCTGCCGTCGGAGGCCTCCAAGCGCTTCGAACGCGGCGTCGACTGGCAGGTGGCGAACGTTGCTGCCCAGCGCGCTGCCGACCTCCTGGTCGAACTCGCCGGCGGCACCGCCGACGAGGCGGGGACCGACGTCGGTACAGCTCCGGACGCCGTGTCCATTGCCCTGCCCGCCGCTTTCGCCGCCAAGCGGATCGGCATCGACTTCACCGAAGAGCAAATCGTCACCTCCCTCGAGGATCTCGGCGCCGTCGTGGAAAAGGCCGACGGCGGCTGGACCGTTTCGGCGCCGAGCTGGCGGAACGACCTTGAGACCAAGGAAGACCTGTCCGAAGAGATCGCCCGTCTGGTTGGCTACGACAAGATCCCGGCGACGCTTCCCGTCGCTCCTCCGGGCCGGGGGCTGACGCGCGTCCAGCAGCAGCGGCGGCGCCTCATCCAGGCCCTCGCCGACGCCGGGCTCACGGAAGTCCTGGCCTACCCGTTTGTCTCGAAGGCTGCCAACGACACCTTCGGCGTGCCGGAGGCCGGGGCTCCCCGTAGCGCCGTCAAGCTGGCCAACCCGATCAGCGAGGAGCACGGATACCTGCGGACGTCCGTGCTGCCCGGCCTGATCGAGGTGGCAAAGCGCAACCACTCGCGCGGCTTCCGCGACCTGGCCCTGTTCGAGGCTGGGCTTGTCTTCCTGCCGGGAGGGACTGTGGGCACGGCCTCCATTCCGCCGCTCGGCGTCAAGCCATCCGACGAGGTGCTGGACGCACTGTACGACGGCGTTCCTGACCAGCCGCTGCACGTCGCCGCGGTCCTGACCGGCCACGACTCACCGGCTGCCGCCGGCCACACCCCGCGGGTCTGGGACTGGGCGGACGCGCTGGACATCGCGCGGCTTGCGGGCGAGGTCCTGGGCGTTGACATCGTGGTGGGGCAGGGCCATCACCAGGCCTTCCATCCTGGCCGTGCAGCCCAGCTGTCATTGCGCAGCGGCGAAATCGTGGGCTACGCCGGCGAGCTGCACCCGAAGCTCCTGGCAGCCTCGGACATGCCCGCCCGCTCCGTCGCGCTCGAAATCAACGCCGACGTCCTTTTCAGTGCCGCCGCGGATGTTATTGTGGCGCGCCACATCTCCACCTTCCCGGTCGCAACCCAGGACGTGGCCCTCGTGGTGCCGCAGGAGATTCCGGCAGACGAGGTGCTGGCCGCCCTGCGCGAAGGTGCCGGTGAACTCCTGGAAGATGTCGCACTGTTCGACGTCTACGCCGGCAAGGGCATCGAGGACGGCAAGAAATCACTGGCGTTCGGGCTTCGGTTCCGCGCCAACGACCGGACGCTGACCGCCGACGAGGCCTCGGCGGCCCGCGAGGGCGCGGTAGCACTGGCCGCAGAGCGCTTCGGCGCCGTCCAGCGCTAGCCAGCCGCCCGGTGCTAGGCAGGGGACGAGTCGCCTGAGCATCGGCCAGGGAACAACGCGAAAGACCACGCCGTCCGGCGTGGTCTTTCGCGCCTCCCCGGAACGCCCGGCTGACGAATCGCTGCTTGATCCTGCTGAGCTTGCACGCGCCGCCGCAATGGAGCCGGCAGTCCGCCGCTCGGGCCCCAGGCCTTATGCGCCGGGCAGCGGGGGAAGAGATTCCTCGTACAGCCAGGGATGCAGCACAGACTCCGAGTCCAGCCCCGTGACCCGGTCGGCTGTCAGGATGAACTCAGCCGTGGTGACCGAACCGTGGCGCATGCCCCTGGTCCATTCTTGCAGCACGGCGAAGAACGCCAGGTCACCGCATCGCCGGCGGAGGGCATGCAGGGCCAGCGCACCGCGTTTGTACACCCGGTCGTCGAACATGAGTTCGGGGCCGGGATCTCCCACGAGGATGTCCTGGATGCCGGCCTCAAGCTTTCGCCACGCCGCTGCGGCCCGCTCCTGGACGGGCATGATGCCGGCCTCCTCGGACCAGATCCATTCGGCATAGCAGGCAAAGCCCTCATGGAGCCAGATATCGCTCCACGAGCTGAGCGTCAGCGAATTCCCGAACCACTGGTGGGCCAGTTCGTGCGCAATGAGCCGCTGGGACTCCCACCCGGGGTCCAGGTGGTTGCGGCCGAGGATGGACAGGGACTGGGCTTCGAGCGGAATTTCGAGATCGTCGTCGGCGACCACCACGGTGTACTCGGGGAAGGGGTATGGCCCAAAGCAGCCAATGAAGGTGCGCATCATGTCCGGCTGGCGTGCCAGTCCAGAGCGGGCGGAACCGGCCAGCGGGGCCGGCACGGCAACGAACTGCGCCACGCCTGCAGCCGCCGGCAGGGCCAGCAGCTCATACCTGCCGATCTGCACCGTCGCCAGGTACGTCGCCATGGGCTCCGTCTGTTCATAAACCCAGGTCTGCCTGCTGGACCTCGTGAAGTGGCCCACCAGCAAGCCGTTGCATACAGCCCGGTAGCCCGCATCGGTGGTGACGGAAATACGGTAGCTTGCCTTGTTCCGGGGGTGGTCATTGCACGGAAACCATGACGGGGCCCCGTTGGGCTGGCCGGCGACCAGCACCCCGTCCGTCAGTTCCTCCCACCCCACTTCGCCCCAGAGGCCGTTGCGCGGCTCCGGGTTGCCGGCGTAGCGGACGTCCAGCGTGAATTCTTCGCCGGGATTCAGGGGACGTTCGCAGTGAACCACCAGCTGCTCGGCGCGTTGCGTAAACCTCCGGACCCGGGATCCGTTCAAGGCGATTTTCTGGGCGCGGAGGCCCGTCATGTCCAGCACCACAGCGGAGGTGCGGCGGGCCGCGACGGCCTGAACCACTGCGCGGCCGATAAGCCGGTTGCTGGCAAGCCGGTAATCAAGCTCCAGCTCGTAGCGCAGGACGCGGTAGGCATCCGTGCCGTGCCCCGAGACGTAAGGATCGGTGGTGCCGGACCCGGCCGCGGACAGCACGGCCGCCGGGCCGGGGGATTCTGGAGAACTCATCAGGCGGATGCCTCAATCAAGCTAGTCGGGCGGTCTTGCGGTGGTATTTCTGGCGGGCAACTACTTCAGGCGCCGCGCGGGAACCCCCGGTCCCGTCCAGGGAGTCACGGGGTTGCCCATCCAGTACGTTGCGGCCGGGACGGTCTCCCCGCGCATCACCAGTGAAGCCGGGCCCACAGTTCCGCCGTCGCCGATCCGTGCCTGTGGCAGGATGACACCGTGCGGTCCCATGGTGGCGCCGTCTTCGAGCGTAACAGCGTCGATGCTCATGATGCGGTCGTGGAAGAGGTGCGTCTGCACGACGCAGCCGCGATTGACCGTCGAGCTGTGGCCCAGGGTCACGAGATCGGCCTCGGGAAGCCAGTAACTTTCACACCACGTTCCGCGGCCAATCTTTGCGCCAAGGGCACGCAACCACCAGACGAGGGCCGGCGTGCCGGTGGCTGCCCGTGCGAACCATGGGGCGCTGACCATCTCGATGAAAGTGTCCACCACCTCGTTGCGCCAGATGAACGAGCTCCACAGCGGATGTTCCCCCGGCTTGATTCGTCCCACCAGGATCCATTTGGCCGCAACGGCGCTTCCTGCCGCAATGCCCCCGACGGCCATGAGCACCAGTCCCCCGAGCGCTGCCGTGGCTGCATAGCCCAGCTGGGCTGCCAGCCAATCGAAGACGGCCATCACGCCTATCGCCAAGGCCACCGTCAGCATGACTGGAACGAAGCGGCACAGCTCCCACAGCATCCTTGCCGCCTTCAACCTGGCAGGCGGCCGGTAAGTCCGCGTGTTGTCCGACGCAATGGCCGTGCGCCTAAGCCTGACGGGAGGGCTGCCGAGCCACGACGTTCCCGACTTGGCCTTGCTCGGCGTCGCCGAAAGTACCGCCACGAGCGAATTCTTGGGTACGTTGCGCCCGGCGGCGGTCATCCCCGAGTTGCCCAGAAACGAGCGCTTGCCGATCTTGGCGGGGGCGATGTGTATCCAGCCGCCAGCCAGTTCGTAGGATGCCACCATGGTGTCGTCTGCGAGGAAGGCCCCCTCGCCCACGGTCGTCATTTTGGGGAGCAGCAGGACCGTAGACGCCTCAACGTTCTTGCCCACTTTGGCGCCCAGTAGCCTCAGCCAGACCGGCGTGAACAGGCTCGCGTAGATGGGAAAGAGCAGGTCCCGGGCCATGTCCAGGACCCGCTCGGTGGCCCACACCTGCCAGCCGATGCGGCTGCGTACCCGGTAGTGGCCCTCCGCGAGGCCCGTCCCCAGCAGCCTCGTGACCGCCAGGACCAGCAGCAGGTTGGCCACGAACCACGTCAGGGCTGCCAGCGGCAGCGAGGCCAGGAGCTGGGGCCAGGCGCCGGCCAGTGACTCGTTTCCCCTGATGAAGAGAAACACAACCAGCGCCGCCGCAAGCGCCGAGATGTAGGGAATCATGGCCAGGACCGCCGAGGCGCCGGCAAAGGCGGCAAACCACAGCCTGCCCATGAGGGAGCCAGACGGCGTGGAATCCGGCCAGTCCTGCTTGGCCTTGCCCCGGCGTTCAGCGGGAGATCCCGCCACCAGCTGGCCGGCTTTCACTTTGCCGAGCACAGCGGAGCCTGGCTCCACCTGCCCGCCGGCTCCGATGCTCGCCCCGGGCATGAGCGTGCTCCGGGCACCGACCGATGCCCCCGCGCCGACGTGAATCTGGCCGATGTGCACCCGGTCGCCGTCAATCCACCAGCCGCAAAGGTCCACTTCGGGCTCGACATTGCTGCCGTTGCCGAGCGACAGGAAACCGGTCACGGGCGGCAGTGAATGCAGGTGGACGTTGCTCCCGATCTTGGCCCCGAGCGCCCGGGCGTAGTACGGAACCCACGGTGCGCTGGCAAGGCTGATGGCGCTGGAGAGATCCTGGATCTGCTCGGCCAGCCAGAGCCGCAGATGCACGCGCCCGGACCTCGGGTACGTGCCCGGGACAACGTCGCGCAGCAGCAGGCGGGCCGCGGCGACTGAGATGGCCATCCGTCCCGGCGGGCTGACGAAAACCAGCCAGGACGCTGCGATCCACCACCAGGAGAGCACCGGAGCCGCCGTAAAACCTGCAAATGCGGCCAGCAGGTTGTTCGCTGCCATGAGGTAGGTCAGCCAGCGCATTCCCACGAGAATGTGCAGCGGGGCTCCCATCAGGGTCTGGAACACCTGAGACCTGCGGGCGGTGGGCCGCACGGGCCGCACCGGTGCCGGGCCGGCAGCAACGCCGTCCGGCAGTGACTGGCGGGCAGTGTCGATGAGGGCGCCAACACGGGGAGTGGCGTAGATGTCCGCCACCGTGATCGTGGGATAGCGGACGCGGAGGGCCGACACGAGCTGGGCTGCGGCCAGTGAGCCGCCGCCGTGGGCGAAGAAGTCCGCGTCGAGGTTTGCCACGCTGCTTCCCAGAACTGCCGCCCACTGCTCCACGATCCACTGGGCGTCGTCGGGCAGGTTGAGCGGGGCGGCGTCCGCGTCTGCGGCGCCGGCTCCGGGCAGCGGCCAGGGCAGCGAATGCCTGTCCACTTTGCCGCTGGTTTTCGTGGGCAGGCTGCTGACAACCGTCAGCAGCGGAATCAGCGCAGCGGGGAGCGTGGCGAGCAGCAGCTCCCGGGCGGCCGCCAGATCCGGGTCGGAACCGCCGGCGGGGGCGAGGTAACCGACCAGGACCTGGTTGCCTGCCGCCGTCGTGCGTACCGCGGCAGCCGCGCCCGCCACGCCTGGCAGCGACTGGAGTGCAGCGTCGATTTCACCGAGTTCGATCCTGCGGCCGCCCAGCTTGACCTGTTCATCGGCGCGTCCGATGAAGATCAGTCCCTCGCGTTCGTAGCGGACCAGGTCGCCGGAGCGGTAGGCCCGGTCCCACCCCAGCGCCGGCATGGGGGCGTACTTTTCCGCGTCCTTGAGCGGGTCGAGGTAGCGGGCCAGGCCCACGCCTCCGATGATCAGTTCACCGATTCCGCCCTCGGCGACGGGAACGTCGTCGGAACCGACCACAGCGAGGTCCCAGCCATCGAGCGGCAAACCGATCCGGACCGGGCCGGTGCCTCCCAGGGGAGCGGCGCAGGCGACCACTGTCGCTTCGGTCGGCCCGTAGGTGTTCCAGACTTCGCGGCCCTCCACCGCGAGCCGTTCAGCCAGTTCCGGCGGGCACGCTTCCCCGCCGAAGATCAGCAGCCGGACGTTTTCAAGGGCCTCGGAGGGCCAGAGCGCCGCGAGAGTGGGCACCGTGGACACCACCGTTATGCCGTGGCTGATCAGCCACGGCCCCAGATCCATCCCGGTCCGGACCAGAGCACGCGGAGCCGGCACCAGGCACGCTCCGTGGCGCCATGCCAGCCACATTTCCTCACACGAGGCGTCGAAGGCCACGGAAAGGCCGGCAAGGACGCGGTCCAGGGGGCCGATGGGATCTTCGCGCAGGAAGATCCTCGCCTCGGCGTCGACGAAGGCGGCCGCTGACCGGTGGTTGACCGCCACACCCTTGGGTGTGCCCGTGGAACCTGAGGTGAAGATCACCCAGGCGTCGTCGTCGGGGGTCGCCGGCCGGGGCGCCGGAAAGGGGCGCGGGCGCTCCTTGTCAGTGACAATGTCGCCTTTGGCGCGCAGGATGCCGGCGACGCCCGCCTCACTGAACACGAGCTTGGCACGTTCGTCCGGGTCGTCTGCGTCGACCGGAACGTAGGCCGCTCCGATCATCATGACGGCGAGGATTGATATGTAGAGCTCGTTGGTTCCGGAGGGGATCCTGACGCCTATCCTGTCACCGGCGCCCAGGCCCGCCGCATGAAGACGGCGGCCCTCGGCGCGGACCGCCGCCATCAGCTGCGCGTAACTTAGGGACTGCCGGCCGTCATCCAGCGCCGACGCGTCCGGGTACCGGACCGCAGTCTCCTGCAGTATGTCCACCAGTGTCCGCTCCGGAGGGGCTGACCGCGAACCCGGCAGCTGGGCAGCGTGGACGGCGGCGGCCGCTGTCCCGCGCGCTCCAAGGCTTGCGGTTGGGTTGCTCTCCGGGAGTTGCTCATTCACTGGGGGATTCTCTCCCGCCAAGATGAACAAAAGGTAGCGCGCTTTACCGGGTGTTCACATGGCGGCATTGCCCTGTACTCAGGGATTGCCCCGGATTCAGGGAACGAGAAGTACCTTGCCCGTGGTGCGCCGCCCTTCGAGGTCCTCGTGGGCCCGCCGGGCTTCGGCCAGGGGATAGGTGCCGCCGATGCGGACCTTGAGGTGCCCGTTCGCCGCGGCGGCGAAAATCTCACCTGATCGCCAGTGGCGCTCCTGTGCGTTGAGCAGGAAATGCCCCAGTGAAGGACGGGTCAGAGTCAACGATCCGCCGGAGTTCAGGCGCTGGGGGTCCACCGGCGGAACAGCACCCGAGGCGGCACCGAAAAGGACCAGCGTTCCCCGGGTGCGCAGGCAGGAGAGCGAACCGTCAAAGGTGTTCCTGCCCACGCCGTCGTACACCACGTCCACGCCTTTCCCTCCGGTCAACTCGCGGATGTGCCGGGGGAAGCCCTCGTACCGCAGCACATGGTCGGCGCCGGCCTCGCGGGCGAGCTCTTCCTTGGCATCGGAGGAAACAGTGGTGATGACCCGTGCGCCCCGTTCCTTGAGCAACTGGGTCAGCAGCAGGCCTACCCCGCCGGCGCCCGCGTGCGTCAGCACCGTGTGGCCCGGCTCCACCCTGAAGGAGGAATTGATCAGGTAATGGGCTGTCATGCCTTGGAGCGGCAGCGCTGCGGCTGTGAGGTCGTCGACGCCGTCCGGCACCGGAAGGGCCTTGGCCGCATCCAGTACCGTGTAGCCGGCGTAGCATTTCGACCCCTCTGCCGTGGCGACCCGGCTGCCGACCGCGAAATCCTCGACGCCCTCGCCGACTTCCTCGACGGTGCCGGCCGCTTCAGACCCCGGAGTGAAGGGGAAAGGAACCTGGTACATGCCACCGCGCTGGTACGTGTCAATGAAGTTCACGCCTGTTGCCGCCACCTTGATGAGCAGCTGGCCGGGGCCGGGAACGGGGCGGTCAATCTCCGTGAAGTCCAGGACCTCCGGTCCGCCCGGCTGCTGGGCGACGATGGCGTGCGTCATGGAATCTCTCCTTTCCCGGGCCGGGACTTCCGGCTGCCGGATGCTCAGTCCATCCTAAGGAGGGCGGCGCGTGAGGCGAAGCCGGACGGCAGCCATGGGTTCCCGCGGCCTGGCATCCCCCGTGACCCAAGCCCGTCGGTCCAGCCCATAACATGAGGAAGGGCCGCCGTCACGAAGGGGAATACATGAGTACCGTCAACGCCCGGGGACACGAGAACCAACACGTCCCGGTCACGGCTGTGATCCCTCCCGGCACCGTTACCCCGGAGGTGATGATCGACGTCGACGTCCTGGACCGGAACATCGCCCGGATGGCGTCCGCCACCCGGGCCCGCGGACTGCGGCTCCGCCCGCACGCGAAGACCCACAAGGTTCTGGAAATAGCGGAGCGGCAACTCGCGGCCGGGGCAGTCGGGCTGACCGTCGCGACCATCGGCGAAGCGGAAGTCTTTGCCAAGGCCGGGGTCCGCGACTTCTTCATCGCCTACCCGCTGTGGGTGACAGCACCCCACGCGGAACGGCTGCGCACCCTCTTGGAGTCCAGCAGCATCACGGTGGGAGTGGACTCGGCGGAGAGCGCATCGTTCATGGGGCAAAACCTCGGCGCCGCCGCCGGCAGGATTGCCGTCCTGGTGGAGCTCGACAGCGGGCACCACCGCAGCGGAGTCCACCCGGACGACGCCCCCGCGGTTGCCCGCGCGGCCGCCGATGCCGGGCTGGACGTCGCCGGCGTCTTCACGTTTCCCGGCCACAGCTACGCGCCGGGGATGCCGCTGGCAGCGGTCCGGCAGGAGGATGAGGCGCTGCGCCGAGGAGCCGACGCTCTGGCGGCCGCGGGCTTCCCTGTACGAACCATCAGCGGAGGATCCACGCCCACTGCCCTGCTCGAAGGCGAGACGGCAGCAACAGAATTGCGCCCCGGCGTCTACGTGTTCGGTGATGCCCAGCAGCTCGAGCTCGGGCGCTGCGGCACCGAGGACATCGCGCTGACGGTGGCCAGCACGGTGGTCAGCCACCACCGGACGGAACCGGGCGAACCCGGACGCTTCATCATCGACGCCGGGAGCAAGGTCCTGGGCAGCGACCGTCCGGCCTGGGCCAGTGGCTATGGCAGGCTGCTCGACCATCCGGATGCCAGAATCACGGCGCTGTCAGAACACCACGCCACGGTGGAATGGCCGGGGGGACTCCCGCTGCCCGGCCGCGGAGACGTGCTCAGGGTGATCCCCAACCACGTGTGCCTGACCATGAACCTGGTGGACGAGGTGGCCGTCGTCCAGCAGGGGGCACCGGCAGGCCGATGGACGGTTGCGGCACGGGGACGGAACAGCTGACCAGGGTGTGTCTTTAGGAGACGCGTGGCAGGCCTGGCCGGAGTGGGGTTGGCTGCTTCAAACGATGTTTGGTGCACTGGCCAGGATGTAATCGATCGCGGCCGGACCAGTCATGGCAAGGCAATTGTCCGAGGGGCTGATGCCATGCCGGTCCCTGAGCGCCGTGAACAACGCCCCCGGTGAGGCGATAGGGGAGCGACTCACCATGCACCAACTCGTGTAGAGACCGTACAGGGAGTCGGGCCCGAGTCCGGCTCCTGCTTCCCGATCGGAGGCAATGGCCTCGTAAAGAAACCGGTCAAAGTCTGGGGTGGAGGTCATGTGCGCTCGTTTCAGGGTTGTTCATCGCTTCCGGTCTCGTGTCAGATCTCGCCGCCTCTGGTATAGGCCGGATCTGTCCAGAGACATGTGTTGTTCGGAGCGGAACCGGATGCGGATGGGCGTAGCTGCGCGGCGGAGCCACGGCATGGGTCCCGCTGCCGGAGTTTAAGGACCTTCGCCAGTTATGTGGCTCTTCCGAGTTGCGGTGGGGGTGAGCGGCGCGTTGCTCACCGTCCGCGTCGGCACCGAAGCGATCAACGGCCTCATCGAACTCCACCGCCGCGTTGCCCGCTGCTTCCGCAACCGGGAGCACTACCGACTACGCATGCTGCTCATCGGCGGCGGACTGTCCCACCCCCACCTCAGGTAGGAAGAGCCAGTTACGTGAGGGGCAGGAAGAGGACGGTGTAGATCCCCAGGACGGCGAGAAGGACGACGCTCGCCGCGACGGCCGCCGTCGAAGCGATGTCCGGGGCCATCGCATCCTGTTGGATGCCGCGGATGGCGCGGTGGAGGCGGCGTCTGCGGGTGAGGTTGATGGCCAGGGCGGTCAGGACGGCGGCGGCCACAAGGTGCCGGCGAACCAGCCGTGGTGCGGCATCCAGCGCAGGAAGATGGCGGCGGCCACCATCATGGACATGGTGGTGCGGCCCCAGGCGAGGTCTGTGCGCTCGGGTTGGAGGCCGGCGTCGCCGTGTGTCTGTGTATCGCGCTGTCGCGGCACGGGTCAGGTGGTGCGGACGAGGACGAAGACGACCATGACGGCGGCGACGAGGGCGCCGCCGGCGGCGAGGATGGGTGCGATCCAGGGCAGCGGCAGTGGGGTCTTGTGCCGCATGGAGCGTTCGACGTTCAGCCAGCGGAAGAACGATCCGCCGCCGATGACGAGGGCGAGCACGAGCAGGAGCACCGCGATGGTTTTGCGGAGTTCCGGGGCGAAGAGGTCGGCCATGAAGGCTTCGACGGCGACGCCGCCGGCGAGCAGGGCCAGGGAGGTGCGGATCCAGGCCAGGAAGGTGCGCTCGTTGGCGAGGGTGAACCGGGGGTCGGGTTCGGTTCCGCCGCCAAGGATCCGGGCGGAAAGGCCGCTTCGCTCGCCGCCCTGGGAGTTTGTAGCTGCCACGTGGGGTTTCCCTTTGTTGTCGACGATGCCTGTTCAGTCCATCGCTATAGTGCGAAAGCCCTGGTTGCCGGAGGATGATTCGGGTGTGTTGGAGGTGCGTGCTGCGACTCGGTAGCGGTTGCAGTAGGAGTCGTGGCAGAGGTAGGAGCCGCCGCGCATCACGCGTCCGGCGCCGATGGTGGGTCCTTGCGGGTTGTGGGTGGGGGAGTTGCGGTAGTACTTGGGCAGGAACCAGTCCGCGCACCATTCCCAGACGTTACCGGCCATCTCATACAGGCCGTACCCGTTGGGCGGGAAGGACCTGACGGGGGCGGTACCGAGGTGGCCGTCATCGCGTGTATTGGCTGCTGGAAATGCGCCTTGCCAGATGTTGCAGCGGTGTTCCCCTTCCGGGGTGAGTTCGTTGCCCCAGGGGTAGCGCATTCCGTCCAGGCCGCCGCGCGCGGCGTATTCCCATTCGGCTTCAGTGGGCAGCCGGCGGCCGGCCCAGGTGCAGTAGGCCAAGGCGTCGTGGTGGGAGACGTGCACCACGGGATGGTCCGGGATGTCCTGCCAGTTCGAGTTTGGGCCGGTGGGGTGTGCCCAGTCGGCGCCGCGGATGTTCAGCCACCAGGGCGCTCCGGCAGCGGTTCCGAGGACGTCTTTGCCCGTGGCAGTGGAGAGCAGGTGGAACACTGCCGAGCAGCCATACTGCTCAGCCTCGGTGCGGTATCCGGCGGCCTGGATGAAGGCGGCGAACATGTTGTTGGTGACGGTGGTGGCATCGATCCGGAAACCGTCCAGTCTGACCTCGTGGACAGGCGTCTCGCCGTCGGTTGTATAGCCTTCCCCAAATGCGTCACCCATGCTGAATGTCCCCCCGGGGATGTCAATGCTGCGGTGGGATTCCTGCCCTGTCAGGCCTATGCTGCGGGCGGGCCCGTCGTTGGCAACATCAGGCAGAAACGGCTCACGGGAGGGTGAACAACATCCTTTCGCTTGGCCGGTGCTGAGGGGTTCGCCACCAGATGAGTCTGTTGTGGAGTCAGTGATTGGCAGGTTCATATTTCCTCTTCTTGCGGCTGTTCTCGAGGTGTAGAGGGGCTTTTCGGGTGTTTCGCTGGTCCGCGGCCTCCGCAGGTGACCTTGCTGGCTAGGCGAGGCCACCCGCGGGGGCTCTGGGTCAGCCGCTTGCTGGAATACGTTCTTCGGCGAGGGCGGGCGTGCTCCGTGCCGGAGGGCTACTGTATGGACGGCGTAGGGGCACGGACGGGGGTTTTGTACGAGACCGCGCCCCGCGTGGCGCCCTGGGGCTTTGGTTCCCCCGCCTCCTTCGGCTACTGGTGCGCCAGTGCCATGCGCTGACGGTCTGCAGCCGTGAGGTGCTGGTCGTGGCTGTCGTCGTGCAGGTCGATGCGCACGGTGTGGATCGTGCCGGTGAAAGCGTTGTCGATCGGGCGGTATTCATCGGTGACCGGCGTTCCGCGGTCGACGCCGACGTTGAGCGTTTCGTCGAAGGAGAAGTAGTAGGCCGTGGTCTCCTCTACCCTGCCCTTGCCGACGATCTTGCCATCAGCGGCGAGCCGGATTTCCGCGCCCTTGCCGATGCCGCCGCCGTCGTACTGGAATTCCAGGGTGACTTCCTGGGTTCCCGGCACGAGGCGCTCCTCGGAGCGGACGATGTAGAGGTCCCGCCCGTAGCAGTTGTGGGCGTAGCTGAGGTGCCCGTCCGCCACATACAGGGACCAGCCGCCGAAGCGGCCGCCCTGCGCTATCAGGACACCTTCGGCGCCGCCCTCCGGGACCTCAACCCGGGCGGTGACACTGTGGGACCTGTTCTTCACGTTCAGGGTCGTTTCTTCGGTGAAGCGGCCCATGCCGGCACGGTAGGTTACCGATTTCCGGTCGCCAAGCAGGTCGATCCGTCCGGCAACTTCGGGGTTTTCCCGCTCTGTGACCCGGTCGTCCAGCGGGAAGACGTTGTACTTGCTCGCCTCGATCAGGAACAGCTGCTGCAGTTCCCGCAGCTTTTCGGGGTGCTTGTCGGCGAGGTTGCGGGCCTGGGTCCAGTCAGTCCGGATGTCGTAGAGCTCCCAAACGTCTTCGTCGAAGGAGGGTAGCCCTTCCGGGACCATTTCCCAGGGTGTGCCGTGGCGGGTCACGGCCGTCCAGCCCTCGTGGTAAATGCTGCGGTTGCCGCACATTTCGAAGTACTGGGTGCGCCTGCGGTCTTCAGCGTCGGGAGCATTGAAGGTGTAGACCATGCTGGTGCCCTCGATGGGCTGCTGCGTCACACCGTTGACCGTGACAGGGTGGGGGATGCCCGCCGCTTCGAAGATGGTCGGGGCTATATCGATGACGTGGTGGTACTGGTGCCGCACGCCGCCGCCTTGGCGGATGCCATTGCCCCAGCGCATGATCATGCCGTCGCGGGTGCCGCCCAGGTGGGAAGCGACCTGCTTGGTCCACTGGTAGGGGGTGTTCATGGCCAGCGCCCACCCGACAGGGTAGATGGCATACGTGCTCGCGTCGCCGAGGGCGTCGAGTTCCTGGGCCATGGCTTCCGTGCTGTCTTTGAAGCCGTGGCCTACCAGGTGCTCGCGCATGGTGCCTTCGATCCCGCCCTCACCGGAAGCACCGTTGTCACCGAGTATGTAGATGAAAAGGGTGTTGTCCAGCTCGCCGAGTTCGTCCAGGGCATCAACGAAGCGCCCGACCTGCGTGTCCGTGTGCTCTGCGAATCCGGCGTAGGTTTCCATGAAGGCGGCGGCTACCTGGTGCTCGGTGTCACCGAGTTCGTCCCAGTGGGGCACGACGTCGGCCCAGGGGCTTAGCTCGGCAGATTCGGGGACGACTCCGAGTTCCTTCTGCCGGACCAGGGTCGCTTCGCGTTGGGCGTCCCAGCCTTGGTTGAAGCGGCCGCGGTACTTGTCCTTCCATTCGGGAGCGACGTGGAAGGGACCGTGGGTGGCGCCAAAGGCGATGTAGCTGAAGAACGGCTTCTCCGGCGTGAGAGTCTTCTGGGTCTGGACCCAGCTGATCGCCTGGTCGACGAGGTCTTCTGAGAGGTGGTAGCCGTCTTCCGGCCGGCGTGAGGGCTCCACGGGCGTTGTGCCGTCGAAGAGCTGCGGGTACCAGTGATTCATCTCGGCGCCCATGAATCCATAGAACTTGTCGAAGCCCTCGCCCACGGGCCACCGGTCAAACGGCCCCGACGGACTAACTTCCCGGGGCGGGGTCTGGTGCCACTTGCCGAACGCTGCAGTGCTGTAGCCGTTCTGGCTCAGGGTCTGGGCAATGGTGGCTGCACTGGCCGGGCGGAATCCGGTATAGCCGGGGGCTGAAGTGCTCATTTCGGTGGTCACGCCCATGCCCACCGAGTGGTGATTCCTGCCTGTCATCAGGGCCTGGCGGGTGGGTGAGCACAGTGCTGTGACGTGGAAGCGGCTATAGCGCAGCCCTTCTTCGGAGAGTTTGTCGGCGGTTGGCATTTCGCAGGGACCGCCGAAGGCACTCGAGGCGCCAAAGCCCATGTCATCGATGAGAACGACCACGACGTTGGGAGCGCCGTCCGGGGCCCGAAGAGGGGCAACGGGGGTGAATGGTGCCTCTTGTTGATGGATCCCCATTGCCGCGGTCACCGGCTGGCTTCTTCCTGCCGGGATGGGGAGAATTTCGCGGATTTCATTCATCGTATTGTGCTCCTGTCGTAGGGCTGCAGAGGTTGTTGATCGGGTCGTACCGGCAGGTTCAGAGATCCGAGCCGACTTTGGAGGCTGTGGTCGGTGTCGGCGGCGACATAACTTCGATGGCGCCGGTCTCTTCCAGGGAGCGGCTGCGGGTCTCTTCTGCCCAGGCGATGCACGCAAGTAAGCCGATGAACGTGATGCCGGCCCCGATGAACATGGTTGCGGAGGTCCCGAGGGTTACCAAGGAGACGGGGACGAGGAACGTGCCGACTGCAGCTCCGAATCGTGTCAGAGCTACCGCGACGCCGACGGCTGCGGCACGGATCCTGGTGGGAAACAGCTCGTTGGGATAGGCCCATTCGAGGATGCTGGGACCACCGGAGAAGAGAGCGTACAGGCAGAAGAAGCCGACAATGAAGGGTCCGGGTGCGTTCGTCCATAGTCCGAGCGCGATCAGGGGGAGCACCATGAGTCCGAAGGACCAGATGATGGTTTTGCGCCGGCCGATGGTTTCCAGGAGTTTCATCGCAGGGAGGCAGCCGAGCGCGAAGACGAGGTTGATGATTGCCGTTCCGAGGTTGGTGAGGTTTCCTGTGCCCATGCCCAGCGAACCCAGCAGTTGCGGGCCGAAGGTGAGCAATGCGAACAGGGGGATGATGGCGCAGGTGAAGAAGATGATGATGAACAGCATGCGGCGCAGGTAGATGCCGCGGAAGAGATCGAGAACATTGCCGCGGGATTCCACGGTCCGGGGCAGGTTGCCGGTCAGTTCAGCGGCGCTGACACGGACATGGAGGGAGTTTTCGATTACCCGACGGGCCTCGTCGATGCGTCCGGCGCCTACCAGCCACCGGGGCGATTCGGGGGTGCCGATGCGGAGCAGGAAAACGATAAGCGCCAGGATTGCGCCGCTGCCCAGCATCCAGCGCCAGCCGTCGCTGCCCATGAATTCATTGATCAGGTATCCCACGAGGTAGGCCAGCGATGCGCCGATGTACCAGATGACGATGACGGCGCTGAACATTCCGGCCCGCCGCTTCCGCGGAAGCCATTCAGAAAGCAGCGAGGTCGCGATGGGGTAGTCGGCGGCGATGGCGGCGCCGATGATGAACCTGAGTACGATCAGTTGCCACGATTCAGTAGCGACTACCGAGAGGGCCGAGGCGACGACGAGCACGAGGAGGTCAAGCGTGTACATGGGCTTCCGACCGATGCGGTCGGTGAGCGGTCCGCAAATCAGGCCTCCGAAGAACATCCCGATAAGGGAGGCCACTCCGACCGTTGCTTCTACGCCGGTGTCCAATTGCATGTGGCCGGTGATTCCGGGCAGTGCGATCCCAACGATTGCGAGCAAGTAGCCGTCAAGTAATGGGCCGCCGGAACATGCGGCCGTGAGTTTGCGATGGAAACCTCGGACAGGTGCATCATCAACAGCAGTGAAACTCATGGAAATGATCCTCAAAAATAGTAGTTAGGTGCGTCTCTTGCATCGCTGAGCACAGCGGGCAAGGACAGACAGGCCATGGACTTACTTTTCAACCAGGCCTTTCATCACTGGCCCCGTTCAGCAGGCTTGGGCTGCATCAGATGGGGGCGTGAGGGGCAAGGGAAGGACGGATTTAGGTGTGTCACTGTTCGCTCCGTCGCGAAAATCAGCGACCGGTTGCGGCATGCCCCTGAAGTTAACGGGGCAGGAGTGGCATGCACGGGGCTGGGTTCAGCAGGGAGACGCGGGACGTTTTAGCGAATCCGAAATGATGTCCCGCATCTCCTGCATCTCCTTGTCATTGCAATGGACAGAATCCATTCAGCGGCTTTCCCACTGCAAGGGTGGCTTTATAACCCTGCAAAAGGGGCTCGTGACCCCCGTGCAGAGCGGGCTTCTTCGCTGCAAGAGCGGCGTCGAATCTTTGTTCGCTATGTGTACAGTGTTGCGCTCTCAGCAACTTGTACGTTTTCAGTGTTACCCGGATCACGGCAGGCGTCAAGAGTTTTACGGAAGTTAAGAGGCTTGTTCCCTTCACAGAAGGCTGTGAAGCTCGATTCGCGCAGCTGACCAAGCTGCCAAGCGACGCTTTTGACGCCCTGAGCCAAAGGAATGAGTCTGAGACTATAAAGACATGGCATTTTCAGTGCACGACATTGACTCGACCACCGACGGTGAGGATTCGACCGCCGAGCTTCAAGGGGGCGGTCTCCAATCAGTTGAGCGCGCCATCGCAGTCCTGAGGATTCTGGCCCGTACCGGCAGTGCCGGCGTCACGGAAGTCGCCGAGGAAATGGGAGTGCACAAGTCAACAATTTCCCGGCTTCTTAAAGCACTGGAAGCACAAGGTATGGCACAGAACAGCGGACGGGGGAAGTATCAGCTCGGACTTGGCATCCTGCACTTGGCCAACGCGATACCGATGCGGCTGGATCTGACGAGGGAAGCCCGTCCTGTCCTCGAAGCCCTCGCGGCCAAATTCGGGGAAACCGTCAACCTGGCCGTTCTGAGCTCGAACCACGTCGTTAACATCGACGAGGCCTTTGGCCCCTCCACGCTCGCCGCCACTCAGAACTGGATGGGCCGTTTGACACCCATTCACGCTACGTCAAGCGGAAAAGTGTTCCTGGCATCGCTCTCAACCGCACAGCGCAGCCGCATTTTGAAGGATTTGGGTATGCCCGCGGTAACAAAGCAGACCATCACCTCGCGGGAAGAACTGGAGGAGCAACTTCTGACAGTGACGAAACGTGGATACGCCTCCGTGCACGGAGAGCTCGAGGACGGACTCAACGGCGTCGCCGTTCCTATCCGCGGCCACGAAGGAACCGTCATTGGGGCTGTTAGCATCGCTGGCCCGTCCTTCAGATTCGAACCTGAAAAGGTGCCCGGGTTGATTGATGAGCTTAAAGCGGCCGGCGTAAGAATCAGTGAGAAAATGGGATACGGGCAGGTTCAAGTCCGCAAATGAAAGAGGAAAGCGCACGGCGCCATTGTTAGGCCCTTCCGCGTAGTCCGGCTTGTTCCACTAGTTCTGTCAGCCACGGTCGCTGCTTGCGGTGGAAGGCTATGCCATCGGGCAGGCCCTGCACGGTAGGTTCGGAACCGGCGATGTCGATGGTGATGCGGCCGCCGCCCAGGGGAGCGTTGGTGATGTGCAGGTCGCCATAGGACTCCGGGAGCACAGGGTCCATCCAAAAGCCGCCGCGGGAAATATGGGTGTCATAGCGCATCAAACTCGTCACCAGCTGGATCGGCGTGGTCGCTGCCCAGGCTTGCGGCGCACATGCCGTCGGGTAGGGGACCGGCGCGGCGACCTCGTCCCGGCTGAAGCCGCAGAACAGCTCTGGCAGCCGGCCATCGGAATATTCGGCCGCATCCAGCAAGGCTGTGGCGATGCGCTGCGCATCCTCCACGAAGCCGTAGCGCAACAGGCCCGCGGCGATTATGGCGTTGTCATGTGGCCAGACCGATCCGTTGTGGTAGCTCGCCGGGTTGTAGGCGCCCATGTCGCTGGCAAGGGTGCGCACACCCCAGCCGCTGAACATCTCCGGGGACATCAGCCGTTCGGCCACGAGCGGCGCTTTGTCCTCATCAACCAGGCCCAGCCACAGGCACTGACCCATGTTGGAGGCGCACGCGTCGACCTGCCGCTTCTTGCCGTCCAGGGCAACTGCGTAGTAGCCGCGGTCAGGCATCCAGAACTGTTCGTTGAACCGTTTCTTCAGCTGCGCCGCCTCCTCGGCCAACTGGGCCGCCAAGGGCCGGTCCCCGGCGTCATACGCCATCCACGCACGGGCGATGTACGCACTGTAGACATAGGCCTGGACTTCGCATAGCGCGATCGGTGTCTCGGCCAGGGTGCCGTCGGCGAAGTTGATGCCGTCCCAGGAGTCCTTCCAGCCCTGGTTGATCAGGCCCTGGGGATTAAGCCGCTCATACTCGACGAATCCGTCGCCGTCCCTGTCGCCGTAGTGCCGGATCCAATCCAAGGCCCGGTCGGCATGGGGCAGCAGGGCGGCGATGGTGTCCTTGGCAAAGCCCCAGCGGCTGACCGATCCGAGCGTCATCACGAACAGCGGTGTGGCGTCGATGCTGCCGTAGTAGGCGGACTTGCCGCCCAATGCCAGGCCGCCGGAGACACCGAGCCTGACTTCATGAAGGATTTTGCCCGGCTCTTCCTCGCTCATGGGATCCACAATGCTGCCTTGGCGATCTGCCAGGGTTTGAAGGGTGCCAAGGGCCAATGAAGGGTCAACCGGCAGCGCCATTTCCGAGGCCCAGAGCGAGTCACGTCCGAATAGGGTCATGAACCATGGAGCGCCGGCCGCCACCACAACGCGCTCCGGGTGGTCCGGGTCCTCGATGCGCAGAGCGCCCAAGTCGTCATAGCTGCGCCGCAGAGTCCGTTCGATTGACGAATTTCCCATCTGCAGCTTTGGAATCTTCGCAACCCATTCCTGGCGGCGCTGGTCACTTGGCGACATTCCGCCCGCGGCAGGGTGCACGAACGATGCCATCGGGACGGTGCCCCCGTCGACAGTAGGCGCCACCGCCAGCAGCGTGCTCCACTGCCCATGCGGCGGGACAACCATTCGGTACGTCAGTGCATCCCGTCCGACCTCGGCGCCCTCTGCCTTGACGACGACGCTCTTCCGGAGCCCCTGCCAAACCGCTTGGATGCTTAGCGAATCACCCTCAGGCTGGCGGGTCTCCTCCCACCGCCGTGCAACCCGTGCCTCTTTCACTTCGAACAGGTCTGCGAAGTCGGACTCCACGCTAAGGAAAACCACGCACTCTGCCGCCTCTGCGGAGTAGTTCCGGACCGTGATCTCCTCCACGATCCCAGTTCCCACTTCTCGAAGGCGCTTTACGATCAGAGAGCTGTCCGCGTACCCGTCCGAACGCGGAACGCGGCCGATAAACAGGGCGCGAAACGGCTCCTTCAACTCCGTGGCCAGCGGCTCCAGCGGCTGTCCGTTCACGATCAAGTTCCATCGGGACAGAATGCGGGTATCTTCGTGGAAGACCCCATGCGGGTGCTCCGGATGGATGTCCCCGTTCGTCAAGGAAATACAGAAGGATGAACCCTCCACCAGGGTCACTGTCCCAGCTCCCAGTGGCCCGGCGGCTGTGTCAGCGTTCCATCCTGCCAATCCCGGCCCCCTCAAGAGCTGGCACCAGAGGCGGATGACCCTTCAATCCGCACCCGCCGGTGCCCCCGTTTCTCCCACCGACGGTACTCTTGCTTGCTCCTGCATGCCACCCGCAGGAAGCGAAAAACCCGTCGAACTAATGCCCAATAAGCTAGTCACCCTTCTCGCCGCTGCGTTGGCTGTGCTGCCTGTGCGTCAGTAGCGGCGGGTGACCGTCGCCATGGGGCATTCGAAGTGGCGCCCGGCGGAGAGGCCGACGTCGTTGAGGTAGCGGACGATGATGCCGTAGGAGGCCGTGAGCGTTGTCTCGGTGAAGGGGATGCCGTGGGTGTCGCAGTACTGGCGCACGATCGCCGTCGCCTTATGCAGCTGGGGACGCGCCATGTCGGGGAACAGGTGGTGCTCCACCTGGCGGTTAAGGCCGCCGAGCAGGATGTCCATGAAACGGCCACCTGAGATGTTGCGGGAGGTAAGGACCTGCCGGCTCAGGAAGTCCACCCGGCTGTCTGCCGGAAGGACCGGCATACCTTTGTGGTTGGGCGCGAAGGAGGCACCCATGTAGAAGCCGAAGACGGCGAGCTGCACGCCGATGAAGGCAAAGGCCATGCCAAGCGGCAGGAACGAGAAGGCAAGGACCGGAAGGATGCTGAGCCGCGCCAGCAGGATCGGCAGTTCCACCCAGCGGTGGGTGACTTTGGCGCGCTGGAAGATGAAGCGGACTGAATCGATCTGCAGGCCCAGGCCCACGAGGAACAGCAGCGGAAAGAAGAACCAGCCCTGTTTGCGCGTGAGGAAGGACAGCCGTCCCTGCCGTTCCGCCGCGGCTTCGGTGTGGAAAACGATGGCGCCGGGAGCGATGTCCGGGTCCTTGGAGATGACGTTCGGGTGGTTGTGGTGGGCGCCGTGTTTCTGGGCCCACCAGGAATAGCTGATGCCCGCCACGGAGGTGGCAATCAGCCGCGCCGACCAGTCGTTGGCCCGCCGGGAGGCGAAAATCTGGCGGTGGCCCGCTTCGTGGGCCAGGAAGCTCAGCTGGGTGCAGATGATGCCCAGCGCTGCGGCGATCAGCAGCTGGAACCAGCTTTGCCCGATCAGCGCGAAGCCGAACCAGGTGGCCGTCATCAGGACGACCAGGCTGGAGAAAACGGTGATGTAGAAGCCCTGGCGCCGTTCCAGGAGACCTGCCGCACGCACGGACTTGAGCAGCTCGGAATAGCTCTGGGTTACGGCGTTGGCCTGGCGCACCCTGCTGGGCTTGGTGATCTGCGGCTGCGGACGCTCGGACGTGATGGTGGGCGTCATGAAGGGTATGCCTCGTAACTGTTTACGGGCAACGCTGTAGCCGACATTCGGCCGCGCGGACTGGATCACCCTCCGCCAAGCATACGCTCCCGCACCTCGTGTGCCGTGTCCCGCGCACGGTTCTGCGCCGAGTTCTGCGCCGTCGCGCGGCCTGGTCGGGCGGTTCTGCAGGAGCGCAGGAGATCGATGCATAAATATCGGGATCTATGCATACTCT
This sequence comes from Arthrobacter sp. B2060, assembly GCF_059090445.1. NCBI lineage: Bacteria > Bacillati > Actinomycetota > Actinomycetes > Micrococcales > Micrococcaceae > Arthrobacter > Arthrobacter sp. B2060. Next base: position 407,129 of record NZ_JBNHFR010000002.1, read on the forward strand.
TGCTGTATAGTCGTTGGCATGACTATTTCTGTTGCCGTCTCCGGCGCGAGCGGTTATGCCGGCGGCGAAGTGCTCCGCCTTCTGTCCGGTCACCCTGACGTCACCATCGGTGCCATCACGGCGCACAGCAACGCCGGTTCCAGACTAGGCGAACTGCAGCCGCATCTCCATGGCTTGTCCAGCCGCATTCTTGAGGACACGACAGTGGAGAACCTGTCCGGGCACGACGTCGTATTCCTCGCCCTGCCGCACGGGGCGTCCGCTGAGATCGCTGCGCAACTGCCTGAAGGCACGGTAGTGATTGACGCCGGAGCAGATCACCGCCTGGAGGACGCTGCTGCGTGGGAAAAGTTCTACGGCTCCGCGCACGCCGGAACCTGGCCCTACGGCCTGCCAGAGCTGCCGGGGCAGCGGGAGAAGCTGAAGGGTGCCACGCGGATCGCCGTCCCGGGCTGCTACCCGACGTCGGCCCTGCTGGCACTCACGCCCGGTTTCGCCGCCGGGCTGCTCCAGGGGGACGACGTCGTTATCGTCGCCGCCTCGGGCACGTCGGGGGCCGGCAAGGCCGCCAAGGTCAACCTGATCGGCGCCGAGGTCATGGGATCCATGAGCACTTACGGAGTCGGCGGCGGCCACCGCCATACTCCGGAAATCGAGCAGGGACTGTCCAACGCCGGGGGAGAGGCCGTGACAGTGTCCTTCACGCCCACGCTGGCACCTATGAGCCGGGGCATCCTGACCACCGCCACCGCCAGGGTCAAGCCCGGCGTCGGGGCCGATGAGCTCCGCAGCGCGTGGACCGAGGCGTACGACGATGAGCCGTTCGTCCACCTGCTTCCGGAAGGCCAGTGGCCCTCCACAAAATCCGTGCAGGGGTCCAACCACGCGGCCATGCAGCTCGCCTTCGATGCGCACGCCGGACGTGTCATCGTCACCTGTGCCATCGACAACCTGACCAAGGGAACCGCGGGCGGCGCCGTGCAGTCCATGAACATTGCCCTCGGCCTGGCGGAAACCGCCGGCCTTAACCTGCAGGGAGTTGCCCCGTGACCGTTACCGTGCCCCAGGGATTCCGCGCAGCCGGCGTCAAGGCAGGCCTCAAGGCCTCCGGAAACCCGGACCTTGCCCTTGTAGTCAACGACGGCCCCTCCAAGGCGGCGGCAGCCGTTTTCACGTCGAACCGCGTGGCCGCCGCGCCCGTCCACTGGTCGCGCCAGGTGGTGTCTGATGGCCGCGTGGACGCCGTCATCCTGAACTCGGGCGGAGCCAACGCCTGCACCGGGCCGCAGGGCTTCCAGAACACGCACACCACGGCCGAGAAAACGGCCGAGGTCCTCGGTATTTCCGCCACCGACGTTTTTGTCTGCTCCACCGGCCTGATCGGCGAGCAGTTGCCCATGGACAAGATCGTCCCTGGGATCGACGCCGCTGCCGCCGCCCTCAGTGAGGACGGCGGTGCGGAGGCCGCAGCGGCCATCATGACCACGGACACGGTGCCCAAGCAGGCAGTCTTCACCGGAGCGGACGCGGAAGGCACAGTGTTCACCATCGGCGGCATCGCCAAGGGTGCCGGCATGCTCGCGCCCGGGCTGGCCACCATGCTGGTGGTCCTCACCACGGATGCCGACGTCCCGGCCGAAATGCTCGACCTCGTCCTCCGCGATGCCACCCGTGTCACCTTTGACCGGGCGGACTCCGACGGCTGCATGTCCACCAACGACACCGTGGTGCTGCTGGCGTCGGGGGCCTCCGGTGCCGTGCCGTCCCCCGCGGCGTTCGGCGAAGGGCTCACCCAAGTGTGCGCCGAACTCGCCCGCAAGCTGATCGGTGACGCCGAGGGCGCCAGCCACGACATTGCCATCCGGACGTTCAATGCCGCCAGCGAACGCGATGCCGAAACCGTCAGCCGGGCCGTGGCCCGGTCCAATCTCTTCAAGGCGGCCATCTTCGGCAAGGACCCGAACTGGGGCCGTGTCCTGTCCGCCGTCGGAACTACGGACGCCGTCTTTGACCCCGACGCCCTGAACGTCTCCATGAACGGCATCCAGATCTGCCAGAACGGCAGCATCGGCCAGGACCGCAAGCTCGTGGACCTCGAACCGCGCGAAGTGCACGTGGAGATCGACCTGCAGGCCGGCAGCGCCGAAGCCACCATCTGGACCAACGACCTCACCCACGACTACGTGCACGAGAACAGCGCGTACTCAAGCTAGATCCACCAGCCCTCCTGGAGAAACGGCAGCATGAACACCAAGACCCGCGAGACCACGTCCATGCGTGACGCCCAAGGCAAGGCCGGCACGCTGATCGAAGCACTGCCTTGGATCCAGCGCTTTGCCGGAACCACCATGGTGATCAAATACGGCGGCAACGCCATGGTCAACGACGAGCTGCGCCGCGCCTTCGCCGAAGACGTCGTCTTCCTGCACCACGTGGGCATCCACCCTGTCGTGGTGCACGGCGGCGGCCCGCAGATCAACGCCATGCTGAGCCGGCTGGGCATCGAGTCCGAGTTCAAGGGCGGCCTGCGCGTTACCACCCCCGAGGCGATGGATGTGGTGCGCATGGTCCTCACAGGCCAGGTGGGCCGCGAACTCGTGGGCCTCATCAACTCCCACGGCCCTTACGCCGTGGGCATGTCCGGTGAAGACGGCGGCCTGCTGCGCGCGGTCCGCACGGGAACCGTGGTGGACGGCGAAGAGGTGGACCTTGGCCTGGTGGGCGAAGTGGTGGGCGTCAACCCCGAAGGCATCGTGGACATCCTCGCCGCGGGCCGCATTCCGGTGATCTCCACGGTTGCCCCGGAAATTACCCGGGACGGCACGGCAGACGGAGGACAGCGCGGCCAGACAACCGGGCAGGTCCTGAACGTCAACGCGGATACCGCGGCAGCCGCGCTGGCCGAAGCGCTTGGCGCCTCCAAACTGGTCATCCTGACCGACGTCGAAGGCCTTTTCGCGAACTGGCCGGACCGCTCGTCGCTGATTTCGTCGCTCACGGCGTCGGAACTCCGCGACCTGCTGCCCTCGCTGGAATCCGGCATGATCCCCAAGATGGAGGCCTGCCTGAAGGCCGTCGAGGGCGGCGTGGAACGGGCGCACATCGTGGACGGGCGCCTCGCGCACTCCATGCTGCTGGAGACATTTACGACGGCGGGGATCGGCACGCAGGTGGTCCCGGACGAGGAGACGAACGCATGAACCCCACAGAAGCTGAACTCGCGGAAACGCCCGCTGACGCCATAGCCGGGCACTCCAGCGGAGCCGACTGGCTGGCCCGCTACTCGTCCTCGCTGATGGGAGTGTTCGGCACTCCGCAGCGAGTCCTGGTCCGCGGGGCAGGCTGCCTCGTCTGGGATGCTGACGGCAAGGAGTACCTGGACCTGCTCGGCGGCATCGCTGTCAACGCCCTGGGACACGCCCATCCGTTCGTGACCTCGGTGATAGCCAGCCAGCTGGCCACGCTGGGGCATGTCTCCAACTTTTTCACCAGCCCCACACAGATCGCACTGGCCGAGAAACTCCTCGCGCTGAGCAAGGCGCCGGCCGGCTCGAAGGTGTTCTTCACCAATTCCGGAACCGAGGCCAACGAGGCCGCGTTCAAGCTGGCACGCCGGAATTCCGCCGCCTCCGGCGGCAAGCCCAGGACCCGGATCATCGCGCTCGAGGGTGCCTTCCACGGCCGGACCATGGGCGCGCTGGCCCTGACAGCGAACGAAGCCTACAGGGCACCCTTCGAGCCGATGCCCGGCGGTGTGGAGCACATCCCATTCGGCGATATCGAAGCGCTCCGCGACGCCGTGGACGACACCGTGGCCGCGGTCTTCCTGGAACCCATCCAGGGCGAGGCCGGAGTCCGGCCCCTTCCGGCCGGGTACCTGAAAGCCGCACGCGAGTTCACGTCACAGGCAGGGGCCCTGCTGATCCTGGACGAGGTCCAGACAGGCATCGGCCGCACCGGAAAGTGGCTCGCGAGCGAGGACGCCGGAATTGTTCCCGACGCCGTCACCCTGGCCAAGGGACTCGGCGGCGGCTTCCCGATCGGAGCGCTCCTCACCTTCGGCGAGGAAACGTCGTCGCTCCTGTCCGCCGGCCAGCACGGCACCACGTTTGGCGGAAACCCCGTGGCCACGGCTGCGGCCCTGGCCACCCTGCACGCCATCGAAAGCCAGCAGGTCCTGGTCAACGTCCGGGCGGTAGGGGAGCACATCCGCACCGCCCTGGCCGCCGTCGACGGTGTCACGGAGGTCCGCGGGGAGGGGCTGCTGATCGGCTTCGACCTGGATGCGGACGTGGCGCCCGCTGCCGTGACTGCCGGCCTCGACGCCGGATTCATCATCAACAGCCCGGGCCCGCGCACCATCAGGCTCGCCCCGCCCCTGATCCTTACGGAGGAGCAGGCGGACCGTTTCCTGGCCGCCCTTCCCGTCATCCTGCAAACCGCAAAGGACGCACAGTGACTTCAGAAGCTACTCCCAAAGCCATGACCCGCCACTTCCTCAAGGACACCGACCTCAGTCCGGCCGAGCAGGCCGAGGTCCTCGAGCTGGCCGTCCGCATGAAGGCGGAGCCCTACAGCGTCCAGCCGTTCGCAGGGGAAGGCAGCGGCCGTAAGACGGTCGCCGTCATCTTCGACAAGACGTCCACCCGTACCCGGGTCTCGTTCGCCGCCGGCGTGGCGGATATGGGCGGCAACGCCCTGATCATCAACCCGGGTGAGGCACAGATCGGCCACAAGGAATCCGTGGAGGACACGGCCAAGGTGCTTGAGCGCATGGTCTCCACCATCGTGTGGCGCACGGGCGCCCACTCGGGTCTCGTCGCCATGGCGGAAAACTCCAAGGTCCCGGTCATCAATGCGCTGTGCGATGACTACCACCCCTGCCAGCTGCTGGCTGACCTGCTGGCCGTCAAGGAACACAAGGGCGAACTCAAGGGGCTCACCATGGCCTACCTCGGGGACGCGGCCAACAACATGGCCAACTCCTACCTCCTGGCCGGCGTCACCGCGGGGATGCACGTGCGCATCGCCGGTCCTGACGGCTACCTGCCGGCGGCGGACATTGTCGCGGCAGCGGAAGAGCGGGCAGCAGAGACGGGCGGCTCCGTGCTCGTCACCACGGACGCCGCGGAAGCGCTCAAGGGCGCCGACGTCGTCGCCACCGACACGTGGGTTTCGATGGGGCAGGAGGCCGAAAAGGAGGCCCGGCTTCAGCTGTTCCGCGAGTACTCCGTCGACGAGGCCGCCATGGCACTGGCGGCGGAAGACGCCGTCGTACTCCACTGCCTTCCTGCCTACCGCGGCTACGAGATCTCGGCGGCCGTCATCGACGGCCCGCAGTCGATTGTCTGGGATGAGGCGGAAAACCGCCTGCACGCCCAGAAGGCGCTGATGGCCTGGCTCATGCACCGGTCCGGACTGGCCGTTGTTGACGGACTGCCGCCGGTGGCAGGGCAGGCCTAGTTGTCTGTCCAGCCACCTGCGCCGGGCGCGAGCCCGGCCACCAAGACGGCCCGGCAGGCGCGGATCACCGCGATCCTGACGGGCGAGTCGGTGCGGTCCCAGGCGGAGCTTGCAGCCCTGCTCGCGGACGACGGCGTGCAGGTCACCCAGGCCACACTGTCCCGTGACCTCGTGGAGCTCGGAGCTGTCAGGGTCCGCGGGAAGGAAGGCGTGCTGGTCTACGCTGTCCCCGGCGAGGGCGGCGAACGGGCAGCGAAGAGCGGGGTCAGCCAGGAAATCCTCGACGCGCGACTCGCCCGGCTGTGCGGCGAACTCCTGGTCACTGCCGAGGCGTCCGCCAACATCGCCGTGCTCCGCACGCCCCCCGGGGCGGCGAACTTCCTGGCCCTGGCGATAGACCATTCGGTCATGCCGTCCGTCCTCGGCACCATCGCCGGAGACGACACCGTGCTGCTGGTCGCCCGCGATCCGCAGGGCGGACCGGAACTCGCCGCGCGGTTTTTGCAGCTCGCGGAGGAAGCCGGCCAGTAGGCCGGGACAGTACCATTCAAGAATTTGGCCGCTTTCAAAAATTGGGCCGCTTTCAGGAATTTGGCTTGGCACAGCGGTGTGACAGGCTTTTCACCAGACAAACAAAGTTCAACCAACCAACTAAGGAGCATTTGACGTGACTGAACGTATTGTTCTGGCTTACTCCGGTGGCCTCGATACTTCCGTAGCCATCGGCTGGATCGGTGAAGCCACCGGCGCCGAGGTCATCGCCGTGGCGGTCGACGTCGGACAGGGCGGCGAATCGCTGGAGACCATCCGCCAGCGCGCCCTGGGCTGCGGCGCCGTGGAGGCCTACGTGGCCGACGCAAGCGACGAATTCGCCAACGAATACGCCATGCCCACCCTGAAGGCCAACGCGCTCTACCAAGGCCACTACCCGCTGGTGTCCGCCATTTCCCGCCCCGTGATCGTCAAGCACCTCGTCAAGGCCGCCCGCGAATTCGGCGCCACCACCGTGGCCCACGGCTGCACCGGCAAGGGCAATGACCAGGTCCGCTTCGAAGTGGGCATCCAGACCCTCGGCCCGGACCTGAAGTGCATCGCTCCGGTCCGCGACCTCGCCCTGACCCGCGACAAGGCCATCGCCTTCGCCGAGGAAAAGGGACTGCCGATCGAGACCACCAAGAAGAACCCGTACTCCATCGACCAGAACGTCTGGGGACGCGCCGTCGAGACCGGTTACCTCGAGGACATCTGGAACGCCCCCACCAAGGACATCTACGACTACACCGCCACCCCGGAGTTCCCGCCGGCGCCGGATGAAGTCACCATCTCCTTCGAAGCCGGCATTCCGGTAGCCATCGACGGCGCCAAGGTCACCCCGCTGCAGGCCATCAAGGAACTCAACCGCCGCGCCGGCGCCCAGGGCGTGGGCCGCATCGACGTCGTCGAGGACCGCCTCGTGGGCATCAAGTCCCGCGAAATCTACGAAGCTCCGGGCGCGATGGCGCTGATCACCGCGCACAAGCACCTCGAGGACATCACCATCGAGCGCGAGCAGGCCCGGTTCAAGGCCACCGTTGGCCAGCGCTGGGCGGAACTGGTCTACGACGGCCAGTGGTTCTCGCCGCTCAAGCGCTCCCTGGACGCTTTCATTGAAGACACCCAGAAGTACGTCTCCGGCGACATCCGCATGGTGCTGCACGGCGGCCAGGCAATCGTCAACGGACGCCGCTCCGAGACCTCGCTGTACGACTTCGACCTCGCCACGTACGACACCGGAGACACTTTCGACCAGTCAATGGCGCGCGGCTTCATCGAGCTGTGGGGCATGTCCGCCAAGGTTGCCTCCGGCCGCGACATCCGCGTCGCGGGGCAGTAAATGGCGTCCGCTACAAACGAGGGAGCACTGTGGGGCGGCCGGTTCGCCGGCGGCCCCGCGGACGCCCTGGCGGCGCTGAGCAAGTCCACGCACTTTGACTGGCGGCTGGCCCGCTACGACATCGCCGGCTCCACCGCCCACGCCCGCGTGCTGCACAAGGCCGGGCTGCTGGACGACGCCGAGCTCGAGGGCATGCTGACGGCCCTCAAGCAGCTGGACGAGGACGTTGCCTCCGGCGCCTACCTGCCGGCGGAATCCGATGAGGACGTGCACGGATCGCTGGAACGCGGGCTGATCGAGCGCGCCGGCACGCAGCTGGGCGGCAAGCTCCGCGCCGGACGTTCGCGCAACGACCAAGTGGCCACGCTCGGCCGCATGTTCCTGCGCGACCACGCCCGGATCATCGCCCGCGGAGTGCTGGCCACCATCGACGCGCTCGTGGAGCAGGCCAAGGCCCACCCCGGCGTGGCCATGCCCGGCCGCACCCACCTGCAGCACGCCCAGCCCGTACTGCTGAGCCATCACCTGCTGGCCCACGCCTGGGCGATGCTGCGCGATGTGCAGCGGCTGCAGGACTGGGACAAGCGCGCCGGCGTCTCGCCTTACGGTTCCGGCGCCCTCGCCGGCTCCTCACTGGGCCTCGACCCGGAGGCCGTCGCGGCCGACCTCGGGTTCTTCTCGGCAGTCCACAACTCGATCGACGGCACCGCTTCTCGCGACGTCTTCGCCGAGTTCGCCTGGGTATGCTCCATGATCGGGGTGGACCTGTCCCGCGTCTCGGAGGAAGTGATTCTGTGGGCCACGAAGGAGTTCTCCTTCGTCACGCTGCACGACTCCTACTCCACCGGATCGTCCATCATGCCACAGAAGAAAAACCCGGATGTGGCGGAACTTGCGCGCGGCAAGGCCGGGCGACTGATCGGCAACCTGACCGGCCTGCTTGCCACGTTGAAGGGTCTGCCGCTGGCGTACAACCGCGACCTGCAGGAGGACAAGGAACCGGTGTTCGACGCCGCGGACACGCTGGAGCTCCTGCTGCCGGCGGTCTCGGGCATGATCGCCACCCTGAAGTTCAACAGCGAGCGGATGGAATCGCTGGCGCCGCAGGGCTTCGCGCTGGCCACGGACATCGCCGAGTGGCTGGTCCGCCAGGGCGTTCCGTTCCGTGAGGCGCACGAACTCTCGGGTGCCGCTGTCAAACAGGCCGAAAGCCGCGACGTCGAGCTCTGGGACCTGACGGATGAGGAGTACGCTGCAATTTCCACGCACCTGACGCCCGAGGTCCGCACGGTCCTCAGCACGGAGGGTTCGCTGAACAGCCGCAACTCCCAGGGCGGCACCGCGCCGGCCGCCGTCGAACGCCAGCTGGCTGCGCTGGAAGCGGAGCTTGCCGGCGTACGCGAGTACGCGGGGTAATTTGCTCCCCGAGATGGCACTTCGCGGCAGTGTTTTCACACAACACTGCCGTGAAGTGCCATCTCGCTGCATTTAACGGCTCCGCTACGATTGCGGGATGAGCGCAATCACACCTGACACGGTGCTTACGGAACTGCATAAAGCGGCCGACGCCGTCGCCTCCCAGGCGGCAGGCCTCACCGCCAGTGACGTCCCGGCGCCTTCTGAACTGCCCGGCTGGACGCGGGGACATGTCCTGGCCCATATCGCCGGCATCGCCAACGCAATGGCCCGGCAGCTCGAATATGCCTCCCGCGGGGAGTCCGTGGAGCTGTATGACGGTGGCTACGAAGGCCGCACCAAAGCCATCGAGATGTCTGCCGGCCACAGCCTGGACGAGCACCGTGCGGACCTGGATGCCGCCCTGGACCGTGTGCTGCGTGCATTTGACGCCCTGGATGCGGCCGGCTGGCAGGTGCCCATCTCGTACCGCGGGGGAGTAGTGCTCGACGGCGGCCTCGCCCTCTGGCGCGAACTCGTCATCCACGGCTCTGATCTCGGCACGGGACGCGGGCCGGAAACCTGGAGCAGGCAATTCTGCCGGCACCTGTTCGACTTTCTGTCCGCCCGGGTGCCGGACGGGCAAAGGTTCCTGCTCCAGCCGCTGGGCCTGCCTCCGGTGACGATCGGGACCGGCGGGCGGTCCACAGTCATCAGCGGGATGGTCACGGATATCGCCGCCTGGCTCGCGGGACGTGAACCGTCCCTCGGCAGCCTGCGGGCCTCCGCAGCGGCCGACGATGTTGACCTGCCGGAGCTGCTTCCGTGGCCGTCCGGCGTGCCCCAGGGCAACGTGCCCCAGACCAACGCGCCCGGGACCAAGTAGGCGCCGTCAGCCCGCCCTCAAGGCGTCTTTTTCGCGGGCCAGCAGGCTTTCCTTGATCCGCAGCCCCCACCGGAAACCACCCAGCGTGCCGTCCGTGCGGACCACGCGGTGGCACGGCACGAACAACGCCGCGGCGTTAAAGGCGCAGGCGCTGGCTGCGGCGCGCACCGCCTTGGCGTTGCCGGACAGCTCCGCATACTCCGTGTAGGTTACTGGTGCTCCGGGTCGGACAGTCCTCAGGACATCCCAGGCGTGGGCCCGGAACGGACCCGACTTCTGCAGTACGGGCACGCTCATGGCCGGCACCGGGTTGCCGGCATAGAAGGCCTCCACGGCCGCGGAAATGGCACCGAGGCCGTCCACGGTCTCGAAGGCGACCGGCAGCAGCTGCGGATGGATCTGGCCGGTGAGTTCGCCGGCGTCCGCAGTCCAGCCGGAAGCCAGCACCACACCCTCCCGGGCGATGATCGTAAAGGGGCCGTCCGGAGTGGCCATGGTGAGCAGCTGCGCCGTGATGGCCGTGCCCGTGTGCTCAGCGTTCATTTCCTGTGCCTTCATGTCAGTGCCGTTGCGGCGGTGGTTGCGGTGATGGTGGTCTTCGGAGTGCTGGTCCTTGGCGTGCCGGTTTTCAGCGCGCTGGTCCCTGGCGTGCCGGTCTTCGCGGCTGCCGCCGCGGCCCTCCAGAGGTGCATGGTGGCATAGGACCGCCACGGGCTGACCTCGGAGAAGTCGGAGGACAGGGCAGCGGCATGTTCGGCGCCCAGCCCGTCGGACACCCCGTCGGCTGACACCGCCCGGATCCCGTTGCGCACCGCGGCGTCGTTGGCCAGGTAGACGTCCGGGGCGCCGATGACCCGCATCGCCACATATCCCACCGTCCACGGGCCGACACCCGGCAGCGGCAGAAGCTTCGACCGCAGCCCGGGCAGGTCATCCCCGTAGCCCAGTTCCAGTTCACCGGATGCCAGTGAAGCTGCGGCTGCCACCAGTGAGTCTATTCTGCGTTGCGGCCCGCGCAGCAGTTCCCTGGCAGTTGCTGCGATCTGCTCGGGGGTGGGAAACATCCTGTCCAGCCCGTCGCCCGGCACAGCGCTGGGACTGCCCGCAACGGAGAGTTGCGTAAGCGCGGTCCGTGCCGCGGCAACCGTAATCTGCTGGCCGGCCATGGCCCGGATGAGCATTTCCTGCGGATCGAGGGCGCCTGGCATCCGGATGCCCGGTGTGGCGGCCACCCCGCGGGAGAGCCGGGGATCTCCGGCGAGGGCCTCGTCGATCGCCACCGGGTCGGCGTCAAGGTCGAACAGGCGGCGCACCCTGCTCAGCAGGGCCGGAAGATCACGCAGGTCCACCGCAGCGATGGCGAGCACCAGCGGCCGCCCGGGAGCATCAGCTTCGTACTCCACGGTGAACCGGGCGTCGCCGTGCGGAAGCCGCAGGCAGCGGCCGTACGACGTCGGCGTTCCGGCCTCGATCCCCGGGATGGCGCGGACGGCAAGGAAGCTGAAGATCCCAGGGTCGAAGGGCTTCCGGTAGGGCAGGTTCAGGGTGAGCGCCGTGCTGGCCGCCGTCGCCGGATGATGGTGCGCTGTGGCGCGAAGTGCCGTTGGCGTCATGGCGAACACCTCGCCGAGTGTTTCGTTGAACTGGCGCACGCTGCTGAAGCCGGCAGCGAAAGCGATGTCCGCGAGTTTCATGGACGTGGATACCAGGAGCGTGCGGGCAGTCTGTGCCCTGCCGGCGCGTGCCAGCGAGAGCGGACCGGCGCCGAGCTCATGGCTCAGGATTCTGTTCAACTGCCGCGACGAGTATCCCAGGCGTGCGGCCAGCCCTTCCACGCCGTCACGGTTGATCACGCCGTCGTTGATGAGCCGCATGGCACGCCCCGCAACGTCCGAACGGATGTTCCAGGCCGGGGTCCCGGGGACGGCCTCAGGAAGACAGCGCTTGCAGGCACGGTAGCCGGCTTCATGGGCGGCAGCCGACGTTTCATAGAACGTGACGTTCTCCGGCTTCGGCGTCCTCGCCGGGCACGACGGCCGGCAATAGATGCCCGTGGTCCGCACCGCCGTGTAGAACTGCCCGTCGAAACGGGTGTCCCGCGCGTCGATGGCACGGTAGCGCTGCCAGAAGTCCATGACTCCATCCTGTCAGCCGGCAGGAAGCGCGGCTAGCGGAAATCGGACATGGCCGTTCCGCCCGGAGCCGCCGTGCCGGACCAGCCCGGCTTTGAGCGGTCGGCCTGGGCCTCCGGCTGCCACTGCTGCGGAAAGAGCCGCAAAACCGGGCCGGTCCGGCATGCATCCTCACGTGCACCCGTGAGTAAAGTCGGAAGCATGACCACCAGCGGACCCCTGCGGCAGTTCCTGTCCGGCGATGCGAGGGAAATCGCCCCGCTGCTCTTGGGGGCCGTCCTGACCTACACGAGTGCGCAGGGCGCCGTAGCTGTCCGCATCACCGAGCTGGAGGCCTACATGGGCCCCGTGGATTCCCTCCACCCTGACCCCGGCTCCCATACCTACCGCGGCCCCACCCGCAGGAACGCCCCCATGTTTGGTCCGGCCGGCCATCTCTACGTCTATTTCACGTATGGCATGCACCACTGCGCCAACATCGTCTGCGGGCCCGCCGGCCACGCCTCCGCCGTCCTGCTGCGCGCGGGCGAAATAGTTGAGGGCCGGGAACTGGCCCTCGCGCGGCGGCCCACATCGAAATCCGCCAAGGACCTGGCCAGCGGTCCGGCCCGGCTCGCCACAGCACTCGGGCTGACCACGGAGGACAGCGGAAGGGACGTCCTGAGCCCGCCGTTCGGTTTGGCCCTGCCGCCTGCACCCGCCGCGCACGTCAGCACGGGTCCCCGGGTGGGCGTCGCCGGGCACGGCGGCACGCACGACTATCCGTGGCGCTTTTGGCTGACGGGGGACCCCACGGTGTCCCGCTACAAGGCGGCGAAGGCACGCCCGGCTCCGCGTAGGCTGGACGGGTGAATTACAGCGAGCAGACACAGGCCCCGAAATCCGTTCCCGTCGACGAGCTGATCACCGGGCTTTGCGCCACAGTGCCGGACTATCCGACGCCGGGGATCATGTTCAAGGACCTGACTCCGGTCTTCGCCAATGGCCCGGCGCTGCGGTCGGTCGTGGATGCCCTGGTGGAGCCGTTCAAGGGCCAGTTCGACGCCGTGGCCGGCGTAGAGGCGCGCGGATTCCTGCTCGCCGCCGCTGCCGCCTACGCCACGGGCACCGGGGTCATCACCGTGCGGAAGGCGGGCAAGCTGCCCCGCGAGGTGTACTCCGAGGACTACACCCTGGAATACGGATCCTCCACTTTGGAGCTCCACACGACCGACCTGCCGGCCGGCAGCCGAGTGCTGATCCTGGACGATGTCCTGGCCACCGGCGGAACACTGAGTGCCGCGGTCCGGCTCTTCGAACGCTGCGGCGTCCACGTCTCCGGAGTGGGCGTCGTCATGGAACTCGGCGAGCTGCGCGGCCGCGCCGCCCTTGCCGGGCACCGCGTGCGCTCACTGCTGCGTCTCTGACCGCGTTGCGGGGCGCCCGTCAGATAACCTGCTGTATGCAGCTCAACAGCCGCCACGGGTACCGAAATGGTTGTAGAATGGACGGTCTGTCTTTTGCGATAGGGGAACGTTAATGCTCGACGCCGATTTGGCCCACGAACGGGACTATGTAGCCGGCCTATATGCACGGCTTGATGAATTGCGCGAGGAAAAACGCGCCCAGCTTGCACAGGTGCGCCGCGCCGGCGCCGTGGGCACCATGCAGAACGTTTCCGAGCGCGACGCCTTCGCGGCCCTCTACGAGGACCGCCTGGCCCAGCTCGATGCCGTCGACGACCGTTTGGTGTTTGGTCGGCTGGACCTCGACTCCGGAGAGGCGCAGTACATCGGCCGCATCGGTCTGACCACCGATGACTTGCAGCGGCTCATGGTGGACTGGCGTGCGCCCGAAGCAGGGCACTTCTATCAGGCCACGGCCTTCGACCGCCAAGGCGTGCGGCGGCGCAGGCACCTGATCCTCCAGGGGCGCGAGGTCAAGGCCATCGAAGACGACGTCCTGGACGCGGACATGCTGGCGGACAATGATTCACTGCAGGGCGAAGGGGCCCTGCTCGCCGCCCTGAACTCCAAGCGGACCGGCCGGATGTCGGACATTGTCGGCACCATCCAGTCCGAACAGGACCGCATCATCCGCTCGTCCATCTCCGGTGCCCTCGTGGTCCAGGGTGGACCGGGAACGGGTAAGACGGCCGTCGCGCTGCACCGTGCCGCCTACCTGCTCTACACGCACCGGGACAGGCTCAAGACAGCCGGCGTCCTCCTCGTAGGGCCGTCGTCGTCCTTCATGAAGTACATCGAACGGGTGCTGCCGTCGCTTGGCGAGACCGGCGTCGTTATGGCCAGCGTGGGCCGGCTCATGCCGGGCATCAACGCCGTCCCCGAGCCGGAGGCGGATGTTGCCGCCATCAAGGGGCGGCTGGACATGGCGGACGTCATTGCCAACGCCGTGGCCAACCGGCAGCGCATCCCGGCCGAAAACCGCATCCTCGAAGTGGACGGGCGAAAGCTGGTCCTCACCCCGCGGCAGGTCCGCCGCGCCCGCGAGCGGGCACGCTCCACAGGCAAGCCCCACAACGAAGCACGCGTCACGTTCGTCAAGATCCTTCTGCGGGAACTGACGGAGCAGATCACGGAGCTCGTGGAAGCGGGCAACATCGGCAACAACGCAGACCGGTCCTATCTTGCCGAGGACGTCCGCTCAGCACGGGATGTCCGCATTGCACTGAACCTCTGCTGGATGCCGATGACGCCCGAAAAGCTGGTCGGTGAACTGCTGAGCAAGCCGGCCCTGCTGGAAGCCTGCACGCCAAAGCTCACCCCGCGGGAACGTGAGCTTCTGCTCCGCGCCCCTGATGCCCCTTGGACCGAGGCAGACGTGCCCCTCCTCGACGAGGCAGCCGAACTCCTCGGCGAGCTCGATCCCGCTGCGGGCCGCGGACTCGCCCAGCAGGAGCATGACCGTGCCCGCGACCTGGCCAACGCCCGGCAGACGCTCGTCAACATGGAGACGGCAGGCATCGATGCCCTGATGTCCGCCGAGGAACTCGTTGAGCAAAACCAGGAGCGTGAGGCGCGGCTGACGGCGGCCGAGCGGGCCACGAGCGACCGCACTTGGGCGTTTGGCCACATCGTGGTGGACGAGGCGCAGGAACTCTCACCCATGCAGTGGCGCCTGCTCGTCCGGCGCTGCCCGCTGAAGTCCTTCACCATCGTGGGCGACATCGCCCAGACCAGTTCCGTAGCCGGAGCCAAGTCATGGCAGGGTGCCCTCGCACCCTTGTTCGGGGACCGTTGGCAGCTCGAAGAGCTCACGGTGAATTACCGGACGCCGTCGCAGATCGCCGAGTCGGCTGCGCGGATGGCCAATGCCGCCGGGCTCGTCGTGTCCGCACCGAAGGCGGTCCGGGAAGGCCGGTGGTCGCCTATCATTGACCGCGTGGAGCCGGGCAACCTGGTCAGCCGGCTCGTTGAGGTGCTGCCTGAGGAACTGGACGCGATCGACGGCGGCCTGCTTGCGGTGATTGCCGACGGTGACCTTCTGCAAGAGGCGACCTCAGCGTTGCGCGCCATTTACGGCCACCGCCTCGGCACAGGTGCCGGGAGCTACGAACAGGATGTGGTGGTGATCAGCCCGAGGGAGGCCAAGGGGCTCGAATTCGACGGCGTCGTTGTCCTTGAGCCTTCCATGATGCTGAATCACGAACACGGCCGGGTCGGGGACCTCTATGTGGCCATGACCCGGCCCACCCAGCGGCTGCGGCTCATCGCGGCTGCGGGGATTCCCGCCGGCATCGAACGCTGAGCCCGCAGGGATCGGTCCGGGGCACCTGGCACACCAGAGCCCCGGGCCGCTGATCCTGCTAACTTAGAAGGCGTGCCACAACTAAACGACCTCGAATCCCAGCAGAACGATCCCAGCTTCGCCAACATCTGGCAGGAGCTCAAATGGCGCGGCCTCGTCCACGTTTCCACTGATGAGGTGGAACTGGAGAAGCTGCTCGCCGGGGATCCGGTCACGTATTACTGCGGGTTCGACCCCACGGCCCCCAGCCTGCATCTGGGAAACCTGGTCCAGCTCCTCCTCATGAGGCGCCTGCAGCTGGCCGGCCACAAACCACTGGGCCTCGTGGGCGGCTCCACCGGTCTCATCGGTGATCCGCGGCCGACGGCGGAACGCACCCTGAACACGAAGGACACAGTTTCCGAGTGGGTGGGCTACCTGCAGGCTCAGGTCCGCAGGTTCCTCAGCTTTGAGGGCCCCAATGCCGCGCACATGGTCAACAACCTGGACTGGACGGCGCCCCTGAGCGCCATCGACTTCCTGCGCGAGATCGGGAAGCACTACCGGGTGGGCACCATGCTGCGCAAGGACGCTGTTGCCTCACGCCTGAATTCCGAGGAGGGCATCAGCTACACGGAGTTCAGCTACCAGATCCTGCAGGGCATGGACTACCTTCACCTGTACCGCGACTACGGCTGCGTGCTGCAGACCGGCGGGTCGGACCAGTGGGGCAACCTCACCAGCGGCACGGAACTCATCCGCAAGGTGGAGGGAAAAACCGTACACGCACTCGGCACCCCGCTCATCACTAACGCCGACGGCACCAAGTTCGGCAAGAGCGAAGGCAACGCCATCTGGCTGGACTCCTCCATGGTCAGCCCGTACACCTTCTACCAGTTCTGGCTGAACACCGCCGACGCCGATGTTGTCAACCGGCTGAAGGTGTTCACTTTCCTCACCCGGGCCGAGATCGAGGCTTTGGGCGTGTCCATAGCCGAGCGTCCGTTCGCACGTGAAGGCCAGCGGAAGCTTGCCTACGAAGTCACGTCCCTGGTCCATGGGGTCGAGGCCACCGAGAAGGTGATCGCAGCATCGGCCGCGGTGTTCGGCAACGGTGATCTCTCCTTGCTGGACGAGCAGACCCTCGCCGCCGCAACGGCCGAGCTGCCGTCCGCCTCCGTGGACGGGTCGGGCCTTGGGATTATTGACCTGCTCGTCGCCTCCGGACTGTCGGAGAGCAAGTCCGCCGCACGAAGGGTTGTCGGCGAGGGCGGTGCCTACGTGAACAACGGCAAAGTGTCGGATCCGGACGCTGTGATTCCTGCATCCGAACTGCTGCACGGAAAGTACCTGCTGTTGCGCAGGGGCAAAAAGCACCTTGCCACCGTGCAGGTATCGGGCATCTAGCACCAGGAAGCGTTCATTGCACGCTCCTCCGAGGCCGATTTGCACGGCCGCGGGGGAGCGTGTAATGTCTTCTGAGTCGCCGCCGCTGAGTGGTGACAAACCCCCTTCACTGAGAAGCAATTCCTCATGTGCCAAGCACAAAATGAAGAAGCGCTTCCAATAGTGCTGGGCGGATTCGGTTTACGAAGTGAATTTCGGGAAAACAACCCGGATTTGCAAAGTGAATATGAATGAAATAAGCTATAAACATCGCAGCGAAGAAATGCGAAACAAAGTAAATTACAAATTCAATTTGTAAATTGTTTCGAGAAGTATTCGAATGTGTCTGTTGTTTGAGAACTCAATAGTGTGCCAAGTTTGTTGATACCGATTTTTTATGAATTGGTTGATTTGCCGGGCCTGTCCGCCCCTGTGGGT
>NZ_JBNHFR010000003.1:0-423116 GCF_059090445.1 Arthrobacter sp. B2060
GCCGGGCGCTCGGGGTAGGAGCCTCCCGAAAAGTGGACAATGATGTCCACATGGTGAGATGCGCGTCGGCGTCGTTGACACGCATCCCACCAGAGGGAAAACTGAACGCATGATCGCACTCGTTACCGGCCGCACCGCTGCAGATGCAGTCGTCGTCCTTACCAAGCGCGTGGCTCTATAGCCCGACTGGTAACGAACTGTCACGCGCAACCCCTCGAAGAGCCGCCAGGCTGAGGGGTTTTTTTATTTCCCAGCGTGGCAGCTGTTTGAGCTTTCATTTAGCACCACCCAATCCAAGATCCACTAAGGAAGAGTCCGATGAGCAAAGGATCGCCGATCAGCCCCTCGCTGATGGCTACTAAGTCCGCTGGAGCCTCCAAGGCTCCGGAACGCGCCGACCGGACGGCTGAAACCGCCGTCGGCGCCGACACTGCTGCAACCGCCTCTCCTGTCCTTGGGCCGAACAACGTCGTACCCCCGACGGTGATGACCGGCTCAGAAGCAATTGTCCGCTCGCTCGAAGAACTCGGCGTCGACGATATATTCGGTTTGCCCGGTGGCGCGATCCTGCCCACCTATGACCCCTTGATGGCCTCCAAAATGAATCACGTTCTGGTCCGTCACGAACAGGGAGCCGGCCACGCCGCGCAAGGCTACGCCATGGTCACCGGGCGGGTGGGCGTCTGTATCGCCACCTCGGGCCCGGGCGCCACAAACCTCGTCACCGCCATCATGGATGCGCATATGGATTCGGTTCCGCTCGTGGCCATCACCGGCCAAGTCTCCAGCGGAGTTATCGGCACCGACGCCTTCCAAGAAGCCGACATTGTGGGCATCACGATGCCCATCACCAAGCACTCGTTCCTGGTCACTGACCCCAATGACATCCCGCACGTCATGGCCGAGGCATTCCACCTCGCCTCGACGGGACGTCCGGGACCGGTCCTCGTTGACGTCGCCAAGGACGCCCAGCAGGGCCAGATGACGTTCTCCTGGCCGCCGAAAATCGACCTTCCCGGCTACCGGCCGGTGGTCCGCGGACACAACAAGCAGGTCCGCGAGGCCGCGAAGCTGATCGCTGCGGCCAGCAAGCCCGTGCTGTACGTCGGCGGCGGCGTGGTCAAGGCCCATGCCTCGGCCGAGCTCCGTGAACTGGCGGAACTGACGGGGGCTCCTGTGGTCACCACGCTCATGGCACGCGGCGTTTTCCCTGATTCACATCCCCAGCACGTCGGCATGCCGGGCATGCACGGCACGGTCTCTGCCGTGACCGCCCTGCAGCAGTCCGACCTCCTGATCACTCTGGGCGCGCGCTTCGACGACCGGGTCACCGGCGTTCTGAAGACGTTTGCGCCCAACGCCAAGGTGATCCACGCGGACATCGACCCCGCCGAGATTTCCAAGAACCGCACCGCCGACGTCCCGATCGTCGGCTCGGTGAAGGAAATCATTCCGGAACTGACGGAGGCAGTCCGCACCCAGTTCGGCACCTCCGGCACCCCGGACCTGACCAGCTGGTGGTCTTTCCTGAATAACCTCAAGGACACCTACCCGCTGGGCTGGACTGAGCCCGAGGACGGCCTCACCGCGCCCCAGCGCGTCATCGAACGCATCGGTGCGCTGACGGGCCCCGAGGGCATCTACGTCGCCGGCGTTGGCCAGCACCAGATGTGGGCCGCGCAGTTCATCAAGTACGAGCGTCCGCACGCCTGGCTCAACTCCGGTGGTGCCGGCACCATGGGCTACGCGGTTCCTGCCGCCATGGGCGCCAAGGTGGGGGAGCCGGACCGCGTGGTCTGGGCCATCGATGGTGACGGCTGCTTCCAGATGACCAACCAGGAACTGGCCACGTGCGCCATCAACAAGATTCCCATCAAGGTCGCGGTCATCAACAACTCCTCGCTGGGCATGGTGCGGCAGTGGCAAACCCTGTTCTACGAGGGGCGCTACTCCAACACGGACCTCAACACGGGCCACGAAACCATCCGGATCCCGGACTTCGTCAAGCTTGGCGAGGCCTACGGCTGCGCGTCCTTCCGGTGTGACCGTGCCGAGGACATCGACGCCACCATCCAGAAGGCACTGGAAATCAACGATCGGCCCGTGGTGATCGACTTCGTGGTCAGCCCTGACTCCATGGTGTGGCCGATGGTGCCTGCCGGGGTCAGCAACGACCAGATCCAGGTAGCCCGCAACATGACCCCGGAATGGGAAGAGGAGGACTGATCATGAGCCGCCACACACTGTCCGTTCTGGTCGAAGACAAGCCCGGTGTGCTGACCCGCGTGGCCAGCCTTTTCGCCCGCCGTGCCTTCAACATCAATTCACTGGCCGTCGGCCCCACGGAAGTTCCGGGCATGTCCCGGATGACCGTTGTGGTCGATGCCGACGGTGACCTGATCGAGCAGGTCACCAAACAGTTGAACAAGCTGGTCAACGTGATCAAGATTGTTGAACTGACTTCCGAATCTTCCGTACAGCGTGACCACATCCTGGTCAAGGTACGTGCGGATGCCGCAACTCGTCTGCAGGTGACCCAGGCTGCAGACCTGTTCCGCGCTTCAGTGGTTGACGTCTCCACAGACTCCGTGGTCATTGAAGCAACCGGCCACCCCGAAAAGCTCACGGCACTGCTGTCGGTGCTGGAGCCTTTCGGTATCCGCGAGATTGTGCAGTCCGGCACCCTGGCCGTTGGACGGGGATCCCGCTCCATGAGTGACCGGGCGCTGCGCTCCGCTTAGGCAATGCCCCAGCGGCACGCTCCGCCTGTAACCGCACCACCACACCTATCTACAAAAAATCCACTCAAGAGGAGTTACGCAAGTGACTGAATTGTTCTACGA
This sequence comes from Arthrobacter sp. B2060, assembly GCF_059090445.1. Classification (NCBI taxonomy): domain Bacteria; kingdom Bacillati; phylum Actinomycetota; class Actinomycetes; order Micrococcales; family Micrococcaceae; genus Arthrobacter; species Arthrobacter sp. B2060. The sequence goes on from NZ_JBNHFR010000003.1 coordinate 2,844, forward strand.
CGACGACGCAGACCTGTCGATCATCCAGGGTCGCAAGGTGGCCATTGTCGGCTACGGCTCCCAGGGCCACGCCCACGCACTGAACCTGCGTGATTCCGGCGTCGAGGTTGTCATCGCCCTCAAGGAAGGCTCGCCCTCCACCGCGAAGGCACAGGATGCAGGCTTCACGGTCAAGAACGTTGCCGACGCCGCCGAATGGGCCGATGTCATCATGATCCTTGCGCCGGATCAGTACCAGCGGTCGATCTTCAACGACTCCATCAAGGACAAGCTGACCCCCGGCAAGGCCCTGGCCTTCGCCCACGGCTTCAACATCCGCTTTGGATACATCCAGGCACCGGAGGGCGTTGACGTCATCCTGGTCGCCCCGAAGGCACCCGGCCACACGGTGCGCCGCGAATTCGAAGCCGGCCGCGGCATCCCCGACATCATCGCCGTCGAGCAGGACGCTTCCGGTTCCGCCTGGGAGCTGGCCAAGTCCTACGCCAAGGCCATCGGCGGCACCCGCGCAGGTGTCATCAAGACGACCTTCACCGAAGAAACCGAAACCGACCTCTTCGGCGAGCAGGCTGTCCTGTGCGGCGGCGTGTCCCAGCTGGTCCAGTACGGCTTCGAGACCCTGACCGAGGCCGGCTACCAGCCGCAGATCGCCTACTTCGAGGTGCTTCACGAGCTCAAGCTCATTGTCGACCTGATGTGGGAAGGTGGCATTGCCAAGCAGCGCTGGAGCGTTTCCGACACCGCAGAGTACGGCGACTACGTCTCCGGCCCGCGCGTCATCACCCCCGAGGTGAAGGAAAACATGAAGGCAGTTCTCGCGGACGTCCAGTCCGGTGCCTTCGCCAAGCGCTTCATTGAAGACCAGGACAACGGCGGCATCGAGTTCAAGGAACTGCGCGCCAAGGCGGAGCAGCACCCGATCGAGAGTGTCGGCCGCGAGCTGCGCTCCCTGTTCTCCTGGCAGCAGCAGGACCAGGACTATGTTGAAGGCTCCGCAGCCCGCTAAGGCGTAACGCCTGGCGCCGTTCAGAGCGCAACAGTGAGGCCGGGTTCACACTTAACAAATGTGAGCCCGGCCTTTCCGTCAGCCTAGACTTGATTTATCCCCAGGACTGCTATGCAGAGGATCAGCCGTGTCAAAACCCGTAGTACTGCTCGCCGAAGAGCTTTCGCCCGCCACCATCGAGGCCCTTGGCCCGGACTTTGAGATCCGGCAGACCGACGGCGCCGACCGTTCCCAGTTGCTCTCTGCCATCGAGGACGTCGACGCCATCCTCGTCCGGTCCGCCACCAAGGTGGACGCAGAGGCCATAGCCGCAGCGAAGAACCTGAAGGTCATCGCCCGTGCCGGGGTCGGCCTGGACAATGTCGACATCAAGGCCGCCACGCAGGCCGGCGTGATGGTGGTGAACGCCCCGACGTCCAACATCGTCTCCGCCGCTGAGCTCACGGTGGGCCACATCCTGAGCCTGGCCCGTCACATTCCGCAGGCCAGTGCCGCCCTGAAGGACGGCGAATGGAAGCGCTCCAAGTACACCGGCATCGAACTCTTCGAAAAGAAGATCGGCATCATCGGCCTGGGCCGCATCGGCGCCCTGGTCGCGGCCCGACTCCAGGGCTTTGACACAGAAATCCTCGCTTACGATCCCTACATCACCTCTGCCCGCGCTGCCCAGCTCGGCGTGAAGCTGGTGACCCTCGACGAACTGCTGGCACAGTCGGACTTCATCACGATCCACATGCCCAAGACCCCCGAGACGGTCGGCATGCTCGGTGCGGACGCGTTCACCAAGATGAAGTCCACCGCGTACGTCATCAACGTCGCCCGCGGCGGACTCGTGGACGAGGAAGCCCTCTACACGGCACTGCAGGACGGCCAGATCGCCGGAGCGGCAGTGGACGTCTTCGTTCAGGAGCCCAGCACCGACCTGCCGTTCTTCAAGCTGGATAACGTCGTGGTGACCCCGCACCTGGGTGCCTCCACCGACGAAGCCCAGGAAAAGGCCGGTGTTTCCGTGGCGAAGTCTGTCCGGCTCGCCCTCGCCGGTGAACTCGTGCCCGACGCCGTGAACGTCGCCGGCGGGGTCATCGCCCCCGATGTCCGCCCGGGCATCCCGCTCATCGAGAAGCTGGGCCGTATCTTCACGGCGCTGACGCATGACTCGCTGACCCAGGTCGATGTCGAGGTTGCCGGTGAGATCGCCGCCCTTGACGTCAAGGTCCTGGAACTCGCCGCACTGAAGGGCATTTTCGCCGACGTTGTCACCGAGCAGGTGTCCTACGTCAACGCCCCTGTCATCGCCGAACAGCGCGGCATCAACGTCCGCCTCATCACCACCCCGGATGCCGAGGACTACCGCAACGTCCTCACCCTCCGCGGCGCCCTGAGCGACGGCAGCCAGATCTCGGTCGCCGGCACCTTGACCGGCCCCAAGCAGGTGCAGAAGCTCGTCGGCGTCAACGGCTACGACGTTGAGATCCCCATCAGCGAACACCTCGTTGTGGTTTCCTACGCCGACCGTCCCGGTGTCATCGGCACCATCGGCCACATTCTGGGCATGAACAACATCAACATCGGCGGCATGCAGGTGGCCCGGAGCGCAGAGGGCGGCCAGGTTCTGGCGCTGCTCACGATCGACAGCTCCGTCCCGCAGCAGGTCCTTGACGCCATCAAGGCCGGCATCGGTGCCGAGATGGTGCGCGAAGTGGATCTCGAAGACTAAGAAGATGAACACAGGGTGAACTCCGCGCCGCGGCGGTCACCCTGCCAAGTATGACTGGCCGGTCTGCGTACAATGGCTAGGTCCGAATTAAGGATCTTGCCGGCAGGCCGGCCAATACTTTTTGTACGCCCGCAAGGGGACAACCTTCGCCTTTAACGGTGATGAGGCGTGCGAACGCCATCCAGGTTTCAGGGAGCCCAATGAATGCCGTCCAGAGGTTCATCAGAAGCAAAGTGCTGCTGCTGACCGCTGCCATTTTGATCGCCGCCATGTGTCTGTCCGTCCTGGTCCAAACCCAGTCGCAGGCCGCGCTGAACCGGACAGTGGACGAAAACTCGCGCGGGCTATACGACATTCTGGTCCAGGCCAAGGCCGGTACCGGAGGCGCACTGATGCAGCCGGACATCGCCACCGGCCAGGGCGGCATCAGCTTCGACCAGCTGCAGGGCATCCGGGACCTTCAGGGCACCTCCGTCGCGGCGCCGATCAGCCTGGTGTCCCGCGTCACCCAGAACCTCGAGGCCCCGAGGCTTGAAGCGATGGACTACCTCGGCTTCAACTCTGGACTCGTTGGCACAGCCACGGCCGGAGACCCGAGCGCAACCGATCCCAGCAAATGGCCTGCGGCAGAGTCGGTGCTGGACGATACCCCCAAGAAGTACCGGCTGACGGCCAGTGCCACGAGTTCGGACGGCTCATCCGAACAGACACTCTTCAAGTCCACTGCCGAAGGGACCCTCGGCAAGGGCCGCCTCGTTGAAGAGGAGACCGCCGGCGGCAGGAGCATCCGGATCGCCGGACCCGAGGGGGAGACGGGCATCAAGTTCCCCGCTCCTGCCGGCGGGTCCGAGCACAGCCTTTTCAACCTCACCGTCGCGCTGCCCATGGCACCGGAGGTCACAGAGTCCGTGGTCGCCGTCGACCCCGTTGCCGAGCGCGCACTGCTCGGAACCGCTGGAGACTTCCTGGCCCCCCTGGAGAAGGCGCCGCCCGCAGACGCCCGCAACGCCGCTGCGGTGGGACAGCACTTCGAAAGCCTCTTCACCAGCGGCATCAGCATGAAGGAACTGGAAGAGGGGCCGGACTTCCTCGGCGTAAAGCTCAAGTACTGGGCCCCGCTGATGACCCAGTACCAGCAGGCAAAGCTCAGCGGTCAACTGACTGAGGATTCCCAGGCAATTCCGCTGATTGTCCGCTCGGGCACAGCTCTCGACCTGAAGTACTCGGTGAAGATCGAGGAAATCGATGACGCCGGAAATGTGGTCAAGGACGTCGGAACGGTTGACCGGTCCCTCGGCAAGGACTACCTGCCGTTCGTATCAAAGTCGCCCTTCGCCCTCTCCTGGCCGGGGTCCACGGACCACTCGAAGCTGCTGGGGAACCCGGAAAGCTTCGGACGCGGCCTCTACACTCCTGCCACGTGGAGCACGAACTTCGCCTCCGCGCCCAAGTACACCGACGGCTCCACCGCGTCCAACGGTGCAGTGGACAAGACCGCGACGCCCGGCGAGTGGGTAACCGTTAACCGCCTTCCGGAAAAGACGGCGGCAGGTGAACCCGTAGACCAGACCCAGCGCAATCCCGTTGATGAGCGCTCCTACCGGGACAACCTCGAGACGGGGGAGAAGCTCGCATCCCCGCTCGCCATGGTTTACGGGACCTTCGACCCCGCCGCCGTCCAAAAGGCGGCCGGCGATGTCAACAGGCTCCCGCTGGGAGGCTACGACCCCACGCCGCTGACCCTGACCAAGGATGCGCAGGGCAAGGACGTCCCGAACACCACGCTGAAGCCGTCCCTTAGCGCCACAGGGCTGGTCAGCCAGTCCGCGGGCGCCATCACGGACTACTACGGCCTGGCGGCCGCCCGCGGGTACGAGAAGAACGCCTCGGTCATCGACGCCGTGCGTGTGCGTGCCGCAGCGCCCGGAAGCTGGAAGCAGGTCCAGCCGGAAGTAGAGAAGCTGGCCAACGAGATCCGCGACATGGGCCTGGAAGCCACGGTTGTGGCGGGCTCCGCGCGCGAGGACGCCAACATCTTCGTCCCCGGCTACTCAAGGGACGGCGCCGGCAAGGAATCTGCACTGGGCACCGTCCAGCAGTCATGGGTCAGGCAGGACGCCGCCGACGCCGTGAGCGGCTCGCTGACCGCCACGAACATCACGCTGCTCTTCCTCACTCTGTGCGGCGCAGCGCTGCTGACAGGTGCATCAACCGTGAGCTACGTCCGCCAGCGGCGCCGCGAGGCAGGTACCCTGCGCGCCATGGGCTGGACCCAGCGGAAGATCCGCTCGTGGGTCCTGGAGGAATTCGCTGTGGGCGCCGGGCTGCTGGCAGTGGCCGGCATCATCCTGAGCCTGCTGAGCTGGAACCTTGCGACGGCGATCGTCTCGGCATCCGTGCTGGTGCTGTATGCGGCTGCGGCGTTCTTCGCCGCGCAGCAGCTGCGGCACCGCGAGGAGGTGGACCAGGAGCCGCAGCACGATGAGCGGCTCATCGCCGTTGACTCGCCCCTGACGTTCGCCAACCGGCAAGTCACCACCAACCGCTTCAATGCCATCTCGCTCGCGGTGGCAGTCGGAGTGTTCGGGGCGGCAGTGGGCGGCCTGATCGCACTGCTGATCGACATCCCGCGTGCAGCCGGCGCCAGCGCCCTGAGCGGAATGGCCGCTGCCAGCGTCGCCCTGCCGAGCATCACCTTGGGCATCGCGGGCGTTGCCGTCGGACTGCTGCTGACGCTCGTGACCGGGCGTTTCGAGCTGCAGGCCAAGCGCCAGTACCTGGGCACGCTTGAGGCGATGGGCTGGAACCCCGACATGCTTGGGCAGGTTCGGTTCTTCGAGAATGTCCTGGTGGGCGCGGTGGCGGTGCCGCTCGGCGTCCTGGGCGCCCTCGGTGTCGGGCTGCTCCTTGCTCCTTATGCCGCGCTCTGGGCCGCCGTGGCCGGGCTCGTGGCCGTACTTTGCTGGATTCCGATTGCAACGAAAGTAGTCCAATGACCAACGACCTTAACCTTCGCCGGGCGCGCGGGAACGACGACGGCGAAGGCTCGCTCCAGACGCGCGCCAACACCCTCGTCAAGGCCGCCGATCACGGTACACCGCTGGAACTGAACAACATCACCATCCGCTACGGCGGCGGCAAGGGCGGAGCCGACGCCGTCAGCGTGGTGGAAGGATTCGACCTGACGCTGCACGCCGGCGAGATGCACTGCGTCGCCGGCCGCAGCGGCTCCGGCAAGACCAGCATCCTGACGGTGGGAGCCGGTCTCACACTGCCGACGTCCGGCCGGGTGCTGTGGGAGGGCGAGTCGCTCGAAAGCATGGGCGACGACGAGATCGCCGACCGCCGCCGTGCCCTCATCGGCTACGTCGACCAGGGCGGAGCGCTGATTGACGGAATGAGCGCCCTCGAGAACGTCCTGCTGCCGGCTGTTCCCGACGGCGAAGTGGACCAGCGCCGGGACATGGCCAAGGACCTGCTGGACCTGGTGGGCCTGGGACGCAGGATGCGGCACCGCCCCGCCCAGCTGTCCGGCGGTGAGCGCCAGCGTGTCGCCATTGCCCGGGCCCTCATATTGGGAACCCGCGTGCTCGTGGTCGATGAGCCTACGGCAAGCCTGGACCGGGCGTCCGCCAACCGCATCATCAGCATCCTGAAGGACACCACGTCCGATGGCATTGCCGTGCTCGTTGCTTCACATGATCACGAACTGGTCCGGCTCAGCGATACGCTGACGGAACTGATCTAGATCCATCCCTCCGCACTAAAGGTAACTTTCCGCCCGTGACTTCCTCAGACAAGAGCCCGTTCTACATCACGACGGCCATCACGTACCCCAACGGTGTGCCGCACATCGGCCATGCGTACGAATACATTGCCACCGACGCAATGGCCCGCTTCAAGCGGCTCGACGGCTACGACGTGATGTTCCTGACCGGCACTGACGAGCACGGACTGAAGATCGCCCAGGCCGCGGAAAAGGAAGGCGTGACTCCCAAGGAGCTCGTGGACAGGAACGCGGAAATCTACAAGGCGGCCCATGCTGCCCTGGGCATCTCCTACGACCGGTTCATCCGCACCACAGACGCGGACCACTACGCCGCCTCCCAGGCCATCTGGAAGAAGATGGAAGCCAACGGGGACATCTACCTTTCCAAATACGAGGGCTGGTACTCCGTCCGCGACGAGGCCTACTACGGGGAAGACGACACCGTGGTCAAGGAGGACGGCGCGCGGTACACCAAGGAGACCGACACGCCGGTGACCTGGACCGCCGAGGAAAGCTATTTCTTCCGTCTCTCCAACTACCAGGACAAGCTGCTGGCGCTCTACGAGGCGCAGCCGGAATTCGGTGCCCCGCAATACCGCTTCAACGAAGTGATCAGCTTCGTGAAGCGTGGTTTGGAGGACCTGTCGATAAGTCGCACCACTTTCGACTGGGGTGTCCCGGTGCCGGGCAACGACAAGCACGTCATGTACGTCTGGGTCGACGCCCTGACGAACTACCTGACGGGTGCCGGCTACCCGGACACGGATTCTGAGTCCTTCAGGAAGTACTGGCCCGCGGATGTCCACATCATCGGCAAGGACATCTCGCGTTTCCATGCCATTTACTGGCCGGCCTTCCTGATGAGCGCCGGCCTGGAGTTGCCGAAGCGCATCATGATCCACGGCTTCCTCAACAACAACGGCGTCAAGATGTCCAAGTCCCTGGGTAACGTTGTGGCCCCCGAGGACTTCGTGGCGCAGTACGGCCTTGACCAGGTCCGCTTCTTCTTCCTCCGCGAGGTTCCCTTCGGCGCCGACGGCAGCTACAACCACGAGGCAATCGTGGGCAGGATGAACTCCGACCTGGCGAACAACTTCGGCAACCTCGCGCAGCGGTCTCTGTCCATGGTGGCCAAGAACTGCGAAGGGCTCGTGCCGGTACCCGGGGCCTTCACCCCTGCCGACCAGGCCATCCTTGCCCAGGCGAACGCCCTGCTCGACCAGGCCCGTGCGGCCTTCGACAAGCAGGAGTTCAGCCGCGCCCTCGAAGCGATCTGGGGCGTGCTGGGCGACACCAACGCATACTTCGCCGAACAGGCCCCGTGGGTCCTGCGGAAGACCGACGTCGAACGGATGCAGACGGTACTGTACGTGACGCTCGAAGTGCTGCGGGTCGTGGCAATCCTGGCCCAACCTGTTATGCCGGGCGCCATGGCCACGCTGCTCGGCGCACTGGGTCAGCCGGAAGGCGACGCACGGCAGTTCACTGCGATCCCCGTGCCGATCGTGCCCGGCACCAGCCTGCCCGCACCCGTTCCGGTCTTCCCGAAGTATGAGGAGCCGGCTGAAGGCTGACCCTAATTTCTCCGGCGGCGGTTGCTGCCGGCGCCCCCGCGCCCGGTTTCACCCAGGGCGCGGGGGCCTTTTTCTTTTGTACCCATACCCGCGCCGTGCGTAACCAAGTGGTGGCAGGTACAAACCGGCGCGAGGGCCGACGCCACCGAGTAGAAGGCCTCCGAATAAGGCGTAGTGACTACTCGGGACGGCCGCAGAACCGCATCCTACCCTGAGATTGCAAGCAGACTGACGACGCTTTGGGAGTATCCATTCCACCGTTTGAGCTTCAGACAGTGGCTCGTGTGAGACGGAAATGCCGCGAACGGACCGGTCAGTTTGATCACGGTATGGAGGGACATGAAATGAAACGAACTATCGCGGCAGTGGGGCTTGTCGGCCTTGGCCTCCTGGGCACCACACTCCCGGCCATCGCCACGCCGGGTAACGGGCAGCATATCTGCCATGAAACTGGCTCCGGGACCAACCCGATCGTGGAAATCGACGTCAACGAGAACGCCACCAACGGCCACGAGAACAACGGGAACGGCGGGAACGGCGGGAACGGCGGGAACGGCGGGAACGGCGGAAACGGCGGGAACGGCGGGAACGGCGGGAACAACGGGAACGGCGGGAACGGCGGGAACAACGGGAACGGCGGGAACAACGGGAACGGCGTGCACGATGACGATGCCTGCTACGTAGAGCCGGACGACAACAACGAGGAGGAGCCGCCGTACGTGCCGCCAGTGGTGGAACCACCGGCGGAGGAGGAGCAGCCTCCTGTTGTGGCACCCCCGGTTGTGGCACCCCCGGTGGTAGCGCCGCCGGCGGTTGTGGTGCCCGAGGCTCCAGTGGCCAAGCCCGTGGTCAAGCCGGTGGTCAAGCCGGTGGTCAAGCCTGCGGCAAAGCCAGTGGCGAAGCCGGCAGCGGCTGCTCCTGCGGCGGCGGCGCCGGTTGCGGCGGCGCCTGTTGCAGCTCCTGCGATCAATGCGGGCTACAACGTGCAGACGGCTGCGGGCGGGGGAACCGAGAGCGGGATTCCTGCTTGGCTGGGCGCCCTGACAGCCCTCTTTACGGGCCTGTCCGCCGTAGTCCTGGCGCGGGGCGGGGCCCGGGCCAGGAAGCTTGGCAGCTGAACGGTAGCGATTTGAGGGTGCCACGTGGCTGGGACGTGGCACCCTCCCATCCGATTCCCGCCACAAGGAGGAGCCATGGGCAGCCATCGACAGAACACGGAGGCGGAGCGTGGGGGCAGCCGAAGGCTGCTGCTCAGCTACGTGGACCTGCTTGTGTTGTCATTCTGCTGTCTGGGGATCCTGACTGCCTGGCTCATCTATAGCGTCGGCGGTAGCGACCTGTCACCCGCTGCCGCTGTGAACGCGCCGGCTGCCCGGTATTCACCTGCCGCGCCCACGACCCAATTCCCGGAGACGGCCCCTGGAGAGGTACTTGCCGCCCCCGCAACAGCTCTCGCCGCGGGCAAGGCTGCCGCTCCCGCAAAAGCTGCGGCTCCGAAGCCGTCTGCGGCCGCGAAGCCGCTTGTTATTACCGCCGCTCCTCCGCAACGCATCATCTATCCTGCTGCCGGCATGGATATAGCAGTGCACCCTCTGAAACCGGGCAGCGGCGACGTGGACAGCAGGTCCATCGTGCCGCCGGAGACCATGGACGGATACTGGCTCACACCGTTCGGCCAGCCCGGTGTCGGCTCCGTGAACACGACCTACGTCATCGGCCACAGCTGGGAAGGCCAGGACGCGCCCTTTAACCACCTCAGCTCAGCCGCAGTCCCGGGGGATATACTCACCGTCGTCACTGCCAAGGCAAAGCTCAGCTACAAGGTGGACTCAGTCACGACTTATACGAAGTCCTCCCTGAAGGACAGTCCCATCTGGTCTGTTGTTCCTAACCGCCTCGTGCTGGTCAGTTGCTTTACCCAAGACCTCTGGGGCAAGAACGTAGCCGTGGTCGCGTCACCGGTGCCGTCCAAGTAAGCCCTGCCGCAGGCTCCGCTGTCTGAATAATGAGACGGTTTGACCAGAATGTGGATCGCTTGGCTACTCTGAAAAACATGAGCGCATCAACGATCAATCTCGCTGTCATCCCCGGCGACGGCATTGGACCCGAGGTCACCGCCGAAGCCCTCAAGGTCCTCGAAAAAGTGGTCGCTGCCGAGGGTGTCACTCTCGAACAGACCCACTACAAGCTGGGCGCGCAGCACTGGCTCGAGACGGGCGAGACCCTCCCCGACGAGGTGCTGGCGGATCTGCGGACCCGCGACGCCATCCTGTTCGGCGCCGTAGGCGCAGCCCCCGGAGATACCCGGATCCCGTCCGGCATCATCGAACGCGAGATGCTGCTCAAGCTGCGCTTCAGCCTGGACCACTTCGTGAACCTGCGGCCCTCCAGGCTTTACGGCAGCGTGGGAAGCCCGTTGTCCAACCCGGGGAACATCGACTTCGTCGTTGTCCGTGAAGGTACGGAAGGCCCCTACGTGGGCAACGGCGGCACGCTGCGGGGCGGAACACGCCATGAAGTGGCCACGGAGGTTTCGCTGAACACCGCCCACGGCGTGGAACGTGTCGTACGCGACGCTTTCCGGCGTGCCAACGAACGTCCGCGCAAGAAACTGACCCTGGTACACAAGCACAACGTCCTGGTGTACGCGGGTCACCTGTGGAAGCGCACGGTCGAGGCCGTGGCCCAGGAATTCCCCGAGGTCAGCCATGACTACCTGCACATCGACGCCGCCACCATTTTCATGGTCACGGACCCCGCGCGATTCGATGTGATCGTCACCGACAACCTCTTCGGCGACATCATCACGGACCTTGCCGCGGCCATCACAGGCGGCATCGGTCTCGCCGCCTCCGGCAACATCAACATGGACCGCACGGCGCCCTCCATGTTCGAGCCCGTTCACGGTTCTGCACCGGACATCGCCGGGCAGCAGAAGGCGGACCCCACGGCGGCCATCCTGTCGGCGGCTCTCCTGCTGGAGCATCTCGGCTATTCCGCCGCGGCACAAAAGATCGAAGCCGCCGTCGTTGCCGACGTCGAAAGCCGCGACGGTGAAGTACGCAGCACCAGCGCCATCGGGGACGCCATCGCCGCTGCCGTTTAGGCCCGTCCTTCAGGCGTAAGCTTGACCTGAATCACCAAAATGCTGCCGTGGTCCGATGCTGAACCACGTTCACATGCCAGGCAGCCAACCGTGGAGGAACCATGACTCAGACTGCCCATGGCGTCGAATTCACCCAGCATCCCTCGGCAACCCCGAAGTCTGCTGAAGAGCGTGCAGCCATCCTGGCAAACCCGGGATTTGGCAACTACTTCACCGACCACACTGCGATCGTTGACTACAGGGTCGACGAACACGGCAACGGCGGCTGGCACGATGCCCGGATTGAAGCCTACGGGCCCATCATGCTGGACCCGTCGGCAGCCGTGCTGCACTACGGCCAGGAGATCTTCGAAGGGTTGAAGGCATACCGGCATGCCGACGGCACCATCTGGGCCTTCCGCCCGGAGGCTAACGCCGCGCGCCTGAACCAGTCGGCCCGCCGTCTTGCCCTGCCGGAGCTTCCCGCAGAATACTTCCTCGGTGCAGTCCGCGAACTCGTGGCAGCGGACAAGGAATGGGTCCCCTCGGGCGACGGCGAAGCCCTGTACCTCCGTCCGTTCATGATTGCCACTGAGGCGTTCCTGGGCGTTCGAGCAGCCCGGGAGGTGTCCTTCAGGGTCATCGCCTCGCCGGCCGGCAACTACTTTGGCGGCGAGCTCAAGCCCGTCTCCATCTGGATCTCGCGCCAGTACGCCCGGGCAGGCCGCGGCGGCACCGGCGCCGCAAAGTGCGGCGGAAACTACGCGGCCTCCCTGATCGCGCAGCAGGAGGCAGAGGCGAACGGCTGCAAGCAGGTGCTGTTCCTGGACCAGTTCAACGACAACGCGGTTGAGGAACTCGGTGGCATGAACGTCTTCTTCGTGATGAAGGACGGCTCGCTTGTCACCCCGGCGTTGACGGGCACCATCCTTGAAGGCGTCACGCGAATGTCCGTCATCCAGGTGGCGAAGGACATGGGCCGGGATGTGAGCGAACGCAAGATCACGCTGGATGAATGGCGCGACGGCGTGGCCTCCGGCGACATCACCGAGGTTTTCGCCTGCGGGACGGCAGCGGTCATCACGCCCATCGGCGTCCTCAAGGACGAGACTGAATTCATCGGCTCCGAGGATGCCAAAGCCGGCGAAACCACCATGGCCATTCGTGAGCACCTTCTGGGAATCCAGACGGGCACGGTTCCGGACACGCACGGCTGGCTCACCAGGCTGGCCTGAGCCGGTCCGCCCGACAAACAACGCGATCGACGGCGGTCCCCACCTTGGGTGGGGGCCGCCGTCGGGCGTTAACTTTGGCTCAGCCCCACTAGGCGGGGTACGCCAGCCCAACTGAACTGCACGGAGGTCTACCGGGTCCTGCGTTTCCGGGTGCACAATGGCGCCATGACCGGACTGATCCAGGTTTTGGGTGTCATCTTCGGTGCCATGCTGATACTCGTCGGAGTGCTGGAGTCATTCTTCATTCACAAGCCGGGCCTGCGCAGATTGTTCCTGGTGGCTCCCGAGGACGTGCAGACGGTAAGGCTGTGGACGTTCAACCTCGGGTTCTACAACATGGTGTGGGGCGTCGGAGCGATCACTGGAGCGCTGTTGCTGGGCAGCAGCGGTGATGCCGGCCGGGCGCTGCTTCTATTCACCTGCCTCGGGCATGTCTTCCTTGGCCTTCTGCTGCTGGTCACCGAACGGCGACTGTGGGCCAATGGCGTCGCCGAGGCCGCGCTGCCGCTGATCATCGTCATCCTGCTGCTTGTCTGAACGGCCGCTGGTGCAAGGATGTACTTGTGACGACTGAGCCCTCGAGCCCTGCATTGACCGCCAGCAGCCCCCTGACGCGCTTCCGCCTCGCGCCCAATCCCGGGCCGATGAGCCTGGAAGGCACCAATTCGTACGTCATAGCGGCGGCCGGCCATCCGGGTGCTGCCGTGGTGGATCCTGGCCCCCTTGACGAGGCGCACCTGCACGAGCTGGCAGCCCGCACCGTGGAGCTGATCCTCATCACGCACCGCCATCGTGACCACACCGCAGGGGCGGCACGCCTCCACGAACTGACGGGTGCCCCGGTCCGTGCCGCCGACCCGGCGCACTGCACTGCAGGGGCGCCGCTGCAGCCCGGCGAGGTCATCTCCGTGGCCGGAACCGAGGTCCGGGTCCTGGCCACTCCGGGACACACCTCCGATTCGGTCTGCTTCCACCTGCCCCTCGACGGCCCTGCCGGTTCCGTGCTCACGGGCGACACCATCCTGGGCCGCGGAACCACGGTGCTGGACCACCCGGACGGCCGCCTCGACGATTACCTGTCCTCCCTCGACCAGCTGGAACGGCTGGGGCCGGCCACGGTGCTGCCCGCCCACGGGCCTGTCCTGCCGGCGCTCGACGCCGTAGTCCGGGCCTACCGCAGCCACCGGCTGGACCGGTTGTCCCAGATCCGCGAGGCACTCGCCGGGCTCGGCGGGGAACCGGGTATCGCCGAGGTCACCGATGTCGTCTATGCCGACGTCGACCCGTCCGTGCGGCGCGCGGCCGAGAATTCCGTGGCAGCCCAACTGGAGTACCTGCGCTCCCTGCGCGAGCGGCTCTGACGCGCACCCACAGCGGGAACCCCTGGGTGCGCAGCGGGCTCACCCGGGTGAGACTGTAGGCTTGGGGCCATGCGTATTGCCCGGTTTGTAGTTGATTCTGATCCCCTCTACGGCGTCGTCGAAGGCGAGCCAGGCAGTGAGGAAGTCACTGTCATCAACGGCGACCCCTTCTTCAACGGTGTGGAACGCACCCACGTCCGCCACAAGCTGGAGGACGTCCGCCTGCTGGCACCCATCATTCCCCGCAGCAAGGTGATCGGCGTAGGACGCAACTTCGCGGAACACGCCCGCGAACTCGGCAATGAAGTGCCCCAGCACCCCCTGCTGTTCCTGAAGCCCAACACCTCTGTAGTGGGTCCGAACGATCCCGTCGTGCTTCCGGAGTTCTCCGATGAAGTCTCCTACGAGGCTGAACTCTGCGTGGTGATCGGGCGGATCTGCAAGGACGTTCCGGAGGAGCGCGCGGACGACGTTATCTTCGGATACACGTGCGGCAACGACCTCACCGCCCGGGACGTCCAGAAAACCGATCTGCAGTGGGCCCGTGCCAAAGGGTTCGATACCTCCGCGCCGCTCGGACCCTGGATCGAGACCGAGCTTGACCCCGAGGACCTGTCCATCAAGGGCCGGCTCAACGGCGAGCTCCGCCAGGACGGCAGCACCAACCAGATGATTCGCGGCGTCCGGGAACTCGTCTCCATCGTCTCGAGCGCGTTTACCCTGCTGCCCGGTGACGTCATCATGACAGGCACGCCGGCAGGCGTTGATCTCGTGCAGGCCGGGGACCGCTTCGAAGTCGAAATCGAGGGCATCGGCAGGCTTTCCAACCCCATCGTCCGCCGCTAGCCGGATTCCCCAGGCATTCCCGGCAGCCGCCACGTCCAAGCGTGGCGGCTGTTCTGCTTTCGGAGCTGCAGCCAACCGGGGAGTTGGTGACGAATTCCCCCGTGATGCAGGCGGTAAAGTTGGAGGCACTATGACTACTCCTTCTGCGTCGAACGCCGTCTCCAGCTCTGCCCTCCGTGAAGTCACCGCCGACACTCCCGTGCGTGTCCGGTTCTGCCCTTCGCCGACCGGCACCCCGCACGTCGGTCTGATCCGCACGGCCCTCTTCAACTGGGCCCACGCCCGGCACACCAAGGGCACGTTCGTGTTCCGCATTGAGGACACTGACGCCGCGCGCGACTCGGAGGAGAGCTACCAGCAGCTGCTCGAGGCGCTGAAGTGGCTCGGCATCACCTGGGAGGAAGGCGTGGAAGTCGGCGGCCCGCACGAGCCGTACCGCCAGTCACAGCGCCTGGACCTCTACAAGGACGTCGTCGCCAAACTCATCGAGGCCGGCTACGCCTACGAGTGCTACTCCTCGCCGGAGGAAGTGGAGGCACGCCACCGGGCCGCCGGTCGCGACCCCAAGCTGGGCTACGACAACTTCGACCGCGATCTTTCCGCCGAGCAGGTGGCGGCGTTCAAGGCCGAAGGCCGCGAACCCGTGCTGCGCGTTCGCATGCCCGACGAGGACGTCACCTTCACCGACCTTGTGCGTGGCGAGATCACCTTCAAGGCGGGCAGCATCCCGGACTACGTCATCGTCCGCGCTGACGGCTCCCCGCTGTACACGCTGGTCAATCCGGTTGACGATGCCCTGATGGGCATCACGCACGTCCTCCGCGGCGAGGACCTGCTCTCGTCCACGCCCCGCCAGGTGGTGCTGATCCGGGCACTCATGGATATCGGCGTGGCGAGCTACATGCCCGTCTTTGGCCACCTTCCCTATGTCATGGGCGAGGGAAACAAGAAGCTTTCCAAGCGTGATCCCCAGTCGAACCTCTTTTTGCTCCGTGACCGCGGTTTCATCCGCGAGGGTCTGCTCAACTACCTCTCGCTGCTGGGCTGGAGCCTGTCCGCCGACGAGGACATTTTCACCGTGGACCAGCTGATTGAAAACTTTGACGTCAAGGACGTCCTGGCCAACCCGGCACGCTTCGACATCAAGAAGGCCGAAGCCATCAACGGCACCCACATCCGCATGCTCGATCCGGAGGATTTCCGTGGCCGGCTGGTCCCGTACCTCCAGGCTGCAGGGTTCGTGGGGGACAGCTTGACCCCGCGCCAGGAGGACATCCTCGCCGAGGCGGCCCCCCTGATCCAGGAGCGTATCTCCCTGCTGGGTGAGGCACCGGAAATGCTCGCCTTCCTGTTCAAGAACGACGACGCCATCGACATCGCTGACGACGCACGCAAGGGGCTTCCGCAGAACCTGGACGAGGTGCTCGACGCCGCGTTGGCCGCGCTCGAGCCCATCGAGGACTGGAGCGCAGAGAACATCCAGACCGCCCTGAAGCAGGCCCTGGTGGAAGACCTTGGCATCAAGCCGCGGCTGGCGTTCGGCCCAGTCCGCACCGCCGTCTCCGGCCGCCGGATCTCGCCCCCGCTGTTCGAATCCATGGTGATCCTGGGCAAGGACTCGTCACTGGCGCGGCTGCGCGCCTTCCGCGGCTGATGCAAGGGCAGGCGGGCGTGGAAGCCGGCGTCGTCCTTGACCGCCGCTTCGGCGCGGTGGGCGGGGTCCTTTTCGACATTGACGACACGCTGGTCGACCTGGCCTTCTCGATGACCACGGCCCTGCGCGACGTCAGTGAGCATCTCCTGCCGGGCCTGGACCAAGCCGGGTGGGAGAGGTTCGGCAGGATCTTCACGCACGAAACCACGCATTACTACGACCGCTACCTGGCGGGCGAACTGACCTTCAACGAGCAGCGGCTGCTTCGGGGGCGGGCGGCACTGGGGCATTTCGGCGTCGACCTCGGCGAAGGCGAAGAAGCGCACAGCTGGCTCACTTCCTATGCCCGCCTCCAGCCGAGTTACGTCCGGGCGTTCGAGGACGTTCTGCCGCTGCTGGATGCCTTGGATGACGCCGGCATACCCTACGGCGCCGTGAGCAACAACGTGCATGACTACCAGCGTGCCAAGCTCGACAGCGCCGGGCTGGAACGGATCCGCAGGCTCGTGGGGACTGACACGGTTGGAGTGCCGAAGCCCGATCCTGCCATCTACCTGGAAGGCGTGCGCCTGCTGGGCAGTTCCCCGGACAGCACGCTCTATATCGGCGACAACCTCCTGCTCGACGCAGAAGGCTCGACGGCGGCCGGCCTGGTTGGCGTCTGGCTGAACCGGACGGGGGAATCAGCCCCGGACTACAAGGGACATGAGGTCGGGACACTGCTCGAGCTGCTTGGTTGAGACGCCATGATGACCCGGGCCGGGGCGTTCCTAGCGGACCAGGGCGTTCTTTTGCCGGCCGCTGATTTTGGAGCGCCGCCCACAGTTTGAGCAGGTTAACTGGTACGACCGGGACATTGTAATGACGGGAATGAAGAACAGCGTGAATCTGGTCGCACGCTCCTCCAGATACTGCTGGGCAAAGGCCCCGCAGTATTGGCAAGTCGCAGCCCGCGAGGGCAGTTCTCTGACTTTGGTGCTGAGGCCGAAGAGGATGAACATCATGTGCCTTTCAGCTGTCTGTGGTCAGCGATGACGGTGGTTCTGCCTGGTTGATGGCCTTGCATGGCCATGAGGGCGATGGCGCGAGCGATTTTCGCGCCGCCCAGGGAAGACGGCTCGATGGGGTTCGCGTAGTCGCTGTCCTCGCTGCAGAGGAGGCGCAGGTCGATCAGGGAGATGCCCAGCGAGAAAGCGGCCCGGGTGATGCAGTCATTGAAAATCGCCAGGGCTGTTTTGATGGTCCTGTACCCGGGCTCGGTGGAAGGAGTGTCATAGATGGTGCATACGGCGGACGGCAGGCCTGTTGCGGCCACTGCCTTTGCCATGGCCAGATAGCCGGCAGCGAAGTCATCCTGGACAGCGGCCAGAAGGTTCAGCGCACGTGTGACATCTCCGGCGGGCATTTGCAGGATCTCGGCGAAACCGAGGGCGTCATTGCCTCCGACGCTGATCACGAGGTGCGTAGCGTTCGCCGGCAAGAGGCGCAGCTGCCGGTCCACGCCGGCGATCACATCACCGTCGAGAGCCAGGAGCGTTGCCTGCCACCCGGGCGGGAGTTCCTGGCGGAGTTGTGTGATGACATCCGGGTCTTCGCCCACGTACGCCTTGTTATCGAAAATCGAATCGCCCAACAGCACCACGTGGCCGGATGAGGGCGGCGCGCCCGCTACTGTCATTGGATCTCCCTGCCTTCAGCCCGCGTCCCTATCAATGACTGTTGGTCCAGCCATACGGGTTTGCGCCGGAACCGCCGCTGCGGCAATGGTCATAGCCCTGCTGCCATGCATCCCGCACGGCCGCGACCAGACCCGCCAGCAATGGGTAGTAGGGGTGGTCAGGCCCGATGAAAATCATCTCTTCGCGAGCCGTGTCGATGGTCCTGCCGATGTCGCTCACCGTACTCATGCCGCATCCTGACACGAAATTCTTCCCGTGGCGAGGGCGGGGTGACGCACCTAACACGCGATGACGCCGCCGCCGATTTGTGCGGGGCAAATCTCTCGGGTAAAGTAATTACTCGTGCTGAGGCGCTCGGAGCGCAGGATTGATCCTGTGAGACCGGCCCGAAAGTGCCATTGGGATATGGTGTAATTGGCAACACTACGGTTTCTGGTACCGTCATTCTAGGTTCGAGTCCTGGTATCCCAGCTCTGAAATATCCGCGGAATTCCGCAGATTTTCGGACGTTCCAGAGAGAATTACCGATTTGGAACACTCGCTAAGTGTGTGAAACAATCACTTAGCCCGAACGGCAGAAATGCTGAACGGAAAAGTACGCGGCCCCATCGTATAGCGGCCTAGTACGCCGCCCTCTCACGGCGGTAACGCGGGTTCGAATCCCGCTGGGGTCACCAATTTCCCCCGGAGCCTTGGGCTCCGGGGGATTTTTTGTTGCCATCTTCTGTGCGCGTCCCTGACAGTGCTAGGCCATGGTGTGGGCCCTGCAATACTCTGAACCCAGTCGATTCCTTGGGGGATCCATGCTGGGGGACAGGTTCGCGGAGGGCAAGAATTCGCTCAACGCCATCAGGCTGGTCCTGGCCGCAATGGTCATCCTTTCCCACTCGTGGTGGTTGGGCGGCTACGGGCCCGAACCGCAGCCCGGAGGTGTGAAGCTGGGGACCTGGGCCGTCATAGGATTTTTCGGAATCTCCGGATACCTCATCACACGAAGCAGGATGCACGCGAGAAGCGCGGGGAGCTATGCCCGCGCGAGGTTTCTACGGATCTACCCGGGACTTATCGTGTGCGTAGCCGTGGTCGCCTTCCTCATGGCGCCCCTTACCGCTGTCCTCACAGGCCGGCCGTTCGCATGGCTAGATGCGCTGATTTATTTCGCCACGAACCTGACGGCTGGAATGCCGCAGGTAGCGCTTGCGGGGATTCCCGGAACGCTGGAGGGCCTGCCGGATCCCCGCTCATGGAATGGTCCGCTGTGGACCCTGTTTTGGGAGATCGTCTGCTACGTCCTGGTGGGGGTCGTGTTCGGGGTCTGCCGCCCGGAGCCTGCTCGCCTGGCCCTGCTTGGCCTCTTCATTCTCGCTACCGCGGTTGTTCTTGCCGTTGATGCCGGATGGCTTGCCTCTCCCGCGCCCTACGACTGGCCATTGGTACCGGTCCTGACTTTCCTGGCGGGTTCGCTGGTTTACCTTTTTCGGGACCGGATTCCGGCGGGTCCTGCTGCCCTCGGCGTCTGCGCTGTCCTGGTGGCTGTCATTGCCGCTCTAGGGTTTGCCCCGTCCTTGATACACGTGCCCTTGTGTGTTCTTCTGCTGGCCGGTTCTTTGCAGTTGCCGCTATCCGCGGTCGGGTCCCGCTACGACATTTCTTATGGTGTCTACATCTACGGCTGGCCCGTGCAGCAGGCCCTTGCGTGCGTCGGAGTCCATAACTCAGTCCCACCACTCATTTTCTCCGGATTCGCGCTGCTCATTGTGGCGCCCCTGGCCTGGTTGTCTTGCCGTTACGTAGAGGGTCCGGCCCGACGCTGGCGCCGGACGAAGGACGCGTCGCAAACGGTTCCTAAACTGGCATGATGAAGCTGTGACCTCATCCAATGAGCCAGCGTCGCCCAGCGGCCGGCAACAGTTCTCCGTCGAGCAGTCGACCGGGGCTGTGGCGCTGCTCGAGGCCGTGCGGCGCGATCTGGCTTCCGTGTCGTTGCCGCTGGCCCTGCCCGGCGCAGAACAAACCAGGCTGGAGATCCGCAGTTCCGTGGCCCAGCTCGATGACTACATCCTCCCGCGGTACCGCAGCCTGGACGCCCCCCTGCTGGCCGTCGTCGGCGGTTCCACCGGGGCGGGCAAATCGACGCTCGTCAACGCCCTCGCAGGCCATCCGGTGACACGGGCAGGAGCAATCCGTCCCACCACGAGACAGCCGATACTCCTGCACCATCCGGCGGACGGCGCATGGTTTGAAGGCCAGCGCGTCCTGCCGAGCCTCAGCCGCATCCGGGGTGTCGTGGTACCGGCTGAGGTTCCGGCCAGCCAGGCAGGCCCCGCGCCGGACGCGGCCGCCGTTTCTTCGCTGGTTCTGGTTGCGGATCCGGCCGTGCCGCAGGGCGTCGCGCTCCTTGACGCCCCCGACGTCGATTCCATTTCGGATGACAACCGCAAGCTGGCGGGCCAACTGCTGGCGGCAGCAGACCTGTGGGTTTTCGTGACCACAGCCAACCGCTACGCGGATGCCGTTCCCTGGAAGCTACTGCTGAACGCTGCATCCCGGGACATCATGGTGGCCGTGGTGCTCGACAGGGTCCCTCCGGCGGCGGAAGCCGAAGTCAGCGAAGACCTGCGTGCGATGCTGGCGCGCGAGGGGCTCGGGGACGCCGGGCTGTTTGTCATTCCGGAAGTTTCCCTCAACCACCTCGGCATGCTGCCTGCCGCCGCCGTCGAGCCTCTTAGGGCCTGGCTGGGGAGCCTGGCCGCGGACGCCGCAGGCCGGGCGGACATTGCCCGCCGCACGCTCAACGGCACGGTAAAGGCCCTCGGCCAGCGGGTACAGCTGGCCGCGGAGGCCGCGGACGAACAGGTGCGGGCGGCGGGAGTCCTCGGCGACGACGTCCATGGCGCATATCAGGATGCGCTGGGCCGGATCCTCCATGCCACCCAGGACGGAGCACTGCTGCGCGGTGAGGTACTCGCGCGCTGGCAGGATTTTGTGGGCACGGGGGAGTTCTTCCGGAGCGTCGAACAGAATATCGGCAGGTTCCGGGACCGCATGGGCGCGTTTTTCCGCGGTGAACCCGCCCCCGCTGTGAAAGTGGAAACCGCGATTGAAACAGGGCTGCAGGCGGTCATCGTCGATGAAGCAGCCAACGCTGCCGAGGATGCGGACCGGCGCTGGCGCTCGGATCCGGCCGGCCGCCAGCTGCTCGCCACGGACGATCTCTCGGGAACCACGCCGGGGTTTGGAGACAACGTCGCCGCGGAGATCCGGGCCTGGCAGGGGAGCCTGATGGAACTGATCCGGACCGAGGGGCAAGACAAGCGAACGCAGGCGAGGTGGCTCTCCTTTGGCATCAACGGCCTCGGAGCCGCCCTGATGGTGGTGGTGTTCTCCATGACTGCAGGTCTGACGGGCCTGGAGGTCGGCATCGCAGGCGGCACGGCCGTCGTCGGCCAAAGACTGCTCGAGGCCTTCTTCGGCGAGGACGCCGTGCGCCGGCTGGCCCGGACTGCCCGTGAAGATCTCCATGCCCGCTGCCAGAGGCTGCTGCAGGGTGAACAGGAACGCTTCCTGGAACGGCTGGCTTTTGATCATGGCCCTTCAGCCGAAGTGCTCGCCGGCCATGCCCGGCGGCTGGTCCGGCTGGCGGACGCCGCATGAGCCGCCACGGCCTGCTCAAGGAAGCGACCCAGCTACAGACCCGGCTCGAGGCGCTGAACAATGCCCGTGATCTTGCCGAGGGCGTCCTTCCGGACGATGTGCTCGATGAAGTCCGCCGCGTGCTGGAACGGGCAAGCTCGCGGCGGTCCCTGTCGGCGGACCACACCGTGGTGGGCTTCTTTGGGGCCACCGGAAGCGGCAAGTCGACCCTGTTCAACGCCGTCAACGGCGCAGAGATCGCGACGGCGGCGGCCCGCCGGCCCACGACGTCGGAACCGCTGGCGAGTGTCTGGGGAGTGGACGGCAGCGAAGCCCTGCTCGATTGGCTGGAGGTGCGTCAACGCCATCATGGCCAGCCCGTGCCGGGCTTCGCGGACGAATCCAGCGGCCTGATCCTGCTGGACCTGCCGGACTTCGATTCGACGAGAACCGCAAACCGCGAGACGGTGCAGCGGCTCGTGGGAATGGTGGACGTCCTCGTCTGGGTGCTGGATCCGCAGAAGTATGCCGACGCCGCCGTCCACAACGATTTCCTGGCCCCGCTGGCTTCACACGGTGCCGTCACGCTCGTGGTGCTGAACCAGACCGACAGGCTTCCCGAAGCCGACGTGCCGCTGGTGCTTGAGTCGCTCAAGGGAATCCTCGCCCGGGACGGGCTCGGGAAAGTCCAGGTTGTGGCCGCTTCAGCCCTGACCGGCACCGGAGTGGACAACGTCCGCGCAGCGATCCGCCAGGTTGCAGCCCGAAAGGCAGCCCTGTCCCTGCGGCTCTCCGCCGATGTCTCCAGGGCCTCTGCCCGGCTGTCGGAGGCATCCGGGGCAGGAGAGGCAGCAGGCGTGAAAAGTGGATCGAAGGCGCGGCTGGCGGAGGAGCTCGCCATCGCTGCCAACGTCCCGCTCGTGGTTGATGCCGTGACACGCTCCTACAGGCAGGAATCGATCCGAAGGACCGGCTGGCCGGTAACCCGGTGGCTCGTCCGGTTCAGGCCGGATCCGCTGCGGCGCCTGAACCTGCGGAGCGCCGCCAACCCCGAGGTCAACAGGACCTCCCTGCCCGCAGCCGGCGCGCCGGAACGGGCCAGGACAGACGCCGCGGTCCGTGAATTTGCCGACGCCGCGAGCGACGGCGCACCAGGCCCCTGGCGGGCGTCCATCCGGGATGCGGCCCGGACGGGGAGGGACCAGCTCCCGGACGCCCTCGACCAAGCCATCGCCGGGACTGACCTCAGAGCCGGACGGAAGTCCTGGTGGTGGGGCGTCTTCAACGTGCTCCAGTGGCTGTCGCTGCTGACGGCCGCAGGCGGACTGGGGTGGCTGGGTCTGCTCGCCGTCCTCGGTTACCTGCAGTTGCCGGTCCCGCAGGTGCCCCGAGTGGAGGGCTGGCCTATTCCCACGCTCATGATTGCCGGAGGCGCAGTGCTGGGCATACTCCTTGCCGTCACCGCCAAGTTCATCACGGCAGCCGCAGCACGCGCCCGGGCGGCCGCAGCGCGGAAACGCCTTAACGCGGCAGTTACGCAAGTAGCCGGGAAGCTTGTGGTGGAGCCCGTGGAAGTGGAAATCAGCCGCCTGAAATCCTTCAACGCCGCTGTGACGGCCGCAGGAGCGTCCTAGGCACTGTCCGTCAACCTAACGCAGCAATCGTGGATGTCATGGCTCCGGCGATGGGGAGGCGATGGCTGAGATGCTCAGTTCGCGTGCAACCTCGAGTGCTTGCACGCGCAGTGGCCAGTCCTCGATGGAGTCGAAGTAGTCGTGGACATCATCGTCCGAAACGGTCAATGCCTCGAGATCCTTTCGGTCGAGTGGGCGGCGCTCCGCAAGTGCCACGACGATCTGAGCGGCTGATGCAATCCGGGGGTCGGTTACTTGACTCAGTTCATTGATGCTTCCGACCAAGCCCTCTGGAAGACGGTCGGCGATAGCGGCGAAAACCGCCAGGAGACCGATTCGAACGGGCCTGGGTGCTCGGCTGAACTCGACGGCGAGGACGTCCGCGTGGTTGGCGACAGCCGCCCGGCATTCCTCCGCGAGATCCCGGTTGGGTGCGGGATGTCCCTGGCCCCTCCGCCACGCGGCGGGCCACATTTTTGGCGAGCTCGATCCGTCAACGAACGACGTTGCCCCGGCAATTGAGGCCAGCAGGATCGTCAGTTCTCCCCGCGTGTCCCTGTCGATCACAGAGTCGCCGAGCAACTCGATCAGAAAGGGAACCACCAAGGGCGTGCAGTCATACACCGTGCCCTGATGCCAGACCGTGCCCCAGAGTTCGCGCAACGCCTCCCTGCGCGTGTTGGCGTCCGTTGACTCGACGCTGCTAAGCAGGGCGGGAACATTCGTCGCCTGACCGTACGCATGGTGGTAGAGAGACCACTGGACACGCTCCAGTCCGTCAAGGGCCATCTGATGCCTCTCTCCGCCGGCAGTGTCACCAACTCCAGGGGCCATGCTAACAAGGAGGCAGCAACTTGGTCTTAGGCGCCGCCGGGCTCCAGCGCGGCTGCGGCGTCCCGGACCTTGACCATGGTCCGGAGGTTGCGCGTTGTGGTCGAAGCCTTGTACTTCGGCTTGGCCGAGAGCTTGCTGAACGGGCTGTCCAGGGTCCCGCCCGCCGGGGCAAGCCAGGCCGACGCCTCCGGACCCAGCCGGGTCTGTTCCACTCCGCCGATCGACTCCCCGGCGGTGAACAGCTCGTCAAGCGCTGCCGTGTCCGAGGCCAGCGTGATGTAGGTGTGTGTGGTCTTGTCGTCTGCCGGGTAATGGCAGAGCTCCACAAGCTCCGCCACGCGGGAGGCCGTGAGCACCACCACCCAGGCGTCGTAGCCAAAGGCCTCCCGCAGGCACGCCTCAAACTCCTTCTTGACCGCTTCCGGCTCCAGGTCGCTCGTCAGTACCACATTGCCGCTGGCCAGGAGGGTCTTCACGTCGCTGAAGGGCCGGGATTTGAGGGCTTCCTTGAGGTCCGCCATCTTGATGGTGATACCGCCCACGTTGATGCCGCGGAGGAACACTGCGTAGCTCGTCATTCGCCCAGACTACTGCCAGCGGAAACCCCGGGAGCGGAGGCGGTTGGAGCCGGTAAGGGTCAGTCGTTGTTCTTGCGGAGAGCCTCTGTCAGGACCCGGGCCGCGTTGCAGACGACTTCCGCATGCAGCCTGCCGGGCTGGCGGGTGAGCCTCTCGATGGGGCCGGAGATAGAGACGGCGGCGATCACCCGGCCGGAAGGTCCGCGGACCGGCGCGGAAACCGAAGCGACCCCCGGTTCACGTTCGCCGAGGCTCTGGCCCCAGCCCCGCCGTCGTACTCCTGCCAAAACAGTGGGCGTAAAGCGGGCGGACTGCAGCCCCTCCAGCAGGCGGTCATGGTCCTCCCAGGCGAGCAGAACCTGGGCCGCGGAGCCCGCCTTCATGGACAGCTGCGTGCCGACGGGGATCGTATCGCGGAGGCCGATCGGACGCTCCGCGGAGGCGACGCAGACGCGCCAGTCGCCCTGGCGGCGGAAGATCTGGGCACTCTCGCCGGTGGCGTCCCGCAACTGCATCAGCACGGGTCCGGCCGAGGCGATGAGGCGGTCCTCGCCGGCCGCCGAGGCGAGTTCCACCAGGCGGCTGCCCAGCACGAACCGGCCCTGGATGTCCCGGCTCACCAGGCGGTGGTGAACGAGCGCCAGCGCGAGCCGGTGCACGGTGGGCCTTGCCAGCCCCGTGGCGGCGACGAGCTGCGCCAGAGTCGTGGGTCCGGCCTCGAGCGCATCAAGCACCTGGGCCGCTTTATCAATGACACCGACTCCACTAGAATTGTCCATGTAATGATATTGCCGTCTCATTATCTGAGATGCAAATCTTTTGACTGGCGTATTACACGGCTCTGCTGTTTCAGTGGAATCAACAATCAACAGCAGTGAAGGGAGAAGGCCATGGCGAACACATTGGCCGAGAAAGTCTGGGACGCGCACGTGGTGCGCAAAGGCGATGGCGACGGCGCCAACGCACAGCCGGACCTTCTCTACATCGACCTTCACCTCGTTCACGAGGTGACCTCGCCGCAGGCCTTCGAAGGGCTGCGGCTGGCCGGCCGCAAACTGCGCCGCCCGGACCTCACCATCGCCACCGAGGACCACAACACTCCCACGCTGGACATCGACAAGCCAATTGCCGACCTCACCAGCCGCACACAGATCCAGACCCTGCGCAACAACTGCCAGGAGTTCGGCGTCCGCCTCCATTCGCTCGGCGATGCAGAGCAGGGCATCGTGCACGTCGTGGGACCGCAGCTGGGCCTGACCCAGCCGGGCATGACCGTGGTCTGCGGCGATTCGCACACGTCCACGCACGGCGCCTTCGGTGCGCTGGCGATGGGCATCGGCACGTCCGAGGTGGAGCACGTCATGGCCACCCAGACGCTGTCCCTGAAGCCGTTCAAGACCATGGCCATCAACGTCGAGGGCACCCTCCGTCCCGGCGTCACGGCCAAGGACATCATCCTCGCGGTGATCGCCAAGATCGGCACCGGCGGCGGCCAGGGCTACGTCCTGGAATACCGCGGATCGGCCATCCGGGCGCTGTCCATGGAAGCCCGGATGACCATCTGCAACATGTCCATCGAAGCCGGTGCCCGCGCCGGCCTGGTGGCCCCGGATGAAACCACCTACGCCTACATGAAGGGCCGCCCGCACGCGCCCGAAGGCGCTGACTGGGACGCCGCCGTCGAATACTGGAACACGCTCCGCAGCGACGACGACGCCGTCTTCGACGCCCAGGTGGACCTCGACGCCGACACCCTTGAGCCGTTCGTCACATGGGGCACCAACCCCGGCCAGGGCGTCTCGCTCTCGGACAAGGTGCCTTCCCCCAACGACTTCGGCGACGAGAACGCCAAGGCGGCGGCCGAACGCGCCCTGCAGTACATGGGGCTGGAGGCCGGAACGCGCATGAAGGACATCCGGGTTGACACGGTCTTCCTGGGCTCCTGCACCAACTCCCGCATTGAGGACCTGCGGGCCGCGGCGGACATCATCCGCGGCCGGCAGAAGGACCCCCAGGTCCGCATGCTTGTGGTGCCGGGTTCGGCCCGAGTTCGCCTCGAGGCGGAAGCAGAGGGTCTGGACCGCGTGTTCAAGGACTTCGGCGCGGAGTGGCGTTTCGCCGGATGCTCCATGTGCCTGGGCATGAACCCGGACCAGTTGGAGCCGGGGGAGCGCTGCGCGTCCACGTCCAACCGCAACTTTGAAGGACGCCAGGGCAAGGGTGGCCGGACCCACCTCGTATCGCCGGTGGTCGCGGCAGCCACAGCCGTGCGCGGCACGCTGAGCTCGCCGTCGGACCTTGATCCGGCACCGGAATCCGCAGCCCTCCAGACGACCGACGCAGCCTAGGAAGACCCCATGGAAAAGTTCACCACCCACACCGGAATCGGCGTCCCGCTGCGCCAGAGCAACGTCGACACCGACCAGATCATCCCGGCTGTCTACCTCAAGCGGATCACCCGCACGGGCTTTGAGGACGCGCTGTTCTCGGCCTGGCGGAAGGACCCGTCCTTCATCCTGAACCAGGCGCCGTTCAGTGCCGGCTCTGTCCTCGTGGCCGGTCCAGACTTCGGCACGGGCTCCTCCCGTGAGCACGCCGTCTGGGCGCTCAAGGACTACGGTTTCAAGACCGTGCTGTCGTCCCGTTTCGCCGATATCTTCCGCGGCAACTCCGGCAAGCAGGGCCTGCTGGCCGCCGAACTCGCCCAGGATGACATCGAACTCATCTGGAAGACACTGGAGAACGCCCCGGGCACCGAGGTGACGGTGGACCTCGTGTCCAAGACCGTCACCTGCGGCAACCTGGTTGCTCCGTTCGCGATCGATGACTACACGCGGTGGCGGCTGCTCGAAGGCCTGGACGACATCGGCCTGACCCTGCAGCACGAGGAAGACATCACCACCTATGAGGCCACCAGGCCGGCCTTCAAGCCGAAGACCCTGCCGGCCAGGCTGTCCTAGAAATTCTTCCCCAGGCATCCTCTGGGGCCAGCATGGCAATGAGGCCCGTCGCATACCATGCGGCGGGCCTTAACAGTGCTCCCGGGCCATTGCGCTGGCGGCAGAAGGGGCCGTATTTCGGTTCGGTAACGCAAGCTCATATGCTTAGCTGGTGCCTTTGTAAGGATTTGGGGGGCGAGTAGTCGTGAGGAAACCGGTAAATGAGTAGTGTTCTGACAATCCGCGGAGGCGTCCCGCTTACTGGCCGTGTCCACGTCCGCGGTGCCAAGAACCTTGTACCCAAGGCCATGGTGGCGGCGCTGCTGGGCAACGAGCCGTCAGTGCTCCGGAACGTTCCGGAAATCAAGGACGTCGAGGTTGTCACCAGCCTGCTCCAGCTCCACGGCGTCACGGTAGAGAAGGATCCAGTCAGCGGTGACCTCACCCTGGACCCGAAGGACGCCAAGACGGCGCCCAGCACAGCCATCGACGCCCACGCCGGTGATTCCCGGATCCCGATCCTGCTGTGCGGGCCGCTGATCCACGCCATCGGGGAGGCCTTCATCCCCGACCTTGGCGGTTGCAAGATCGGTGACCGCCCCATTGACTTCCACCTGGATGTACTGCGCCAGTTCGGTGCGGTCGTGGAGAAGCGCCCGGGCGGCATTCACATTTCCGCGCCCAAGGGACTCCACGGAGCCAAGATTTCCCTGCCGTATCCTTCGGTCGGTGCCACGGAGCAGGTCCTCCTCAGCGCGACGCGTGCCGAGGGCATCACGGAGCTTTCCGGCGCCGCCACCGAGCCGGAGATCGTCGACCTTATTGCGGTGCTGCAGAAGATGGGCGCCATCATCAGCGTCCAGACGGACCGCACCATCCGCATTGAAGGAGTCCGCGACCTTGGCGGCTACAACCACCGGGCACTCGCTGACCGCAACGAATCGGCCTCCTGGGCTTCCGCTGCGCTGGTGACCCGCGGCGACATCTTTGTTCAAGGCGCGTCCCAGCGCGACATGATGACTTTCCTGAACACCTTCCGCAAGGTGGGCGGCGGCATGGACATCGGCGACGACGGCATCCGCTTCTACCACCGCGGCGGCAAGCTCTCGCCGCTGGTGCTTGAGACAGATGTGCACCCCGGCTTCATGACGGACTGGCAGCAGCCGCTCGTCGTGGCCCTGACGCAGGCCGAGGGCGTGTCGATAGTGCACGAGACCGTCTACGAGAACCGCTTTGGCTTCACCGACGCCCTGATCCGCATGGGGGCCAGCATCCAGGTCCACCGGGAATGCCTGGGCAGCGTGCCGTGCCGCTTTGGGCAGCGGAACTTCCGGCATTCAGCCGTCATCTCCGGCCCGATGCAGCTTAAGGGCACGGACATCGACGTGCCCGACCTTCGCGGCGGTTTCAGCCACCTCATCGCTGCCTTGGCAGCGACGGGCACGTCCCGGGTGACGGGCATCGACATTATCAACCGCGGCTACGAGCGTTTCACTGAAAAGCTGGCAGGACTCGGGGCCGACTTCGACATCACTGCTGAGAAGTAGCGTGGCCCGGTGAAGGAATCGGCGAAAAGCCACATCACATTTTTGATCATTGCCGGGATCGCCCGGCCCCTGTTGAACCTGATGATGAACAAGAAGTGGGAAGGCACGGAAAAACTTCCCGCCGGCGGTTTCATTGCCGCGCCCAACCACTGCACCGAGATCGATCCAATTGTGATCGGGCACATGCTCTACAACCAAAAGCGGGCACCGCATTTTCTTGCGAAGGCCGGGCTTTTCAACGTGCCGGTACTGGGCAGCGTGCTCCACGCCGTCAAGCAGATTCCGGTGGAACGCTCGACGGCGGGCGCGAACCGCTCGCTGCAGCTCGCCAAGGAGATTGTCGCCGAGGGCGGGGCGATCATTATCTACCCGGAGGGTACGCTGACGCGCGACCCCGACCTCTGGCCCATGAAGGGCCACACCGGCGCCGCTCGGCTGGCGCTTGAGGGCGGCATCCCTGTCGTGCCCATGGCCCACTGGGGTGCCCACGAGGTCTTCCCGCGGTATGCCAAGCGGTTCCACCTTTTTCCGCGGAAAACGTCCAGGATCCTGATCGGTGATCCGGTGGACCTCTCCCGCTTCGAGGGACGGCCCAGGGACAAGGCCACCCTCATGGAGGCCACCGAGGTCATCATGGACGCCGTTACCGGCCTGCTCGCCGAGCTCCGGGGAGAGCAGGCCCCTGCCAAACGCTGGGATCCTGCCGCGCACAACCAGACGAAGCACGGCCGCGACGTTGAGCGGGGTGGAAAATGACGCCTGGGCAGGTCCGGACCGGCTCCGCCCTGTCGGTGGCGGTCCTGGGCGCGGGATCCTGGGGTACCACGTTCGCGAAGATCCTCGCCGATGCAGCCACCGCCTCGGGCGCCGATCGCCGCATCCGCATCTGGGGCCGGCGCCCGGAGGTTGTGGAGCAGATCAACAGTCTCCACCGCAATCCCCAGTACCTGGCCGACGTCGAACTGCCGCCGAGCATTTCGGCGTCCACGGACGTCGCGGAGGTGCTCGCCGGTGCCGATCTGGTGGTGCTCGCCGTGCCGGCGCAGTCACTGCGGCTGCAGCTGCGCGAGTGGAAGCGGCTGCTGGAGCCGGACGCCGTGGTGGTGTCCCTCATGAAAGGCCTCGAGCTGAGCACCGACGCGCGCATGAGCGAGGTCATCCGGGAGGAGCTGGACATCCCGGATGACCGCATTGCCGTCGTCTCCGGACCCAATCTGGCCATGGAAATCGCGCGGGAAGAGCCCACGGCCTCAGTTGTGGCCTGCTCGGACTCCGCAGCGGCCGGCTGGATCGCGCGGAGCTGCACTGCACCGTATTTCCGCCCCTACACCACCTCGGATGTCGTCGGCGTCGAAATCGGTGGCATCGTCAAGAACGTCATTGCCCTGGCTGTGGGCATCTGTGAAGGAAAGCAGATGGGGGACAACACCAAGGCCTCGGTGATCACCCGCGGGCTCGCCGAGACTTCGCGGCTGGCTCTCGCCCTGGGCGGCGAGGCGCAGACGATGGCCGGCCTGGCCGGTCTGGGGGACCTTGTTGCCACCTGCTCGTCGCCGCTCTCGCGAAACCACACCGCCGGCCGCCTGCTCGGCCAGGGTCTCACCCTGGACGAAGTGGCGGAAAAAATGACACAAACCGCCGAAGGCATCAAGTCCGGCCAGGCAGTCCATGAACTTGCCGGTAAGCTCGGTGTCGAAATGCCCATCACCGCTGCCGTAGTCGCGGTGCTGGCCGGAAAATTGTCCGTTGACCAACTGGGGCCGCTACTGCTGGCCCGGGAACTGAAACCCGAAGGCGATTACTGACAGTGTCGGAAGAAAACTTGACCGCAGCGGACAACGCCACGACGCGCAAGCCCCGCGTTGCGGTGCTCTTTGGTGGCCGTTCCAGCGAACACGCTGTCAGCTGCGTCACCGCAGCCGGGGTGCTGGGAGCGATCGACCGCAACAAATACGACGTCATTCCCATCGGAATAGCCAAGTCCGGCCAGTGGGTCCTCGCCGCCGGGGACACGGGGCAGTGGTCGCTCGCATCCTCCTCGCTGCCCGAGGTAGCGCCGTCGGACCAGACGGTAACGCTGGCCCAAATCCGCGGGGAGCACCAGCTCATCGTGGCGTCGCCCAACGAGGTTCCCCAGGAACTCGGGACGGTAGACGTGGTCTTCCCCCTGCTTCACGGGCCGTTCGGTGAGGACGGAACCATCCAGGGGCTGCTGGAGCTTTCCGACACCCGCTACGTCGGCGCCGGAGTGCTGGCATCGGCCGTGGGCATGGACAAGCACTTCATGAAGGTGGTCTTCGAGGCAGCCGGCCTGCGCGTGGGCCCCTACATCGCTGTGACGGACCGGCAGTGGCGCGTCGATCCCGAATCTGTCCGTAAGCGGGTGGATCTTCTCGGCTACCCCGTATTCGTCAAGCCAGCCCGTGCCGGATCGTCCATGGGCATCTCCAAGGTGGATTCGCTGGATGACCTTGACGCCGCGATCGAAGCCGCCCGCGAGCATGACCCCAAGCTCGTCATCGAGGCGGGCATCGTCGGCAGGGAGATCGAGTGTGCCGTGCTGGAGGGCCGTGGCTCCGACGCGCCCCGGACGTCCCTGCCCGGGGAGATAACGGTTGCCGCCGGCGATCACCAGTTCTACGACTTCGACGCCAAGTACGTTGATGACGCCGCGGCACTGAGCTGCCCGGCCGACATGCCTGAGGAAGCCATAACGAGGGTCCGCGAACTCGCGGCGGTGGCGTTCGACGCCGTCGGAGCAGAAGGCCTGAGCCGGGTTGATTTCTTCTATACCCCGGACGGCGCGGTCATCATCAATGAGATCAACACGATGCCAGGGTTTACGCCGAAGAGCATGTACCCGCAGATGTGGGCTGCCACCGGCCTGAGCTATCCGGACCTGATCGACGAACTGATCCACCTGGCGCTCACGCGCAAGACCGGACTCCGCTAGGGGCACGGCCTCGCCGGCCTGACGCCCTATTTGCTCGCCGGCAGGTCCTGGAGGTCCTCCTGGCCCACGCAGTTGCGGCTCGCCTTGATCTTCGCGGCTGCCGCCGAGAGATCGGCGAGCACGGTGGCTGAGCTGATCTTGTCCGGGTCCATCAGGATCTCCGTCGCCGGCTCGCGCCCGAACGTGGTCAGCGTCCACACGGGATTGCCCTCCTTGATGACCCAGTCCACGTCGTTGACGCTGACGCAGCGGTCGGTGGTGGGCCCGGGAACGTTGACGCCGCAGCGCAGGATGACCCGGGACGGATCGCCCCACGCGGCCGTCGCCTGGCTGTTGGTTTTGCGGAGGCGGTGTTCGCCGATGGCGTCCGGGAGCACCACCATCATGGGGGCACAGCCCGGGTCCGCCGCATCCGCAGCGGGGGCAACATCGACGGCGGGGGCGCATCCGCCCAGGGCGAGCGCCGCTGCTGCCGTCATGGCGAGGACGGCCGAGGTGCGCCGCCTGCCGGCCGGTCCGCGGCGCCAAAGGCTGCGAGCTGATCTGTTTCCAGCAGGTTCACGGACGGCGGAAGGGCAGTGCATGGGTTAACCCTATCCCGGCGCCGCCGCAGGAATTGCCTGAATCGTAACCGGGCGCCGGCGTCCCGGCAGGAAACAATGTCGGCCCGCCGCGGTAGCGTAGTGGCGTGCCCCAAACTCCACTGACCGTCGCAGAACTGTCCGAAGCCGAGCTGCTCACGCGGATCTTTCCGCGGCTGGAGCTGGGCGCGGCGCACAGCGCTGCTGTTCTCCTTGGGCCCGGCGATGATGCCGCGGTCGTCGCCGCTCCGGACGGCCGGACGGTCGTGAGCATCGATACCCAGGTGCAGGACCAGGATTTCCGGCTCCAGTGGAACAACGGCTACCGGACCACGGGCTATGACGTGGGCTGGAAGGCGGCCGCCCAGAACCTCAGCGACATCAATGCCATGGGCGCTACGGCAACCTCACTGGTAGTGAGTCTGACCATGCCGGCGGCCACTCCCGTGGACTGGGTCGAGGACCTGGCGGACGGACTGGCCGCCGCCATTGGGAAGCTCGGTGCCGGATCGTGCTCCGTCGCCGGCGGTGATTTGGGCCGCGGGGGCGAGCTCTCTGTGACGGTGGCGGTCCTCGGCACCCTCAGCGGCGGGCAGCCGGTGCTCCGCTCCGGGGCGGCCGCCGGCGACACCCTGGCCATTGCAGGGAACGCCGGCCGGGCCGCGGCGGGGCTTGCGCTCCTGGAGTCGCGGCACCCGGTGGAATCGCTGAGCCCGGAGTTGAGGCACCTCCTGGACCTTCAATGCCGTCCCGAGCCGCCACTTGAGGCCGGCCCCTTGGCCCGGCTCTCAGGGGCCACCGCCATGATGGACATCTCCGACGGCCTTGTGCGGGACGGCACCAGGCTGGCCATCGCGGGCAGCGTGGTCCTGGATCTCGATCCCGGGACGCTGAAGCTGCTGACGGCGCCGCTGGAGACCGCCGCCGCCCTGCTCGACGCCGATCCGCTGGCCTGGGTGCTGGGCGGCGGCGAGGACCACGGTCTGCTTGCCACATTCCCTGCGCACGTTCAGCTGCCGCCCGGCTTCACTGGGATAGGCTCAGTACAGACCCGCGGCACGAATGAAGCCGCGGGCGTAAAGATCGCGGGACGGCCCGCAGACTCCGTGGGATGGGATCACTTTGCAGACTAAGATTGCCGCCAACGCGCTAGCGATGAAGCGGTGGTTGGGCAAGGCAGAGACGGCCCTGGGGAACCACAGCGACCGCCTCAATGCCATCAACATTTTCCCGGTGCCAGACGGCGATACCGGCACCAACCTTTACCTGACCGTCAGGGCGGCCACCCGTTCCCTGCAGGAAACCGCGCCGGACGAAGCCTCGCTCCAGAACGACGTCGGCGCCGTGCTTGCCAAGGCAGGCCAGGCCGCCATGGAACAGGCCCGGGGAAACTCGGGCACTCTTTTCTCGGTTTTCCTGTGCGCCGCCGCCGAGCCCCTGTCAGGACACACCCGGCTCACCGCCACGCTGCTGGCCGCTGCGCTGAACCGGGCACAAATCCGCGCCTGGTCGGCTCTCAGCGATCCCGTTCCCGGAACCATGCTCTCCGTCATGGAGGCGGCGGCACGGGCAGCGGCCGCGGTTGACGCCACCCAGAACGGAAATGACAGCAACCAGGCCCTGGGCCTGGTGCTGGATGCCGCCGTGGAGGCAGCCCTCGACGCCGTCATCCGCACAGAAGCGCAGCTGGACGCCCTGCAGGCCGCCCACGTCGTGGACGCCGGCGGCGTCGGGATGCTCCTGATCCTCGATTGCCTGCGGTCGGCGGTGCTCGGCGGGGAACTCCAGAACGAACTGCTGGACGGACTGCACGGCTACGATGTGCAGGATCCCCATATCCATGCCGACCTGCCGGACGACGACGGCGTGGAGGTCATGTGCACCGTGAGCCTGTCGCCGCTGGACGCCGCCACGCTCAGGCAACGCCTCGATGAACTCGGGGATTCAGTGATCATGAGCCAGGTGGAGCGGTCGCCGGATGCGGAAGGGCGGTACCGCTGGCGCGTCCACGCGCACGTGCTGGATTCCGAGCCGGCCCTCAGGCTGATCCGTTCCCTCGGGGAGCCCACTGACGTGTCGGTCAGCGAGCTCGCCCTGCCGCGGGACCCCGACCCCCTGGCTGCCGACCCCTTGGCTGCCGATCAGCTGGCGGCTGATGCCCGGAGCCTTGATGGATGATGAACACCGAGCTTGAACTGGGCCTGGAGCGCCGGATCGGCAAGCGCTCCGCCGCCGTCGTCGAAAAACACCTGGGCATCACCACGGTGGGCGGACTGCTCAACTACTTTCCGCGCCGATACCTGAGCCGGGGCGAGCTCACACCCATCAGCGAGGTGCCCCTTGACGAAGAAGTGACGCTTATCGCCCGGGTCGTCTCCAACAGCACCCGGCAGATGCGCGCCAGGCGCGGCTCCCTGACCGACGTCGTGATTTCCGACGACGCCGGCACCCCGCGCCGGCAAGCACCGGGACACCCCAGCCCCGGGATTCCCGGAACGATGAAGGTCAGCTTCTTCAACGGCTACCGCGCCAAGGCCGAGCTGCAGCCCGGCCGCCGGGCCATGTTCTCCGGCAAGGTCACCCGCTACGCCGGGACGCTCGGGCTGACCAACCCGGATTTCCTGCTGCTCGACGAAGACCCGGACACTCCCGGCATGGACCCCGAAAAGCTTGCGGCGATGCCCATCCCCGTCTATCCGGCCACCGCCAAGCTCACCAGCTGGTCCATCCAGAAGGTCATCTCCACGCTGCTGGACACCGTCGACCTCGGGGCTCTTGCGGACCCGCTGCCGGCCGGCATTTCCGCCCGTGAAAAGTTCCTGCCCATGCCCGAGGCGTACCGCCTGATCCACGCTCCGGAGACGCCCGGGGACTGGCGCCGTGCCCGCGACCGGTTCCGGTACCAGGAAGCCCTGGTGCTGCAGTCCGCCCTGGCGCGCCGGCGCGCCCAGCTGGCCGCCGAGGAAGCAACTGCGCGGAGGCCGGTGCCGGACGGGCTGCTGGCCGCCTTTGACCGCCAGCTTCCGTTCACGCTGACCGCCGGCCAGTCCGCCGTAGGCAAGACCCTCGCCGCCGAGCTGTCCCAGGACGGCCCCATGAACAGGCTGCTGCAGGGGGAGGTCGGCTCCGGCAAGACCATCGTGGCGCTCCGGGCCATGCTCCAGGTGGTGGACGCCGGGGGACAGGCCGCACTGTTGGCACCCACGGAAGTCCTGGCCGCGCAGCACTTTGAGTCCATCCGGAGAACACTCGGGCCGCTCGCCGCCGACGGGCTGCTGGGCGGCCTGGGCGGCAAGGCTGTCCAGGTCAGCCTGCTCACCGGCTCCATGCCCACCGCCGCGCGCAAGCAGGCACTGCTCGATGCCGCGTCCGGCACCGCCGGCATTGTCATCGGCACCCACGCCCTGCTCAGCGACAACGTCTCCTTCTACGACCTCGGCCTCATCGTGGTGGACGAGCAGCACCGTTTCGGCGTGGAACAGCGCGATGCCCTCAGGGCGAAGGCGAGCAAGCCCCCGCACCTTCTGGTCATGACCGCCACGCCCATTCCCCGGACCGTGGCCATGACGGTGTTCGGGGACCTCGAAACCTCCGTGCTCGACGAACTGCCAGCCGGCAGGGCACCGATCACCACCCATGTCGTGGGCCTGGCGGAGAACCCGGGCTGGGCCTCACGGATCTGGTCCCGGTCCAGGGAAGAGATCGACGCCGGGCATCAGGTCTACGTCGTGTGCCCGAAGATCGGAACGGACGACGACGGCGACTTCAGTCCCGGCGAAGCGGAACCCGGCCCCGGGGATCTGGAGGACGACGGCGCCGGGCGGGAACTCGCCTCGGTGACAGCCGTCGTCGAACATCTCCGCGAGGAACCGGCATTGGCCGGCGTGCCCCTGGCGCCCCTGCACGGGCGCCAGGATCCGGTCGTGAAATCCGACACCATGGCGTCGTTCACCGCCAACGAAACGAAGCTTTTGGTGTCCACGACGGTGATCGAGGTGGGGGTGGATGTGCACAACGCCACCCTGATGGTCATCCTGGATGCGGACCGCTTCGGGATATCGCAGCTCCACCAGCTGCGGGGCCGCGTGGGCCGCGGAGGGCTCCCGGGCACCTGCCTGCTGGTCACCCCCCTGGAGCCGGGACATCCGAGCCGCCGCAGGCTGGACGCCGTCGCGGCGACCACCGACGGCTTCGAGCTGTCCCAGGAGGACCTGAAGCTGCGGCGCGAGGGCGACATCCTGGGTGCCTCCCAATCCGGTGGCAGGTCCACGCTGAGGCTCCTCAGGGTGCTCGAGCATGAGGACATCATCGCCCGCGCCCGGCAGGATGCCCAGGAGATCGTGGGCCGTGACCCGTCACTCGCGGACCACCCAGCCCTGGCCGGGGCCATCGACGACTACCTGAACCCCGAGAAGGAGGCGTTCCTTGAACGCGGCTAGCACCAGGGATGCGCTGGGAACTGAAGCCACCGCGCTTCCGGCAGAAGAAGCGGGGCCGGCAGCATGAGCCGGATCGTCGCAGGGGCTGCTGGAGGAACGCCGCTGGTCAGCGTGCCGGGCTCAATGACCCGGCCCACCAGCGACCGTGTCAAGGAAGCCCTCTTTTCCCGACTGGACGCCTTCGACGTCCTGGCTGGTGCGCGCGTGCTCGACCTGTATGCCGGCTCCGGATCGCTGGGCGTGGAGAGTGCCAGCAGGGGAGCGCAGGCCGTTGACCTGGTGGAGTTCGACGCCAGGGCGAGCTCGGTCTGCCAGCGGAACGCGGACCTGATCAACACCGTGCTGGGCCGGAAGGCAGTCACCGTGCACCGCTCGCGGGTTGAGTCGTTCCTTGAGCGGACGGCCGACGACATCCAGTGGGACGTCGCTTTCCTGGACCCGCCGTACCCCTTGGACGAACCCGCCCTGGCCGCCGTCCTGGAGAAACTGGGCCGGCACCTGGCGCCCGGAGCCGTGGTGGTGGTGGAGCGGTCGTCCAGGTCTCCGGAGCCGTCCTGGCCAGCAGTCCTGGAACGGTTCGCGGAAAAGAAGTACGGCGAGACGCGGCTGTGGTTTGCCGAGCCGGCCAGCGATCAGGAAGTGGACGTAGACCAGGCGGCGGAGGACTGAGTTCTTCCAACCCGCCTCAGCCTGAGAAAGGGTCCAGTTCGACCCCGGCCAGCACCGTCGCCGGATGTGGCCCCCGGGCTGTCAGGGCTGCGGTCCATTCGGCCGGCCAGGGCTTCTGGGTGCCCGCCAGGATGATGTTCCCGGGATACCGGCCCGTGAACATGCTGGACTCGGCGACGGCGGCGACGTCGGTCATGGCACCCCGCAGTGCGGCGACCTGGCTGCGGACCAGGGTGAGGCCCGGTTCGTCACCGACATTCACAATCAGTACGCCCCGTTCGGACAGCAGCGCCGCCGCTTCCTCGTAGAAGTCCGTGCAGGCGATATGCTCCGGAGCGTCGGGGCCCGAGAAGATGTCCAGGATCACGACGTCGAAGCGCAGGTCGGCGGGGAGCTCCGCCAGTGCTTCGCGGGCGTCGCCAATGACGGTGTGCAGCCGGGTGCCTTCGGGCAGCGGAAGCTGCTCGAGCACGAAGTCCAGCAGCTCCCGTTCCAGTTCCACTGCATGCTGCAGGGAACCGGGGCGGGTCGCCTGGATGTACCGGACGAGGGTCAGCGCACCGGCTCCCAGATGCAGTGCGGTGACCGGCTCGCCCCACGGGGCGGCAAGATCGACGAGGTGACCGATCCTGCGCAGGTACTCGTAGAAGATGTCCCCGGGGTCGGCCAGATCGACATGCGACTGTTCCGCTCCGCCGATCTTGAGCACGAAGCCGCCGTCGGTGTACGTGTCAGGTTCGATGACGGCGTGCTGGCCGGTAGTCCGCAGGTAGCGGGACACGCGTGCAGGGCCGTCCACCATGGTCAGAGCCTGTCCCGCAGTGTCGCCAGTCGGGCAGCGGCTTCCTCAAGCACTTCCGTCTTTTTGCAGAAGGCGAACCGCAGCAGGCTCCTGGTCCGCTCAGCGCCTTCCGGGTGGCAGAACACCGGAACCGGGATGGCTGCCACGCCCACGAGGGCAGGCAGCCGGCGGGCAAGCTCCACGGAATCGCTGATGCCCAGCGGAGAGGTGTCGACGTTCACGAAATAGGTGCCCTTCGGCGTGAACACGTCCAGGCCCGCTGCCCTGAGCCCGTCGCTCAGGATGTCGCGCTTCTTGCCCAGTGTGGATGCGATGTCATCGTAGAAGGAGTCCGGCAGCGCCAGCCCGGCGGCGATGGCGCTCTGGAAGGGCGTGCCGGAACTGTACGTCAGGAACTGCTTCACTGTCCGGATCGCGGAAACCAGGTGCTCCGGACCGCTCAGCCAGCCAATCTTCCATCCGGTGAAGGAGAAGGTCTTCCCCGCCGAGGAAATTGTGACCGTCCGTTCAGCGGCGCCGGGCAGGGTGGCAACCGGGACGTGGCGCACGCCGAACGTCAGGTGCTCGTAGACCTCGTCCGTAATGATGAGGGCGCCGTGCTGCCGCGCAAGGTCAACCACACGCTGGAGTATTTCCGCCGGGAAGACGGCTCCGGTGGGATTGTGCGGGTTGTTGATGAGTACAGCCTTCGTGCGGCTGTTGAAGGCGTCTTCAAGCGCAGTGGGATCGGGCATGAAGTCCGGGGCAAGCAGCGGCGCGGTGACGTGGGTGGCTCCGGACAGGCCGATGATCGCGCCGTAGGAGTCGTAGAACGGCTCAAAGGTCAGGACTTCATCGCCCGGGCCAACCAGTGCCATCAATGAAGCGGCGATCGCTTCGGTGGCGCCCGTGGTAACAATGATTTCGGTATCGGGGTCCGGATTCAGCCCGTAAAAACGCTGCTGGTGTGCCGCGACGGCCTGCCGGAGTTCAGGGATGCCCTTGCCGGGCGCGTATTGGTTCGAACCCTGCGCGATGGCCGCCTGGGCCGCGGCCTTGATCTCGGCAGGACCGTCCTCATCAGGGAATCCCTGGCCGAGGTTGATGGCCCCGGTCCGGACCGCCAGTGCGGTCATTTCCTCGAAGATCGTGACGCCGAGGGTGCCGTCGGAAGCCAGGAGGTTGGCCCCGGTGGCAGCGCGCTGCCAAGGTGCGGGAAGTGTCTCTGTCATTGCCGTCCTGCCTGTCCGTTCAGCCTGTTTTCCCACGCGGCCGATGCATCAAATCATGGTATCCCGGCTGGCAGATACGGTAGGTTCGGAGCATGAGACGCGCCGTATGCCCAGGCTCCTTCGACCCCATCCACAATGGACACCTCGAGGTCATCGCCCGAGCCGCGAGCCTATTCGACGAAGTGATCGTGGCGGTGTCCACCAATTACGCCAAGAAGTACCGCTTTCCCTTGGAGGACCGGATCGAGATGGCCAAGGAGACACTTGCGTCCCTGCGCGGCATCGTCGTGGAACCGGTCGGCGAGGGCCTCCTTGCCGAATACTGCCGCCAGCGGGGCGTCTCGGCCATCGTCAAGGGTCTGCGATCGTCGTCGGATTTCGACTACGAACTTCCCATGGCCACGATGAACCGCCAGCTGAGCGGCGTGGAAACGGTGTTCCTGCCGGCCGAGTCGCACTACCTGCACCTCTCCTCGACCTTGATCAAGGAAGTGTTCACGCTCGGCGGCAATGTGTCGGAGTTTGTCCCGAGGTCCGTCCTGAAACGGCTGTTAGCGGGCGCGCCTGCGTCGGGCCCGCCGTCAAGAGGGTAGGCTTGACCGGTACATTCCGGCTTCCGTCCGTTGTGCGGCGCTTTCCGGCACCGTCACGCCGGCTGGGTATTTCCGCCTGCAGGGCCGGCACCCGGTTTGAGTCCTTCCCGGACTTCAGGCTAAGATAATACGTCGGTCATATGTTCAACAGGAGTTCTCATTAAGCGAGATGCTAGTTCGCCCTTGATGCTTGATGTCAAGGACCTCGGACGCAGTCCGGGGAGCATGCGTACACTGACGGAACATGTACCCGCGCCAAGTGATCTTGGCGTGGCGCTCATTGGCGTTCAGGAAGGCTCGGATATCGAGCTGGACCTGAAGCTCGAGGCCGTACACGAAGGAATTCTGGTATCAGGAACCGCAGTCGCCGAAGTAACCGGCGAGTGTGGCCGATGCCTGGATCCCCTTGCGTATGACCTTGAAGTCAATGTGCAAGAACTTTTCTTCTACGAGGGCGTCTTGCCTTCCGACGAAGAAGACGATGAAGAGCAACGTCGAGTCGAGCACGATCTGATCGATCTTGAGCCGGTGTTGCGGGACGCGGTTGTAACCATGCTGCCGTTCCAGCCGGTGTGCCGGGAAGACTGCCAGGGCCTGTGTTCCGAATGTGGGGCACGCCTGGAAGACGAGCCGGGGCACCACCACGAGATCGTAGATCCTCGCTGGGCTGCCCTAGCTGATCTGGCTAAGCCTGACCGGCAAAATTGATTTGTAAGTGTTTTTCTAGAGAGAAATGAGTTAGCCGTGGCTGTTCCCAAGCGGAAAATGTCTCGCTCGAATACCCGCGCCCGCCGCTCCCAGTGGAAGGCGACTGCCCCCCACCTGGTGAAGACCGTCGAGAACGGCCAGGTTACTTACAGCCTGCCGCACCAGGCAAAGGTCGTTACCGACTCGGCTGGCACCGCGCTGTTCCTTGAGTACAAGGGCCGCAAGGTCGCGGACGTCTAATCGGCCCACAGGCTGAAAAGGATGTCTTCAACTGAAGAGCTTCTGAAGCGTCTCGGTGTCTCCATTGACGCCGGGACGCTTCGTCTTGCTCTGACACACCGTTCCTACGCCTACGAAAACGGCGGCATTCCCACCAACGAACGGCTTGAGTTCCTGGGCGACTCCATTTTGGGGTTCTCAGTGACGGATGCGCTGTACCGCGATAACCCGACCCTTCCCGAGGGCGACCTCGCCAAGCGGCGCTCGGCCGTGGTCAGCACGCGGGCCCTCGCGGGCATCGGACGCAGCCTGGGCATTGGTGACTACATCTACCTTGGACAGGGCGAGAAGCTCACCGAGGGCAAGAACAAAGCCTCGATCCTGGCGGACACCATGGAGGCGCTCATCGGCGCCACCTACGTCTCCAACGACATCGAGACCGCCCGGCAGCTGGTCATGCGCCTGATCGGTCCGCTCCTGAAGGACGCCGCCGCCCTTGGGGCCGGCACCGACTGGAAGACCAGCATCCAGGAGCTGGCTGCGGGCCGGCAGCTCGGCAGCATCTACTACGCCGTGGAGGGCTCCGGGCCGGACCACGCGCGGACGTTCATCGCGGAGCTGCAGATTGGCGGCAAACCCTGCGGCACGGGAACCGGGCACTCCAAGAAGGAAGCGGAGCAGGAAGCTGCGGCCGACGCGTGGCGGAAACTCTCCGCCACGGGACCGGCGGACGCCTCTCCGGAATCCGCCGCCGGCGTCTAGGTGACCGGTGCCTGAACTTCCCGAAGTGGAGGTGGTCCGCCGCGGCCTGGTCAGCTGGGTTCTCGGCCGGACCATCACCGGCGTTGACGTGGTGGATCCACGGTCCGTGCGGCGCCACGCCCTGGGGCCTGAAGACTTCGCCGGAAACCTTGAAGGCGCCACGGTCCTGGACATCGTGCGCCGCGGGAAATTCCTGTGGATGCCGCTGCAGGACGCCGGCGCTGTTCCCGAGGCCGCTGACCGCCCGAAGGTGGCGCTGATGGCCCATCTCGGCATGAGCGGCCAACTCCTGATGCAGGACACTGCGGTGCCCGACGAGAAGCACCTCAAGGTTCGTCTTCACCTGAGCCCGCGGGACGGCATGCCCGGGCAGCTCCGGTTTGTCGACCAGCGGATATTCGGGGGCCTGTTCGTCACGTCGCTCGTTCCCACGGACGACGCAGGCCCGGGAGGGCTGGCCGAAAAGCCATTGCCCCTGATCGCTGAGGAGGCGTCGCACATCGCGCGGGACCCCCTGGACCCGCACTTCTCGTTTGGGGACTTTTACCGCCGGCTGCGCAGCCGCAGGACCGGCCTGAAAAGGGCCCTCCTCGACCAAGGTCTGGTGTCCGGAATCGGCAACATATACGCGGACGAGGCCCTCTGGCGGGCGAAACTCCATTACGCCCGCCCCACCGATACCCTGCGGCGGACAGAGGCTGAGCGCGTGCTCACGGCGGCCAGGGAGGTCATGCTTGACGCCCTTGCCGCAGGCGGGACGAGTTTCGACTCCCTGTATGTGAACGTTAACGGCGCGTCCGGCTATTTCAGCCGTTCCCTGGACGCCTACGGCCGCGAAGGGGAAGAGTGCCGCCGCTGCGCCGCATCCGGCATCGTGAGCCGCATGCGGCGCGACATGTTCATGAACCGTTCCTCCTATACCTGCCCCGTGTGCCAGCCGCGGCCCCGAAACGGCCGCTGGTGACCGTTGTCTCGGTGGCCGGAACGCCGTAAATCCGCGGATTCCCGGCCCCGTGGCAGTAGATTTAGGGCAGGAACGCAGCCGCTGCCGCCATTCAGGAGATCCGAAACACCTTGCACCTTAAGAGTCTGACCGTCAGGGGCTTCAAGTCGTTTGCCTCGGCGACGACCTTCGACTTTGAGCCCGGCGTCACCGCGGTGGTGGGGCCCAACGGCTCGGGCAAGTCCAACGTGGTCGATGCCCTGTCCTGGGTCATGGGCGAGCAGGGAGCCAAGACCCTCCGCGGCGGCAAGATGGAAGACGTCATCTTCGCCGGCACCTCCGGCCGGCCGCCCTTGGGACGGGCGCACGTCTCCCTGACCATCGACAACGCGGACGGGGCGCTGCCCATTGAATACAGCGAGGTGACGATCTCCCGGACCCTGTTCCGCACGGGGGGCTCGGAGTACGCCATCAACGGCGCCGCGTGCCGCCTGCTGGACATCCAGGAGTTGCTCTCGGATTCGGGGCTGGGACGGGAAATGCACGTCATCGTAGGCCAGGGCCAGCTGGACAAGGTACTGCACGCCACGCCCGAGGACCGCCGGGGGTTCATAGAGGAAGCCGCAGGCATCCTCAAACACCGTCGGCGGAAGGAAAAGACCGTCCGCAAGCTGGAGGCCATGCAGGCCAATCTGCAGAGGCTCAGCGACCTGACCGGGGAAATCCGGCGGCAGCTCACGCCGCTGGGCAAACAGGCCGAGATTGCACGGCGTGCCCAGACGGTGCAGTTCGAGGTCCGGGACGCCCGGGCACGGCTGCTTGCCGACGACCTCGTCCAGCTCCGCAGCAACCTGGCGCAGGAAGTTGCCGACGAAACCGCGCTGAAGGCCCGGCGGGCCGTCGTCGAACGGGATCTCGAGGCCGGGCGCCAGCGCCAGGCGACGCTGGAACAGCTTGCCGCGGCTGCCACGCCCCGGCTGAACGCGGCGCGGGATACGTGGTACCAGCTCTCGGCGGGACGCGAACGGCTGCGTTCCCTCGGATCGCTGGCGCGGGAACGGTGCCGGCTGCTGGGTTCGGCGGACGCCGCACCCGAGCCGGGCCGGGACCCCGACCAGCTGGAGCGGCAGGCGGCCCGTGTCCGGGCCGAACAGGCGGAACTCGAACAGCTCATCGTTGGCAGACGCACTGCCCTGGAGGAAGCCAGCGCCGCAAAAGGCGAGGCGGAAAATGCCGCGGCCGCCGAGGAACAGCGTCTCACAGCCGCCCTGCGGGCTGCAGCCGACCGGCGCGAAGGCCTGGCGCGGCTGGCAGGCCAGGTTGCGGCGGCGAGATCGAGGGTCGAATCGGCGCAGGCCGAAGTGGGCCGGCTGCGTGAATCCCAGGCGGCCGGCGAGGTGCACAGGAAGCAGGCCCAGTCGGAATTCACGGCACTGGAATCCCAGGTCGCCGGCGTAGAGGACGGCGAAGAGTCCCTGGACGCCGAGTACGAGGAAGCCAGTGCCGCACTGGACGCAGTCCTGGCAGAAATCGACTCCCTGCGGAGCGCCGAGCGCGAGGCCCTGCGGGAACGCGATGCGCTGAAGGCCCGGCACGATGCCCTCATCCTGGGCCTGAACCGCAAGGACGGTTCCGAACACGCCCTCGGGGCCGGCCTGCCCGGCATCATCGGGCCCTTGGCCTCCGAGCTGTCGGTAACGCCCGGTTTTGAGGCCGCCATTGCAGCCGCCCTTGGCAGCGCCTCAGACGCCGTGGTGGTCCACGACGCCGGAGCCGCCGCTGCTG
The DNA here is from genome assembly GCF_059090445.1 of Arthrobacter sp. B2060. Taxonomy (NCBI): domain Bacteria; kingdom Bacillati; phylum Actinomycetota; class Actinomycetes; order Micrococcales; family Micrococcaceae; genus Arthrobacter; species Arthrobacter sp. B2060. The sequence continues at coordinate 47,600 of NZ_JBNHFR010000003.1, forward strand.
TGCTGCAGCTCCTGAAGGAAGACGACGCCGGCCGCGCGACGCTGCTGCTGGAAGCACGTCCGGAGCCGGCCGGACAGTCGGCGGCAGCGAGCGGGACGCAGGAAGCGGCTCTGCCTAACGGTGCCCGCTGGGCTCTGCCTGAGGGTGCCCGCTGGGCTCTGCCTGAGGGTGCCCGCTGGGCAACTGAACTCGTGTCGGCCACGGGCCCCGCAGGGGCCGCGGTGCAGCAGCTGCTTCAGGGGACCGCCGTCGTCGGGGACCTGGATTCAGCCGCCGCCCTGATCGCCGGGCTGCCGGAGCTGACCGCGGTCACGACGGCGGGCGACGTCTTCACCGCTTTCACCGTCACCGGCGGCTCCGCAAAGGCACCTTCCCTGCTCGAGGTGCAGGCCGCCGTCGACGACGCCGCGTCGCGGCTGGCAGCGGTCACCGCCGGACTGGAGCAAAACCGTTTCGCTCTGGCGGGAGCAGAATCGCGCCGGACCGAGGCTCAGGACCGGGCGGATGCGGCCCTCGAACGGCTCCACGATTCTGATGCCCGCCTTGCTGCGGTGGCCGAAAGGCTGGGCCACCTGAATTCCGTGCTGCGCAGCGCGGTGGGGGAGAGCGACAGGCTGGCGGCGTCGCTTGCCCGGGCCGAAGCCAACGTCGTGACCGAACAGGAAGCCCTCACGGCGATCGCCGCGCGGCTCGCCGCCGCCCAGGAGGCGCCTGCCGAAGCTGAGCCGTCCACGGATGAGCGTGATGCGCTGGCCGCTGCCGCCGTCCTGGCGCGCTCTGCCGAGATGGATGCCCGGCTGTCTCTGCGTAGCGCCGAGGAGCAGCTGTCCGCCGTCCGCAACCGGGCCACGTCACTGGAACGGGCTGCTGCATCCGAACGCCGGGCGCGGGAAGAGGCGGCCGAGCGGGCCCGCCGCCGCAGAATCCAGGCCCGGCGGGCCGCCGCCGTCGCAGAGGCTGTGGAGCACATCATCCGATTCTGTGACGCGTCCCTTGACCTGGCCGGCCTGGAACGCGACATGGCCGAGCAAAACCGCGAACAGCGCGACCGGGAACTGGCGGACGTCCGCACCGCCAATGACTCCCTGGCCCGGGAGCTCGCCGAACTGACCGATTCGGTGCACCGCGACGAGCTGGCGCGTACCCAGCAGAAACTTAGGATCGAGGCGCTGGAGAACAGATCCGTCGAAGAGCTGGGGCTGACCGCCGACCAGCTCGTGGCGGACTACGGGCCGGACCGGCCGGTTCCGCTGCCCGCGGCCGGATCCACCGACAAATGGGCCGAACTCCGGGCGCCCGTTGATGACGACGGCAAACCGCTCGTGGAGGGGAAGCCCTTTGTCCGTGAAGAGCAGGAAAAACGGCTGCGCAAGGCAGAACGGGACCTGGCGTCGCTGGGCAAGGTCAACCCGCTGGCGCTGGAGGAATTCGCGGCGCTGGAAGAGCGGCACCAGTTCCTGAGCGCCCAACTGGAAGACCTCAGGTCCAGCCGCAAGGACCTGCTGGACATCATCAAGGAAGTTGATGACCGCGTGCAGAAAGTCTTCGCGGAGGCGTTTGCGGACACCTCGGCGCAGTTCGTCCACGTCTTCTCCCGGCTGTTTCCGGGGGGCGAGGGCCGGCTCGTCCTCACGGACCCCGATGACATGCTGACAACCGGCATCGAGGTCGAGGCGCGGCCGGCGGGCAAGAAGATCAAGCGGCTCTCGCTGCTGTCGGGCGGCGAACGGTCCCTGACGGCGGTGGCCCTCCTCGTGGCCATCTTCAAGGCCCGCCCCTCGCCCTTCTACGTCATGGACGAGGTGGAGGCGGCGCTGGACGACACCAACCTGGGACGCCTGATTACGATCTTTGAAGAGCTGCGCGAATCGAGCCAACTCATCGTCATCACCCACCAGAAACGCACCATGGAGGTTGCGGACGCCCTCTACGGCGTCACCATGCGGGGAGACGGCGTTTCCACCGTGATCAGCCAGCGCCTCGGAGCCGACGTCTAGGAGCGCGCTGGAGCGCCCGCCGCCGCGGCGGTAATCTTTGCCCATGTCATCCCACCCTCTTCGCCACGCCATGTCCCGCATGGGCGGGCGTGACCCGCACGAAAAGCACCGCACTGCCACCCCGCTGGAGCTGTTTTTCGACCTGACGTTTGTGATCGCTTTCGGCGTGGCGGGGAGCCAGTTCGCCCACCAGATCGCCGAGGCCCACTTCGGTGCAGGGCTGCTGGCCTTCTCCTTCGCGATGTTCTGCGTGATCTGGGCCTGGATTAACTTCAGCTGGTTTGCCAGCGCCTACGACACCGACGACTGGATCTTCCGCGTAGTCACGATGGTCCAGCTCCTGGGCGTGCTGATCCTGGCCATGGGCATCGAGCCCATGTTCCATTCGATCTCAGAAGGACGCCACGTGGACAACGCCGTGATGGTGGGCGGCTATGTGATCATGCGGCTGGCCCTCGTGTTCCAGTGGCTGCGGGCGGCGAGGCAGGATCCCGGCCGGCGGCTGGCGTGCCTGACCTACGCCCGGTTGCTCGTGCTGGCGCAGTTGGGCTGGATCGTGGTTCTGGTCGTGCAGGCCGATGTCCTGGCCACATTCCTCATGGCCGCGCCTTTGTTTCTCCTGGAAATGGCCGCGCCCTACCTCGCCGAACGACGGGCGAAGACCCCGTGGCACGCGCACCACATCGCCGAACGCTACGGTTTGTTGGCGATCATCGCGTTGGGCGAATGCCTGATCGGCGCCATCGAGACCCTGCGGGCCATCGTGGCCAACCATGGCTGGAGCATGGACGCAGCCCTGGTGGGCCTCGGCGGCACGGGGCTCGCCTTCGCCATGTGGTGGATCTACTTCATCCTCCCGACTGGTCGGGCACTGCACCTCCAGCGGCACCGTTCCTTCGGCTTCGGTTACGGCCATATGCCGATATTCGCCGCCATCGCCGCCACGGGCGCCGGACTGCATGTCGTGGCGTACTACGTCGATCACGAGGCCCACATCAGCGCGGCCGTGGCGGTGGCCAGCATCGCTGTTCCCGTAGCCCTGTTCAAAGTGTCCCTGACCGCGCTCTTCAGCTACATGCTTGGGGTGGACCGGGCCATCCTGGCCGGGACTGGTGGTGTTGTGGTGCTTCTGGCCGGCAGTGTTGGGCTCGCGGCCGTCGGTGTGTCCGTGCCCGTCTGCCTCCTGGTGATCGTCCTGGCTCTGGCGATCTCGATCGTCATTGATGAGCGTCGGGGCGCCGAACGCAGCGAAGCCGCGCTCCACAGGCTCCAAGCCAGGGCCGCCGAAGGCACTGTGTAGCCCCGCCCTCCCAGCGCACGGGCACTTCGGGCACGCCCGCGGCGCCGGCGGCTGTTGTGAGAAGCTAGGGAGTGTGAACGAACTCCTTCCAATTCTTCTGCCCATTCTTGCTGCCCTGGCGGTCGTCGGCGCGCTGGTCCCGGTGCTGCTCAAGGCACGGAAGTCCGGGAAGCAGTACCCCGGAACCCGAGACGCCAACGATCCTGTGCTGCCGCCCGGAGGCGGAGGGACCCTCCTCGAGGACCGCCCCGTTGCGGCTCCGGCACGGAAAGCGCCCGACGGCGCAGACCTCGAAGTCCCGGTAACCGAGGTTCCCGACGACGTCGCCGGCCTGGAAACCATTGCGGTCGAGACCCCGCTGCCCGTTGAAGGACGACTCACGCGCCTCCGGGAGCGCCTCGTCAAGTCGAACAATGTCCTGGGCAAGGGCCTCCTCGCCCTGCTTTCCAGCGACAAGATCGACGAGGACGTCTGGGACGAAGTGGAGGAGACACTGCTCCTGGCCGACCTCGGCACCGAACCCACCATGCAGCTGGTGGATGCCCTCCGCGAACGGGTGAAGGTCCTGGGCACGCGGTCGCCCGAACAGGTGAAGGCACTCCTCCGCGAGGAGCTGATCAAGCTCGTTGACCCCACCATGGACCGCAGCCTCCGGATCGAACGCCACGACGGCAAGCCGGCCGTGATGATGGTGGTCGGCGTCAACGGCGTCGGAAAAACCACCACCGTCGGCAAGCTGGCCCGCGTCCTCGTCGCGGAAGACAAGGACGTCCTGCTGGGCGCCGCGGACACCTTCCGCGCGGCCGCCGCTGAGCAGCTGGCCACGTGGGGCCAGCGCGTGGGCGTTCCGACCGTAAAGTCCGACGTCGACGGCGCGGACCCGGCGTCGGTCGCCTACGAGGCGGTCAAGGCAGGCATCGACCAGGAAGTCGACGTCGTCATGGTTGACACCGCCGGGCGCCTGCAGAACAAAGTGGGCCTCATGGACGAGCTTGGCAAGGTCAAGCGCGTCATCGAGAAGCTCGCCGAGGTTGACGAAGTGCTCCTCGTGCTCGACGCCACGACGGGCCAGAACGGGCTCAACCAGGCCCGGGTGTTCTCTGAAGTCGTGAACATCACCGGCATCGTCCTCACCAAACTGGACGGGACAGCCAAGGGCGGCATCGTCGTCGCCATCCAGAAGACCCTCGGCGTGCCCGTCAAGCTCATCGGACTCGGCGAGGGTGCGGACGACCTGGCACCCTTCGAAACCGAGGGATTCGTCGACGCGCTGCTGAACTAGCCGCAGTCACCCAACTGACCCGCAGGTGTGATCGTTGTTAGCGCCCAGAACGACCACACCTGCGGGTCAGTCGGCTTGCGGCGTATCCGAGGGGTGCCGCGCCGCCGTCTCGCGCGCCAGCATCCACGCGAGAGCCGCCAGCAACAGCACCCCGCCCGTGGCCGCGAAGGCCCAGCCGTAGCCGAATGCGTCCGCCAGCAGCCCGGCAAACACCGGCCCGAGGATGGCTCCAATGTCGGCCGTCATCTGGTAGGCGGCCAGCACCCGGCCGCCGGACCGTTCGCGCCCGATCACATCGGCCACAGCTGCCTGCTGCGCAGGGCCAAGGAGCCCGGCGCCCACGCCGGCAAGCATGGAGGCGGCAAGGAACCAGCCCAGACCCTGCGTGAGTCCTATCCCGCCCGTTGCCGTGCCGGTGACCACCAGCCCGGCAATCATCAGCGGCTTGCGGCCAAGATTGTCAGCCAGCCTCCCCGAGAACGTGAGGGCAACGGCGTTTCCGGCGGCAAAGACCGCCAGCGCCCAGCCGGCCGCCTCCGGGCCGGCACCGAGGGCCGCGACGGCGAACAGGGGAACCGTTGCCATGCGCACGCCAAAGGTGGCCCAGCCGTTGGCGAAACTTGAGAACAGCGACGCGCGGTAGGCGCTGTCGGCAAGGGCCTCGCCAAATGTCATGGCCGGTGCGGCTGAGCCGTCCTTGCCCCCGGTGCCCGGCGCGTGGCTCAGTTGCGTCTGCACGACGAGCGCCGCGAGGACAAGGGCACCAGCGTAGGCGAGGAACGGAACCCGCAGCCCGAACCCGGCCAACAGGCCTCCCACGATCGGCCCGCAGACGTTGCCGATCAGGAACGCGGAGGCATAGGCTCCCGAAACCCTGCCGCGGCTTTCCGGAGGGGCCAGCCTGATCACCAGTGCCATAGACGCGACCGTGAACATGACGGATCCGGCACCGCCCAGCCCCCGGAAGATCAGCAGTTGCCAGTAGTCCTGGGCGAAGGCGCAGGCAGCGGTGGAGGCGGCAACAATCAGCAGGCCCGCCACGTAGACCGGTCGCTCGCCCAGCCGCCCGATCAGCACCCCGCCCGCGGGGGCGAACAGCAGCCGCATGAACGCGAAGATGCTGACGATCACTGCGGCGGCGGTAGCGCCGACGTCGAAAGTGGTGGCGAACTGGGGGAGCACCGGCGCCACCAGCCCGAACCCGAGGGCGATAAGGAACGCCGCGACGAGCATCACCTTGATATCACGGGGCAGCCGGGCATCTCCGGTGCGCCTGAAGGCTGGGAACCGCGGTCTTCCGGTGGCGGGACGGGGGCGTGGCGTCATGAAGCGGAGATCCTTGGACAGCGGGCGGAAAAGGAGGCATGGGAAGCGTGAAACATAACCGTAACAAGCCAGATATGCACCATTTACTTCCGGGAGGTTCTTGTAACAGACCGGCAATCTAAATCCTCCGCCAGCGAAACACACCGGAGCAAAACTTTATGGAGGACGCAAAAGGCGTTGGCCAAGGGGATATCTCTCCGCAGCATCGATCATAGGGAGGACGTGCACCATGGAACTTACCGCAGGTCACGTATGGCTCATGGTGGCGGCGGCACTCGTGCTGTTCATGACACCAGGTCTGGCATTTTTTTACGGCGGCATGACGCGCGCCAAGGCAGCACTGAACATGATGATGATGAGCTTCATCTCAATCGGCATCGTGAGCGTTGTGTGGGTACTCTGGGGCTACTCCATGACGGGCGGTGACGGCTTCCTGCAGATGGTCGGGAACCCGTTCGCCAACTTCGGCCTTGAAGGCATCACGGAACCGGACGGCCTCATTCTTGTCGGCTACGGAGCAACGTTCGCCATCATTACCGTGGCCCTGATCAGCGGAGCCATCGCGGACCGCGCCAAGTTTGGCGCCTGGACAGTGTTCGTGCCCGTCTGGGTGACGCTGGTTTACTGCCCGCTGGCCTACATGGTCTGGGGTGGCGGCCTCTTCGGTGAGGAAGGCGCGATCGGCCAGGCGCTTGGCCCGGCCATCGACTTCGCCGGCGGCACCGTGGTCCACATCAACGCCGGCGTGGCGGCTCTGATCCTTGTCCTGATCATCGGCAACCGCAAGGGCTTCGGCAAGGACCCGAACCACCGCCCGCACAACATCCCCTTCGTGATGCTCGGGGCCGCCATCCTGTGGTTTGGCTGGTTCGGCTTCAACGGCGGCCTGGCCGCTACCGCTGAGCAGGGCGGCCTGATCTGGGTCAACACCCTGGCAGCACCTGCCGCCGCCATGATCGGCTGGCTCATCACGGAACGAATTCGTGACGGACACCCCACCTCCCTGGGCGCTGCATCCGGTGTTGTAGCCGGCCTTGTTGCAATTACCCCGGCCTGTGCAAACGTCAGCCCGGTTGGTGCCCTCGGACTCGGCCTCGTAGCCGGTGCCGCATCTGCCTTGGCCGTCGGACTCAAGTTCCGCTGGGGCTTCGATGACTCCCTGGACGTTGTGGGCGTGCACCTCGTGTCCGGCATCATCGGCACCGTGGCGCTGGGCTTCATCGCGACGCCCGTTGACGGCGTCGGCGGCGGCCTCTTCTACGGCGGCGGCCTGACCCAGCTCTGGGCACAGCTCGCGGCAGCCGGCATCGCCATCGCATACTCGGCCATCCTGACGCTCCTGATCGCACTGGCCATCCACAAGACCATGGGCTTCCGGGTCTCCCAGGAACAGGAAACGGTGGGCGTGGACCTCAGCCTGCACGCCGAGACCGCCTACGAGTTCGGTGTCGGCGGCCACGGGGGCAGCTTCCAGCCGCTGCATGAACTGATCAAGGGCAATGCCCCGACCAGCGGTACGGATGCCGTGCCTGCTGCAGGAACCGCAGAGCAGAAGTCCGACTCAGCATCAGGTAAGGAAAGCGTGGGGGCATGAAACTGATTACAGCAATCGTCCGACCGGAGAAGCTCGAATCCATCCGGGAAGGCCTGGAGGCCTACGGGGTCCAGGGCCTGACGGTCAGTGCAGCCAGCGGCTACGGCCGGCAGCGGGGGTACACCGAGGTCTACCGGGGTGCCGAGTACAACGTGGACCTGCTGCCCAAGATCCGCGTGGAGGTCCTGGCCACGGACGAACAGGCTGACGACATCCTCGACGTCATCATCGCCAGTTCCAACACCGGCCGCGCAGGCGACGGCAAGGTCTGGACCATGGATGTCTTTGAAGCAGTGCGGGTGCGGACAGGTGAACGCGGCGTAGCCGCCATCTGATAACGCAACCCGGCAGCCAGAGGCAACGCCAAAGGGCCGGTCACCATCGGGTGGCCGGCCCTTTCGTGTGCCCGGAGTTAGCCCGCCCGGAGCTGAGCCGGCCCCGAGTCAGCCGGCCCGGGCGGGACCGGACCAGCCCCCGGGACCGGATGTGCCGGCGTCGTACGTTTCGAGCGGGACGTCATCCCCTGCCCAGGCTTGGAGCACCGGCTCAACGACGCGCCAGCACTCCTCTGCCGTGTCGCCGCGGACGGACAGCAGGGGGTCGCCGGTCAGGACGCCCTCCAGCACTTCCCCGTAGGGGAGCAGCTCGGAGGCATTCAGTTCTGCGAGGAGCGTGGTGCGGTCCAGACTGAAGATGTTCCCGGGGCCGTTGACATCGACGTCGAGCTCCAGCGTGTCCGGCCCGAAACCGATCCTGAGCTTGTTCGGGGCGTCGACGCCGGTGAATCCGCCGGGCAGGTGGGGGACAGGCCGGAACGTGACCACCGCTTCCTTGCGTTTTTCCCCGAGGGCCTTGCCCGAGCGCAAAATGAACGGCACTCCCTTCCAGCGCCAATTGTCGATGTCGACCCGGACCTCGGCGAGCGTTTCCGTGTTCCGGCCCGGGTCCACGCCGTCTTCCTTGACGTAGTCGGGAACCTGCCTGCCGTTCAGGCTGCCGGCAGTGTAGCGGGCCCGCCGGGTGCTGGCCTGGTACGGGGCCTTGACGCTGCTGGCGCGGAGCACGGCCGCCACGGCGTCCCGGAGGTCGCGCTCGCGGATCGTGGCCGGCGGTTCGATGGCCATCAGCGCCATGATCTGCAGGAGGTGGCTTTGGATCATGTCCCGCAGCGCTCCGGCACCGTCGTAGTACCGGGCCCGGCCCTCCAGGGCCAGGTCCTCGTCGAAGATGATCTCCACTTTTTCTATGTGCCCGCGGTTCCAGACAGGCTCCAGGAAATTGTTGGCGAAGCGGAGTCCCAGGATGTTCAGGACGGTTGCCTTGCCCAGGAAATGGTCCACGCGGTGGATGTGGTCTTCCGGAACGAGGGTCAGGAGCGTGCGGTTCAGTTCGCGCGCCGACTCTTCGCCCGAGCCGAAGGGCTTCTCCATGACCAGGCGGGTACCCGGCGGGACCTGGCCGGGCTGCAGGATTTCACAGGCTTTCTGGCTCACGTGCGGCGGCAGCGCGAAGTACACTGCCACGGGGCCTTCCAGACCGGCCAGCAGGGAAGCCAGCGGGCCGTCGGCCGTGACGTCGAGTTGGTGGTAAGCGCTGGATTCTTCGAGCGCAGTGAGGGCCTTTTTCCCGGCGTCACCTGCGGCACCGGCGGCGTCGGCGAAGGCCGTGTGGACGCGGTCCCGCCACTGCTCCTGCGGCCACGGATCGGAGCCTGCCCCTGCGAGCCGAAGGCCGTCCGCCCGGCCGGTGGCCACCAGGCGGGCCAGTCCCGGGAGCAGAAGCCGTCCTGTCAGGTCACCGGAAGCACCGAGGATGAGCAGGGTTTTTACAGTTGTTTGGCTCGTCACTGTGCCAGCATGCCATCTTGGAGGCCCGTCTTGGTACCCTAGATAGTCGAGTCCCGTCGTCGACGCAGCTGGCAACAGCAGCCGAGACGCTGGTGTGCCGCAGGGCCGCCATCCGTACATCCACTGAAAGAAGTGCACGGCGCGTGTTCAATTCACTCTCTGACCGGTTGACAGCAACCTTCAAGAATCTCCGTGGCAAGGGCCGCCTCACCGAGGCAGATGTCGACGCCACAGTCCGTGAGATCCGGCGGGCCCTGCTGGACGCCGACGTCGCCGTTCCCGTGGTCCGTGAATTCACCGGCCAGGTCCGTGAACGCGCCCTCGGCGCCGAGGTCTCGGGTGCACTGAACCCCAGCCAGCAGATCGTGAAGATCGTCAACGAGGAACTCGTTGAAATCCTTGGCGGCGAGACCCGGCGCATCCGGCTGGCCAAGACCGGACCCACGATCATCATGCTCGCCGGCCTCCAGGGCGCCGGCAAGACCACCCTCGCGGGCAAGCTCGCCAAATGGCTGAAGGGGCAGGGCCACAGCCCCATCCTCGTGGCCTGCGACCTTCAGCGACCCAATGCTGTGACCCAGCTGCAGGTCGTCGGCAAGCGCGCCGGCGTCCCCGTCTTCGCCCCGCACCCCGGCGCCACCTCCGAGCTGGAGCACCCGGCCGGCGACCCGGTCGCCGTCGCCCGTGCCGGTGTCGAAGAGGCCCGCCAGAAGCTGCACGACGTCGTCATCGTCGACACCGCCGGACGTCTCGGCGTGGACGCCGACATGATGGAACAGGCGCGCCAGATCCGCCGGGCCATCGTCCCCAACGAAGTCCTCTTCGTGATCGACGCCATGATCGGCCAGGACGCCGTGAACACGGCAATGGCCTTTGATGAGGGCGTCAACTTCACCGGCGTCGTGCTGTCAAAGCTCGACGGCGATGCACGCGGCGGTGCCGCGCTGTCAGTCGCGTCGGTCACTGGGAAGCCCGTGATGTTCGCGTCTACAGGCGAGGGCGTGGACGACTTCGAAATGTTCCACCCGGACCGCATGGCGTCCCGCATCCTCGACATGGGCGACGTCCTGACCCTGATCGAGCAGGCCGAGAAGTCCTGGGACAAGGACGAAGCTGCCCGGATGGCGAAGAAGTTCGCCGACCAGGAAGACTTCACCCTGGACGACTTCCTCGCGCAGATGCAGCAGATCCGCAACATGGGCTCCATGAAGAAAATGCTCATGATGATGCCGGGTGCCCAGAACATCCGCCAGCAGCTGGAGCAGTTCGACGAACGCGAAATCGACCGCGTCGAGGCGATCGTGCGTTCCATGACCCCGCACGAGCGACTGGCCCCCAAGATCATCAACGGTTCACGCCGCGCCCGCATCGCCAAGGGTTCCGGCGTTCACGTCTCCGAGGTCAACGGCCTGCTCGAGCGCTTTGGCCAGGCCCAGAAGATGATGAAGAAGATGGCCCAGGGCGGTGGCATGCCGGGAATGCCCGGAATGCCGGGCATGGGCGGCGGCGGGCCCCGCAAGGGTGCCAAGAGCGCACCCAAGAAGAAGGCCCGCTCGGGTAACCCCGCCAAGGCAGCCCAGGAGCTCCGGGAGGCGGAGGCCCGGCGCGCCAACGCAGCCAAGGCACTGCCCACGGGTGCGTCCTTCGGCCAGCAGGGCGGCGACTTTGACCCGTCCCAGCTGAACCTTCCCAAGGGCTTCGACAAGTTCCTCGGCAAGTAGCGGAACCATGTCTGCCTGCTCGGTTGTCGGACCGCTGCCATAAGGTTGGGTCATGTTTAAGCAGCGGGTAGTGTTCGTCCACGGCGCGGGGAGTTTCGGCTCCGCCGCCTGGCCGCGCCAGCACGGCATGGCCCTGCAGTATGACGCACTCTTCCTGCGGCGGCACGGGTTCGATGCCGAAGCCGATCCGCTGGAAACAGACTTCGCCGAAGACGCGCGGATCGTGCTGCGGTCGCTGGCAGACGATGGCCGGGGCGCCGCCGGTGGCCACATAGTGGCCCATGCCCAGGGCGCGATCGCGGCGATGATGGCCGCCGTCGAACGGCCGGACCTCGTGTTCTCGCTGACGCTCGTGGAGCCGGCCTGCCTGTCGCTGACTGCCGAGTTGCCCGCCACGGCAGCCCACCGGGCGCTGATGGAGCCTCTTTTCGAGGTCCGGCACCAGCTCGGCGACGACGACTATGAGCGGGAGTACCTGCGGCGCGCTTTCGCCGCGGAAGGCCATGGTCCAAGCACCCCGGAGAGCCAGCGCGCCGCGAGGCGGTTGCGGCTGCAGGCACCTCCGTGGCAGGCACCGCTGCAGATCGTCCCCGGCGTTCCCACGCTGGTCCTCACTGGCGGCTGGGAGCCCCTCTATGAGGAGATCGCCGGGTACCTGCGGGAAACCGGTGCCCTGCACCGCATCGCAGCGGGCGGGCACCGGCCCCACGACTCCGCGGAAGGCGACCGCTTTATCCGGTCGTTCATTGCCGAGGTCAGCCGGCGGCAGCAGCCGCGGGCGTCCTGACCAACGTTCCTTACCCGCACGGAGTGCGCCGCAGGCCCGGTCCGGCGGGCCCCCAATGCCTGCCGGACCGGGCCCGATAGGGTGGCCGTTACTGGCGGGCGGACTCGGGAAGCTTCAGCTCGGGCAGGTAAACCTTCCCCCCGGCGGCCAGGAATTCCTGGCTCTTCTCCCGCATCCCTTCGGCCATCTCGGCCAGCGCCGCCTGTGCTTCCGCGGAGCCGTATTCGTTGCGGATGTCCTGGCTGATGCGCATGGAGCAGAACTTGGGCCCGCACATGGAGCAGAAATGTGCGGTCTTGGCCGGTTCTGCCGGCAGCGTCTCGTCGTGGAAGGCCTCAGCGGTGACCGGGTCCAGGGACAGGGCGAACTGGTCCCGCCAGCGGAACTCGAAGCGCGCCTTGGACAGGGCATCGTCCCTCTCATTCGCTCCCGGGTGGCCCTTGGCGAGGTCGGCGGCATGGGCAGCGATCTTGTACGTGATCACGCCCGTCTTGACGTCGTCCTTGTTCGGCAGGCCCAGGTGTTCCTTGGGCGTCACGTAGCAGAGCATTGCGGTGCCGTAGCGGGCGATTTCCGTGGCGCCGATGGCCGAGGTGATGTGGTCGTAGCCGGGTGCCACGTCCGTGACGAGCGGGCCCAGGGTGTAGAACGGGGCGCCCTTGCACAGCTCCTGCTGGCGCTCCACGTTCTCCCGCACCAGGTGGAACGGGATATGGCCGGGACCTTCGACCATGACCTGCACGTCGTACTCCCAGGCCCGCTGGGTCAGCTCGGCCAGTGTGTCGAGCTCGGCGAACTGGGCGGCGTCGTTGGCGTCCGCGGTGGCACCGGGCCGCAGGCCGTCACCGAGTGAGAAGGCGACGTCGTACTTCGCGAAGATCTCGCACAGCTCGTCAAAATGCGTGTACAGGAAGTTCTCCTGGTGGTGCGCCAGGCACCAGCCCGCCATGATCGAGCCGCCGCGGGACACGATGCCGGTCACCCGGTTGGCCGTCAGGGGGACGTAGCGCAGGAGGACCCCGGCGTGGATGGTCATATAGTCCACGCCCTGCTCGCACTGCTCGATCACGGTGTCACGGAAAATCTCCCAGGTCAGGGCGTTGGCCTCGCCGTTGACCTTCTCCAGCGCCTGGTAGATGGGAACCGTGCCGATGGGGACGGGTGAGTTGCGGATCAGCCACTCGCGGGTGGTGTGGATGTCATCGCCGGTGGAGAGGTCCATGACGGTGTCCGCGCCCCACTGGGTGGCCCACTGCAGCTTGTCCACCTCTTCGGCGATGGAACTTGTCACGGCCGAGTTGCCGATGTTGGCGTTGATCTTCACCAGGAATGCCTTGCCGATGATCATGGGCTCGGACTCGGGGTGGTTGATGTTGTTCGGGATGATGGCGCGCCCGGCCGCCACTTCGCTCCGGACCAGCTCAACGTCGCAGTTCTCCCGGAGTGCCACGAACCGCATCTCGGGGGTGATGATGCCCTGCCGGGCATAGTGCATCTGCGTGACCGTCTTACCGCCGACGGCGCGGCGTGGCACCGGGTGCGCGCCCTTCCACTCCGCGGACGCGGCGCCGCGGCGCACGGCCGACCGGCCGTCGTCGAGCAGGTTCCTTTCCCTGCCGCTGTAGGGCTCGGTGTCGCCGCGGGCTTCAATCCATTCCGCGCGGAACGGCGCGAGGCCCACTACGGGATCGCTGCCGGGTCCGGCCGTCCGGTACACCCGCAACGGCTCGTTCTGCTCCCCACTGGGTGACGGCTCCAGGGCGATTTCCGTGACCGGAACGCGGAGGCCGTCGCCCTCGATGTACGCCAGCGAATGCGACTTCAGGGACTGGGTGATGTCCGCACCGGAGGCTGCTTCTTTTTGGGCAGCTTCTTTTCGGGCAGGGATCAGCTCTGTTTTCTGGGTGCTCATGTACTGCTCACTTCCTTCGCCGGCATTACCCGGACAGGTTCAACGGTCGCAGGCTGCGCTAGCCCGATCTCAGCCCCTGCAGGGGCACCCGTGTGGTCGTAGACGAAGCTACCACAGGGCGGCTGGCCGGTGCCCGTCCACGCCTGATATGACAGGCTGGATCCATGGCGCGCATCATCGAATTCTCGGGCACAGTGCTCACCGGCCCGGACCAGGAACGGGCCGGCCTCTGGGCTGTGGACGGCAAACTGACCTTTCAGCGTCCCGGCCGCATTCCGGACGTGGTCCTCGACGGCTGGGTGCTGCCCGGCTTCGTTGACGCGCATTGCCACATCGGGCTGGGGCCGTCCGGCGCTGTGGACGACGACGTGGCCTATGCCCAGGCGATGACCGACCGCGATGCCGGCACCCTGCTGGTGCGGGACGCGGGAGTGGTCAGTGACACCCGCTGGCTGCAGCGGCGCCCTGAGGCGCCGAGGATCATCCGTGCCGGACGGCACATTGCCCGGAGCCGACGGTACCTGAAGAATTTCGCCGTCGAGGTTGAGCCGGAGGGCCTGGTGGAGGCGGTCCGGAAGCAGGCGCGTTCCGGGGATGGCTGGATCAAGCTCGTGGGGGACTGGATCGACCGCGACGCCGGTGACCTCGCGCCGTCGTTCCCGGACGCTGCCGTCCGGGACGCGCTCAGCGCGGCGCATGATGAAGGCGCAAGGGTCACGGCGCACTGCTTCGGCGAGGACGTCCTCGACCAGATGCTGGATGCCGGAATCGACTGCATTGAACACGCCACGGGGCTCCTGCCGCGGCACATCCCGCGGCTCGTGGAGCAGAACGTGCCGATCGTTCCGACACTGGTCAACATAGCGACGTTCCCCGACATCGCCGCCCGGGCCGAGTCCAAGTTTCCCCGCTACGCGGCCCATATGAGGGCGCTGTGGGAGCGCCGGAACGAGCGGGTCCGGGACGCCTACGAGGCCGGCGTGGAGATTTTTGCGGGCACTGATGCGGGCAGCGTGATCGGGCACGGCCGGATTGCGGACGAGATCCTGGCCCTCCACGGCGCAGGGCTCCCCGCCGCGGCCGCCTTGGATGCTGCCTGCTGGAGGGCCCGCCGGTGGCTGCGCGCGGAGGGCCTGGCCGAGGGCGCGAGCGCCGATGTTGTGGTGTGTGCAGAGGACCCGCGGGAAGTGCCTGAAACCATACGGCAGCTGCGGGCCGTGGTTTTGCGGGGAAGTGTCGTCCGCTGGGAATAAATTGAAGCTTCAAGTAATTTAGATAGGTAGAGACCATCGAAATCCGGTGGCCAGGGAGTCGGGAGCATTCGCATGACACCAGCAGCCAGCAGCCAGGATCTTCTTCCTGCCGATCTCACCATGGGCACCGTGATGCTCAAGGTCGGCGACATGAAGCTCATGACGGACTACTACCAGCGGGCGCTCGGCCTCAATGTCGTAGCCGAGCAGGATGGCGGTCTCTACCTTGGGCGGCTCAACACACCCCTGGTCCATCTGGCTCCCGCCCCCGGACTGAACATTCCGGGGCGGGGCGAAGCCGGCCTCTTCCACACCGCGCTCCTCTTCGATGACCAGGCATCCCTGGCTGCCACAGTCGCCACCGCCGCCCAGTATGAGCCCCGGTCGTTCACAGGCAGCGCCAACCACCTCGTCAGTGAGGCCTTCTACTTCAGCGACCCTGAGGGGAACGGCATCGAGCTCTACTGGGATCGGCCCCGCGAATCGTGGTCCTGGGACGGCAAGAATGTGGTCATGGACAGCCTTGCGCTGCCGCCGCAGAAGTACCTGCAGGACCACCTGACCGAGGACGCGCTGGAAGGCCAGCGCGGCACGGAAGCCGGCGTGGGCCACGTGCACCTGCAGGTGGGTGACGTCCAGTCGGCCCATGACTTCTACGTCGGGACCCTGGGATTCGAAAAGACCGCAGGCTGGCACGGCCAGGCCCTGTTCGTCTCGGCCGGCGGCTACCACCACCACATGGCCATGAACGTCTGGAACAGCCGCGGCGCAGGACCGCGCCGGGACACACTCGGGCTGGGCGAAGTCCTCATCGAAGTCCCGGCAGGGGACGACGTCGGCGCGCTCGCCGACCGCCTGAAGGCCGCCGGCGTTGCTGCCCACCACACGGGGGTGGAGTTGCGCTTCGAGGACCCGTGGCGCAACCGGATCCGCGTCGCCGTACGCTGAGCCGGTGTTCGCGATTCGGGGCATGCCTGTGGGTTAGGCTGAACTCGAACATCCCGGGCGGCCTTCACCGCTGCCCGGGTTCCCGCCGTCGACGGAACGAGGACGAATTCCATGGGTTTCACCGAAATCTTTGTCGCTACGCACAGTGAGGCCCTCAAGCGCGCCGCTGACCTCGAGTCGGGCGCAGCCGCCCCCGCGGTCGGCGTCCGCATCCCGGGGATCAGCGACTTTGAAATCGAACAGCTCGGAGACCTCGCCGGAGCGGCTGTCCATGCGGCAGGCGCCGATTACGAACTGGCCATGGTGGACGTGGCCAGCGACTCGCTGCTCGGCGTGCCGCCGGCCATGGTCCGGGCGCTGGCGGAGCTGGTCAGCTACGAATCGGAGGGCGAGGGCAACGTCCTTGACGATGTTGCCGAGCGGTGGGCCGCCGAGGACGACATGCCGTTTGGGGCCGTCGAGGCGCGGAAATACGTCCAGCAGCTGGCCGAACTTGCCGAAAGCGTCGACGAGAACAGCCGCACGGGCCTCTACGTCTGGTCCTCCTGACCTGCCGCTTCGGGCCCCCGCCCGTGTCAAGTCGAAATCGGGCCGCTGATCTGGCACAATAAACAGGTACTCGATCTGCGTGGCCCCTCTCTCCGCGTCTGGATCCTGTCCTTTCGAACCCCCCAAGTATGGCCCGCCCCACGGGTGCAGAAACGCGGGTTCAGCCCGTTTCAGAAACAGGAGTGACCACAAAAGTGGCCGTAAAGATTCGCCTTAAGCGCTTCGGCAAGATGCGCGCACCGTACTACCGCATCGTCGTCATGGACGCACGCTCCAAGCGTGACGGACGTGCCATCGAAGAGATCGGCAAGTACCACCCCACCGAGGAGCCCTCATACATCGAGGTCGACTCGGACCGTGCCCAGTACTGGCTCGGCGTCGGCGCACAGCCGTCCGAGCAGGTTGCCGCGATCCTCAAGGTCACCGGCGACTGGCAGAAGTTCAAGGGCCTCCCGGGCCAGGAAGGCACCTTGAAGACCAAGGTTGCCAAGGAAGCCTTCGTTGCCCCGGAAAAGGGTTCCGTGATCATCCCGGAAGCCATCACCAAGAAGGCCAAGGCAGAAGCTCCCGCCGAGGCTGAAGCAGAGACCACCGAGGCTGAGTAAGTTGCTGGCAGAAGCGCTCGAACACCTTGTCCGCGGAATCGTTGACTCCCCTGAGGATGTCAAGGTCAGCACGAAGAGCAACCGCCGCGGGGATACCCTCGAGGTGCGCGTTCACCAGGAGGATCTGGGACGGGTAATCGGACGCCAGGGCCGCACCGCGCGCGCACTGCGCACTGTGGTGGCTGCGCTGGCAGATGGCGAGCAGGTCAGGGTCGACGTCGTCGATACCGACCGCCGCCGGTAACGCGCCTGCAACACTTGCCTTAAAATCCGGCCCCTCCACCAGCAACGGTGGAGGGGCCGGACTGCTTTCACCGCCCGCTGGCCGGGCACGGCACAGCGCCAACTTTCAGAAACGCACTCCGGAACAGAGGAACACATGCAGCTTCAGGTGGCACGAATCGGCAAACCCCACGGAATCCGCGGCGAGGTGACAGTCCAGGTGCTCACCGATGCCCCCGAGGACCGGTTTGTCCCCGGAACCGAATTCGTGGTGGAACCGGCGTCGGCGGGCCCCCTGACCGTGCACAGTGCCCGCTGGAACAAGGACATCCTGCTCCTCGCCTTCGAGGAAATTGACACGCGCAACGAGGCCGAGGCGCTCCGCGGCGCCAAGCTGTTCATCGAAACTGAGGAACTCGATGAGGACGAGGACGAGGGCTGGTACGAACACGAGCTCGTCGGCCTCGAAGCCCGCGTGGGTTCCCAGGTGGTGGGCAAGATCTCTGCCCTGAACACGATGCCCGTGCAGGATCTGCTTGTCGTGGAGACGCCGGACGGAAAGGAAATCCTGATCCCGTTCGTGGAGCAGATCGTCCCGGAGGTCAACGTCGAGGAGGGCTACGTCCTGGTGACCCCGCCGGCCGGGCTGTTCGAGATCAACACCGAAGACGGCGGCGAGCAGGGCACGGACGACAGCGGCGAACCTGAGCCGGGGGCCAAAGCCTAGATGAGAATCGACGTCGTCAGTATTTTCCCCGAGTACCTGGCACCGCTGGATCTGTCGCTGATCGGCAAGGCGCGCCAGGACGGTCTGCTGGACCTGAACGTCCACGACCTCCGGAGCTTCACCACGGACCGCCACCGGACGGTGGACGATACCCCGTACGGCGGCGGCGCAGGCATGGTCATGAAGGCGGAGCCGTGGGCGCAGGCCCTGGCGTCGGTGGCGAACGCGCGTCCCGCGGACGCGGGCAAGCCGGTGCTGATCGTGCCGTCGCCGGCGGGGGAGCGGTTCAACCAGGCGCTGGCCTACGAGCTTGCCGAGGAGGACCATCTGGTCTTCGCCTGCGGCCGCTATGAAGGCATCGACGAGCGGGTCATCGAATGGGCGGCGGAGCACTTCACGGTGCGTCCGGTGAGCCTCGGCGACTATGTGCTCAACGGCGGAGAAGTTGCCGTCCTCGCCATGGTGGAGGCCATCGGCAGGCTGCTGCCGGGTGTGGTGGGCAACCCCGAGTCCCTGGTGGAGGAGTCGCACTCGGACGGACTGCTCGAGTACCCCGTCTACACCAAGCCCTCCGTCTGGAGGGAACGGGAAGTTCCGGCGGTCCTGCTCAGCGGCAACCACGGAAAAATCGCGCAGTGGCGCCGCCACGAGCAGTACCGGAGGACGGCGGAACGCCGCCCGGACCTGCTGGAGGCGTTCGACGCCGGAAATCTTCCCCGCGCAGACCGCACCGCTCTCGCGGACCTGGGGTACGACGTCGTCGACGGTCACCTGAAGCGGCGGCCGGACGCCTAAGCAGTTCCCGCGCCGCTGCTTCCCAGCGGCACGAAGCGTTCCAAGATTATCCAATTCTTTCCCTATGGGGCATAATTAACCCTTGTGTCTGCTGGGCCCGCACCTGCCACAGGGGGAGCGCAGCCAACAGCAAGACACCCCGGTACGGCCAATCAGTGGCGGTACCGGACAACAACACTTCGGCGGCAATTCCCGGACGTTTGTCCGGGCTTGGCCGCCGTGACCCAAAGTGAATGACCTGTGGCGTTCACCAGGAGTGGATCAATGCATATCCTCGATTCCGTAGATGCAGCCTCGCTGCGCACCGATGTTCCCGAGTTCCGCGCGGGTGACACCCTCAAGGTTCACGTGAACATCATCGAAGGCAAGAACTCCCGCGTCCAGGTGTTCCAGGGCTTCGTCCTGGGCCGCCAGGGTGACGGTATTCGCGAGACCTTCACCGTCCGCAAGGTTTCCTTCGGTGTCGGCGTAGAGCGTACCTTCCCGGTGCACTCCCCGATCATCGAAAAGATCGAGCTCGTCACCAAGGGTGACGTGCGCCGCGCCAAGCTTTACTACATGCGTGCACTGCGCGGTAAGGCTGCGAAGATCAAGGAAAAGCGCGACTTCAGCACCGCCAAGTAAGTCTTTCGGACTTTCACGGTGGGTCCCCGACCCGTGTCCGGCCAGCGCCGGAGCCATCCGCAACAGCGCCACAGGATACGGATCATGGACCACACGAAACGCCAGCCAGGGAAACCGGGCTGGCGTTTCGTGTTTCTGGCCTTCGCCCTGGCCGTCCTTGTCAGCGGACTGGTCCGTTCACTGTGGCTGGATGTCTACTTCATTCCCTCGGCGTCCATGGAACCGCTGTTCAGTACGGGCGACAGAATCGTGGTGTCCCGCACCGATTTTCAGTCCGAGCCGATCCGCCGCGGCGACGTCGTGGTGTTTGACGGCAGCGGTTCCTTCGCGCCGCTGCACTCCGGCGCGGGCCCGCTGCCGGCGGCGGTGGCCGCCGCCGGAAACTGGCTGGGCCTCACGGGCAGCGACACCACCTACGTGAAGCGCGTCATCGGGCTGCCTGGCGACAGCATTGTCTGCTGTGACGCCCAGCAGCGGCTCACAGTAAATGGCCAGCCGGTCGTGGAACCCTATATCCAAGCAGGAGATGCGCCCAGCGACCAGAAGTTCAGTGTGTCCGTGCCGGCTGGACGGCTCTGGCTGATGGGGGACCACCGCTCCGTATCGGCCGACTCCCGCAGCCTGCTGGGCGCGCCCGGCGGGGGCATGGTGCGCATGGACAAGGTAATCGGCCGGCCGGTACAGATCATCTGGCCGCTTGATAGATTTGCCTCAGTGGCACGGCCGCCGCAGGTGGCCACTACAACGACTAAGGACGGACAGTAAATGCCGGAGAACGATCCCGGGACTTCCGAGCCGCAGCAGGCCGCTGCCAGGCAGGGAAGGCATGCTTTGGGTGAGCCCGTCCCGGCTGCGCCTGCAGGCCGCCGCGTGAAGGAGCCCGCCCCGCAGCGCAACCCGTTCCTGCTGTGGCTGAAGGAGATCGCCACGGTGGTGGTCATCGCCGTCGTTCTCTCCTTCCTCATCAAAACGTTCCTGTTCCGCGCGTTCTACATCCCCTCGGAGTCCATGGTCAGCACCCTGGACGTCAACGACCGCATCTTCGTCAACCTGCTGGTCCCGGAGCCGTTCGCCCTGGAGCACGGCGACGTGGTGGTGTTCAGGGACACCAAGGGATGGCTGCCGCCGTCGCCGCAGAAAGTGGACGGCCCCTTCACCTGGGTCGAGGACGGCCTGACCTTTGTCGGGCTGCTTCCGGACAACTCGGAGCAGCATCTGGTGAAGCGCGTCATCGGCCTGCCCGGGGACCGCGTGTCCTGCTGCAGCCCCGACGGCAAAGTGACCGTCAACGGGGTCCCGCTGGATGAAAAGTACGTCAACCCTGCCGAGGTGCCGCTGGTGCGTGACTTCGACGTCGTGGTGCCGGCAGGCAAGGTCTGGGTCATGGGGGACAACCGCAACCATTCCGCCGACTCCCGGGCCCACATGGATTCCAACGGCGGTTTCATTGACCTGGTCGACGTCGAGGGCAAAGCCGCCGTCATCGCCTGGCCGCTGAACCGCTGGGCGGCACTGGACAACTATCCGGACGTCTTCAAGAGTGTCCCCTCGGAAGGCTAGCGATGTCCGTTGCACCCACCCTTGACTACGAGAAGCGCTTCCTTCCCCGGGGAGCGCGGTTCCTGGCCGGCGTCGATGAAGTGGGCCGCGGTGCCCTGGCCGGCCCCGTCAGCGTGGGAATTGCCGTCGTGGACCTGCGGAGGATGGAACTGCTGGCGGATGTCCGGGACAGCAAGCTGCTGAAGCCCGCCGACCGCGAACGGCTGGACCCTCTGGTCAGGGCCTGGAGCGTGGCCTCAGCAGTCGGCCACGCCACCGCCCGGGAAATCGACGAGCTGGGCATCATGGGGGCGCTGAGGGCAGCGGGCAACCGCGCGTGGTTCGAAATCCTCGGCGCCGGAATCACGCCGGATGTGGTGCTGCTGGACGGCAGCCACAACTGGCTGTCGCCCGCCGCCCAGCCGTCGCTGTTTGACGAGGTGGTGGTCGATCCGGGCTGCGAAGCGCCGGTGCACACGTTGGTCAAGGCGGACATGCAGTGCCTGAGCGTCGCCGCGGCGAGCGTTCTGGCCAAGGTGGAACGGGACCGCACCATGCAGGTGCTGCACGGTGAATACCCCGCCTTCGGCTGGGACGTCAACAAGGGGTATGGTACCGCGGCCCACCGGGAAGCCATCCGGGTGTCCGGCCCCAGCCCGTATCACCGCGTCAGCTGGAACCTGCTGTCCGAATAAGCTGCCGCCGGTCCCGCTGCGCCTGTTCCGTGTGCGCAGGGGCCCGCTGCATGGTGCAAGATGGAACCATGAGTGCCGAGGATCTTGAAAACTACGAAACCGACATGGAGCTTCAGCTCTACCGTGAATACCGCGATGTCGTCGGGCTGTTCAGCTACGTGGTTGAGACCGAGCGCCGCTTTTACCTCGCCAACCATGTGGACCTGCAGGCGCGCAGCGCCGACGGCGAGGTCTACTTTGACCTCACCCTCCAGGACGCCTGGGTCTGGGACGTGTACCGGTCCGCCCGGTTTGTGAAGAGCGTCCGCGTCATCACTTTCAAGGACGTCAACGTCGAGGAGCTCCCGCGGAACGAGGAGCTTGCCCTGCCCAAGGACTCCGACCTGGGCAACTGACCGACTCCTCCTCCACAGCGGTCCGTTCGGCCGGTTTTCCCACATAGGGCGATAGGCGCCTGTCGGCGCCGACGCTGCCCCCGCAGTCTGGTTGCGGAGGTAGAAAATGAAAGCCAAAGACCTGCTTGGCCAGCGCGGGGAAGAGCTCGCGGCGGAATACCTGGAATCGCTGGGCATGCTCATCGTGGAGCGCAACTGGCGCTGCCCCGAGGGCGAGATCGACATTGTTGCGCTCGACGGCGACGCCCTCGTCATTGCGGAGGTGAAAACGCGCCGGTCCCTCGCCTATGGGCACCCCTTCGAAGCGGTGGGCACGGACAAGCTTGCACGGTTGCACCGGCTGGGATCGGCCTGGTGCCGCGACCACGAGCTCCGGATGCCGCTGCGCCGCGTGGACGTGATTGCAGTGCTGGACGACGGCGTGTGCGAGCCGACCGTTGAGCACCTGCCGGGGGTGGGGTAATGGGCCTGGGAAGAACCTACTCTGTGGCCCTGGTGGGGCTAAACGGCTACATCGTGGAGGTCGAGGCCGACATCGGTCAGACATTGCCCGCCTTCGTGATCCTGGGGCTGCCTGACGCTTCTCTCAACGAGGCGAAGGAACGGATCCGTTCCGCCGCGCAGAACTCCGGAATCCCGTTGAGCCGGCGGAAGATCACGGCCAACCTCATTCCTGCGTCCCTGCCCAAACGGGGCTCGGGCTTCGACCTTGGCATCGCCATGGCAGCGCTCTGTGCGGCCGATGACATCAGGACAACGGGCCGTACGGTGTTTATCGCCGAGCTCGGCCTGGACGGGCGGCTGCGGCCCGTCCGCGGTGTCCTCCCTGCGGTGATGGCTGCCGTCCAAGCGGGCTATCCGGACGTCGTGGTGGCACAGGCGAACGCCGCCGAAGCCGCATTGGTGCCCGGCGCACGGGTCCAGGGCTACAGGACCCTCGCCCGGCTCGCGTTCGATTTCGGCGCGGACCCCCAGGAGCTGGCCCTTGATTTCGAACCGCAGGATGATGAAGCGGGCGAAGAACCGGATTCCATGCCCGGAGCGGCCCCTGACATGTGCGATGTCGCCGGCCAGGGAGATGCACGCAGGGCCCTGGAAGTTGCCGCAGCAGGGGCCCATCATCTGCTTCTCACAGGACCGCCGGGTGCGGGAAAGACCATGTTGGCCGAGCGGCTCCCAGGGCTGTTGCCCGATTTGGGCGACACCGCAGCCATGGAGGTGACAGCGATCCATTCGCTGTGTGCGCTGCCGTCGTCCTCGCTGCAGTTGGTGCGGCGCCCGCCCTTCGAGAACCCACACCATACGGCGACGTCCGCCGCCATCATCGGCGGCGGCACGGGACTGCCGCGGCCCGGCGCCGCGTCACGCGCCCACCGCGGAATTTTGTTCCTCGACGAAGCTCCCGAATACGAACGGGGAGTCCTCGATGCACTCCGGCAGCCGCTCGAGAGCGGAGAACTGGTGATTCACAGATCCGCGGGCACGGCAGCCTACCCCGCACGTTTCCAACTGGTCCTTGCGGCGAACCCCTGTCCCTGCGGGAAGGCATCGGGCAAGGGCATCGAATGCATGTGCACTCCCATGATGCGCCGCAGGTATCTGGCGCGGATGTCCGGGCCGCTGCTTGACCGGGTCGACATCCAGCTGCAGGTCGAGCGGGTTTCACTGGCAGACTTCGGCCAGTCCGGCGGCGAGGAAGACACAGCGACAGTCGCCGGCCGGGTGGGTGCGGCCAGGCGCCGCCAGCTGCAGCGCCTTGGCCCTGCGGGCATGGAAACCAACTCGCAGGTCCCCGGAAGGATCCTGCGCGGGGAGTTCAGGCTTCCGTCGGCCACCACGCGCATCCTGGACCAGTCGCTCGCACGGGGCGTGCTCACAGCCCGCGGCTACGACCGCGTCCTGCGCTTGGCCTGGACCCTGGCAGACCTTGCCGGCCGGGAACGCCCGGACCTCAATGACATCGGACAGGCTCTGAGCCTCCGGCAGGCTGCTTCGGCCGCCGCGTGAAGGGAGCGACATGCATAACGAGAGACTCGCGCGGGCCGCCCTGTCCCGGCTCATGGAGCCTCAGGATTCGGCTGGACTGGCGCTGGTGCAGGTGGCGGGGGCTCTGGACGCGCTGGGCATTGCCACCGGGCAGTTGAGCTATGGCCCCGCGCTGGAACAGGAACTCACGGGCGTGCTGGCCGAACACAGTTCGGCGGCCTCCTGGGCGGGACTGGGTGCAGCTCTCAAGCGCTGGGCGCCAAGGGTCCCGGACCTCGCCCCTGAACGGGACTTGGCCACCATGCACCGGCTCGGCGGCCGGGTGATCATTCCGGGAGACGATCTGTGGCCCCGCCAGCTCGGCGATCTCGGCATCCACGAACCGATCTGCCTGTGGTGGCGTGGAGTCGAGCAGGAGCTTCCCGCTGCGCCGAAGTCGATTGCACTGGTCGGTTCCCGGGACAGCACGAGCTATGGCGCGGCAGTGACCGGCGACCTTGCATACTCCCTGGCGCAGCGGGGCTTCACGGTGGTTTCGGGAGGCGCCTACGGAATCGATGCACATGCCCACCGGGCCGCCCTGGCCGGCAGCTCGGAATCCATGCCGACAATCGCCGTTATGGCCGGGGGAGTTGACCGCTTCTATCCCTCGGGGAATGAGGACCTGCTTCGGTCCGTCGCGAACCAGGGCGCAGTCCTCGCCGAGGTGCCGCCAGGATCTGCGCCCACACGCTACCGCTTTCTGCAGCGGAACAGGATCATCGCGGCCCTGGCATCGGTGACTGTTGTTGTCGAGGCCAGATGGCGGTCCGGAGCGCTGAATACGGCACACCACGCGGAGTCACTGGGCAGGGCTGTGGGCGCAGTGCCTGGATCCGTCCACAGCGCCAACTCGGCCGGATGCCACCGGCTCCTGCGTGACGGCGGCGCGGTATGTGTGACGGATGCCGGCGAGGTTGCCGAGCTCGCCGCGCCCAGCGGGGACTTCATGCCTGATCCGCGGGGCGGGAGTGCCGTCCACGACGGACTCACGCTGGAGGACCTGATCCTGCTGGATGCCCTGCCGCTGCGGTCCACCAGTTCAGTGGAAAAGCTCTGCACCGTGGCCGGACTTGGCCCCGAGTCCGTGCGGGCCGGGCTCGGGCGGCTTGGGCTCCTGGGGCTCGCCGAATCCCACAACGGCGGCTGGAAGCGGTCCAAGCATGCCGGCTGACGGGTGTACGTGGCGGCATGCCGGGGAAACGCCACACCGCGGCTCGCCGCGGGAATCCTTGACCGCACGCCGATTGCTGGGAAAGTGAGTGCGTGGAGAAAGTGGAACTGCCGCCGGCGCTGGCGGAGGCGGTCAGCAGCTTCGGCCGGTACTTGACCGGCGAGCGGGCACGCTCGGAGCACACCGTCCGCGCCTACCTCTCCGACGTCGGAAGTCTGCTGGACTATGCCGCAGGGGAGGGAATCCGCGAGCTCGGAGAGATTGAGCTCGGGACGCTCAGGCGCTGGCTGGGCACACAGAGTGACGCCGGCATCTCCCGCTCCACCTTGGCCCGCCGGTCGGCCACTGCACGGACCTTCACCGCCTGGGCGCTCCGGGAGGAGATGATTGACACGGATCCGGCCCTGCGCCTGAAGGCGCCGAAGGTTGAAGGCTCGCTGCCGGGCGTGCTGCAGCAACAGCAACTTACCCGGCTGCTCACCGAACTCAACGAGGCGGCGCAGGACGGCGCGCCGATGGCGCTGCGGGACAGGGCCATGGTCGAACTGCTCTATGCCACCGGCCTGCGCGTCGGGGAACTGGCCGGTCTCGACGTCGATGACCTCGACCCCGACCGCAGAACCCTCCGTGTCCTGGGCAAGGGCAACAAGGAACGGACGGTTCCCTACGGACTGCCGGCCGCGCTCGCCGTCGACGATTGGCTGCGCCGCGGCCGCCCCAAGCTCGCATCGGCAGGCAGCGGGCCGGCACTGTTCCTGGGGATGCGGGGCCGCCGCGTGGACCAGCGCCAGGTGCGGAGCGTCGTCAACGGCGTCTTCGAAGCGTTGGGGGACACCGCCGCTACCGGCCCCCATGCGCTGCGCCACTCGGCGGCCACGCACTTGCTCGACGGAGGGGCCGACCTTCGCGCGGTCCAGGAGATTCTGGGGCACAGCAGCCTTGCCACCACCCAGATCTACACCCACGTCTCGGTGGACCGGCTCCGCAAGAGCTACCAGCAGGCCCACCCGAGGGCGTAACGCCCCGGCCGTCCCCGGAGGCCGTCCTCGGCGCGCCTCGACGGCGCGCCGAATCCCACTGGCGTAATTACGCAGGGTACGGCACAATAAGAGCCAAGTCCGGCAACTTTCAAGTTGTGCTTTAAGCCTTTGGCCATCTTGCAAGCCCGGCAACAGTTTCATAGATTGGCAGGAGTTCGAGGCACCACGCGGCGCCGGAGCACCAGATATCCATCCATGCAGGTCGTTGGGGAAGACGTACCTACAGCTATGGAGGATGGAATGTCTGTTGTAATGACCCGCGGTGTGCTCTTCATTCACTCGGCGCCTACCGCACTGTGCCCTCATGTCGAGTGGGCCATCGGATCTGTCGTGGACAAGCGGACAGATCTTGAGTGGACCCCTCAGCCTGCCGCGCCCGGAATGTTCCGTTCGGAGCTCTCCTGGACCGGCGTGCAGGGGACAGGTGCGCAGCTGGCGTCTGCCCTCCGGGGCTGGGCACACTTGCGCTTCGAGGTGACAGAGGAACCCAGCCAGGGCGTGGACGGCGGCCGCTGGTCCCACACGCCGGAGCTGGGAATTTTCCATGCCGTGACGGATGTCCACGGGAACATCATGGTCTCCGAGGACCGCATCCGCTACGCCTATGAGTCCGGTGCGGGCGATCCGTCTGCGGTCTACCACGAGCTTTCCCTTGCCCTCGGCGAGGCCTGGGATGAGGAGCTGGAGCCTTTCCGGCACGCGGCCGAGGGAGCACCCGTCCGCTGGCTGCACCAGGTGGGCTGACACGCCGATCCCCATAGCAACGAAGAAGCCCCCGCCAACCGGCGGGGGCTTCTTCGCTATGCATCAGTGATCACACGCTGCGGACGGCGATGACGGCGTTGTGGCCGCCAAAGCCGAACGAGTTGCTCAGTGCCACAATGTCTCCGGCGGGCAGATCACGGGCGGAGGTGACGACGTCCAGCGGGATCTCCGGATCCTGGTTCTCGAGGTTGATCGTCAGGGGGGCCTTGCGCTCGTGCACGGCCAGCACGGTGAGGACAGCCTCCACGGCGCCGGAAGCGCCCAGCAGGTGGCCCATCTGCGACTTGGTGGCGGACACGGCCACGTTGTCGACCTGCCCGCCCAGGGCGGCCTTCAGCGCGGTGTATTCCGGCTTGTCGCCCACGGGCGTGGACGTTGCGTGCGCGTTGACGTGGACGACGTCCTCGGCCTGGATGCGGCCGTCAAACATGGCTGCCTTGAGCGCGCGGGTGGCGCCCAGGCCTTGCGGGTCCGGAGCCGTGATGTGGTAGGCGTCAGCCGTCACGGACGTGCCGGCCAGTTCGCCGTAGATCCGGGCACCGCGGGCAAGCGCGTGCTCTTCGGCCTCGAGGACGAGGGCGCCGGCACCTTCACCCATGACGAAGCCGTCGCGACCGAGGTCGTAGGGCCGGGAGGCGCCTTCGGGATCGTCGTTGCGGCGGGAGAGAGCCTGCATCGAGGCGAACGCGGCCAGCGGCATCGGGTGGATGGCGGCCTCGGCGCCGCCGCACATCACGACGTCGGCCTTGCCGGAGCGGATCAGGTCCAGGCCCAGGTGCATGGCTTCGGTGCCGGAGGCGCAGGCGGAAACGGGCGTGTGGGCGCCTGCCCGGGCGCCGAGGTCAAGGCTGACCGCGGCGGCCACACCGTTCGGCATGAGCATGGGGACCGTCATGGGCAGGACCCGGCGGGGGCCCTTCTCCTTCAGGGTGTCCCAGGCGTCCAGGAGGGTCCAGACGCCGCCGATGCCGGTGGCAAAGGCCACGGCCAGGCGGTCCGGATCGAATTCGGTGATGCCGGAGTCAGCCCAGGCCTCGCGGGACGCAATAACGCCGAACTGGGTCGAGGGGTCCATGCGCTTGGCTTCAACGCGGCTCAGGACGTCAAGGGCGGGCGTGGAGCACCGGGCGGCGAAGTGAACGGGAAGCTCGTACTTGGCGACCCAGTCGTCCTCCAGCGTGCGGGCGCCGGAAACCCCCTTCAGCGCGTTCTGCCACATAGTGGGTACGTCGCCGCCGATGGGCGTGGTGGCACCCAGACCGGTAATGACTACTTTGCGTGTCATGGGATCACTCTCTGTCGGTGCGCGAGCCTGTCCCGTGCTTCGTGGCCGGACGGCCTGCATCGGTGGCGTGCGAGGGGGAATTCGAAAATCTGTGATGGTGCATCGGCTGGCCGGCCACAGCAGTGAAATGCGGGCCGGCCAGCCGGGTTTCAGCCGCCATGCGGCTGGGGCCTGCTTAGGCCTGGGCGTTGGAGATGAAGTCCACGGCGTCGCCGACGGTCTTGAGGTTCTTGACCTCTTCGTCGGGGATGCGCACGCCGAACTTCTCCTCGGCGTTAACGACGATGGTCATCATGGAGATGGAGTCGATGTCCAGGTCCTCGGTGAAGGACTTGTCCATCTCGACAGCCTCGGGGGCCAGGCCGGTCTCTTCGTTGACGATTTCAGCCAGTCCGGCCAGGATCTCTTCGTTGCTAGCCATTGGTGGCTCCTTTTCTTGTTATTGCCGGCAGGGGCTGCCGGAAACGGGGCAAACCGCGGTTGCGGTTTGGTGGGGATTCCTACGGAAGGACTACAACCTGGGCGCCGAAAACCAGGCCCGCGCCGAAACCGATCTGCAGCGCGAGGCCGCCGCTCAGCGTGGGGTGTTCCTGCAGCAGCCTGTGGGTGGCAAGCGGGATGGACGCCGCCGATGTGTTGCCGGCCTCCGCGATGTCGCGCGCCACCGTGACGGTTTCGGGCAGCTTCAGCTTCTTGACCATTTCGTCGATAATGCGCATGTTGGCCTGGTGGGGAATGAACGCCACGAGGTCCTCGGCCTGGACACCTGCGGCATCGAGGGCCTGCTGTGCCACCTTCGCCATCTCCCAGACGGCCCAGCGGAAGACGGTCTGGCCGTCCTGGCGGAGGGTGGGCCAGATGGCGGCGTCGGTGACGGACGCTTCTTCCGCGCTGAGGGCGCTGCCCTGCGGTGAGCCCGCGTGGACGAGTGACCCGGAGTGCGCCGCGGAGTACTCGCGAACATCGAGCAGGGAGTGGGTCATGCCGATCGCATCCCACTTGCTGCCGTCGGAACCCCAGACGGACGGGCCGATGCCCGGCGTCTCCGACGGGCCGATGACCACGGCGCCGGCGCCGTCACCCAGCAGGAACGAGATGGTGCGTTCGCTGTTGTCGATGACGTCGGACAGTTTCTCGGCCCCGACGACGAGCACGTACTCGGCGGTGCCGGAGCGGACCAGTGCATCGCCCTGGGCGATGCCGTAGCAGTAGCCTGCGCAGGCGGCCGAGATGTCGAATGCGGGTGCGGGCGTTGCGCCGAGCCGGTCGGCAAGGCTTGCGGCCGCGGACGGCGTCGCGTAGGGGTGCGTCACGGTGGACACAATGACGGCTCCGAGCTGGGAGGCCTCGATGCCGGCCTTTGAGAGGGCTTCGCGTGCGGCGCCTTCCGCCATGTCAATCACGCTGACGTCGGCAGGGGCCCGGTGGCGGGTGATGATGCCCGTGCGCTGCCGGATCCATTCGTCGGAGGAGTCAATCCACTGGCAGACGTCCTCGTTCGTCACCACCACGTCGGGGCGGTAGGCGCCGACGCCGAGGATCCGGGTGTGTTCGTTGATCGGTGCCTGCTTTAGCGTGGGAACACTCATGCCTGTCCCTCCAGTTCTGCGAACAATGCAAGGGCTGCGGACAGGTCTTCGGGGGTCTTCACTGCCACGGTCTTGACGCCGGGCATCCCGCGCTTGGCGAGGCCCGCCAAGGTGCCGGCGGGTGCCAGTTCAATGACGCCGGTGACCCCGCGCTGCACGAGTGATTCCATGCAGAGGTCCCAGCGGACGGGACGGGACACCTGGGCGATCAGGCTGTCGACGGCGGCAGCGCCGTCGGTGACTTCCCGGCCGTCGAAGTTGGACAGCAAGGGAACAGCGGGCGCCTGGGGCTGCAGCTCGGGGCGCAGGGCTTCGAGGGCGCTTACCGCGGGTGCCATGTGTGAGGTGTGGAAAGCCCCGGCCACCTTGAGCGGAATCACCCGGGCCTTTGCCGGGGGATTCTCCGCCAGGGCCTTGAGTTGCTCGAAGGTGCCGGCGGCGACGGTCTGGCCCGCACCGTTCACGTTGGCGGGGGTGGCGCCGGCGGCCTCGATGGCGGCCAGCACCTCGGCGGGGTCGCCGCCAACTACGGCGCTCATGCCGGTGGGCGTGACCGCAGCGGCCGCGGCCATGCTGTTGGCGCGTTCGCGGACGAAGGTCATGGCTTCTTTTTCCGTGAGCACCCCGGCCAGTGCCGAGGCCGTGATCTCGCCCACCGAGTGTCCGGCCAGGATGACCGGAAGGGTGCTGAGTTCGACGTCGAACAGTGACTTTGCCGCCACGAGTCCGGCAGCGACGATGAGGGGCTGCGCAACGGCGGTGTCCTTGATGGTCTCCTCATCCGAGGTTGTCCCATGCGCAGTGAGGTCAATGCCTGCGATTTCGCTGAGGGAGGCCAGATGGCCTGCTACGGAAGGCAGTTCCAGCCAAGGGGCCAAGAAACCGGGGGTCTGTGAGCCCTGTCCAGGGCAGACGATTGCAAGCACGTAACCAGCTTTCCAAATTACCGCGTGAACCAAGGGTGTTTGCGTACACCAAGCTCACTGGGTCAGTTTGTAGGAAGTCTACAACGGTTCAGCTCTGGTTCCGCCCAGGCTGGCGTTCCACGGCGGCCTTCGGCGGGGTGGAAAGCCGGCCCACTACCAGGGCGGCCTGCAGCACGAAGGCCTCCCGCGGGAGCAGCGGATCCCAGCCTGTGACGTCACAAACCCGCTTGAGCCGGTAACGGACGGTATTGGCGTGGACGAAAAGTTCCCGGGCTGTTGCCTCCAGCGAATGCCCCAGTTCCAGGTAGGTACCCAGTGTTTCCACAAGCCCGTTGGACGCGGCCAGGAGGGGCCGGTAGATGTTTTTGACGAGGGACCGGCGCGCCGCATCGTCCCCGGAGATCACCCGCTCGGGAAGCAGGTCGTCGGCCGCTACCGGCCGCGGCGCGGACGGCCACGCCCGCGCGGCGGTGAGCCCTGCGAAGGCCGACTGGGCAGAGCCGCTGGCCTCCAGCAGGGAATTCGCTTCTGCGCCGTACACCACGGGCCCCGGCGCGAACATTTCACTCAGTTTGAGATATGCCGTTTCGCGGTCATGGACGCCGCCGAGGATCAGGATGAGACGGTCGCCCTGGATCCCGACGAGGGCGTCCTCGGCGTACCGGCCGGCCGTGCGGCGCAATTCGCTGACGTAGCTGGCACTGGGTTCCGACGGCGAATTTCCCACCATCACGGTGAATCTCTCCTGGGCTTTCCAGCCGAGGGCGGCGATTCTGGACCGCAGCGCGTCGGTGTTTTCACCGCGCAGGATGGCGTCCACGATCAAGGCTTCCAGCCGGGTGTCCCACGAGCCCCGCGATTCGGCGGCCCTCGCATAGACGTCCGCGGCAGCAAAAGCCACCTCACGTGAATACCTCAACACTGCCTCGCGCAGTGACGGCTGGTCGGCCTCCGGTGCGATCACGGGCACCTGCTCCTCAACCACTTCAACGACGATCCGGATCAGCTGGAGGGCCTTTTGAAGGCTGATGGACCGGGTGAGTTCCGTGGGGGCCGTGCCGAAAACATCGGTGAGGATCCACGAGGGGGAGCTGGGGCGCTCGTACCAGGTAACGAACGCGGCGATTCCGTTTTGGGCCACAAGCCCCAGCGCCGAGCGCTCATCAGAACTGAGGCGCGTGTACCAGGGCAGGGACTTTTCCAGCTGGCGCATGGTGGTGGTGGACAACTGGCCAACACTCGCCCTGAGCTTCTTCAGGGTCTCTGACTTCTCCGGTGTGATGCTGGGCGACACCGGTTTACGCTTTGCGGGGGCGGGGGTTGGCTGGGGCATGCATCGAGCATACGGTGCCTAACCTGCAAGCTCCATTTTGTGCAAAGGCTACAACTGCGGTTGCGCTGCATCACAACCCCGCAAAAGCACCGAACGACGACGGCGGCCCCCACCTTTCGGTGAGGGCCGCCGTCGTACGTGTGCCGGGCGTGTTAGGACTCGCCGCCCGCGTTGCCGGTGGTTCCGGCGTTGACGTTGTGCAGGCGGTACTTCTCGATGGCCTGCGCAGGTGCCTGGGCGTCAACCTCACCGCGGCGGGCCAGCATCTCCAGCGAACGGACCACGATGGAGTGGGTGTCGTTCTTGAAGAAGCGGCGTGCTGCGGCGCGGGTGTCGGAGAAGCCGAAGCCGTCGGCACCCAGGGAGGCGAACTCGTTCGGGATGAACTGGCGGATCTGGTCCGGGACGGCCTTCATGTAGTCCGAGACGGCAACCACCGGGCCGGTGGCGCCGGCGAGCTGCTGTGTGACGAACGGCACCCGGGCGGTCTTGCCGGGGTTCAGGAACGCCTCTTCCTCGGCGGCCATGCCGTCGCGGCGCAGTTCGTTCCAGGAGGTCACGGACCAGACGTCGGCGGAGACGCCCCAGTCCTCGGCCAGGATCCGCTGGGCTTCGATGGCCCAGGGAACCGAGACGCCGGAGGCCAGGATCTGCGTGCGCGGGCCGTCGATCTTGGCCGGCGCCAGCAGGTAGATGCCCTTGATGACGCCTTCAACGTCCAGCTCATCCGGCTCTGCAGGCTGGGTGATGGGCTCGTTGTAGACCGTGATGTAGTACATCAGGTTCCGGTCCGTTGAATCCGGGCCGTACATCCGCTCCAGACCGTCGCGGACGATGTGGCCCATCTCGTAGCCGTAGGCGGGGTCGTAGGTGACCACTGCGGGGTTGGTGGCGGCGAGGATGGGGGAGTGGCCGTCAGCGTGCTGGAGTCCTTCGCCGGTGAGGGTGGTCCGTCCTGCGGTGGCGCCGATGATGAAGCCGCGGGTCATTTGGTCCGCGGCGGCCCAGAAGGCGTCGCCGGTGCGCTGGAAGCCGAACATGGAGTAGAACACGTAGATCGGGACCAGCGGGACGCCGTGGGTGGCGTAGGCGGTGCCGGCGGCGGTGAAGGCTGCCACGGCGCCGGCTTCGTTGATGCCGGGGTGGATCAGCTGGCCCTGCGCGGATTCCTTGTAGGCCAGGACGAGGTCCCGGTCCACGGACAGGTAGTTCTGGCCCTTGGGGTTGTAGATCTTCGCCGTCGGGAAGAACGCGTCCATGCCGAACGTGCGGGCCTCATCCGGGATGATCGGCGCGATGTGCTTGCCGAAGTTCTTGTCCCGCATCAGGTCCTTGAGCAGCCGGACAAAGGCCATGGTGGTCGCAGCCTGCTGCTTGCCCGAACCGCGCTTGGCGACCTCGTAGGTCTTCGGGTCCGGCAGCGTGATGTCGGAGTGCTTGGACCGGCGCTCCGGCACGGCACCGCCCAGGGCGGCGCGGCGTTCCATCATGTACTTGATTTCCGGCGCATCCGTGCCCGGGTGGTAGTACGGCGGCTGGTACGGGTCCTTCTCGAGCTGTTCGTCCGTGACGGGGATCCGCAGGTGGTCGCGGAATTTCTTCAGGTCGTCCAGGGTGAGTTTTTTCATCTGGTGGGTGGCGTTGCGGCCTTCGAAGTGGGGGCCGAGTCCGTAGCCCTTGACCGTTTTGGCCAGGATCACGGTGGGTTTGCCCTTGAATTCGGTGGCTGCCTTGTAGGCGGCGTAGACCTTGCGGTAGTCGTGCCCGCCGCGCTTGAGGTTCCAGATCTGGTCATCGGTGAGGTCCGCGACCATGTCCTTGGTCTGCGGGGTTTTGCCGAAGAAGTGCTCGCGGACGAAACCGCCGGATTCGGCCTTGTAGGTCTGGTAGTCCCCGTCGGGGGTTTCGTTCATGATCTTCACCAGCGACCCGTCGGTGTCGCGGGTGAGCAGGTCATCCCATTCCCGGCCCCAGACGACCTTGATCACGTTCCAGCCCGCGCCGCGGAAGAACGCCTCGAGTTCCTGCATGATCTTGCCGTTGCCGCGCACCGGCCCGTCCAGGCGCTGGAGGTTGCAGTTGATCACGAAGTTCAGGTTGTCCAGGTTCTCGTTCGCGGCGAGCTGGAGCAGGCCGCGGGACTCGGGCTCGTCCATTTCCCCGTCGCCCAGGAACGCCCAGACCTGCTGGTCGGAGGTGTCTTTCAGGCCGCGGTTGTGCAGGTACCGGTTGGACTGGGCCTGGTAGATCGCGTTCATCGGCCCGATGCCCATCGACACGGTGGGGAATTCCCAGAACTCGGGCATCAGCCGCGGGTGCGGGTAGGAGGACAGGGCGTGGCCCTCCTTGGACTTTTCCTGCCGGAAGCCGTCCAGGTCCTGCTCGGTCAGCCGGCCTTCCATGAACGCCCTGGCGTACATCCCGGGGGAGGCGTGGCCCTGGAAGAACACCTGGTCCCCGCCGCCGGGGTGGTCCTTGCCGCGGAAGAAGTGGTTGAACCCGACCTCGTACAACGTCGCGGCCCCGGCATAGGTGGAGATGTGCCCGCCCACGCCGATGTTCGGCCGCTGGGACCGGTGCACCATCACCGCCGCGTTCCAGCGCATGTACGCCCGGTAACGCCGCTCGAACTCCTCGTTGCCCGGGAATTCCGCTTCCTGGTCCGCCGGAATGGTGTTCACATAGTCCGTGGTGGTCACCATCGGAACCCCGACGCTCTGCGCGCCGGCACGCTGCAGGAGACTGCGCATGATGTATTGGGCACGCTCGGTGCCCTGTTCCCTGATCAGCGCATCCAGGGACTCAACCCATTCGGCGGTCTCTTCCGGATCACGATCAGGCAGCTGGTTAGTCAACCCGCTGAGGATATGGGAGGTATCTTCTCCTGCAGCCACGTCCAACCTCTCTTTGCGCGCATTCATCGGCGCACTCAGGTCCGGCAGGGTAGCTGCCTGGCGTGAACGCGACGCGTGCGACATATCGGTTACAACAGCCCGGTCAGGTGCGCCGGGCAGGGTTCTATCTCGTCTAAGACTGCCTAAATCCGTCCAGGGCGGTCGCCCCGCGGCATGGCTGTCACCAGCCACTCTAGCTCTGACGGCTTGCCGATGCGTAGCCGCGTCTGGCGCCCCTGCCGTATTTGACCGTCATACTGGTTGTGTGACGCACAATAAGCCGCCCCGCGGCACTGGCAGCTTGAAGCACACGCCCAAAGGGTGTTGGCTTGGAGTAATCGATATCACTATTCATAGGAGGAACGCGTGAGTGAGGCCGACGCCGCCACTTCGGTAAATGTGGCGGAAAAATTGGGTTTCAAGAACGGGGATCTGATTCAGGAGTTCGGTTACGACGACGACGTCGACTTCGACTTGCGTGATGACATTGAAGATCTGACGGGGTCAGAGCTCCTGGACGAAGACGATCATGACGTCGTGGACGCAGTCATCTTCTGGTGGCGCGACGGCGACGGCGACCTTGTTGACACCCTTGTCGACTCGCTTACGACGCTGACCGAAGGTGGTGTCGTCTGGGTCCTTACCCCCAAGTCCGGCCGCCCGGGCTACGTTTCCCCCTCAGACATCCAGGACGCGGCCCCTACGGCCGGGTTGCACTGCACCACATCTGTGGGAGTGTCCAAGGACTGGAGTGCCACCCGCCTGGTGACCAGGAAGAACAAGTGACCGCAACAAACACCGTGGACTCCATGGGTGTTGCGGCCGTTCCTGAGGTTGGGCAGCAGGCTCCGGACTTCACACTCGCCAATCAGTACGGCGAGCCGGTCCGGCTGGCAGACTTCCGCGGACGCAACGTCGTGCTGGTCTTTTACCCTTTCGCCTTCTCCGGCATCTGCACGGGCGAACTGTGTGAGATCCGGGACAACCTTTCCGTTTTCGAGCACGCTGACGCCGAAGTGCTTGCCATCTCAGTGGACAGCAAATTTGCCCTTCGGGCCTATGCCGGGCAGGAAGGCTACGAATTCAGCCTGCTTGCTGACTTCTGGCCTCACGGGGACGTGGCCATGCGGTACGGCGTTTTTGACGCGGAGAGCGGCATGGCGGTCCGGGGGACGTTCATCATCGACGCCGAGGGCGTCGTGCGGTATGTCGTGGTCAATCCCCGCGGGCAGGCACGCGACCTGGACGAGTATCGCCGCGCGCTGGCAGGACTGACGCAAGGCTGAATCCGTGGACCAGCGGCGCGCCGGCATCGGCCTGACAGGGTTTGCCAGCGGACCGCCGGTGCCACGGGCCGAGCCGTCGCCCCCGGAACTGGAGGTCTTGCGGCACATCCGGGACGTCGTGTCAGGGCTGCGCCTGGCGCTCCTCACCGGAGCAGGACTGAGCACGGACTCCGGGATACCTGACTACCGGGGCCCGGACTCACCGCCGCGGTCGCCCATGACCTATCAGGAGTTCGTGCGCGACGCGGGCAACCGGCAGCGCTACTGGGCGCGGAACCATATCGGTTGGTCCCATCTCCGGCGGGCTGAACCCAATGCCGGCCACGCCGCCGTCGTCCAGCTGGAACGCCGGGGGCTCCTGACGGGACTGATCACCCAGAATGTGGACCGCCTGCATGAGGATGCAGGAAGCGTCAACGTCGTGGACCTGCACGGCCGCTTCGACCAAGTCATTTGCCTGGACTGCCGCCGCACGTACTCCCGTGGTCTGCTCGCAGGGCTTTTGGAGGAACTGAACCCGTCGTTCCTTGAGCGTGCGCTGGAATCGGGGGTTGTTGAAATAGCGCCCGATGCCGACGCGACTGTGGAGGATTCGGAGCTCATCAGCAGCTTCGTCGTGGCGAAGTGCCCTGCGTGCGGCGGTGTGCTGAAGCCGGACTTTGTGTACTTCGGCGAGAACGTCCCAAAGGACCGTGTGGAGCGGGCCTACTCGATGGTGGATGAGGCGGGAGCGCTGCTCGTCGCCGGTTCGTCCCTCAGCGTCATGAGTGGACTGCGTTTCGTCCGCCACGCCGCCAAGCAGGGCAAACCCGTGGTCATCATTAATCGCGGAGAGACCCGCGGCGATGAGCTGGCAACGGTCAAACTGGCCGCAGGTGTCAGTGAAGCGCTTTCCTGGCTTGCCGAGGAGCTGCCCGGCGCGCCGCAGCCCTGATCCGGATTGGTCATGAGGGCCTGTCGTCGGGTAGAGTCTATGTTCGTTGGTTCGCGAGCTTCGAAGCGGAACCGGCAGTTTGGGTCTTTAGCTCAGCTGGTAGAGCGCCACGTTTACACCGTGGATGTCATCGGTTCGATCCCGGTAGGACCCACAAGGAAGAACCCCGTCTTCCCGGCATCAGATGCCGGCAAGGCGGGGTTTTTTGTGTTGGGCGTCTTTGTGTTGGTTGCTGCATCCTCATAGGCCACAGCCTTTGGCCCGGAAAAAATGTCAGGGCCCGTTCGTAGCCTTGCGGCATGGAACACATACTGGTGAGAACAGCTGCGGACGGCCGCCCGGCCACCGTTATCCGTGGTGGACGCGAATGGACTGTCGGCGCGGAGCCTGTCAGATGGTTTGAACGCGTCAGCTGGTGGGAAGCTGAACGCCGGATGCCGCTCGGTTGGAGCCGGGTGGACGTCGAAGTCTGGCGCCTCCAGGCGAGGCTGGGCAGGAACGAAAACTCTGCGTTCACCACCATGGAAATCCTGCGGGATGGTCTGGGTGGTGGCTGGAAGCTGAGGGAGGCAGTTGCCGACGCCGCTTAAACACCTTGCTAAATTGGACCCGCTTAATTGGAACAGCCCTCCACCGCGACTATTGGGGGATGCCGCGGTGGAAGGCCTAGAACGAATATACCGTGAACATTCGGAAACACGAAAATTATTTCGGGCCTTTGACCCGTACGGTGCCGGGTGCGCCCTCCCGGGCCAATTATCCGGTCCGGCTATCCGGGCAAGCCCAGCTATCCGCTCCAGCCACGCAGTGAGGCGAGCCATTATGATGGTAAGTGTTCAGCCACATGAACAGTTGCATGCCACTGCCGCTGGCCGTTGGCTGGCAGACATGCTGCCTGCGCCCCAGCGCGTACTGATTGAAGGAGAATCATGGTCGATTCCCGCGCCACCCGCCCCAATGATGGATTAGGCAGCACGTCCCCGGCTCCGGCCGTCACCCGGGCGGCCGCTGTGATGGAGGCACTGGCCGCGTCGGCTACCGGCCGGCTCACCCTGAGTGACCTCGCCCGGGAACTCGGCATTCCGAAGTCCTCAACGTCCAACCTGCTCCTGGCCCTGGAGGAGGCCCGCCTGATCAGCAGGCAGGGCGCCGAGTTCACCCTGGGCCGCAAACTTGTTGAACTCGGCGCGGCCTATCTGAGCCGGCTGGATGAAGTCCAGGAGTTCTACCGGTTTTGTGAGCAGGCCCCCACCCTCTCCGGGGAAACTGTCCGAATCGCCATGCTGGACGGTACCAATGTCATCTACTTGGCTCGCTATGAAGGGCATCCTGCGGTCCGGCTGACGTCCAACATCGGGGACAAGATGCCGGTGTCGCTCTGCGCGGTGGGCAAGGTCCTGATCGCGCGTCTGCACGACCATGACCTCGAAGCCATGTTCCCGGACGATGCTGAACTGCCGGTGCTGACGCCAAAGTCGATCCGCACGGGTGCCGCACTCAAGGCGCAGATCCGCGAAATCCGGCAGCAGGGCTATGCCTTTGAAGATGAGGAGTCCACCACCGGCGTCGTGTGCCTGGCCGTGTCGGTGCCCACCCATGGCGCCCACGGCCCCAGCCTGGGCTTGTCTGTTACTGCGTTGAAAGCCACGTATTCCGCTGAGCAGGGGGCCCAGATGGTCAAGGAGCTGAAGGAACTGGCCAGGTCCCTGGGTAATCCTATGGGGTGAGGCAGACCATGAGGAGGCGTCATATTGGCGCCCCATGGCCTGCGAAACCTCAACCTATTGGCGAGTCGTTCAACTTGTTGTACTCTGTTCAACATAGTGATCGACGCCATAGGTGTTGTCACTATTTCCACCAAGGCCAACGGGGGCCTGGAGTGTTTTTGAGGGAGTGCTTGTGACAACTCGTACTGATATACAGCTGGCTGATGCGGACGGCGCCGTCGTCGAACCGGACCAGCTGCGTAAGGCGACTCTTGCCAGTTCCGTAGGCTCCGCTCTGGAGTACTACGACTTCTATATTTACGGTCTCGCTTCGGCACTGATCTTCGGGCCGCTGTTTTTCAAGCCGCTGGGCGAAGAGGGTGCACTGATCGCCTCCTTCGCCACGTACGGCGTCGGCTTCGCGGCCCGGCCGTTCGGCGGCGTCGTCTTTGGCTACATCGGGGACCGCTTCGGCCGGAAAATGGTGCTGATCCTGACCATCGGCCTGATGGGAACGGCAAGTTTTGCCATCGGTCTGCTGCCGACATTCGAGCAGGCGGGCATGCTCGGTGCCGTGCTGCTGGTCATCCTCCGCATTGTCCAGGGCCTCGGCGCGGGAGCGGAGCAGGCCGGCGCGACGACGCTGATCTCCGAAGTCGCGCCGCGCCGCCGTCGCGGGTTCTTCGCTTCCCTTCCCTTCGTGGGAATCCAGCTGGGCACCCTCCTCGGGGCCGGCACCTTTGCGCTGATCGCAATGGCCGATAAAGAGGTCCTGGAGGGCTGGCTCTGGCGCGTTCCCTTCCTCGCGAGCATTCTGCTGATTGCGGTGGCCGTCTTCATCCGGCTGAAACTCAAGGAAACCCCGGTGTTCCAGGAGCTGGAGAAGCACAAGAACGTTGTGAAGAACCCGGTAGGCGAACTCTGGAAGCACTCCAAGAAGAACGTCCTGGTGGGCATCGGCCTGCGCATGGGCGAAAACGGCAACTCCTCCATCTACTCCGCGCTCCTGGTAGCCTTCCTGGCGGCTCCGGCCGGCATCTTCCCCGGCGACAAATTCATCGGCCCCGTGGGCCTGCTCATCGCTGCCGGCTTCGCCGCCGTCATGGTGATCACCTTCGGCGCGCTGTCCGACCGCTTTGGACGCGTCCCCGTCTACCGCTACGGGGCCCTCTTCCAGGCATTGATTGCCTTCCCGGCGTTCTACCTCGTTACGCTGGGCAATCCCACACTCGTCTGGGCGGTCATGGTGGTGGGCATCGCCCTCGGCGTGCAGTCCATGCTGGGCCCGCAGTGCCCGCTCCTGCCCGAACTGTTCGGCTCCCAGTACCGCTTCACGGGAGTCGCCATGAGCCGCGAACTCTCCGCAGTGCTCGCCGGCGGCCTCGTGCCTTTGGTCGGCGCGGCACTGCTCGCCGCCTCCGGATACTCCTGGCTCGTCCTGGCGATCTATTCCTTCGTGCTGGCGCTGATCTCCTTCATCACCACCTTCTTCACGCCGGAAACCAACGGGCGTGACCTCGTGCTGATCGAGGACGCGAGCTAGCACTCCGCAGCAAAGCGCGAACGGACACTTGTGCCCCTCGGCGGGGCCGCAAGTGTCCGTTCGCGCTTCAGGCGCAGGTGGCTTATTGCACTGGGGCGGGACGGGAATGCGTGGGGCAGGGTTGTGTGGCAGGGTCGCGGGTTTACCGTGGATGCATGGAGTACCTGAAGGGTCCTTTGTATCTGGACATCGCTGCCAAAGGTCTGTGTTTCCTCGGTGTTGTGATGATGATCTTCGGGCAGGGTGGATGGTTCATCGGTGGGGTATCCGCCGTTGTCATCGGGGTGGTGTGTGGTGCGCTGTCCATGGTTGCCGGCCGGCGGATGAGGCAGCGGGGATGGGACGGCGTGAACCGCGTCGAGTAACGTGTGCGTGGGGCTGCTGACTTCCGGACTGTTCGTGAGGGTTCGCAGGAACGGGTCCGGGAAGCTGCTCACGTGTTTGCTGACCTTCTCGCCGCCCTGCCCTGCGCCTGGCCGCGCACGCTTGGCCGGCTGCCCTCGCGGTAGAGCCGCCGCTCGCCCGGAGCAGGAGCTGGCCGCCTCGGCGGGGACGCCTACATCCGCGCGAATTTGGCCTTCACCATCAGGTAGAGCCCGTAACATATCAGGCCGGCGCCGACGGCGGTCAGCATGTAAACCCCGTACGGCTGCTCGCGCAGCGCCTTCAGCCCGCCATCCAGGCCTGTGGACTCCTGAGGGTGGGCGTTAACGGTGGAAATGATGAACAGCAATCCCACCAGAAACAGTCCGACGCCCTCGGCTACATAGCCGACCACTCCCAGCCCCGTCACGACGGATCGGGCGGGCTCCGAGGGTGGCAACCGTAGTTCTTTCTTGAACGATCCTTTGACTCCGAGGACCACGAAGACAAGGCCGGCGATGGCGACCGCAGCCCCGATGGCGATCAGCAGGAACGTACCCCCGGGCGCTTTGATGATGGAGACCGTGAAATCGCTGGTGGACTGTCCACTGGTCTGGCTGTTTCCGCTGGCGGAGGCAGCAAACGTCAGGGCGATGACAGCGAACACCACCGCCTTGCCGGCTGCGGAAAGCTTCTTTCCCACCTTCTTCCTGGCCTCCAGCTGACTGTAATCGAACACAGCGTTGCTGGTTTGCCAGAGAGCCAGAGCAACGCAGGCGGCGAATCCGGCCCACAGCAGCAGCAGACCCTGCGGCTGGGCGGCGAGTTGGGCGACTGCACCGGCCTGATCCGCCGGTCCCGCCTGTCCGGCCCTGCCTAGCGCCAACTGAATGGCGACGAACCCGACCAGAAGGTGCAACAGGCCGCTGACCGCAAAACCTGCCCTGGCGGCTATCACGAGAGCCCTCGAGTTCGATGCATCCTCGACCGCGTTCGCGGCGTCCTTCAGCTCTCTCTTCATTTCCGATCCTTAGCGCAAGCGCAGATACGGTGGTGCTTAACGCCTATTTTGTCACGGGAGTACCATCCACAGACAGGCCTCATCGGAGCCAGCGAAGACAGCACCGCGGAGCCTGTTGGCAGGGAAGCCGTGCGCCGGGTCCTCGCACCATAGGAAATCACGGCGACGCCGCAGTGCCCGTTCGCGCTCCACCAGGACGCGAAAGAGCCGAGCAGCCACTTGTGGCTTCCCGGCTCTCCGGTATTCCTGCGCTGGCCAGTCATCCCGCCGGCCGTCGAACCGCGTCCTTAGTAGAAGTGCACCGTGTCCACGAGGTGGGGGAGTTCGCCGCCGTCGAGGAATGTGCGCAGGTTGCCGCAGAAGCGCTCGGCGATGAGCCGGTTCTCGGCGGCGCTGAGCGCAGAGGTGTGCGGCGACACCATAACGCGGGGGTGGCTCCAGAGCGGGCTGTCCTGGGGAAGCGGCTCGACGGCGAAAACGTCCAGGCACGCGTAGGAGACCTGTCCGCCCTCGAGCGCCTCCAGCAGCGCCTCCTCGTCCACCACCGTGCCGCGGCCCACGTTCACGAAAACGGTGCCTGGTTTCATGGCTGAGAAGACCTGGCGGTTGAAGAGCTTCTCCGTGTACGGCGTGCCCGGCAGGGTGTTGACCACGGCATCGGCCGAGGCCAGCAGTGCGGGCAGCCCGTCGTTGCCGGCCACTTCCTCTATTCCATCGATCGGTTCCACGTTCCGCTTGGTGCCGCTGACCTTCATGCCGAGCGCCCGCGCAATGCGTGCCGTTTCCAGGCCGATCTCCCCGAGCCCGGCCACCACCAGGGTTGAGCCGTTGACGAGTCGCGTCGGAGTCCGCAGCTCCGGCCATACCTTGGCGGCCTGGTCCTGGGCGAGTTCAGCGCTCCGCTTGAAGCCGTTGAGGATTCCCAGCGCCGCAAACTCGGCCAGCGGCAGGGCATGCACCCCGGCCGAGGTGGTGATGTGGAACTTGTTCAGCGTTTCGGTGTCGAGGCCGGAGGCCTTGACCGCTCCGCCGGCGCCCGCCGCCATCGCGTGGATCCACTGCAGGTGCGGGTTTTCGCGGGCGATTCTCGCGAGGCCTGCCGGGCTTTCGTTGGGAAATCCGTACAGGACCTGTGCCTGGCCCAGCATGTCCCAGTAGCGCTCTTCCTGCACGGGCGTGCGTTTGAAGCCCGGGTCGCCGGAATGGTCAGCCGGAAAGCGCTCCGGGGGCAGGAGATCGGGTTCATAGAGAACGGTCACGGAGGGGTCTACGGCGCGAATGCGCTTCACCAGCTCTGCTTCAAGCGGGACGGCGATTGCGACGGTGGTTTGAGTCGTCATGCTGTTCATCATACTGAATAGCGGCTAGAATACTGAACAGATTTCCGAAGATTAACCACGTCGAAGTGAGGCAGTTCTGCACATGAATATACAGAAGGCAGGGTTTGTGGGCCTCGGGCTCATGGGTGCGCCGATGGCCGCCAACCTCGTGAGGAAGGGCTGGGCTGTTACTGCCTGGAACCGATCGGCCTCCGCCCTCGACGGTTTCGAAGAGCTGGGCGGATCGCGTGCCGATGATGTGGCGTCGCTCCGCGACCAGCCCGTCATCGTGTTCATGCTGCCGGACCTCGGCTTCATCGAAGAGGCTGCGGCAGGGCTGCTTGCCAGCTGGGCAGACGCTCCGCCCGCTTCCGGAACCGCAGTGGTGGTCATGAGCAGCGTTTCACCCTCCGGGGTCCGCGGCTTCGGGGACCGCGTCCGGGAAGCGAGCGCCGGCAACGCATTCGTGGTTGACGCTCCTGTGAGCGGCGGCACCAAGGGCGCCGTGGACGGGACCCTGGCCATCATGGCCGGGGCCGATGATGAAGCGGCCTTCAACAGGCTGCGGCCGCTGCTGGCGGCGATGGGCACCACGGTGCGGCTGCTGGGCCCGCTGGGCGCCGGATCGCTGGCGAAGGCATGCAACCAGCTCATTGTGGGAACCACGACGGCGGCACTCGCCGAAGCGGCCGAACTCGCCGAGCGCTCGGGACTGGATGTGGCGGCCCTCTACGAGGTCCTCTCCGGCGGGCTGGCGGGCAGCAGGGTGCTGGACATCGTCGGACCGCGGCTCGTGCAGCGGGACTACACACCTACCGGCCCGGCCAAGTTCATGCACAAGGATCTTTCCTTCGTCGTCGAGTCAGCCGAGGCTGCCGGTGCCGCCGTCCCCATGGCGGCGGCCGGCGTCGAACTCTATGCCGAACTTAAGCGGCAGGGACTGGGCGACCAGGACCTGGCGGCCGTGCGGCAAACAATTTACAACCTCAGCAACAGGGCCGCGGCTGCCGCGGACGAAGGGACCATCACAGCATGAGCGCACTATTTGAC
The DNA here is from genome assembly GCF_059090445.1 of Arthrobacter sp. B2060. Taxonomy (NCBI): domain Bacteria; kingdom Bacillati; phylum Actinomycetota; class Actinomycetes; order Micrococcales; family Micrococcaceae; genus Arthrobacter; species Arthrobacter sp. B2060. The sequence goes on from NZ_JBNHFR010000003.1 coordinate 91,971, forward strand.
CTGACCGGGCGCACCGCCCTGGTGACCGGCTCCAGCCGGGGCATCGGAAACGCCTTGGCTCGCGCCCTCGCGGACGCCGGTGCCACCGTGGTGCTCAACGGAATCACCCCTGACCGGCTGAAGGCCGCGGAGGACACCATGGCCGCCGGCTACCCTGAAGGCCGGATCCGCAGCTGCGCCTTCGACGTCACCAGCGATACGGCGGCCGCGGAGGGTATCGCCTGGATCGAGGCCAACGTGGGCCCCCTGGACATCCTGGTGAACAACGCCGGGATCCAACACCGGGTGCCCATGCTCGAACTGGACGTCAGCGACTGGGAGCGGGTCCTTTCCACCGACCTGACGAGCGCGTTCCTGGTGGGCCGGGAGGCGGCCCGGCGCATGATCCCCCGGGGACGGGGCAAGATCATCAACATCTGCTCCGTGCAGACCGACCTCGCCCGCCCGACGATCGCGCCCTACATCGCGGCCAAGGGCGGGCTGCGGAACCTGACCCGTGCCATGACGGCCGAATGGGCCGGATCCGGGCTGCAGATCAACGGGATCGCCCCGGGCTACATCCACACGGAGATGACGCAGAACCTGGTGGACGACGAGGACTTCAACGCCTGGATTCTCGGGCGCACGCCTGCGCACCGGTGGGGCACCGTCCAGGACCTGGCCGGGCCGGCCGTCTGGCTTGCCTCCAGCGGTTCAGACTTCGTGAACGGCCAGACGATCTTCATCGACGGCGGAATGACGGTGGTGGTCTGATGGCGTCGGTGGCGGTGAGCACGGAACTTCCGCCGGTCTCGCCGGCCGTGGTGGCCCACGCCGCGGGTGACCTGCGCCTCGACGACGTGGCACTGGCCGCTCCGGCAGCGGACCAGGCCGTGGTGGAGGTGGCCTTCGGCGGCATTTGCGGCTCCGACCTGCATTACTGGCTTCACGGTGCGGCGGGGGAGTCGGTCCTCAAAGCGCCGCTGGTCCTCGGCCACGAGGTGGTGGGCACCGTGGTCCGGGCAGCGGCAGACGGCAGCGGACCTGCGCTCGGCGAGGCCGTGGCCGTGCACCCCGCGACCCCCGCGCCTGGCGCCGCCAGGTATCCGGAGGATCGGCCCAATCTGTCGCCCGGCTGTACCTACCTGGGCAGTGCCGCGCGGTTCCCTCACACCGACGGAGCCTTCAGCCGATACGTGAACCTTCCCACCCGCATGCTCCGGGTCCTTCCCGGGGACCTCGATCTCAGGACGGCGGCGCTGATCGAACCGGCCAGCGTCGCGTGGCATGCCGTCGCCCGCGCCGGCGACGTTGCCGGCAAGACGGCCCTGGTCATCGGGTGCGGCCCCATAGGGGCCCTGACTGTGGCGGTTTTGAAGCGGGCCGGGGCGCGCCGGATCGTTGCAGTGGATATGCACGCCAAGCCGCTGGAGATCGCGGCAGCTGTCGGCGCCACGGATGTCTTGCCTGCAGGCGACACCGAGGCCATTGCTGCTGTGGAGGCGGACGTGGTCATCGAGTCCTCCGGCAGCCACCAGGGCCTGGCGTCCGCCATCGGGGGTGCGGTCCGGGGCGGCATCGTGGTGATGGTGGGGCTGTTGCCGTCGGGTCCGCAGCCCGTTCCGGTTTCGCTGGCCATCACGCGGGAGCTCGAACTCCTCGGGTCCTTCCGGTTCAACGACGAGATTGACGAGGTGATCGCAGCGCTGGCAGACGGCTCGCTGGAGATCGGTCCCGTGATTACGCACGAGTACCGGGTTGAACAGGCACTTGAAGCCTTCGGTGTGGCGCGCAATTCGGCCGAATCAGGAAAAGTGCTCCTGGACTTCCGGCCGGCAGGACCTGCAGAACCGGCGGGACCTGCACAGACCTAGGCAGAGTGCCGGTGCCGTTGCACCGGCACAAAAACCCGCGGCTGCTCAACCCAGACCGGTTCCATTTCAGAGATCGTCCGCCGCATGATTCTGCTGGCGGCGTCGCGGGCTTCCTCTGCGTTGCCCGCGAAGATGGCCTCGGCCACATCCAGGTGCCACTGCAGTGTGAGGTCCCTGGGGCGGTCGGGCATCAGCCCGTGAACCGTGCGGCCGGTCAGGGTTTCGGCGACCTGTCCCACCAGGTTGGCGAACATTTCGTTGCCGGATCCGCTCAGCAGGAGGGAATGGAACTGGATGTCCAGCTCCAGGAAGCGGGGTACGTCCCCGGCCTTGCCGGCGTCGCGCATGGCCAGGGCTACGTCGAGCAGCTCCTGCCGGAGCTCGGCGGGGGAATTGGCGGCCGCGAGTTCGGCGGCAACGGGTTCGACGGCGGAGCGCAGCTCCGCGAGGGAGCGCAACTGGGCGCCGCGGCCCTCGCCGGCGAGCCGCCAGCGGATCACGAGCGGGTCGAACGGATTCCAGCGCTCGGGCGGAAGTACCCGGATGCCCACCCGCTTGGTGGTTTCCACGAGTCCAAGGGACTGCAGTACGCGCACCGCTTCGCGAACCACCGAGCGGGAAACCTTCAGTTCGTCCTCCAGCTGTTCCGCGAGCATGATGTGGCCTGCGGGAAGGCTGCCGCCCACTATCCGGGTTCCCAGATTCTCTACGGCACGGTGATGGAGACTGGTCGACATATTGGTAAGCATAGTGGGGCGGGCACCTGTGGCCGGCGCCGCGGGGCAGGCTGCCGTTCTGCCCGGCGTCATAGACTCTTTGTGACGCGTTCCGCTGCCATTAAGAGAAGGCCACTTTTCCCCGCGGCCCGGAATATATATGCTTTATTCACAGCCACCTCCCAAAGCGCGCTCCGCAGGACGTGCGGAACGCTCGCTGCACACGCTGCACAGAAATGAATTGGAGAATTGATGTCTGCACACATCGGTGTCACCGGCCTTGCGGTCATGGGTGCCAACCTGGCCCGTAACCTCGCCCGGAACGGCTTCACTGTCGCCCTGCACAACCGCTCGGTTGAAAAGACCGACGCACTGCTCGAGAAGCACGGCTCCGAGGGCGATTTCGTCCGGACCGAATCCCTTGAGGAGCTGGTCAACTCCCTCGAGAAGCCGCGCCGCGTCCTGATCATGGTCAAGGCCGGCAAGCCGGTTGACTCGGTGATCGAGCAGCTCGAACCCCTGCTGGAGGCGGGCGACATCATCATCGATGCCGGCAACTCCCACTACGAGGACACCCGCCGCCGCGAAGCCGCGCTGGCGAAGAAGGATCTGCACTTCGTGGGCATCGGCGTCTCCGGCGGTGAGGAAGGCGCCCTGAACGGCCCCTCCATCATGCCCGGCGGTTCCAAGGAGTCCTACGACGCCCTGGGCCCGCTGCTGGAAAAGATCGCTGCCAACGTTGAGGGACAGCCCTGCTGCGCCTGGATCGGCACGGACGGCGCCGGCCACTTCGTCAAGATGGTCCACAACGGCATCGAATACGCCGACATGCAGGTTATCGGCGAGGCATTTGACCTGCTGCGTTCGGGCGCCGGCATCGAGCCCGCGGAGCAGTCCAAGATCTTCGCTGAGTGGAACAAGGGCGAGCTTGCCTCGTTTCTGATCGAAATTTCCGCCGAGGTCCTCGGCCATGTGGACGGCCGCACGGGCAAACCGTTCGTCGACGTCGTTGTGGACGCCGCCGGCCAGAAGGGCACCGGCCGCTGGACCGTCATCTCGGCACTCGAGCTGGGCTCCCCGACGTCGGGCATCGCCGAGTCGGTCTTCGCCCGCGCCCTGTCGTCCCAGGCTGACCAGCGGAAGCTGGCCCAGGAACTCCTCGCCGGCGAGGAAGCCAACGTTGAGATCCCCGAGACCTTCGTCGAGGATGTCCGCCAGGCGCTCTACGCCTCCAAGCTTGTTTCCTACGCCCAGGGCCTGGACATGCTGACCTCGGCAGCCAAGGAATACGGCTGGGACCTGAAGCTGGATGAGATCGCGTCGCTGTGGCGCGGCGGCTGCATCATCCGTGCAGAACTCCTGAAGGAAATCACCAAGGCCTACGCCGCCGAGGAGAAGCCCGCAAACCTGCTGTTCGCCCCGGCCTTCACCAAGGCCATCGCCGAAGTCCTGCCGGCCTGGCGCCGCGTTGTGGCCACGGCTGTCCAGCTCGGAATCCCGGTCCCGGTCTTCTCCTCCTCGCTGGCCTACTACGACGGCCTGCGCCGCAAGCGCCTGCCGGCCGCCGTGATCCAGGGCCAGCGCGACCTCTTCGGCGCCCACACCTACGGCCGTGTTGACGCCGAGGGCACGTTCCACACCCTGTGGGGCGAGGACAAGTCTGAAATCGAGGCAGTGGACACCCACTAGCCCCGGCTGACCGGCACTGCTTGATAGCAGAGTCTGGTACGGCAAACAGCCTGCTACGGCAAACAGCCTGCTACGGCAAACGGCCGGCGCTTCCCGATACTGTGGGAGGCGCCGGCCGTTTTCCGTATCTGATCCAGGAGTCCCGCGTGTCCCAGCCCGTCGCGTTTGTCACCGGAGCCTCCACCGGCATCGGATTCGAGGCAGCCAAAAAGCTCAGCAATAAAGGATTCACCGTCTTCGCCGGAGCGCGGCGGGTGGACAGGATGGAGCCGCTGAAGGCACACGGTGTCAACGTCCTGCACCTGGACGTTACTGACGAGGAGTCCATGCGCAGCGCGGTCTCCGCAGTCCTCGGGTCCCACGGGCGGATAGACGTCCTGGTCAACAACGCCGGCTATGGCGCGTTCGGGGCTTTGGAAGAGGTTGAGCTGGCGGAGGGACGAAGGCAGTTCGATGTCAACGTCTTCGGCCTCGCGAGGATGACCCAGCTGGTCCTGCCCGGAATGCGGGCCGCACGGCGGGGCCGGATCATCAACATCTCCTCCATCGGAGGGAAGTTCTACGAGCCTCTGGGAACCTGGTACCACGCCACCAAATTCGCCGTGGAAGGCTTCAGCGATGCATTGCGGCTCGAACTGAAGCCCCATGGGATCCAGGTGGCGATCATCGAGCCTGCCAGCACCGTGACTGAATGGGGCAGCATCGCGGCAGAAGGGCTGCTGGCCCGCTCGGGCAACGGTCCCTACCGGGAGCAGGCGAAAGAGATGGCCGGTGTACTGGCATCCACGGGAAGGCCCGCCACATCAACGGATCCCGGAATCATCGCCGACGCCGTGGTCCATGCCGCTACCGCTGCACGCCCGAAGACGCGCTATCCGGTGGGCAGGGGAGCGCCCGTCATCATGATGCTGCGCCGGATCCTCCCGGACCGACTGTTCGATGCGGCGGTGACGGGTGTCCTCAAACGACTGGCGCGCTGAGGCGGCACCCCGGAATCCTCAGATCCGGTACTCGATGTAGTACTCGGCAGGATCCACGGCGGGGGAGGTTTCCCGCTGCGCGTCGCGGTGGCGCCAGGTGGCCGGAACGCCCGTGACGATTGACTCCGGCGGGGCGTCTTTGACGACGACGGCGTTGGCGCCGACGGCGCTGTCCCGGCCGATAGTGATAGGGCCGAGGATCTTGGCCCCGGCTCCGATGGTCACGCGGTCCCCGATCGTGGGGTGCCGCTTTACCTTTGCCAGTGAGCGTCCGCCGAGTGTCACGCCGTGGTAGATCATGACGTCTTCGCCGATTTCAGCTGTTTCACCGATGACCACGCCCATGCCGTGGTCGATGAAGAACCGCCGGCCGATCGTGGCACCCGGATGGATTTCGATGCCGGTCAGGAACCGGGCCAGCTGGGAAATCAGGCGCGCGGGGAACCGCAGCGCCGGGTTGCGCCACAGCTTGTGCGTCAGCCGGTGTGCCCAGATGGCATGCAGCCCGGAATAGGCGAAAAAGTTCTCAAAAGAACCTCGAGCCGCCGGGTCATGGGACCGGGCGGCGTCGAGGTCTTCCTTAAGTCTTGCGAAAAAGCCCACAAAGATCTTTCTACAGGAAACGAGGAGGGGCAGGGTAAGGCTTAGCCCCGGATGTCGTCATAGAGAACGGTGGAGATGTAACGCTCGCCGAAGTCGCACACGACGGCCACGATCAGCTTGCCGGCGTTCTCCGGGCGCTTGGCCAGTTCCAGCGCGCCCCACACGATGGCACCCGAGGAAATGCCGCCCAGGATGCCTTCCTTGATGCCCAGGTCGCGGGCCACAGCCACGGAGTCCTCAAGGGTGGCGTCCAAGACCTCGTCGTACACGTTGGTGTCGAGCAGTTCCGGAATGAAGTTGGCGCCGAGGCCCTGGATCTTGTGGGGGCCGGGAGTGCCGCCGTTGAGGATGGGGGAGTCCTTGGGCTCCACGGCAACGATCTGGACGCCGGGCTTGCGCTCCTTAAGGACCTGGCCGACGCCCGTGATGGTTCCGCCGGTGCCGATGCCGGAGACAAAGATGTCCACCTTGCCGTCGGTGTCTTCCCAGATTTCCTCGGCGGTGGTCCTGCGGTGGACCTCCGGGTTGGCCTCGTTGGCGAACTGCTGGGCCCAGATGGAGTTTTCGGTGTTGGCCACGATTTCCTGGGCCTTCTCGACGGCGCCGCGCATGCCCTCGGAACCCGGGGTCAGGACGATCTCTGCACCGAAGGCGCGCAGCATGACACGGCGTTCCGTGGACATGGTTTCCGGCATGGTCAGGATGACCTTGTAGCCGCGTGCCGCACCCACCATGGCCAGCGCGATGCCGGTGTTGCCGGAGGTGCCCTCGACGATGGTTCCGCCGGGCTTGAGCGCGCCGGACTTTTCGGCAGCGTCGATGATGGCGACGCCGATGCGGTCCTTAACGCTGTTGGCCGGGTTGTAGAACTCGAGCTTGACGGCCACCGTGGCGCCCAGGCCCTCGCTCAGCCGGTTGAGCCTGACCAGGGGGGTGCCGCCTACAAGCTGTGTTACATCGTCGTAGATCCGTGCCATGTACTTACGCCTATCTTTGAGGAGGGAATACTGTGGTCAGCCTAACTAGGGCGTAAGCGCCGCCGCTAAGCATTAAGCCATGCAGAGTAATATTTCCGCGCCTTGGCCAGTTTCGGGTTGATGATGACCTGGCAGTAGCCCTGTTCCGGGAACTTTGCGTAATAGTCCTGGTGGATCTCCTCGGCCCGGTAAAACTCGGGGAGCCGGCTGACCTCCGTCACGATCGGCCGTGACCACAAGGCCTGGTTGCGTTCGATCGCTTCCTCGAAGAGGATCTTTTCCTCTGTCGTCTCATAGAACATGGACGAGCGGTACTGCGTCCCGACGTCGTATCCCTGGCGGTTCAGCGTGGTGGGGTCGTGCAGCGCGAAGAACATGTCCAGGATGACCTCGGACGGGATAATCTCCTCGTCGAAGGTGACTGCCACGACTTCCGCGTGGCCCGTGGTGCCTGAACAGACGGAGTAGTAGTCCGGGTGGCGTTCGTGGCCGCCCGTGTAGCCCGAGACCACCTCGCTGACGCCGATGGTTTTCTGGTATACGGCGTCCAGGCACCAGAAGCAGCCTCCGCCAAGCACAAAAGTTCTCATGTCCTCTTCAATGGTTGAGGGGCGCCGATGATTCCCCCAGCCACACTACGGGTCCGAACCCGGGAGGGGCCAGCGGCGCCTATAGAGTAAAAATATGAGTATGGAACCTGTGAACAGTGGTGTTGCAGCAGAGCCGGCAGAATCTCCGGACACGGCAGCTGCCGAGGAGGCCCCGGAGGCGCCGACGCTCGGACAGCTCATGCTGGCCGTCGAAGAGCTCTGGCCTGAGTCGCTCGCCGAGGAGTGGGACGAGGTGGGCCTTGTTGCCGGGCACCCGTCGGCGGAAATCACCAAGGTCATGTTTGCCGTGGATCCCACGCTTGACGTTATCGACGAAGCCATCGAGTGGGGCGCAGAGCTGCTGATCACGCACCACCCGTTGCTGCTCAGAGGCGTAACGTCAGTCGCGGCCAACACCCCCAAAGGCAAGGCCGTCCATCGCCTGATCGAGTCGGGAACCGCTCTCCTGACCGTCCACACGAACGGGGATTCCGCCGTCGGAGGTGTCTCCGATGTCCTGGCCGACGCCCTGGGGCTGGACAATGTGTCTCCTCTGAACCGTGCAGCCAACGGCCTTCCGGAGGAAGGCATCGGCAGGGTCGGCGATCTTGCCGAGGCAATGACGCTGGGCGACTTCGCCGCGAGGGTGTTTGGGATCCTGCCTTCTGTCGCGGGCGGCGTCAGGGTTTCCGGTGACAAGGACGGCCTGGTCCGCCGGGTCGCGGTCTGCGGCGGCGCAGGGGACTCACTGTTTGACCAGGTCCGGGCCAGCGGCGCCGATCTGTATGTCACGGCCGACCTTCGGCACCACTCCGCTTCCGAGGCCCGCGAGGCCGCTGTCAACGGGCGCCCGTACCTTATCGACGTGTCCCATTTCGCCAGCGAATGGCTGTGGCTTCCCGCTGCTGCAGATGCCCTGGGCAATGTCCTTGCGGACCAGGGCCTGGACGTCGACATCCGTGTCAGCGCCACCAACAGCGACCCATGGGACTTCATTCTGACTCCCGGCGGGGACTAGAGTCTATAAAGCCCCTGCAGGGGTGCCCGGCGCAGGCCGGATGGGATCAAGCGGAGGTAATCGTGGCCAAGGCAGCACCGGCGGAACAGTTGAAGTTGCTCGAACTCCAGGGGCTGGACGCGAAACTCAAGTCACTGGCCAGCCGCCGCCGCAGCCTTGAAACAGATCCCCGCATCGAAGACCTCCAGGCGGCGCTGAACATTGCCAACGGCGAGCTGGGCGCAGCAAAGATGGCCGTCCATGACGCACAGGCGGAGTTAAAGCGCGCCGAGGCTGACGTCGAACAGGTGGCCGGCAGGATCGAACGCGACGAAGCGAGGCTGAACAGCGGAACCGGCCTGTCCAAGGACCTGGTGGCCCTGCAGAAGGACATCGCCTCGCTCAATAAGCGGCGGTCCGACCTCGAAGACGTTGAACTCGAAGTCATGGAGCGGCTGGACTCGCTGCGCGAGCGGCAGGCGGCCCAGCAGAAGATCGTCGATGACATCCAGGGTTCCTTCGGCGCGATCCGGGCGGAGCTGGACGGGCAGCTGGCAGAGATTGCGGCGGAAGAAACGGTGGTTCGGGGCCGCAGGGCAGTGTTCGCCTCGGGGCTGGACGCCGGAATGCTGGCGGTCTATGAAAAAACCCTGGCCCGCCGCGGCGTGGGTGCTGCCCGGCTGTTCCACGGCACGTCCGAAGGGTCAGGCATGCAGCTGAGTCCGGGTGACCTTGCCGAGATCAAGGCCGCCGCCGACGACGACATCGTTTTCTGCCCGGATTCCGGTTGCATCCTGGTGCGCTCCCCGGAATGGGTCTGAACCCAGAAAGGCCGAACCGCAGCGGCAGCTAACCGGGAAGGATGATGTTGAGGGCGTGCGCCTTCCGCGCCGTCCCCGGGACGAGTTCGGCATTCCACTTTTCACTGGCGGCCTTGTGCAGCTGGGCCGGCGTCCCGGGTGCTTTTCCCGGCCGGGTCAGCAGATGCCGCGCCAATTCGCCCCGGGTGTGCTTCGCGAAGTGGCTGACCACCTTGCGCACGCCGTTCACTTCTGTGAAAACATTCACCGTCACCGTCGACGCCGACGGGGGAGTCCACGCCGCGGTATAGGTGCTGGAGCGGCAGTCCACCAGCAGCTGCCCGGCCGTGGCGGCGGTGAGTGCGTCTGTGAGCTGCGGCTTCCAGAACGACGCAAGGCGTCCGACGTCGGGCAGTGCCGTTGACATCGACAGCCGATAGGCGGGCACGGAGTCCGCGAAGCGGATGGCTCCCCACAGTGCCGAAATCACGAGCACCGCGTCGTCCGCACGGCGCTTTTGCGCTGCCGTCATCGACTTGTAGCCCAGCGCGTCGTACAGCACGCCTGAATACACCTGGTGGGCCGGCGCCGCCGGTTCCGCGTGCAGCCGGGTGTTGCGTTCGACGTCGGACGTCAGCGACGCTCCGACGCCTAGCAGCGCCAGCGCATCCTCGTGCGCGCTTACCGTCCCCAGGGCATCGAGCACCTTGGCCCGGCACGGGTTCAGTTCAGGGAAGCTCAGGGACGTCCAGTCCATGGCGTCGCCGCGGACGGCAGGGGTCTTACCTTCAGACGGGGGAAGCAGGATCAGCACCGTACGATCTTACCGGTGCCCGCCCGGCCCTGTTCTCCGGTGGCTGCGCGTCTCCGGGGGCTGCGCGCTCAGCGGAGGTGCCTGCCCAGGAAGGACATCACCTCAGGCAGGATGGCCCGCCAGTAATCCGCATCGTGTCCGCCCGCCCGGAAGCCTCCCTCCACCACTCCGGGGAGGCCGCTGGCGTACTGCTTGACCCAGGGGAACAATTCGTCCTCGGTTCCGCAATCCACCCGCTTGGGCACCGCTGCCAGCCTGGGCCGCAGCGCGAACACGTCATGGGCCGCAAAATCGGACGGGCTGTCGAAGGCGCCTTCGATTCGCTTGTCATAGCGGTCCCAGACTGCCGGGCTCATGGCCGCCACGGCCCGGATGCCGGGCAGGCGGGCCTGCGAGGCGAGCAGCAGGACGCCGAAGCCTCCCATGGACAGACCGAAGAGGCCGATCCGGCCAAGGTCGTAGCCCTGCGAGCCCAGGAAGGGAACAAACTCATCCGCCAGCATTGACTGGGTGTCGGTGCCGTCGGCGCGGGGGTGCCACCAGGTGTCGCCGCCGTCCACCGACGCAATGGCGAACGGTGTCCCGCCGATAAAGAGGTGGCGTTTCAGGACTTCGTGCGCCTTGAGCACATCGAAGATTCCCTCGTTGTTGCCGCCCAGGCCGTGGAGGAACAGCGCCAGCGGGAAGTCCGTGCCGCTCCTGCCGGGGAGCACCGGCGTGGCAATGGACCAGTGGGTTGTTGCCGCAGGCCGGAACCTCGAAACGAAGGAACCGCCGCGCATGGCCACCGAGGGAGGTCCCGCCGGTGGGTTGGGCCACGGGGAGGGGGGCGGATGGCTGGCGGTGCACCCGGTGACCGCGTAGGCGCCAACGCTCAGCCCTGCCAGCTGAAGCAGGCGGCGGCGGGTCACTGCGGACGCGTCCATGATCCGATCATAGGCTCGGCGCGCACGTGTGGCAGGGGAATATGTGGCAGGGGCACTGTGTGGCAGGGCCTGCCCGCACTGACCGTAGAATGGACTGCGGATGGGTTGACCAGGCGGCCGCGCGTCACGCAAGTGGCTCGAGGAACGTCCGGGCTCCGCAGAGCAGGGTGGTGGGTAACGCCCACTCGGGGTAACCCGCAGGCCAGTGCCACAGAAAACAGACCGCCTGCCTCGCGCCGATTTGAAAGCGGCACGATGCAGGTAAGGGTGAAACGGTGGTGTAAGAGACCACCAGCTTCCCGGGTGACCGGGAAGGCTAGGTAAACCCCACCCGGAGCAAGGCCAGACAGGGCACGTTTGAGGGCTGCTCGCCCGAGTGCCCGGGTAGGCCGCTGGAGGGCGTCGGCAACGGCGTTCGTAGATGGATGGCCGCTACTCCCGCCCCGGCAACGGCGCGGGAACACAGAACCCGGCGTATCGGTCAACCCATCCACTTATTCCGCCGCCGTTCCTGCCGCACGCCGGGCGCGCCCGGCCGGTGTGAGAGATTTCACGTGCCCCCGGTCAACCGCGGCGCGTGGCCAGCCCTAGAATAGACCTTGAACGTAGAAGTTCTACCGCCGGATCTGCGTTCGCAACCGGCGGTTTTTCTTTGCAACGTCAATGGCATCCGGGGCGGACCGAAACCCTGCCGGTGCCAGCGCCCCTGGATGCTTCGGGTGGCCGACTTCCGGTTACGAGGACGTAGCCGGTCGAACCAAGGAAGGTAGTTCTGTGAGCCAGACGTCAGATTCTTGTCTCGATACGTGGATGGGCCGCGAGGCACTCGCCGAGGCCATGATCCCGGTGATCGGCCGGCTGTACCGGGAAAATAACGTGGTCACCTCGATCCACGGCCGCAGCCTGATCAACAAGTCCACCATGAACATCCTCAAGGCGCACCGCTTCGCCCGCCGGATGAGCAAGGACGAGCTGCTCCTGGAGGAAACGGCACCCCTGCTCGATACGCTCGCAAAGCTGGACCTGGGTGCCGCTGCGATCGACATCGCGCGCCTGAACCAGAAGTTCAAGTCCGACGGCGGAGACGCCACTTTGGAAGAATTCCTCCGCGCCGAGCTGGCTGAGATCGTTGGCAAGCGTGGCGCCGATGACCGCACCAGCACCGACGTCGTCCTTTATGGGTTTGGCCGGATCGGCCGCCTTGTCGCCCGGCTCCTCATCGAAAAGGCCGGCGGCGGACATGGCCTGCGCCTGCGCGCCATCGTCGTGCGGCGTGGTTCCCACAACGACCTTTCCAAGCGTGCGAGCCTCTTGCGCCGCGACTCGGTCCACGGTTCCTTCGAGGGCACCATCAAGGTGGACGAGGAAGCGAACACCATCACGGCCAACGGCGTCCAGGTCCAGGTCATCTACTCGGACAACCCCGCCACGATCGACTACACGGCGTACGGCATCAACGATGCCCTGGTCGTGGACAACACGGGCCGCTGGCGCGACAGCGAGGGCCTGTCCCAGCACCTGCTGAGCAAGGGCGTGGGGCGCGTGCTGCTGACGGCTCCGGGCAAGGGCGAGCTGAAGAACATCGTTCACGGCATCAACCACGGCACCATCCTGGATTCGGACAAGATCGTCACCGCGGCATCGTGCACCACCAACGCCATCACCCCGGTACTGAAGGCGATCAACGACAGGTACGGCGTCATCCACGGCCACGTGGAGACCGTTCACTCGTTCACGAACGACCAGAACCTGATCGACAACTTCCACAAGGGCGACCGCCGCGGCCGCTCGGCCGCGCTGAACATGGTGATCACCGAAACGGGTGCGGCCAAGGCCGTGGCAAAGGCCCTCCCGGAACTGCAGGGCAAGCTCACCGGCAGCTCCATCCGCGTCCCCACGCCGGATGTCTCCCTGGCGATCCTGAACCTGACCCTGGAACACGGCACCACCAAGGACGAGGTCAACGATTACCTGCGGGAAATGTCGCTGCACTCGGTCCTGCGCAAGCAGATCGACTACATCGACTCCCCGGAGGTCGTCTCCACGGACTTCGTCGGGTCCCGCCGTACCGGGATCGTGGACGGTCTGGCCACTGTCTCCACCGACAAGAACCTGGTTCTCTACGTCTGGTACGACAACGAGTTCGGCTACAGCTGCCAGGTTGTCCGGGTCATGGAGGAAATGGCAGGCGTTAACCCGCCCACGTTCCCCGCCAAGGACTCCGTCAAGGACGCAGCCCCCGTGCTGGCCGCAGCGGGATCCGTCTAACCCGGGCCCTCTGGTGCGCCCGCGGCCGAAAGCCGCGGGCGCCCACTCTTTCCCAACTTCCCGGCTGGTTCTCTGGAATCAGCCGGGAAAGGGGACCACACTGTTCTCATGGAACACGACTCGACCCTCCAGCGCGACACACCGCATGACACAACACTGGAACACGCACTTGATGTAGCGCGTGCAAACCAGAAAGAGGCGCAGCGCCTTTTGGACCAAGCCGTCGCCGCACATGCCAGCGGCGAGGTCGGCGAAGAGCGGGTTGCACAATTGCAGCGCCTGCTCGACCTGGCCAACGAGGATCTCCGCCGGGTCATGAGGGAGCAGTAGTCCCTCAACCCGTCCTCCCCAGGGCACCGGTCCTCAACACTGTGGACATCTGCCCGGAGGCACCGGAGCTGCCCTAGTCTCGTGGGGTGTGCACAAGCCGCGCCCGGAAGGGCGCCACGCGATGACCCTCAGCTGGTCCGCGTATAGGCGAGCCCGCCGGCGCTCCCGCCAGGCATGGGCCGTGCTTGCCCTTCTCGCGGTCCTGGCTGCGGCGGGCATAGCCTGGTTTTTCACGGCCGGGCAGTTCCTGGCCGCTGAACCGGCGGTGTCCGGCCCCAGCGAAGCCCCCGTCTTCGACGCCACCTGGATGAAGCCTGTGGTGCCGCCCCGGCCTGTGCCGGAAGGCACGGCGGAGGCGGCACTCGACTCATTGCCCGTTAAGGGCAGGGCGCCCAAAACCGACTACGACCGGTCGGCCTTCGGCCAGGCCTGGTTCGACGCCGACCACAACGGCTGCGACACCCGCAACGACATCCTCCGCCGCGACCTCAGCGACGTTGCCTACTCCACGGGCTCGCGGTGCAAAGTCTCGTCAGGCACCTTCCACGAACCGTATTCAGGCCGGGTCACCACGTTCACCCGCGGCGCCGACTCCAGCATGGCCGTCCAGATTGACCACGTCGTGGCACTGGGGGATGCCTGGCAGAAGGGAGCCGCGGAGCTCACCCCGAAGCAGCGTCAGAATCTTGCGAATGATCCGCTTAATCTGATCGCGGCTGACGGTCCCGCTAACCAGGAGAAGAGCGCGTCGGACGCAGCGAGCTGGCTTCCCGGGAACAAAGCGCTCCGTTGCCACTACGTCGCACGGCAGATCTCTGTGAAGGCAGCCTACGGGCTCTGGGTGACCCAGGCCGAAAGGGATGCCATGAGCCGTGTTTTGGGTTCCTGTCCCGGTCAACGCACCATCGTGGCGCGCTAGCGGCGGCACAGAGCCGGCTTCAGTGCCAGGCCTCAGTGCCCGAACGGGTCCGGATCCACGCCGGGCATCCACGTCAGACCCGGAACGCCCCAACCGCTTTTCTTGGCCTGCTTCATGGCTTTGCGCGCATAGCGGTCGATGAGGCGGTTGACGTAGAGCTTTCCGTCGAGATGGTCATACTCGTGCTGGATCACCCGGGCGAACCATCCCGTGGCCTCGAACTCGACGGGCTGGCCATAGCCGTCGAAACCCTTGACCCGCGCCCACTCCGCCCGCTTGAGGGGATACTGGCAGCCCGGAAAGGAGAGGCAGCCCTCCACTTCCTCGTCCGGATCAGGCAGGGCACCGGAGACCTTTGACAGCGTGAGGACCGGGTTGACCAGCACGCCGCTCGGCGGGACGCCGTCCTCGTTGTCGTATTTGTAGACGAAGATCCGCTTGCCCACGCCGATCTGGGGAGCGGCCAGGCCGGCGCCGTTCGCCTTGTCGTTCGTTTCAAACATGTCGGCAATCAGCTCGCGGAGCCCGTCATCGAAGACCTCAACTTCGGCAGCCCGGCGGTGCAGGACGGGTTCACCCCAGATGGTGATCGGCAGAACGGTCATGTCGGATGGTTCCTCTGGTGCTTCGAGTGGCAAGTGCCGCGGCGGCGGGAGAGTGCCGCTACGGCGAAAACGAACAAAGGCTGCACCGGATAACCGGTGCAGCCTTTGTGATTGGACGGCATTCTTGATGCCATCCTTCATGAGGGTGAGCGACGGGGGTTGAACCCGCGACCTCCTGGACCACAACCAGGCGCTCTGCCAACTGAGCTACGCCCACCATGCGCCTCCGCGGCCTTCCGGTTTCACCGGCTGGCTTGAAAGGCAACGTCAAATAGTTTACCTGCTGTTCGGGGATGCTTTTGCCACTTTTGGCTGTTTCGGCAAAATTTCCCTCAAACGTGGCGCAGATTACTTTTAGGGCTCACGGACTGCGGGTCCGGCCTCGGCCTGCGCGGACAGAGTTTCGCCCGGCAGTCCCTGCCGCCCGGAGTGTTCCTGAATCAGCCGCTCAACGGCGGAGGGCTCGGCGGAAATCCGCTTCGAGATCTGCAGCGAGGTGGCGCTGTCCGGACCCGGTGCAGGCACGAAGACCGCCTCCCGGTAGTAGCGGAGCTCGTCGATGGAATCCTTGATGTCTCCGAGGGCGCGGTGTCCGCCCAGCTTGGCGGGGGCCTGGAAGTATGCCCGGGCGAACCAGCGCCGGGCCAGTTCCTTGATGGTGCTCACGTCGATGATCCGGTAGTGCAGGTGCTCCACCACAGAGGGCATGTCGCGGGCGAGGAAGACCCGGTCCGTCCCTACCGAGTTGCCGGCGAGCGGCGCCTTGCGCGGATCCGGAACCCACTTGCGGATGTAGTCCATGACTGCTTCCTCGGCCTCGGCCAGGGTCTTCCCGGCCGGGAGTTCCTTCAGCAGCCCGGACCGGGTGTGCATGTCGCGGACGAAGTCGTTCATCTGGGCGAGGGCAGACGCGTCGGGCTTGATGACCACGTCCACGCCGTCCCCGAGGATGTTGAGTTCGGAATCGGTCACCAGCGCGGCGACTTCGATCAGGGCGTCGTTGACGGTGTCGAGACCGGTCATTTCGCAGTCGATCCAGACGATGCGTTCGTTAGATATAGGCACCCGATCAGCCTACCGTTTCGTGGTCGAGGAGCTGTCCGGTGCTAAGATTTCGGGGTACGTGGCGCCGCTGTGACCAGCCGCCGCGGCCCTTTCTGGCCGGGCATTTCCGGCAGGAGACACTGGAGCACGCCCACAAAAGATTGGACAGCCCTGACATGACGTCGCCTGTGCCCGAGACGGAGGAAGAGGTCACCGGCGCTTCCACGGACTTGGCTCCGGCGGAGGTGGACAACCCGTGGTCGCCCATCCTTTCCGGATTCGTCGGTTCGGTTTTCCTTGTGATCGGTTCGCTCGGCGTGGGCTGGCTCGCACCGGCGTCGGAGCTGCGCCGGATGCCGCTGTTCATCTGGATGCGCACAGAAGCATTCGGGGTGGCCCTTTCCATCGTGCTGATCGCGATCGGCGGCATGCTGCTGGTGCGGGCATGGCTCAGGCTTGGGCAGCGTGTCAGGGTCTGGGGGCCTGCGGCCCGCAAGGCAACGCTCCAGGCTGTGGCGGCGTGGGGACTGCCCATGATGTTCACGGTTCCGCTGTTCAGCCGTGACGTCTACGCCTACATTGGGCAGGGCCGGCTCATGGTTGAGGGCTTCAACCCCTACGAGAACGGCATTTCCGCGCTGTCGAATTACTTCCAGCTCGGCGCGGACAAGATGTGGACCGAGGCGCCCGTGCCATACGGGCAGTTGTTTCTGTGGATCGAGCAGTTCGTTGTCTGGTCCACCAATGTCCACCCCGAGGCGTGCATCATGCTCTTCCGCCTTGTTGCGCTGGTGGGCGTGGCGCTCTGCATCATCTACGTCCCCAAGCTCGCCGAACTCCACGGGGTAAATCCGCACAGGGCGCTCTGGCTCACCGCAGCGAACCCCCTGTTCCTGACAAACTTCATCGCCAGCGTCCACAACGATGCCCTCATGATCGGGCTTGCCCTCGCCGGCCTGTATTACAGCGCCACGCGGCGCGTGATCCTCGGAATAGTGCTCGTCACGCTGTCCATCTCCATCAAGCCAATCACGGTGGTCTTCCTCCCGTTTATCGGGCTGCTTTGGGCGGGCAAAGACGCCGGCTGGCCGCGGAAGTTTGTGTTTTGGGGCCTCACGGCGGGAATCAGCTTCGCCCTGTTGTTCCTCATGAGCATGGTGAACGGCTTCGGGTTCGGCTGGATTAACGGACTGTCAGCCCCGGGCAGCGTCTGGATCTGGTACGCCCCGGTGGGGCTCCTCGGCCTTGTGGTGGCGTCCATCGCCAATGCCTTCAGCCTGGACGGGTGGGGCTTGGCTAAATGGGTTTACGACGCCGGGAAGCTGCTCGCCGTCGGCATCGTCGCCTGGCAGATTTTCAAAGGTGACCACGACCGCCTCATGCGCCGGCTGACGCTGGCCTTTGCCGCCGTCGTCGTCCTGGCCCCGATGATCCAGTCCTGGTACGTGGTCTGGCTGATCCCGCTGTTTGCGGTGACAGGCATCCGGGATGACTGGCAGGTCAAGGCGCTCTACTTCATCGTGTCCTTCTTCATGGTCTACGCCATCTCGGACCAGCTGGAGGTCTTCCCGTACCTGCAGTCCGAGGACCTCGGACTCGCACTCGCCCTCGCGAGGAACGCGGCGGCCATCATCGCCCTGATGTTCGCCCTGTATCTGATCTTCATGGACCCACGGACAAAGCACCTGTTCAGCAAGTCCGACCAGCCGGTGACCACCCGGCCCGTTATCTGACGGGCAGGTTCTTCAAGGCCTCCCTGCGGGACAGCGGGCTCAGGGACTGGCCGTGGCGTTCCACGAAACCGACGACCCAGCCCGGGTCCGTTTTGGCGTATTCGCGCAGAGCCCAGCCAATCGCCTTTCTGATGAAAAACTCCCGGTCGGCCAGGTTGGCTTCAATGACACGGGCGAGCAACGCCGTATCGGTGTGCGCCTTGGCGGCGAGTTGGGCAGTGATCGCTGCCCGCCGAAACCAGAAGTCCTCATCTTCCGCCCACCCAAGCAGCACCGGGGTGACCTCCTGCCGGTGCGCCTGGAGCAATGCGCAGAGGCGGTGGGCCACGCCGTCCACGAGGTCCCAGGACGCCCCGCTGCGGATGATCTCCGCATAGACGGGCAGCATTCCCAGGTCGGCCGCCACCAGGCGCAGTCCGGTAAGGTCGATGGCCGCGTAGCGTTCCTCGCGGCAGGCCGCCTCGCGCCACAGTGTGAGGACTGTTGCCCGCAGTTCATCGGCCGAGGCAAAGGCGTACGCCGCCGCGGCAGCCTTCACGGTGCGGCGCACCTCCGGAACCCGCACGCCCAGGGACGGCATTGAGGACTTCATGTAGGCCTGCGCGCCGGCACCCCGGACAGGATCGGCGGCAGACTGCAGCGCGGAGCGGATAGCGGCCAGGACGTCCTCGTTCACCATGCAGCCAACATAGCCGCTGCGCAGTGGGCGGCAGGGGATCGCGGCCATGAATGCCGTTCGCCTGCCATCCCCCGTGGTCCTGGATCTCGCCGGGTCCTAAAGTAGGCAGGGTACCGATGCGATGCACGCACTTCCGTCAGCCGCAGCGGCGCCAGCGTCCAGCCGAATCGCCTAAAAGCCCGGAGGGCATCAGATGAACATGATCAAGAGCCCCGCTGAGATAGCCCTGATGCGCGAAGCCGGGCGGGTGGTGGCCAATGCCCTGGCCGCCGTCCGCGAAACTGCCGCCGTCGGCATTTCCCTGAAGGAACTCGACGATGTGGCGGCCGCGTCCATTTCCGAGGCCGGCGCCACCCCGGCATTTCTCAACTACCGGCCGCGCTGGGCGTCGGTTCCGTTCCCGGGGGTCATCTGCACGAGCGTTAACGACGCCGTTGTCCACGGAATCCCCAACGGGTACCGGCTGCAGGACGGGGACCTGCTCAGCGTGGACTGCGGCGCCTTCCTGGAGGGCTGGTGCGGAGATGCCGCGGTGAGTTTCATTGTGGGCACCCCCGATCCCGTTGACCAGGAACTCATCGCTGCGACGGATGCGGCCCTGGCCCGGGGGATCGAGGCGGCCCGCGTCGGAAACAAGATGGGTGACCTCGCCTATGCCATCGGCGGTGCCGCGCGGCGTGCCGGGTACGGGCTGCTGGCCGACCACGGCGGGCACGGCATCGGCCGCACCATGCACGCCGAGCCGCCTGTACCCAACGACGGGCGTCCCGGCAGGGGGCTCAAGCTCACCGAAGGGCTCGTGATCGCCATCGAGCCGATGCTCATTCTCGGCGGCAAGGGGGACTATTACCATGACGATGACGAGTGGACCCTGCGGTCCGCGAACGGCCGCCGCGCGGCGCACAGCGAGCACACGGTGGCAGTGACCGCCGACGGCCCGGTGATCCTTACGCTGCCATGACGAAACAGCGCCTTCCCCAGGCGTTGGCCCTGACCATCCCCTTACCTGCACTCTCCCGCTCCGCGTAGGGTGATGCTGACGCAGGAATCGTTGCTCAGGAGGCAGGCTGATGGATCACCGGGGGAGGGACGCCGTCTCGTCCATTGTTGTGGCGTGCTCGCCGAAAAGAGTCTGGAAAGCACTCACCGACCCCGTGGAAGTCAAAGAGTACTTTCTGGGCACGATCGTCACGTCGACGTGGCGTGAGGGTGATCCGGTGACATTCACCGGTGAGTGGAAGGGGAAGGCCTACGAGGACAAGGGCACCGTTCTGGAGTGCAGGCCCAATGTGCTCCTTCGCATCAGCCATTACAGTCCGCTGAGCGGTCTGCCCGACCTCCCCGAGAACTATCACACGGTGGAGTACCGCCTGTCAGCACGGGCCGAAGGCACTGGAGTCACCATCGTCCAGAGCAATAACCGGGACGACGCCGAAGCCGAGGAATCTGCGAAGCTGTGGGACCTGGTGCTTAGTAACCTCAAGGAGTATCTGGAGCGCTGAGCGGGCGAGCAGGCTCAGATTCCTGGCAAACCGCGTCTAGGGACGTTGAATTTAGTTCCTAACGCCGGCTTTAGTTCCTATCGTCGGCGCGTGGCGGATACGCGGCGGCGGTGTTCAGCGGCCCGGAGCTGGATGATCCGCGCAGCGCCGGCCATGGCCACGAGGACGCCGCCGCCCACTGCGGCGATGAACAGCGCGATGCCGAGGGCCACAGCACCTTCCAGCCCGAAGAACTTCACCTGGACCAGTTCCTGGTTCTGCAGGATGAAGACGATCAGCAGCACAAGGACTACCAGTGCCGACGCAACCGCGGCCCAGATCATGCCGGCGCGGGTCACCTGACGTTTCGGTTCCTCCTTGTCCGCAGCAGGGGTGGAGGTTCCGTCATAGCCCGGGAGGGCGTCGGTCCCTGGCCGGGTTTGCCCCATCTCGGCGGCGGGACGGGGTTCTTCCAAAGGCGGGGGTGTGGCAGGTCCAGGAGTCTGCGCCGGAGGGGGTGAGGATTGCTGCTCGGACGGGTCACGATCAGAACGACTCTGCGGCATGTCGAATGAATCCTTCCGGTGTTCGCTCCATCAGGGCGGGGTACGTGGGCGCCGACGCCACGCCAGCGTGCGGGCAGCCCACTTCGATCATAAGCACGTTTTCCGCTTATAGTAAGCATGCTTGGCATTCTCCGGTGCCGCGCATGTCGGGGCAGCACCGGAACGACTGCGGAGAGGAATAGCAAAGAACAAGAGGCTCTGATCTGCGATGCGCAGGCCAGAGCCTCTTTCGTTGGTGCCCCAGGAGGGAATCGAACCCCCGACCGGCGGATTAGAAGGCCGCTGCTCTATCCCCTGAGCTACTGGGGCAAGTGGGTGCC
Source organism: Arthrobacter sp. B2060 (assembly GCF_059090445.1). Lineage (NCBI taxonomy): Bacteria > Bacillati > Actinomycetota > Actinomycetes > Micrococcales > Micrococcaceae > Arthrobacter > Arthrobacter sp. B2060. The sequence goes on from NZ_JBNHFR010000003.1 coordinate 112,861, forward strand.
CGGCTTAGCCGGGTGCCTCAAAAAGTCTACATTGCCTTCCGGCCGGCCGGTGGCAGGGCCGTGAACGTTTCGTCCGGGCCCGTTCTACAGGAGGCTGCAGGCGGGGTTTATCCACATAAGCGACTTCGGCCCTCCCGGGAGCGCCGTGGCCGGTTGATGCTGGAAATGCCTGCTAGGGCAAGACACATCGAGACAGGACACCAAGATGACCGACAACATTACTGTCCGAGGCTTCGTTGCCTCGGAGATCAGGAGTTCCACCACCCCGGGCGGCGTGGCAACGGCCTCCTTCCGGCTCGGGTCGACGGACCGCCGGTACGACCGCGCAAGCGGCTCCTGGGTGGATGGCAACACCAACTGGTTCACGGTGCAGGGCTACCGGCAGCTGGCCGGAAACATGGGGTGCAGCATCAAGAAGGGCCAGCGCGTCATCATCGTTGGCCGGCTGAAGATGCGCAGCTGGGAAAAGGAAGGCCGGATCTACCATGCGGCGGAGATAGACGCAGAATCCGTGGGGCACGACCTCATGTGGGGTTCGGCCAACTTCACGCGGACGGCAGCCAACACTCCCCAGTCTGCCGCAGCGGCTGCCGCTGATGACGTCACCGGCGGGCACAGTTCTGATTCCGACCCGTCAGGCCGGAGCGACCCTGCCGGTGAAGGGGAGGCAGACGACGAGGACCACGATGCCGCCGAGTCCGGCGTGTTCATCGACGACGCTTCGGGAGAAACCCTGCAGCTCGACTCCGAAACGGGCGAGCTCACCGGGGCGGCGGCCTGACCGCCGCCGGGGGTCATGCGGCACCGTTCCCCCGCGGTGCCGCATGACAGAATGGCACCGTGACAAGACCCAACGCGCTACAACCGACCACTGCTCTTCGGAAATCCCTGACCGGGATGCCGGCCAAGATGGCGGTCGCCGGGCTGGTGCTGTGGTCACTGTCCGCGTGCACGGCCGTGTCCGGCCCCGACTCTGCCGCCACGCCGGCGGCAACAGCAGGTTCTGCAGCGTCCGGTTCGCCGTCACCGCGGCCGACGGCAGGCACGGGCGCAGGGCCCGGTACCGCGACCGCGAAATTGCAGAAGATCATGACAGATACGCTGGGAGCTGTGGCTGCCGCCGCCCCGAAACCCGGCACCGAGCAGATCAGGCAGGCACTCGCCGCCGCTGGGGTTCCTGCCGCCACCCTCGAGGTGTCAGCCGGCCGCACGCCCACCGGCCTGGACGTGGATTCCATCGAGGCGGCGTCGGTCCAGGGCAGGGAATGCGTCATAGGCCAGATCCGCAACGGCAAAGTGACTGTGATAGTGCTGCCGGTCCTCGCGAGCGGCAAGTGCTTCGTGGGAGCTCCCGCCTGACACTTCGAATGTGAGTTATGCCCGTCAACCCACTAGATTTGGAACCATGGCGGAATTTATCTACACAATGACCAAGGCCCGTAAGGCTGTTGGCGAAAAACTTATTCTCGACGACGTCAGCATGTCGTTCTTCCCGGGCGCCAAGATCGGTGTCGTTGGCCCCAACGGTGCCGGTAAGTCCACCATCCTCAAGATCATGGCAGGCCTGGACACGCCCTCCAACGGCGAGGCGCGGCTGAGCCCCGGATACACCGTGGGCATCCTGCTTCAGGAGCCGCCGCTGAACGAGGAAAAGACCGTCCTGGGCAACGTCCAGGAAGGTGTCGGCGAGATCTACGGCAAGATCCAGCGCTTCAACGAAATCTCCGAGGAGATGGCCAGCCCCGACGCCGACTACGACGCGCTGCTGGAGGAAATGGGCCACCTGCAGGAAGCCATTGACGCCGCCGACGCCTGGGACCTCGATTCCCAGCTCGAACAGGCCATGGATGCGCTCCGCTGCCCGCCTGCCGATGCCGACGTCACCCTGCTCTCCGGCGGTGAGCGCCGGCGCGTGGCGCTCTGCAAGCTGCTGCTGCAGAAGCCGGACCTCCTGCTCCTCGACGAGCCCACCAACCACCTCGACGCCGAGAGCGTGCTGTGGCTGGAACAGCACCTCTCCACCTACGCCGGCGCCGTCCTGGCCGTCACCCACGACCGGTACTTCCTGGACCACGTCGCTGAATGGATCGCCGAAGTGGACCGCGGGCACCTCTACCCGTACGAAGGCAACTACTCCACGTACCTCGAGAAGAAGCGTGCCCGCCTGGAAATCCAGGGCAAGAAGGACGCCAAGCAGGCCAAGCGCCTGTCCGAGGAACTGGAATGGGTGCGCTCCAACGCCAAGGGCCGCCAGACCAAGTCCAAGGCCCGCCTGGCCCGGTACGAGGAAATGGCAGCGGAAGCTGACCGTACCCGCAAGCTCGACTTCGAGGAAATCCAGATTCCGCCGGGACCACGCCTGGGTGGCCTTGTGCTCGAAGCGAAGAACCTGCAGAAGGGCTTCGAGGACAGGACCCTTATTGACGGGCTGTCCTTCTCACTGCCGCGCAACGGCATCGTCGGCGTCATCGGCCCCAACGGCGTGGGTAAGACCACCCTGTTCAAGACCATCGTGGGGCTTGAGCCCCTTGACGGCGGCGACCTCAAGATCGGCGACTCCGTCAAGATTTCCTATGCGGACCAGAGCCGCGGCGGCATCGATCCCAACAAGACGCTGTGGGAGGTAGTTTCCGACGGTCTGGACTTCATCCAGGTCGGCCACGTCGAAATGCCGTCCCGCGCCTACGTGGCAGCATTCGGATTCAAGGGCCCGGACCAGCAGAAAAAGGCCGGTGTGCTTTCCGGCGGTGAACGCAACCGTCTGAACCTTGCACTGACCCTCAAGCAGGGCGGCAACCTGCTGCTCCTCGACGAACCCACCAACGACCTCGACGTCGAAACCCTCAGCAGCCTCGAAAACGCCCTGCTCGAATTCCCGGGCTGCGCCGTGGTCGTCTCGCACGACCGCTGGTTCCTCGACCGGGTGGCCACCCACATCCTGGCCTACGAAGGCGATGACGAGAACCCCTCGAAGTGGTACTGGTTCGAGGGCAACTTCGAATCCTACGAGGAGAACAAGGTGGAACGCCTGGGCCCCGACGCCGCGAAGCCGCACCGCGTCACCCACCGCCGCCTCACCCGCGACTAAGCACCAACTGCAAAGGCCGGTCCCCAGTGAGCTCACAAGGGAACCGGCCTTTCGCATGCCCGGGCGGGAGTGAGCGGATAGCCGCGGTCAGCCCTTTCGCATCTGGTGCTGCAGGACTTTGGACTGGAACGCCCCCGCAACCTTGCTCTTCAGGTCCGTCGGCACACGGACCATTCCTTCCTGGGCCACCGACGCCACGTGCAGGCCGTCGCGGTTGAAGATCTTCCCCGTGGCCAGTCCCCGGGCACCCTGGGCGCTGGGCGATTCCTGGACGTAGAGCAGCCACTCGTCAACCCGGACAGGCCGGTGCCACCACATGGCGTGGTCCAGGCTGGCCACGCTCATTCCCGGTGTGATCCAGCTCAGCCCGTGCTTGCGGAGGATCGACTCCAGCAGCGTGTAGTCGCTCGCATAGGCCAGGGCAGCCCGATGGGTGTTGGCGTTGTCCGGCATGCGGCTGAAGGTCTTCATCCAGACGGCATTCCGGGCTTCCTTCTTGCCCGTGGCTGCCACATAGAGGGCCGGATCCACGTGCCGGATGTCGAACGGCCGCTCATACGCCCAGTGCCGCGCCACCGGATGGTCAAACTTCCCCAGCAGGTCGGCGGTGCTGGGGAGTGACTCAGGATCAGGGATACCGGCCGGCATCTCGGACTGGTGTTCGATGCCCTCGTCCCCGGCCTGGAACGAGGCGATCATGGACAGGATCGGCTTTCCCTCCTGGTACGCATGCACCCGGCGTGCCGAGAACGAGCGCCCGTCCCGCAGCCGCTGTACCCCGAAGGTGATGGGCTTGTCTGCGTCGCCGGGCCGGAGGAAGTACCCGTGCATGGAATGCACCGTCCGCTCCGCGTCCACCGTGCGCATTCCGGCGATGAGGGACTGCGCCAGGACCTGGCCGCCAAAGACCCGCTGGTGCGGCTGCCGCTGGGAAGGGCCCATGAAGATGTCCTCATCGGTGCGGGCACCCTCAAGCTCGCCGAGGTCCAGCAGTTCGATCAGGGAAGTTGTGGGATCGTTCGTGGGCAGTTCCTGCAATCCGGCGTCCGCTTCAGTCATGGTTTGACTCTAGACGTCGCCCCGGCAGCGCTCAACCGAGCCCAGCCGGTAGTGTTTTAGATGTGTCTGATCTCCTCACCCAGTCCTTCCGCTTCGCGGATCCCCGCGATCTAGCGGATCTCCGCACCTACGTCACCCGTGCCAAGGCCGTTGACGACGGCGCCATCCGCCTCCAGGCCGCAGGTCCGGTCCTGGCCGCGTATGTCTGCGTGCTCCGGCCCAGGATCCTGGGCGAGTCCACGCCAACGATCCTCGGTCTGCGAACCATGGGCCTCGCAGAGCCATCCACTACGGATGTGACGGTGCCGCTGGCGGCCGTCCTCGACCGGCTCGCCCGCGCGGGGGAGAACGACGCCGAGCTGCCGGTCCCGCCGTCGACCGTCACTGAATCCTGGGCCGGCGTGGGAGCACCGCGGGGAGGCTGGGAGCTGATCGGGTCCGTTCCGGACTCCGAGCTGCGCGATGCCGCCGAGGCCGGCATCACCGAGGTCGCGGGAATCATGCCGGACAATCCAGGCGCCCACATCGTCAACAACGCCCGCGCGGCAGTCTGGGGACGTGAACTGGAGGGGCGCTCCGGGCTTCCGGCGGGCGCGGCGTTTGCCGCCCTCACGCTCGGCTTCCTGGGCAGCGGTGACCAGCAGCTCTTCCGGGCAGGGCGCTGGTTCCGCCTCAGCGGCAGTCGCGGGCACGTCCTTGCCCGGACAGGTGCCGGCCTGCTCTAGCAGTGGCACGGGCAGGGACCTGGCACGGGCCGTCAGCGGCATCGGCGGGAGCCTGCGGGAACCTAGGCCCCCGACGACGGGCTGTTGACCATGGAAAGCGCAGCCCGCTCCATGTAGTCCCACAGGGTGCCCTCGTACAGCGGCGGCAGTTCCAGCGAGTCCACGGCCGCGCGCATGTGGTGCAGCCAGCGGTCCTTCGCCTCCGGCGTCACCTGGAACGGCATGTGGCGCATGCGCAGCCGGGGATGGCCGCGCTCCTCGCCATAGGTGGTGGGTCCGCCCCAATACTGTTCGAGGAACATCAGGAACCGCCGCTTGGCCGGCTCCAGGTCCTCTTCCGGGTACATCGGCCGCAGCAGCGGGTCGGTAGCCACGCCGTCGTAAAACACGTCGATCAGCTTCACGAACGTCTCGTGGCCGCCCACGGCGTCATAGAAGTTGTCCGTGTAGCCCGGCTGGCTGAACGGATCGTTGCGCATCAGCTGCCGGGGCGCGTTGGGTTCCGAGGGCGTTGGGAGGGTCATGGCTACTCTCCGGCCTTCTGCTGCGGTCCGTGCTGTGCCTCGGCCTCAAGCGGCCCGGCGTCAGGCTCCTCTGCTGGCGGCACATAATTGCCCTGCGACCGGTTGCCCACGCGCAGGATTTCACCGTTCCGCAGGTACCAGATTGCCCCGTTTTCGTCCCGGACCCGGGTGATCCTGAGCCCGATGGACTCCACGACGCCAACCACTTCGCTGGTCTCGATGATGTCCCCGATGCCGTACTGGTCCTCGATGGTGATGAAGATGCCGGCCAGGAAGTCGCGGATGAGCTGCTGGGCGCCGAAACCGATGGCGATACCGAGGATACCGACGCTGGTCAGCAGCGGCGCGACGTCCACGTCCAGGTTCTTCAGCACGTAGATGCTGGTGATGACGGCGAGGACCACGCCCACCAGGCTGTTCAGCAGCGAGCCGATGGTCCTGGCCCGCTGGACACGGCGTTCATGGTCCAGGGCACGCAGGGCGGGGGCGACCCACCGGAAGTGTGGCTTCTTGAACAGTGTTGTTCCGGTGGCAACCCGCTTGGTGATCCGGGAGATCAGGTAGGTTGCCAACAGCCACAGGAGAATGCCTGCCCCGAGGCTGATCGCTATTCCTGGGACGTTTAACCCCGCGGGTTCAAGCGACGCCGTAGGCGTTGTAAACATGCTGTACATCAGTAGGGAGGCTCCTTGTACTTTCCAGCCAGTTACTTTCCAGCCAGTTGCTGTCCGGCGCGGCCGGCGGTTCCGCCGGCGTTGCCGCGGCGGCTGGGATGTTCCCTATTAAGCCTAGCCGGACTGAGCCGGTGGTTCGCCTTCAGCGGTTGTGGTAACGGGGACGTGCACCACGGGGAAATTTACGCTGCGGGCGATGAAACACACCGCATTGGCCTCGCGGTGCATCTGCTCGGCAAGCGCGACGTGGACCGGGTCGGCCACCGTCACGTGGGGGCGGAGGGTCACGGTTTCGAACTGGCCGCTGCCGTCACGGTTGAGGCGCATCAGTCCGCCGGCGTGGTCCTCATAGGACAGGACAACGACTCCGTGCCGCACCGCCACATGCAGGAAGGACAGCATGTGGCACTGCGCTAGGGCCGTGAGCAGGAGCTGCTCCGGGTTGTACCGCGACCGGTCGCCATGGAACGTCGGATCGGCCGAGCCTTTGAGGACCGGCAGCCCCGGAATCTCGACGTCATGGTCCCGGGAGTATTCCCGATACGAGGACGTTCCGCTGCCGCGGTTGCCGGTCCAGCGGACAGTCAGCGAATAATGATGCTCGTCGAGGGCCATGCCGCCAGTGTAGACGTCGTTCCTAGACGTCAGCTGCGCGTGCCCGCAGGGCGCGGGCCACGCCGTCGCGGTTTTCCAGCATCATGCGACGCAGGGCCGCGCTTTCCTCTGGGAGCGCTGCCAGGAAGGCGTCTGTCCGGTCCACGGTCTCCTGGGTGGTCAGCTGCGCCGGGTAAAGTCCGACGACGATCTGCTGGGCAAGCGCGTGGGTCCGCTCTGCGACGATTCCGGGAACCGCCTCGAAGTACTTCTCCGCGTACGGCTCCAGCAGGCGGGTGTCCAGCACACGCGTGAATCCGGCGACGGCGGAGGCCTGAATGGCGTTGGACAGCTCGCCCTTGACGACGATCGACTCCCACGCGGCGGCCTTGGCCTCCGGCGTGGGGATGGCCGCCTGCGCCAGGGCGGCCGCATTCTGCCCGCTGGAGGTGTTGTCCCGAGCCAGTTCGGCGTCGATCTGCTCCTGGCCCATCCGTCCGCCCACCACGAGGGAGGCCACCAGTTCCCAGCGCAGGTCCTGGTCCACCGTCAGGCCGCCCAGCGTGAGGGAGCCGTCCAGCAGCCCGGCCACATTGTCCAGCTGCTGCCCGCTCCGGGCCAGCAGGGCGTAGGACTTGATGAACTGCAACTGCGCATCCGAGCCACCCGGCACGGCCGAGGCGAGGTCCCACAGCCGGTCGCCCGCCGCCACAATCGTGGCTTCACGGTGTTCCTCTGCAACGTAGAACGTCAGCGTCGTGGCCAGCTGCCGCAGCTGGACCAGGATCACCGAGGAATCGCTTTCGGCGGCGATGTTCGCCAGGATCAGGTCCACGTAGCCACGGGCCGGGGTCTCGCCGTCGCGGGCGGCGTCCCAGGCTGATCCCCACACCAGCGTGCGGGGCAAGCTCTCCCTGAAGTCTTTCAGATGCGCCTTGGCCGTGGCCAGCGACCTCTCATCCAGCCGGACCTTGGCGTACGCGAGGTCGTCGTCGTTGAGGAGGACAAGGTCAGGCTGGCGCAGTCCCACCAATGCCGGAACGTCCGTGTGCTCCCCGTCGACGTCGAGCTCCTCACGGTGTGTGCGCTCCAGCTTTCCCTCGTCCGTGACGTCGTAGAACCCGACGGCGAGGCGGTGCGGGCGCAGGGTCGGCTGCTCGGCGACGGCGGACTGCCGAATGCCGAAGCCGGTGATCGTTCCGTCCGGGTCCACAGCCAGTTCGGGCTGCAGGGTGTTCACTCCGGCCGTTTCCAGCCAGAGGCGTCCCCACTGGTCCAAGTCACGTCCGCTGGCCTTTTCCAGTTCGATCATGAGGTCGCCCAGCTCGGTGTTGCTCCACGCGTGCTTGGCGAAGTACTCACGGACACCGGCCATGAACTGCTCCGGGCCCACCCATGCCACGAGCTGGCGCAGCACGGACGCGCCCTTGGCGTAGGTGATGCCGTCGAAGTTGACCTCCACATCCTGGAGATCGTTGATCTCGGCGAAGATGGGGTGCGTGGTGGGTAGCTGGTCCTGGCGGTAGGCCCAGGACTTTTCGACCGAGGCGAACGTGGTCCAGGCACTCTGGAATTTGGTGTTTTCCACGGCGGCCAGGTGGGACATGTATTCGGCGAAGGATTCATTCAGCCAGAGGTCGTTCCACCAGCGCATGGTCACGAGGTCGCCGAACCACATGTGCGCCAGCTCGTGCAGCACGGTGATGGCGCGCCGTTCCACCTGGGCTTCGGGGACCTTTCCGCGGAAGACATACCCTTCCAGGATGGTCACTGCCCCGGCGTTTTCCATGGCGCCGGCATTGAATTCGGGCACGAACAGCTGGTCGTACTTTTCAAAGGGATACGGGCAGCCGAACTGCGCCTCGAAGAACTCGAACCCCTGGCGGGTGAGTTCAAAAATGTTGTCGGCGTCCAGGTACTGCATCAGGGACTTCCGGGCGAACACGCCCAGCGGAATGACGCGGCCGTCCGAGCCGATAACGTCGCTGCGCACCGACTGGTAGGGTCCCGCAATCAGGGCGGTGACGTAGGAAGAGAGCCTCGGCGTCGGTGCAAACTCCCAGACGGTACGGGCGCGGCCGTCAGCTCCCGGGGACGTTGCCACAGGCGCCGGTGTGGGGGAGTTGGATATGACATCCCAGTGCGACGGCGCCGTGACGGTGAACTTGAACGTGGCCTTGAGGTCCGGCTGCTCGAAGACGGCAAACATGCGGCGGGAGTCCGGCACCTCGAACTGCGTGTACAGGTACACCTCGCCGTCCACCGGATCAACGAAACGGTGCAGCCCCTCGCCCGTGTTCATGTAGGGCGTGTCCGCCACCACGGTGAGTTCGTTCTGACCTGCCAGGTCCGGCAACTGGATGCGGACGCCGTCGGAGACCTCCGCGGGGTCCAGTTCCCGGCCGTTGAGCGTCACGCTGTGCACGGCGTCGGTTACGGCGTCGATGAAGCTGGAGGACCCGGGCGCGGCGCTGAACTTTACGGTGGTGGTGGCACCGAAGACTTTCTCGCCCCTGGTCAGGTCCAGGCTGACGTCGTACGAATCGACGGAGATCAGTGCGGCGCGTTCGCGGGCTTCGGCGCGCGTCAAGTTCATACCTGGCAAGGTTGTGCCTCCGGAGAGTGGTGGGTATTACTGTGAAGTCATTCTTTCATTCAGCGGGTCTTTGGCAAGTTGCGTGGATCACCTCTCCGGTCCCGCCGGCGACGCCGCAGGGGTAGCGTTAAGGCATGGGAAAGTTCCTCGATTCGGTGGACACCAAGGCGCTGCGCTTCGCAATCGGGTTTCCCGTACTGCTCGCTGCAGCCTTCGCCCTCAGCGCCATGTTGCTGCAGCCTGACCTGCCGGACCCCCTGGCCGTCCGCTGGGACGGCGGCGGCGGCGCCAGCTTTGCGCCGTTTGCCGCCTACGTGGGCGCCGGGGCTGCCCTGATCGTCGCCGTCGGCTGGCTGGTGCTACTGCAGGCCGTGCCCCTTTCCAGGCCCACGGTGATGCGCCGCATCATGATGGGTGCCGGCCTGACGGTGAGCCTGTTTGTGACCACCGTGCTGGCCGCGGGCCTTGTGGGGCAGGCGGGGGTGGCCGACGCCCGGGACTCACATGTGGACATGATCGTTCTGGCCACGGGCAGCGGCGCCGCCCTCTCGCTCGGCGTCATCATGGGATTCGTCTTCAAAGCGGACCAGCAGTGGACTCCGGAGGACGACCAGGCGCTGCAGCGGGCCCTGGAGCTGGAACTTGACCCCGAACTGGCCACTGATTCGATCAGGATGTGGGTCCACGCCCGCAGCTCGGTCTTCGTCATGATCGGCGTCGCCAGCCTGTTTCCGGCCTCCCTCATTTCCATCGCCGTCCCCTGGCTCGGTGTCCTGCTGGTTGCCGCGGCCATCGTCGGCGCTGCCTTTCTCTTCGCCCGAGTCACAGCGGACCGCAGCGGGCTGCGCGTTTTCGTTGCCGGGATACTGCGCGTGGTGGATGTCCCCGCCGAGGCCATCTCCGCTGCCGCTCCGGCGGATGTCCGCGCCGCTGACTATGGCGGCTGGGGCTACCGCAACCACGGCGGAACTGCAGCCGTGCTTGTAAGCAGCGGCCCCGCCGTCGTCGTCCGGAAAACCGACGGCCACCGGCTCGCGGTCAGCGGCGGGAACCCCGACGCTGCGGCACGCCTCGCCGACCTGCTGACGCGCGTTGCCGCGCGGGCACGGCGGGAAGGCCGTCCGCCGCTCCAAGGGGACACAGACGCGTAACCCGCGCGTCATGACCGGAGTGCCACCTAGTACTCTGGGAGCTGTTGATTTTTCCCTGTGTTTATTCTTGCCCCGAGTTAAATTGCCCTGTACAGCCCGGCTGCGCCCCGGTGCTCACGACTGAACGGAAGCCCCCCGTGACCACAACTCCTGCATTTCCGCGGGTCCACATCGCCACCGACCACGCCGGCATGGAACTTAGCGCCCACCTGGTCAGCCACCTGTCGGCCAAGGGCTATGACGTCGTGGACCACGGGCCCAAGGAATACGACGCCCTGGATGACTACCCGTCCTTCTGCATCAACGCGGCACTCGCCGTCGTGGCGGACCAGCAGGCCGGCGTGCACGCCTTGGGCATCGTGCTGGGCGGCTCGGGGAACGGCGAGCAGATCGCGGCCAACAAGGTCAAGGGTGTCCGTGCGGCACTCGCCTGGAACCACTCCACCGCAACCCTGGCCCGGCAGCACAACGATGCCAACGTGGTGGCTGTAGGCGGCCGGCAGCACAGCGTCGACGAGGCCACCGCCCTCATCGAGGCGTTCCTGCAGGAGCCTTTCAGCAACGATGAGCGTCACATCCGCCGGATCGGAAAAATCGCAACCTACGAAAACACGGGCGAGGTCGTCGAGTAGTGCCCGAAGGGCATTCCATCCACCGGCTGGCCCGGCAGTTCCGGGACGTCTTTGCCGGCCGGCGGCTGGCCGTCTCCAGCCCCCAGGGCCGTTTCGCTGCAGGTGCAGCCGTGCTGGACGGCCGCTCGGTGGTGCGCGCGGAGGCGCACGGCAAGCATCTGTTCCTGCATTTTGAGCACGGGGTAGTCCTCCACGTCCATCTGGGCCTGTATGGCGCCTGGGACTTCGGCGGCGACAGCGAGTTCCGCGGCGCGTCAAGCATCGGTGCCCCGCGCAGGGTTGGGGAGCGGGAGGTGCCGGCTGACGCCGGGGCCGACGGCGGCACGCCAGGCTACGCCGGCCCTCCGGAGCCGGTCGGCGCCGTGCGGGTGCGGCTGGCCTCCGACCACGGCTGGGCCGATTTACGCGGCGCCACGACCTGTGCAGCCATCACCGAAGCTGAGGCCGAGGCGGTCCTCCGGCGGCTGGGACCGGATCCACTGCACGATGCGCAAGGCGCCCGCGAAATCTTCATCCAGCGGCTTACGGCGCGCAGCACGCCGCTGGCGTCACTGCTGATGGATCAAAAGGTAATTGCCGGCGTCGGCAACGTGTACCGGGCTGAAGTGCTCTTCCGCCAGGGCATCGATCCGCTGCTTCCGGGCCGGTCGCTCTCAGCCTCCGCTGCCGGGCGGGTCTGGGACGACACGGCTGCGGTCATGGCCGACGGCGTCCGCGACGGTCGGATCATCACCACGACGGCGGGGTACTGGAGTGACCCGGCTACGCTGCCGCCCAACGAGGAAGCGCACTTTGTCTACCGCCGGCACGGCCAACCGTGCAGGGTGTGCGGCACTGCCGTGGCGCTGGCAGAGCACGCTGCCCGCAAACTCTACTGGTGCCCCACGTGCCAGCGCGCCAAGCGGGCTTAATCAGGCAGCAGTCTGACTAAGCCCGGCATAGGTTTAGGCCTGGACACGAATAAAGGGCCCCTCATCAGAGGGGCCCTTCGTGGAGGGGACGACGGGAATCGAACCCGCGTAATCAGTTTGGAAGACTGAGGCTTTACCATTAAGCTACGTCCCCGGAAGAAGGCGGTGTTTCCACCGCAGATCTTCGGGATGGCTGTTCAAGCCGCATATAACTAAACCCAATTCATGCCCCCGGTGTCAAATGTGCAAAGCCGGCAGGTATGAACGTAGACTGTCCTGTGCATTACGGGGTGTAGCTCAGCTTGGCTAGAGCACCTGCTTTGGGAGCAGGAAGTCGCAGGTTCAAATCCTGTCACCCCGACTCTGTGGCCCTGGCCGATGGCCTGGGCAGAGAATCGCGTTTGCAGAACCCCATCCAACAAAACCAGGAGTACTTAGACCGTGAAGAGCGCTGTCGAGAACCTCACCCCCACGCGGGTCAAGCTCAATGTTGAGGTCCCCTTTGAGGAATTGAAGCCCAGCATCGACGAGGCATACAAGACCGTTGCTTCGCAGATCTCGGTCCCTGGCTTCCGCAAGGGCAAGGTTCCCTCCAAGCTGATCGATCAGCGCGTCGGCCGCGGCTACGTGCTGGAGACGGCCATCAACGAGGGCCTCAACGGCTGGTACCAGGCTGCCGTCCAGGAATCAGGCATCCGTCCGCTGAGCCGTCCGGAGGTTGAGATCACCGAGGTTCCGGACCCGTCCGCAACCGACGGCGAACTCAAGTTCCACGCCGAGGTCGACGTCCGCCCGGAGATCGAACTGCCGGACTACTCCGGCATCAAGGTTGAGGTCGCCGCTGCCGAGTCCTCCGACGCCGACGTCGACAAGGCACTGGATGAGCTGCGCGGCCGCTTCGGCACCCTGAAGTCCGTGGACCGCCCGGCAGCCGACGGCGACTTCCTCACCATCGACATCACCGCGACCATCGACGGCGCCGAGGTGGACTCCGCTTCGGGCCTGTCCTACCAGGTCGGTGCCGGAACCATGCTCGAAGGCATGGACGAGGCAGTCACCGGACTCAGCGCCGACGAAGACGCCATCTTCGACACCACCCTCGTGGGCGGCGACCACGCCGGTGAAGCAGCCCAGGTCAAGGTCGTGGTCAAGTCCGTCAAGGAGCGCGAGCTTCCCGAGGCCAACGACGACTTTGCCCAGCTGGCATCCGAGTTCGACACCCTCGCCGAACTGCGCGAGGACCTCGCCAAGCAGGCCGCCGACTCCAAGATCGTGGAGCAGGGCGTCGAAGCCCGCGACAAGGTCCTGGACAAGCTCGTCGAACTCGTCGAGGTTCCGGTTCCGGACTCCGTCGTCGAAGAGCAGATCGAGCAGCACTTCAAGGCCGAGAACTCCCACGGTGAAGGTGAGCACGACACCGAGGAGCACCGTGCCGAGGTCAAGGCCAACACCGAGCGCGCCTTCCAGAACGAAATCATCCTCGACGCCATCGCCGAGAAGGAAGAAGTGGGCGTCAGCCAGAACGAGCTGATCGACTACATCGTCACCACGGCCAGCCAGTACGGCATGGACCCGAACCAGTTCGCCCAGATCATCGATCAGAGCGGCCAGGTCCCCATGATGGTTTCCGAGGTCCGCCGCCGCAAGGCACTGGCAGTCGTCCTCGGCCAGGCCGAGGTCACGGACTCCGAAGGCAACAAGGTTGACCTGAGCGATTTCGTCCGCCCTGCAGGCCAGGACGAGGCTACGGCCGCCGAGGGCGAAGCCGCCGAAGAGGCAGCCGAGGTCACCCCCAGCGACGATCCCGCAGCCGCGAAGTTCTAACCGCTGCCGCGTCCCAGCAGCTGCGCTCTGACAGCGTGAGGGCAGCCCCCGGATCCGTTGATCCGGGGGCTGCTTCGTTTAACTCCGCCGGACAGCCAGTGACGCCGCAGCAGCGGGCCCGGGCGATCGTGCGCCGTCAGCGAACAGCGCGATTTCGGCGAACAAAACGGCTGCGAAAGCGGTTAGTGTCCAAGTAGTGAAGTTCAGTGATGTCACCGTCACCAGCGAGAGGTAAGTACAAATGTCACAGCAAGCAGGGGCGCCCCGCATGGCAACTGTCGATCCGGCAGCCCAGGACAACTACATCTACAACCGACTGCTGAAAGAGCGCATCATCTGGCTTGGCTCCGAGGTCCGCGATGAAAACGCGAACGCCATCTGCTCGCAGCTGCTGCTCCTGTCTGCAGAGGACCCGAACAAGGACATCTATCTTTACATCAACTCTCCCGGCGGTTCTGTGACGGCCGGCATGGCGATCTACGACACCATGCAGTTCATCCCCAACGACGTCGTCACCGTCGCCACCGGGCTTGCTGCCTCCATGGGCCAGTTCCTGCTGTCCTCCGGGACCAAGGGCAAGCGGTACGCCACCCCGAACGCCCGCATCCTGATGCACCAGCCCTCGGGCGGCATCGGCGGAACCGCCTCCGACATCAAGATCCAGGCGGAGCTCATCCTGCACATGAAGAAGGTCATGGCTGAGCTGACAGCCGACCAGACCGGCCAGACGGTGGACACGATCCTCAGGGACAACGACCGCGACAAATGGTTCACCGCAACCGAAGCACTCGAATACGGCTTCTTCGATAAGATCTCCGCGCACGCCGGCTCGGTAGCTGGCGGCGGCGGAACGGCTCAGAACTAAACCGGCACGCAGAGCGAACTGAATCCAGGAGTAAAGAACATGAACTACAATTTCGGCTCGACTGCCGGCAACCTGCCGACCAGCCGCTATGTGCTGCCCCAATTCGAAGAGCGCACGCCGTATGGCTTCAAGCGCCAGGATCCGTACACCAAGCTGTTCGAGGACCGGATCATCTTCCTCGGCGTCCAGGTTGATGACGCTTCGGCCGACGACGTCATGGCGCAGCTGCTGGTGCTGGAATCCACGGACCCGGACCGCGACATCACCCTCTACATCAACTCCCCGGGCGGTTCCTTCACCGCCATGACCGCGATCTACGACACCATGACGTACATCCGACCGGAGATCCAGACCGTCTGCCTTGGCCAGGCGGCCAGTGCCGCCGCGGTGCTGCTTGCAGCCGGAACGCCCGGAAAGCGGCTTGCCCTGCCGAACGCCCGCGTGCTGATCCACCAGCCCTCGCTGTCCGGCGGCCAGGGCGGCCAGGCCTCCGACTTGGAAATCCAGGCGGCCGAGGTCATGCGGATGCGCTCCTGGCTGGAGGACACCCTGGCCAAGCACTCCGGCCGGACCCCTGAGCAGGTCAACAATGACATTGAGCGGGACAAGATCCTCACCGCGGCCGAGGCCCAGACTTACGGCCTGATCGACCAGGTGCTGGATTCGCGCAAGATCAAGCCGCAGGCGATTGCCAGATAGCAGCGGCTGACCAAGACGCCGGTGCGGTTCAGATTTTTTGAACCGCACCGGCGTCTTGTTTCCACCTCTCGGGCCGAATGTAACCTAGAGTGGATGTAATCACGGCCAGACTGCGAGAGGATGGCCGGGACTCAAACAACCGGTGCAAAGCTGCACTCGCAGCAAGATACTAAGGGGTTCACATATGGCTCGGATTGGCGAGAGTACGGATCTGCTCAAGTGCTCTTTCTGCGGAAAGAGCCAGAAGCAGGTGCGCAAGCTCATTGCCGGGCCCGGCGTCTATATCTGCGATGAGTGCATTGAACTCTGCAACGAGATCATTGAAGAGGAGCTCGCCGAAGTAGCCGATCTGGGCAGTTTTGAACTCCCCAAGCCCCGCGAAATCTTTGACTTCCTGCAGGAGTACGTCATTGGGCAGGAACCCGCCAAACGGTCCCTCGCCGTCGCGGTCTACAACCACTACAAGCGGATCCAGGCCGGGCATGCCCCCAAGAGCGGCAGCCTCGCGGACGGCGTCCACCACGACGACGTCGAGATCGCCAAGTCCAACATCCTCCTCATCGGTCCCACCGGCTGCGGCAAGACCTACCTCGCACAGACCCTCGCCCGCCGGCTCAACGTCCCGTTCGCGGTCGCCGAT
Source organism: Arthrobacter sp. B2060 (assembly GCF_059090445.1). NCBI lineage: Bacteria > Bacillati > Actinomycetota > Actinomycetes > Micrococcales > Micrococcaceae > Arthrobacter > Arthrobacter sp. B2060. The sequence continues at coordinate 128,843 of NZ_JBNHFR010000003.1, forward strand.
GCGACCGCCCTGACCGAAGCCGGGTACGTCGGCGAGGACGTCGAAAACATCCTGCTGAAGCTCATTCAGGCGGCGGACTATGACGTCAAGAAGGCCGAGCAGGGCATCATCTACATCGACGAGATCGACAAGATCTCGCGCAAGAGCGAGAACCCGTCCATCACCCGCGACGTTTCGGGTGAGGGCGTGCAGCAGGCACTGCTCAAGATCCTCGAAGGCACCGTGGCCTCCGTGCCGCCGCAGGGCGGACGCAAGCACCCGCACCAGGAATTCATCCAGATCGACACCACCAACGTGCTGTTCATCGTGGCCGGCGCCTTTGCCGGACTCGAGGAGATCATCGGTTCACGGTCCGGGCGCAAGGGCATCGGGTTCGGCGCGCCGCTGAACGAGGTCAAGAACAACACCGACTCCTACGGCGAGGTCATGCCGGAGGATCTGCTGAAGTTCGGCCTCATCCCCGAATTCATCGGACGCCTCCCGGTAATCACCACGGTCTCGAACCTGGACAGGCCGGCACTGATCCAGATCCTCTCCACCCCCAAGAACGCGCTGGTCAAGCAGTACCAGAAAATGTTCCAGCTGGACGGCGTGGAGCTCGTGTTCGATGACGCCGCCCTGGAACTCATCGCGGACCAGGCACTCGAGCGGGGGACCGGCGCCCGCGGGCTCCGCGCCATCATGGAGGAAGTCCTCCTCCCGGTGATGTTCGATCTTCCCAGCCGCGACGACATTGCCAGCGTGGTCATCACGGCGGACGTCGTAGCCAAGAAGGCACAGCCCACCATGATCGCGCACGACGTCGTGGCCAAACGGCGGAATAAATCCGCGTAGTTACCCGCTGTCCTTAACGGCGCGCCTGTCGCGCGCCGTCCCCGCTGACCTCACGTGATGGCATCCGCGCGCGCTGATGCCGGATCACGGCGAACAGCCTTGCCGCCACGAACAGTGAAGGAATTCATCCATGACTGAGACCCTCCCGAACAAGGCAGACTTCTGGTTCGACCCCCTGTGCCCTTTCGCCTGGATCACCTCGCGCTGGATCGGGGAGGTGGAAGGTGTCCGCGACATCACCACCGACTGGCACGTCATGAGCCTTTCCGTGCTCAACGAAGGCCGTGAGCTGGACCCCAAGTACCGTGAAGCCATGGACAAGGGGTGGGGCCCGGTCCGCGTGATCATCGCCGCCCAGGAACAGCACGGCGACCAGGTGGTCAAGCCGCTGTACGACGCCATGGGTACGCAGATCCACGACGGCGGCGAGAAGGACTTTTCGATCGTCATCAGCAAGGCCCTCGCTGAGTGCGGACTTCCTGCCGAACTCGCGCAGGCAGCGGAGTCCGATGCCTTCGACCCCCAGCTCCGCGCCAGCCACGAGCAGGGGATTTCGCTGGTGGGCCAGGACGTCGGGACCCCCGTGGTCGCCTTCAACGGCACCGCGTTCTTTGGCCCGGTGCTGACGCGCATTCCGCGGGGCGAGGAAGCCGGCCGCCTGTGGGATGCCACCATCACCCTGGCGTCCTACCCGCACTTTTTCGAGATCAAGCGCAGCCGGACGGAAAGCCCGGCCTTTACCTAGAGCTGTCCCCGGGCGTTTCCGGTGCTGTGGGCGCCGGGAGAACTACATCAGAGTAGTTCTCCCGGGGCCCTTGCGCATCCGAAAGCAGGGGACAAGAATAGTTGTTACCCACTTCGAAAGAAGAGGGACGCAAGAACCAAAGATTCAGTGACATGCATCTAACGCAGCCTTCGGCAAAGTTAGAAGCAGGCTACCAGTGACAAGGTAGGAAGACCTGAAAATTCTGAGGATCTTGCCAGACTGTCAAAGATGTCACCAGACAGCCGAAAAGTCGAAGCCCCACCAACCGCAAAAAGCTGATGGGGCTTCCCCTTTGCCCTAAAACAGGTGGGCCTTAAAGCAGGTTTGCCGTCAAAAGGTTTGCCCCAGAAGTGTTTCCGAAAACAGAAGCCCCACCAGCCGGACGCTGATGGGGCTTTACTGTTGTCGCTTTACTGTTGTCAGGGTGCCAATCAGGCCGGCGCGTTCTCCTCGGCGGGAACGAGCACGACGTCGCTGACGGTGAGCTCTCCCTCGCCGGTCTCCAGCGCGATTTCCTGGGCGTTCGCCGCAGCCTTCAGGTCATTGAGGCCTGCCCGGAGTTGGGCCACGAGCGGGGCGGTGGCCGTAATCGTCGCGGTGAGCACCTCGGTGCGCTGCTTGACCTTGGCCTCGGACTTGGCCTTGCGGATGCCGCTGAGCGCAACGCCCACTGTCCCCAGCATGGCGGTGTCGCCGTCGGCAATCTGCAACGCAGACGGCCACGCGGCCCGGTGCACGGACCCCGTGCGCCACCAGCTCCACACTTCCTCCGTAGCGAAGGGCAGGAAGGGGGCGAAGAGGCGGAGCAGCGAGTCCAGGGCTGTGGCCAGTGCGGCCAGCACGGAGGCCTGCTCGGTTTCGCCGGCGGCCCCGTAGGCACGGTCCTTGATGAGCTCCACATAATCGTCCGTGAACTGCCAGAAGAAGCTCTCGGTGATCTGCAGTGCCCGGGCGTAGTCGTAGTTGTCGAACGCCTTGGTGGCTTGCGCCACCACATCCGAGAGCTGGGCCAGGAGCGCCCGGTCCAGGGGATTGGTCAGCACGGACAGGTCCGTGGAGACCACGGAGTTCTCCGTGGCGCCAAGGTTCAGCACGAACTTCGAGGCGTTCAGCAGTTTGATGGCCAGGCGGCGGCCAATCTTCATCTGCGCGATCTCGTAGGCCGTATCGGCGCCCAGCTTGGCGGAAGCCGCCCAGTACCGCACGGCGTCGGAGCCGTACTCGTTCAGGACATCGGTCGGCACAACGACGTTGCCCTTGGACTTGGACATCTTCTTACGGTCCGGGTCCAGGATCCAGCCGGAAATGGCGGCATGCTTCCACGGGGCGCAGTTCTGCAGGGCATCCGCACGGACTGCCGAGGAGAACAGCCAGGTCCGGATGATGTCGTGGCCCTGGGGGCGGAGGTCGAACGGATAAACCTTGCTGAACAGGTCCTCGTCCCGGCTCCAGCCGCCCACGATCTGCGGCGTCAGGGAGGACGTGGCCCACGTGTCCAGCACATCGGCGTCGCCCGTGAACCCGTTGGGCTGGTCGCGCTGGGACTCGTCGAAGCCAGGCGCCGCATCCGCGGCAGGGTCCACCGGCAACTGCTTGTCGGAAGGCAGGATGGGGGCGTCGTAGTCCGGGTTGCCTTGGGCGTCCAGCGGGTACCAGACTGGGATCGGCACGCCGAAGAACCGCTGGCGGGAGACCAGCCAGTCACCGTTGAGGCCGGCAATCCAGTTCTCGTACCGGGAACGCATGAAGGACGGGTGGAAATCGATCTCGTGCCCGCGGGCAATCAGGCGCCCGCGGCGGTCCTCGTCGCGGCCGCCGTTGCGGATGTACCACTGGCGGGAGGTGACAACCTCGAGCGGCTTGTCGCCCTTTTCGAAGAAGTTCACCGGGTGAGTGATCTTCTTGGGCTCGCCATCCAGCAGGTTGGCCGCGGTGAGGAGCTCCACCACGGCTTCCTTCGCGGAGAAGACGGTCTTTCCGGCGATGGCTGCGTACGCCTCGCGGCCGGCGTCGGTGGTGATCCAGTCCGGCGTCTCGGCGAGGATGCGGCCGTCGCGTCCCACGATGGCGCGGGTGGGCAGCTGGAGTTCGCGCCACCAGGTGACGTCGGTCAGGTCGCCGAAGGTACAGACCATCGCGATGCCCGAGCCCTTGTCCGCCTTGGCCAGCGGGTGGGCCTTGACTTCCAGTTCGACATCGAAGATCGGGGACTTCACGGTCTTGCCGAACAGCGGCTGGTAGCGCTCGTCGTCGGGGTTCGCCACCAGCGCGGCACACGCGGCCAGGAGCTCGGGACGCGTGGTCTCCACGAAGATCTTCTCGCCGTCGGCGGTGAAGAACGGGTAGCGGTAGTAAGCGCCCGGCACCTCACGGTCCTCGAGTTCGGCCTGGGCCACGGCCGTGCGGAACGTGACGTCCCACAGCGTGGGGGCTTCGGCCATGTAGGCGTCACCCGCGGCCAGGTTGGCAAGGAATGCGCGCTGGGACACGGCACGGGAGGTGTCGTCAATCGTGCGGTAGGTGAGGTTCCAGTCGACGGACAGGCCGAGAGTCTGGAACAGGTTCTCGAAGACCTTCTCGTCCTCGACGGCGAGTTCCTCGCAGAGCTCGATGAAGTTCTGCCGGGAGACGACGTCGAAATCCCGCTGGTTCTTCGCTGGCTGTGCCGGCGGCTGGTAATCCGGGTTGTACGGGATGGCAGGGTCGCAGCGGACACCGTAGTAGTTCTGGACGCGGCGCTCAGTGGGGAGGCCGTTGTCGTCCCAGCCCATCGGGTAGAAGACGTTCTTGCCGGTCATGCGCATGTAACGGGCCTGGACGTCCGTCTGCGTGAAGGAGAACATGTGGCCCACGTGCAGGGAACCGGATGCAGTCGGCGGGGGAGTGTCGATCGAGTAGACCTGCTCCCGGGTGGTGTCCGGGTTGAACCTGTAGGTCCCTTCCTCGAGCCAGCGCTGCGTCAGGGCAGCTTCGAGCCCTTCGAGGGCGGGCTTGTCCGGAACGTTGATAGGGGCGGTGGTGGGCGTGTCTGTACCCTGATTTGCTTGAGCCATGGAGCAATTGTTTCATGGCCGCCGCCTGGTTCTTGCAGCGGCGGTGTCCGTGGCCCCTGCAGTAGCATGCCCGGTATGGGCAAGGCACACGGTCGCTTCGCGACCAAGCGGATCTATGACGAACCCGCGGACGACGACGGCTGCCGGGTTTTGGTGGACAGGCTTTGGCCGCGCGGGGTCAGCAAGGAGCGTGCGGCCCTTGAGCTGTGGCTCAAGGAGATCGCGCCGTCCCCGCCCCTGCGGCGGGAATTCGCCCACATGCAGGAGCGCTTCGCCGACTTCCGGGAACAGTATGAAGCGGAACTGGAACAGAACCCCGCGGTGGGGCAGTTGCTGGACCTGGCGGCGCGGGACGGCAAGGTGACCCTGCTGTACGGCGCCAGGGATCCGGAAGTGAACCATGCCCGGGTGCTGCTGGAGTTCCTGCAGTCACGGCAGCGCTGAGACGTTCCCCGAATGCCGTTAGGGTGGTGCCATGACTGAGGCATCGAACGTTAAGGCAGCTGTAGTAACCGGTGCGAGCACCGGCATTGGTGAGGCAACAGTCCGTGCACTGAAGGCTGAGGGATGGACCGTCTACGCCGTGGCCCGGCGCCAGGAGCGGCTGGCTGCGCTGGCAGCCGAGACTGGCGCCGTCGCTGTTCCTGCCGATATTGCCGAGGACGCGGACGTCGCCAGGCTCCTGGCTGAAGTGACCGCCGGCGGCGGGATCGACACCCTGATCAACATCGCCGGTGGAGCCCGCGGCGCAGATCCCGTGGGACAGGCACAGACGGATGACTGGGAGTGGATGTACCGGGTCAACGTCCTGGGCACCATGAAACTGACCCGTGCTTTCCTGCCGATGCTGCGCGAACACGGCGAAGGTACTGTCCTGAACCTGACCTCCACGGCCGGGCTCGTGGCCTATGAGGGCGGCGCCGGCTATAACGCAGCCAAGTTCGCCCAGCACGCCATGACCAACGCCCTGCGGCTGGAGGAGGCCGAAAACAACGTCCGCGTGATTGAAGTGGCACCGGGGCTGGTGCGCACCGAGGAATTCGCGCTCATGCGGCTGGGCGATGAGCAGGCGGCCCAAAACGTCTACCAGGGCGTGGAAAAGCCGCTGACCGCCGAGGACGTGGCGGATGTGGTGCGATACGCCGTCTGCGCGCCGCACCATGTGAACCTGGACCAGATCGTGATGCGGCCCGTAGCGCAGGCCGCCAACCACAAGCTGATCCGCAAGCAGGCCTGACGGACTGCCGCCGAAGCTAGTCTCCCGCCGGGATGCCCAGGGTGGCCAGGACCGCGGCATGGTCGGTTCCAAGGACCCGGTGCGCCGCGTAGCCGGAGTTCACGATCTGTGGGCTCGTGACGAGATGGTCGATGGCAATGCCCGGCAGCGGCACGCCTTCCATCGGCCAGGTGGGGGTCAGCCGCCGCCCGGCCGCGGTCCCCACGTCCACCAGCTTCGCGCCCGGGCCGCCGTCGAGCAGCGCCCTGAACTCGGAGTGGTCGTAGGTGGCATTGAAGTCGCCAATGAGCAGGCGGTTGACGGCTGGTGCACCGTCGGGCACCGTTGTGCCGCCCCGGGACCCGTCCTGGACCACGGCACCGTTCTGGGCTACCGGACCGTCCTGGGCCAGGCGTCCCAGCGCCGCGAGGTCGCTGCGCCACTGTGCGATCCGGACGTCCACAGGGGGCAGCGCATGCACGTTGGTGACCTCCACGCTGCTGGTGCGGCCCGCGGCCTGAACAGTGAGGCGGACCGTCGGCATCTGAAATGGCGTGTCGGGTAGGAGCCCCACGGGCTCCATGGGGTGGGCGGCATACAGTGCGCTGCCGGCGCCGTCGTCCGTGGGGCTGCTGACCCTGTTGGGCAGCAGGCTTCCGAGCCCCTCGGCCGCCAGCCGGTCCTCAAATCCCTGCGTGTGTTCCTGGACTGCGAGCAGTTCCACGCCGTTCTCCCGGACCAGCCGGACGACCTCCGCAGCATCCGCTTCGCCGAACTGTGAGTTGATGTTCATGGCCGTGAGCTCGGTGCTGGGACGGGAGGCATCGGGAATTGCGCGGCCGGCGTCCAGCGGGAAGAGCCAGAACAGTTGGGCGGTCAGCAGGAGTGCGGCCACAACGGTGATCCAGGTGCGGCGGCTTGCCAGCGCCAGGCCAAGCGCCAGAACTGCCGGGACCACCAGCCATGGGGTGAAGGACAGCAGCTGGACCACCGGCGTCGGCCACTGCCCCGGCACGGCCCGAAAGACCGACAGGGACACGACCGGCACCATAACGGCCAGCGCCAGCACCCGCCACGCGAAGAGCGCGCCGTGTGGGAGCGCGGCAGGTTGTGGGCGGGCGGGGCCGTTTTGGGCCGGTCCGGCGGCGGGGGCGGTCATGGCATCGAGTCTAGGCAGGAAAGGGAGCAGGATGCCCGCACTGCCGGGCCGGGCGGGTTTTCTGCAGGGCCTGACCGGTTAGGGAGTCCGCGAGCGCAGCCGTTAGACTTGTACCAACAGCTTTGACCCGGCCATCACCGGCGAGCTTCCGGAAGAACACCCGGTGCGCCTCCGCGTGCCAGGGCAACTAGAACCGGACGGGTAAGCCCGTCACAGCAGTAATTGAGCGGCCGGTGCCGGAACAGCCCCCAGGGGCGGTCCCAGTCCCGGTAAGTGAGGTGGTACCGCGGTACCGGTGCGTTGGACGGTGAAAGCCGGCCGGCAGTGCACGGGCCGTCCTCGCATCCTGAATGATCCACTTGTTCACCAGCTCAACCCAGGATGTCGAGATGACCTATTACCCCAAGGCCTCTGCCGCACCGTCAGGCACCAACGCCTCAGGCGTATCCGCCTCCGTGAAGTTTCCGGAGATCGAAGAGCGGATCCTCAAGTACTGGGACGAGGACGGCACCTTCCAGGCGAGCATCGACCAGCGCAGCGCGGACCTTCCCGGCGGGACCCCTGGCAGCAACGAGTTCGTCTTCTACGACGGCCCTCCCTTTGCCAACGGCCTGCCGCACTATGGCCATCTGCTGACCGGCTACGCCAAGGACCTGGTGGGCCGCTACCAGACCCAGCGCGGCAAGCGCGTCGAGCGCCGCTTCGGCTGGGACACCCACGGCCTGCCCGCCGAGCTGGAAGCGATGAAACAGCTGGGCATGACGGACAAGACCCAGATCGAGGCCATGGGCATCGACAAGTTCAACGACGCCTGCCGGGCCTCAGTCATGAAGTACGCCGACGAGTGGCAGAGCTACGTCACCCGGCAGGCCCGCTGGGTGGACTTCGACAACGACTACAAGACGCTCAATGTCGAGTACATGGAGTCTGTGCTGTGGGCCTTCAAGCAGCTGCACGAGAAGGGCCTCACGTACAACGGCTACAGGGTCCTGCCGTACTGCTGGAAGGACGAGACCCCGCTGTCCAACCATGAGCTGCGCATGGATGACGACGTCTACAAGAACCGCCAGGACCAGACGGTCACCGTGACGTTCCCCGTGAAGGCGGGGGAGTCGGAGCTCTCCCGGCAGCTGGCCGGCGTGCAGGCGCTCGCCTGGACCACCACCCCCTGGACGCTGCCCACCAACCTGGCGCTCGCCGTCGGGCCCGACATCACCTACGCCGTGCTCCCCGCCGGTCCCAACGGCATCAAGGCAGCATCTGCTGATGCCCCTGTCACCGGCAGCTTCCTGCTCGCCGCCGACCTGCTCGGCACCTATGCCAAGGACCTGGGCTACGGTGACGGTGCCGACGGCGTGGCTGCCGCTGCCGCCGCCGTGACGTCCACCCACACCGGCGCCGAGCTTGCGGGCCTCCGCTACGAGCCGCTGTGGCACGATTTCAGCGACACCGAGAAGTTCGGCACCGAGAACGCATGGCAGTTCCTCGTGGCCGACTACGTCACCACCACCGACGGTACGGGCATCGTCCACCAGGCACCCGCCTTCGGTGAAGATGACCAGAAGGTCTGCGAGGAAGCCGGCATCCCGGTCATCCTGTCCGTCGACGAAGGCGCCAAGTTCCTGCACCTGTTCGCCCATGGCGACCTGCACGACATCGCCGGGCTGCAGGTTTTCGAGGCCAACAAGCCCATCACCCAGGTGCTGCGCGCCCAGGGCCGCCTGGTCCGCCAGGCCAGCTACGAGCACAGCTACCCGCACTGCTGGCGCTGCCGCAACCCCCTGATCTACCGGGCCGTCTCCTCCTGGTACGTCGAAGTCACCAAGTTCCGGGACCGCATGTCCGAACTGAACCAGGAGATCAACTGGATCCCCGGGAACGTCAAGGACGGCCAGTTCGGCAAGTGGCTCGCCAACGCCCGCGACTGGTCCATCAGCCGCAACCGCTACTGGGGCAGCCCCATCCCCGTCTGGCAGTCCACGGACCCCGAATACCCCCGCACGGACGTTTACGGCTCGCTCGCCGAGATCGAGGCCGACTTCGGCCGGCTTCCGCTGAACAAGGACGGCCAGGTTGACCTGCACCGCCCGTTCATCGACGAGCTGACCCGGCCGAACCCGGATGACCCGCGCACCCCGGAAGAGGGCCAGTCCGTCATGCGCCGCGTGGAGGACGTGCTCGATGTCTGGTTCGACTCCGGCTCCATGCCCTACGGCCAGGTCCACTACCCGTTCCAGAACGAGGCGTGGTTCAACACCCACAACCCGGCTGACTTCATCGTGGAGTACATCGGGCAGACGCGCGGCTGGTTCTACATGCTGCACATCCTGTCCACGGCGCTGTTCGACCGCCCCGCCTTCCGCAACGTGATCAGCCATGGCATCGTGCTGGGCTCGGACGGCCAGAAGATGTCCAAGAGCCTACGCAACTACCCGGACGTGTCCGAGGTGCTGGACCGGGACGGCTCCGACGCGATGCGCTGGTTCCTCATGTCCAGTCCCATCCTGCGCGGCGGCAACCTTGTGGTCACCGAACAGGGAATCCGCGACGGTGTCCGCCAGGTCATCCTGCCGCTGTGGAATGTGTACAGCTTCTTCACGCTGTACACCAACGCATCCAACGTAGTGGACGGTACAGCTGCCGGCTACGACGCCAAATTGCGCTACGACGGCTACGCCGACACCCTGGACCAGTACCTGCTGGCCAATACGGGGGACCTGGTCCGCAACATGACCGCCCAGCTGGACAGCTACGACATCTCTGGGGCCTGCGATGAACTCCGCAGCTACCTGGACATGCTCACCAACTGGTATGTGCGCCGCAGCCGCCAACGCTTCTTCGACGAGAACGCCGACGCCTTCGACGCCCTGTACACGGCCCTGGAAGCCGTGTGCCGCGTCGCTGCCCCCCTGCTGCCGCTCGTGTCCGAGGAAATCTGGCGCGGCCTCACCGGCGGGCGCTCCGTGCACCTGGCCGACTGGCCGGACGCCGAGCTGTTCCCGGCCAACACCGCGCTCGTGGAAGCGATGGACCGGGTGCAGCAGATCTGCTCCACCGGATCATCCCTGCGCAAGGCAGCGAACCTGCGCGTGCGCCTGCCGCTGCAGGAACTCACTGTTGTGGCACCCGGTGCAGATGCACTGAACGGGTTCGCCGCCGTCGTCGCCGACGAACTGAACCTGCGCTCGGTGCGTCTCCTTGACGCCGCCAGCGCCTCTCCGGAGGAATTCGGCATCGAACAAAAGCTCGTGGTGAACGCCCGCGCGGCGGGCCCTCGCTTGGGCAAGAACGTCCAGCTCGCCATCAAGGGCTCCAAGTCCGGTGACTGGTCCGTCTCCGACGCCGGTGTGGTGACAGCCGGCGGGCTTGAGTTGGAGCCGCAGGAATACACGCTGGAGACGGTGGTTGCCGAGTCCGACGGCGGTTCGGCCTCCGTAGCGGTGCTACCGGGCGGAGGTTTCGTCGTTCTGAATACCGAGGTCACCCCGGAGCTTGAGGCCGAAGGGCTGGCGCGGGACATGGTCCGCTCCATCCAGCAGGCACGCAAGGACGCCGGACTCAACGTGAGCGACCGGATCCGGACCTCGGTCACCGCAGTGCAGAGCGTGCTGGACGCCCTGCTGGCCAACGCCGAACTCGTCAAAACCGAAACCCTGACGCTGGAGCTGGATACCGTTCCTGCCGACTCCGGAGAACCCCGCATCGGTGTCGAAAAAGTCACCGTCGAAAAAGCAGAGGCCTGAAACATATGACCGACGAATTCTCAGTGGAGAGCGTCTACGCCGAGCTGCTGGGCCGGGCGCCGGAAAACAAGATGGAGCCCCGGCTCGCGCCGCTGTTCCGGGCCATGGACGTGCTGGGGGAGCCGAACAAGGCATTCCCGATCATCCACATCACCGGCACCAACGGCAAAACCTCCACCGCGCGGATGATCGAGGCCGGCCTGCGCGCCCACGGCCTCAGCACCGGCCGCTACACCAGTCCGCACCTCTCCAAGGTCACGGAGCGGATCAGCCTGGACGGGGCGCCGGTGTCTGATGAGACGTTTGTGCGCATCTGGGATGAGATCAGGCCCTACCTGGAGATCGTGGACAACGAGCTCACGGCCGAGGGCCAGCCCAGGCTGACCTACTTCGAATGCCTGACGATCCTGGCCTTCGCCGTATTCGCTGACCAACCGGTGAACGTGGCGATCATGGAGGTGGGGCTCGGCGGCATCACCGACGCCACGAACGTGGGCGACGGCCAAGTGGCCGTGGTGACGCCCATTTCGCTGGACCACACCGACCTGCTCGGCGACACGACCGAGGACATCGCCTACGAGAAAGCCGGCATCATCAAACCCGGAGGCTTCCTCATCAGCGCCGCCCAGCCGGTGGACGCCGCCCAGGTGCTGCTTGAGAAAGCCCGGGAAGTCCAGGTGCCGTTCAAGTTCGAAGGCGTGGAATTCGGCGTCGAATCCCGGCAGGTTGCGGTTGGCGGACAGGTGGTGACCGTCCAGGGCATCGCCGGACGCTACCCGGAGCTGATGGTGCCGCTGCACGGATCCCACCAGGCTGAGAACGCGGCCGTGGCTGTCGCCGCTCTCGAGGCCTTCCTGGGCGGGGGAGAGAAGGAGCTTTCGGCAGAAGTCCTGCAGGAGGCCTTCGCCACCGTCTCGTCCCCGGGGCGCCTGGAGGTCATGCGGACTGCACCCACCATCATTGTGGACGCGGCGCACAATCCGGAAGGCATCCGGGTCACGGCCGAAGCCATCGAGGAAGCCTTCAGCTTCAGCAAGCTGGTGGTTGTGGTCGGTGTCCTCAAGGAAAAGGACGCCGAGGAGATCCTGCGCCAGCTCAAGGAGTCACTCGGCGGCCTTGCGGAGGAATTCTGCTTCACCCAGTCCAACTCCCCGCGGGCGGTTCCCGCCGCGGAACTGGCGGAGATCGCCGTCGACCTTGGCTTTGGCGAGGACAACATCCACATCGCCGAGAAGCTGGACGATGCGCTGGAATGGGCCGTGGAACGCGCGGAGGCCAACGAGGACCTGGCCGGCGGCGTTCTGGTGACGGGTTCCATCACGCTGGTGGCTGACGCGCGCATCCTTCTCGGGAAGACGGCAGCCTGATGGCACGGCTCACTAAGGCCCAGCGCGAATGGCGGCCGGGCATGCCGAAGAAGCGCCGGTCCACCAAGGTCATGTTCGCCTCCACTGTGCTCCTGCTGGAAGCCTTCGTGGCGTTCTTCGCCACACTGGCCGTGTTCGGCCTGCGCCGCAGCGAGGTGTCCCCGGTCCTGATCCTGTCGGTGGGCATCGGACTGAGCGTGGTTTTGGTGCTGGCCTGCGCCGTCCTGTCCAAGCCGTGGGGCGTTGGCCTCGGCTGGATCCTACAGCTGGTGCTCATCCTCGCCGGGTTCGTGGAGCCGATGATGTTCCTCGTCGGCGCCCTGTTTGCGCTGGCCTGGTGGTACGGGATCCGGACTGGCATCCGGATCGACCGGGAAGCCGCGCAAAGAGCCCGGGAACAGGCGGAATGGGAAGCCGGGCATCCGGACGGACGCCGCGATGAAGGCGCCGGCCAGAACCCGTAGAATTACCCGGAAACCCACAACCAACCGCATTGGAGCAGCTGTGAGCATTGAGCGCACCCTCGTCCTGATCAAGCCTGACGGCGTCACCCGGAACCTGACCGGCGAAATCCTTGGCCGCATCGAGGCAAAGGGCTACACGCTGGCCGAGCTCAAGAAGGTCAACGCCACCCGGGAGCTGCTGGAGCAGCACTATGAAGAGCACGTGGGCAAGCCGTTCTACGAGCCGCTGGTTGACTTCATGCTCAGCGGCCCTGTGGTCGCTGCGATCTTCGAAGGCCACCGCGTCATCGAGGGGTTCCGCTCGCTGGCCGGCACCACCGACCCCACGACGGCGGCGCCGGGCACCATCCGCGGTGACTTCGGCCGGGACTGGGGCCTGAAGGTCCAGCAGAATCTGGTCCACGGCTCGGATTCCGTCGACTCGGCCGAGCGCGAAATCAAGATCTGGTTCCAGGCCTAGAACAGCGCCTAAGCGCGAACTGGCAGCAAATGCCCTCAAAATCAGCTTTTGAGGGCGTTATCTGCCAGTTCGCGCTTTTTCTTTTGGCCTAGAAACCGGAGGTGCCGATGAACACCTGGATGAAGGCGAAGAAGATCGTGGCGATGACTGCCACGTAGAGCAGCGCGGTGATGATCCATCCGGCGTCGCCGAGAAATTTGGCCACACCCGCCGGCGCCGGGATGGCCCCGCGGACAACGTTGCGGACGGTGACCCAGACGAAGAGGGGAATCATGGCAGCCCACACCACCATGCAGAACGGGCACAGGATGCGGATCTCATAGAGGGCCTGGAACCACAGCCACACAACGAAGGCGAAACCGAGCGTGACGCCGGTCTGCAGTCCCAGCCAGTACCAGCGGCTGAAGCGGGCGCCGGACAACAGCGCCATGCCGACGGTGATGATCACGGCGAAGGCCACTATGCCGATGAACATGTTGGGGAAGCCGAAGACCGAACTCTGCGGCGTTTGCATCACCTGGCCGCAGGAGATCCACGGGTTCACGTCGCAGACGGTGGTGTGGTTGGGATCCTTGAGAACCTCGAGCTTCTCCAGCACCAGGATGCCGGACGCGATCCATCCCACGATGCCGGTGATGACCAGCAGCCACCCGAACGGGCGGTCACGCGTCATGGCCGGTCCTGCAGCCTCGGCAGCTGCCGGGCGCCGCAGGGTTTCATCGGCGTAGTCGTGCTCGGAATCCGTACCGGTGGAAGACGGAATGCTGGGCATGGGGTGGCGTCCTTTGTCTGGGGTGCTCCTGCCCAGATTGTATCGCCGCAGTCTGGGTGCAAGCTTGGTGCGGCGGGCACTCCCGGCTCCCTTGACTGTGTCTGTCACACAATGACGGCGATTTCGAACTGCTGTGTGAGAGAATGAACGTGGCTGGAACGTGAACCACATTCGGGTTCCAGTCCGGTGGCTTGTTCCCAAGACCGCCAATGAGACGCAGCGGAGGCCCGGATAACGGAAATCCTGCCTCCCGCATTCCATTGGACGGCACCTGGTTGTGGATTGCAGAAACAACGGGTTCCAGTAACATTCCCGCCGGCCTTTCAGGGCTGCCGCACCCCACTGCCGGTGCGAACCTGAGGGTATCCAATTGACTTCTGTCAACGCCTGCGGGTTTTGACAATATGTGCCCCAACGGGTGCCGGATGTGGCGGCATGTCAGGGGCAGGAGTGTCGCCACATATGGATAATGACCAGGTAAACGCCGTTAATGAAGATCCGGCCGCCGTCGGGGAAGCGGAAGCCCCCAAGAAGGCCACCCGCACACGGCGCAAGGCAGCGCCCAAGGCAAAGGAACCCGAGGCCCAGGCGTCGCTGCCGGAACCGGCGCTGCAGGAGCCTGTCCTCGGCGAGCCCGCGCTGTCGGCGGAGTCCGTTGTGTCGGAACCGGTGGATGCAGCGCATTCCGAAGTGACGGCGGTGGAAGCTGCCGTTGCGGAGGCCAAAGCCCCGGTGCGTCGCACGCGTTCCCGCAAGAAGGCCGCTGACGAGCCGCTCCCCGCCTTCGTCGAAGGGGCGGGCGGAGAGGCAGCCGCCGGGGCACCCGCTGAAGCGGCCGCCGTCGAGCCCACCGCCGTCGAGCCGGCCGTAGAGCCTGAAGCCAAGCCTGTGCGCCGCCGCCGCGTTGCCAAGCCCAAAACTGCAGAGCCCGCCACCGAACAGCCCGCCACCGAACAGCCCGCCACTGAAGAGCAGGCAGCGCCCGTGTCAGCGGCGCCTGCCTCGGCAGAAGCCGCCGAAGCCCCAACGGCCGGGTCCGCTGCTGAAACTTCTGCCGTGGAAACTCGGGTCGAAGAAACGCCGGTCGAAAAAATCCAGGCGGAGACAGCCGCCGCGCAGGCCGCCGAAGCTGAAGCTGAGGATGCAGCCGAGACCGAGGAGGAGCCGTCGCCGGCCGCTCCGGCAGGTTCCCTCTTCCTGGAGCCGGCATCGGTCACGTCCATCATCTTCCAGGCGCCCGACCTCAACACCGTGATCCGCCCGGCTGCCACTCCCGCCGCGGAGGACACGGAGGCCGAAGGCGGCGAGGACGAGCAGGACGACGAGGGCGGACGCCGCCGCCGCCGCAGCCGCGGCCGCCGGGGGCGGAACCGCGCTGACCGTGACGGCTCGGAGCGCGACGACTCCGGAGCCGACGCCGAGGGCGCAGACGCGTCCGAGGACGCCGACGAAGAGACCGTGGGCCAGGGCGACGAAGGTGTGACGTCCCGCCGCCGGCGCCGCCGCCGCCGCGGTGACCAGGACATCGAGCTGACCGGCGGGGGAGACGACGATCCCCCCAACACGGTGACCCGCGTCCGGGCGCCGCGCGTTCCCAGTGAGCCTGCTGTGAGCAACCGCGTGACCAGCGTCAAGGGCTCCACGAGGCTCGAGGCGAAGAAGCAGCGCCGCCGTGAATCCCGCGACACCGGCCGCCGCCGCACCGTCATCACCGAGGCCGAGTTCCTGGCCCGCCGCGAGTCAGTTGACCGGCAGATGATCGTGCGCCAGCGCGACGACAGAATCCAGATCGGTGTCCTCGAGGACGGCGTGCTGGCCGAGCACTTCGTGTCCAAGACACAGCAGGACTCGCTGATCGGCAACGTCTACCTGGGCAAGGTCCAGAACGTCCTGCCGTCGATGGAAGCGGCCTTCGTTGACATCGGCCGCGGCCGCAACGCCGTGCTCTACGCCGGTGAAGTGAACTGGGAAGCGGTCAACCTCGAGGGCAAGCAGCGCCGCATCGAGAACGCCCTGAAGTCCGGGGACTCCGTCCTCGTCCAGGTCACCAAGGACCCCGTGGGCCACAAGGGTGCACGCCTGACGAGCCAGATCTCCCTGCCCGGACGCTACCTGGTATACGTGCCCGGCGGTTCCATGACGGGCATCTCCCGCAAGCTGCCCGACGTCGAACGCAACCGCCTGAAGCGGATCCTCAAGGACCGCCTGCCCGAGGATGCCGGCGTCATCGTCCGCACAGCGGCCGAGGGCGCGTCGGAGGAAGAGCTGACGCACGACATCAACCGCCTCCGGGCGCAGTGGGAGGGCATCGAAAGCCAGGCGAAGTCCACCAAGGTCCTCGCTCCCGAGCTGCTGTACGGCGAACCGGACCTGACCATCAAGGTTGTCCGCGACGTCTTCAACGAGGATTTCTCCAAGCTGATCGTCTCCGGCGACGAAGCCTGGGACACGATCGAGGCCTACGTCACCTACGTTGCCCCGGACCTTGTCGGACGCCTTGAGAAGTGGACCAAGGACCAGGACATCTTCTCGGCCTGGCGCATTGACGAGCAGATCCACAAGGCTCTGGACCGCAAGGTGTTCCTGCCCTCCGGCGGTTCGCTTGTCATTGACCGCACCGAGGCTATGACCGTGGTGGACGTCAACACCGGAAAGTTCACCGGCAGCGGCGGCAACCTCGAGGAAACCGTCACGAAGAACAACCTGGAGGCGGCAGAGGAAGTTGTCCGCCAGCTGCGCCTGCGGGACATCGGCGGAATCATCGTGATCGACTTCATCGACATGGTCCTGGAGTCCAACCGGGACCTCGTGCTGCGCCGCATGGTGGAGTGCCTGGGCCGTGACCGCACCAAGCACCAGGTGGCGGAAGTGACCTCACTGGGTCTCGTCCAGATGACCCGCAAGCGCATGGGCACCGGCCTGCTGGAAGTCTTTGGCGAACAGTGCGAGGTATGTGCCGGCCGCGGCGTGGTCACCCACGACGAGCCCGTGGAACACCGGCGGGCCAACGTTGTTGCGGCCGAGCACCACGTTCCGCGGGCGGAGCACCAGCCCGCCGTGCGGACCGAACGCAAGAGCCGCCGGCGCGGCAAGGGCGGTCAGGTTCCTGCGGAAACGGGCCCCGCCGCACCTGCTACGGTCCACCATGAGCCGACGGAGGCCGAGCGCCACGCCAAGGCTGAGGCGACACGGGCCGCACTCGCCAACATCGCGGCCGCTGCCCATGCAGCGCATCTCCACGAGGACGCCGCCCACCAGGCCGCGTCCGCAGGAGCCCAGCGCGCTGCCGCTGCCCCGGCGCCGTCCGGTCCGGAAAGCCCGGCGGTGCACCGTACCCCGGAGACGGAGAGCGTTTCAGGCCGTCCCGGCGCCGTGCTGACCTTTGGCGGCGAGAAAGTCGTGCTTCCTTTCGTCGAGCACGCCGGCGAGCCGGCCTCCGAACCTCCTGCCCTGACGCTGGACCGGCTGGAGGAGGCGTTCGCGCACCTCGGCGCGCCGGCCGCTCCCGCTGAGGAGCAGCCGACGGCGGACCGCGCACCTGCCCCTGGGGAGACGCCTGCCGAGCCGGCAGCGCCCGTCGGAACGCGACCTGCCCCGGCAGGCGCGGACCACGACGCCGACCGGTTCGCTGACCACTCTGCGGTGCAGACCCGCACGCGCCGGCCGCGCCGCAACCGCAGTGCCAGCCGGGCCCAGGGCGCAGCCAACGAGACGTCCGTGGAACACCACGAGACCGCTCCGGCATCAGCAGCCGGGCACTCGCACGAAGCCAAGGCGCCGGATTCAGGCAGCGCCGCTGCCCCGAAGCCTGCCAGCGAGCCGATCATTCTGGGCGTCGGCGTGCCTGCGTCCGAGCTCTGAACCGGACGGGTTTCCGTGTGAACTGACCTGATTCAACGGGCCGGTGCCGCAACTGCGGCACCGGCCCGTTGTGCTTTTGCGCCAGGGAACGTCTGCGGGCTGTTGCCCCGGCACCTTGCGGGGATGCCGGTCGCAAACTGCAATGCAGTGCCCGAAGGCGAGCAAACCGCTAGGCTGGGGGACTGACACGGGGTGCCGCGCACGGAGCCGGCTGAGATCCAAACCCGTTGAACCTGACCGGTTAGCACCGGCGAAGGGATGTCTCCTTTGTCTTCACCATCTGCCCTGAACCTTGTCCAGCCCGCGTCGGGGGAGGCTGTGCCGCCCACCCGCAGCATTCCCCGCGTCCTGGCCATTGCCGGCTCGGACCCGTCCGGCGGAGCCGGCATCCAGGCGGACCTGAAAAGCATCGCCGCCACGGGTGGCTACGGAATGGCGGCCATCACGGCGCTGACCGCCCAGAACACCCGGGGGGTCAGCGCCGTCCATGTCCCCCCGGCCGAGTTCCTGACGGCACAGTTGACCGCCATCAGTGACGACATCGCCGTGGACGCCGTAAAGATCGGCATGCTGGGCGACGCACAGGTGATTGCCGCGGTGCGGGGCTGGCTGGAGAAGGTGCGCCCCGGCGTCGTCGTCCTTGACCCCGTGATGGTGGCAACCAGCGGGGACCGGCTTCTGCAGGAGTCCGCCGAGGCGGCACTGCAGGAACTCCTGCCGCTGGCCGACCTGATCACGCCCAACCTCGCCGAGCTTGCGATGCTGCTCGGGGAGCCGGAGGCCTCCACCTGGCCGGACGCGCTGGAGCAGGGCAAACGGCTGGCCGCCGAAACGGGGGCCACAGTCCTCGTCAAAGGGGGGCACCTGGACGGTGCCGACTGCCCCGACGCCCTGGTGAATACGGGCGGCGCCCTTTCGGCCGATGTCGTCGTGGTGGACGGCCAGCGGGTGCCGACCCGCAACAGCCACGGGACCGGATGCTCCCTGTCCTCGGCGATGGCCACCGTGCAGGCCCGTGTGGGCGACTGGGAACAGTCACTCCGCACCGTCAAGCCCTGGCTGGAAGAGGCCCTCCGTTCCTCCGGGCAGCTTGAGGTTGGACACGGCAACGGGCCGGTTCACCACTTCCACCACCTGGCGTCCCCGGGAACTGGCGCTGAGGGCAGTTTCGCGGAACTGCTCCATGCGGAGGCTGCCGCGGATCTGGACGCGATCTACGGCCTGGGCTTCATCCGCGGGCTGGCTGAAGGCACGCTTCCCGAAAGCGAGTTCGCCTATTACCTCGCACAGGATGCCATCTACCTCAACGGATACTCGCGCGTCCTGGCACGGGCCAGCGCGCTGGCCCCCACCGAGGCCGAGCAGCTCTTCTGGGCCCGTTCTGCGCAGCAGTGCCTCGAAGTGGAGTCCGAGCTGCACCGCAGCTGGCTCAGCACCCGGATGGTGCTGCCTGACCTCGGGCCGGTCACCAAGGCTTATGTGGACCACCTGGTGGCGGCATCTGCCTCGGGGAGCTATGCCGTGCTCGTGGCCGCGGTGCTCCCGTGCTTCTGGCTTTACGCCGAAGTGGGGGAGACCCTGCACGCCGAATTCCTCGCAGCGGGCGCCCCTGAAGGGCACCCGTACGCGGAGTGGTTGCGCACCTACGCCGACGAGGGCTTTGCAGAGGCCACCCGGCAGGCCATCGCCATCACCGACGCCGCGGGCCGCACGGCGTCCGACGCAGAACGCAGCCTGATGCTGACCGCATTCAGGCAGTCCTGCCGCTACGAGGTGGATTTTTTCGACGCGCCGCGGCTCCACAGCTGAACGGTCTCCGGCGCAGGAGCCGGTAAGATAAACGCGCACGGTGACGGCAGGTCGGTGCAACAGCCCTGTGGTGCTTATCACGGACAACCCGCCGAAACCAGCCTCATTTGCGGCCGAAGACGAAATTAGCGTATTCTAGATCTTCGGTGCTTACGCCAACACTTGGGTTATGACCCCGGGAACGGTCCTTTTGGAATTCCAATCGGCATTGTTCCGGGGATAGCTCACGGATTCCCCCGGGGAATCCACGGCGTTGAGGCACAGCGAGAGCCGGACCAAACACCTTTGGACCCAGGTTCCGCACGCAAATTTAGTAATAAACGTCGAGAGAAGTGAGTTCCCAAGTGGTGTACGCGATTGTCCGCGCAGGCGGCCGCCAAGAGAAGGTTTCCGTTGGAGACTTCGTTACCCTGAACCGCGTCGCCGGTGGAGCTGGCAGCACCATTGAGCTGCCCGCACTGCTCCTGGTAGACGGTGACAAGGTCACATCCGCAGCTGCGGACCTGGCCAAGGTAACTGTTACGGCTGAGATCCTCCAGGACCTCCGTGGTCCGAAGATCGTCATCCAGAAGTTCAAGAACAAGACCGGTTACAAGAAGCGCCAGGGTCACCGTCAGGAACTGACCAAGGTCAAGATCACCGGTATCAAGTAACCTCTGGTTACTGTTCAGGTTTTCAGCAGATTCCCCAGAATTTAAAGGCAGGCATTCCAAATGGCACATAAAAAAGGCGCGAGCTCCACTCGCAACGGTCGTGACTCCAACGCCCAGTACCTCGGCGTCAAGCGCTTCGGCGGCCAGGTAGTTTCCGCAGGCGAGATCATCGTCCGCCAGCGTGGCACCCACTTCCACCCCGGTGCAGGCGTTGGCCGCGGTGGCGACGACACGCTGTTCGCACTGCAGGCAGGCGCTGTTGAATTCGGCACCCGCCGCGGCCGTCGAGTCGTGAACATCGTTGCTGCTGCAGCTGCAGAGTAACAACAGGATCTGAACCGGTGGAGCGGGCCATGATGGCCCGCTCCACTGGTCTTTTAACCGCATTACAATCAATTTGGGCGTCCAGAACGTCCGGATTAAGCACAGAGGAGATTCACCGTGGCGAGCTTTGTAGACCGGGTAGTACTGCACGTATCCGGCGGTACCGGCGGCCACGGCTGTGTCTCGGTGCACCGTGAGAAGTTCAAGCCGCTTGGCGGCCCCGACGGCGGCAACGGAGGCAACGGCGGAGACGTCATCCTCCGCGTGGACTCCCAGACCACCACGCTGCTGGACTACCACCATGCCCCGCACCGGCACGCCACCAACGGCGGGCCCGGCATGGGCGACTGGCGCGGCGGCAAGAACGGCGAAACCCTGATCCTTCCGGTCCCGGACGGCACGGTCGTCAAGACCAAGGACGGCGAGGTCCTGGCGGACCTCGTCGGCGAAGGCACCGAGTTCATCGCCGCGGCCGGCGGGCTCGGCGGACTGGGCAACGCAGCGCTGTCGTCCCAGAAGCGCCGGGCGCCGGGTTTTGCTTTGCTCGGCATCGAGGGCGAGTCCAGCGACATCGTGCTGGAACTGAAGTCCATCGCAGACATCGCCCTGGTCGGCTTCCCGTCCGCTGGCAAGTCAAGCCTGATCGCAGCGATGTCCGCCGCGAGGCCCAAGATCGCCGATTATCCCTTCACTACGCTTATCCCCAACCTCGGCGTCGTGCAGGCCGGCGACGTGCGGTTCACCATCGCCGATGTCCCCGGTCTCATTGAAGGCGCGAGTGAAGGCAAGGGCCTGGGACACAACTTCCTGCGCCACGTCGAGCGGTGCGCCGCTTTGGTTCACGTTTTGGACTGCGGTACGCTGGAATCTGACAGAGATCCACTCTCCGACCTCGCCATTATCGAAGCTGAACTCGAAAAGTATGCCGTTGACATGAGCTATGCCGGCAACGACGGCGAGGTTGTTCCGCTGAACCACCGGCCCCGGTTGGTGGCTTTGAACAAGGTCGACCTGCCTGACGGCAAGGACATGGCCGAGTTCGTCCGCCCGGAGCTGGAGTCGAGGGGCTACCGCGTGTTCGAGGTTTCGGCCACGAGCCACGAAGGTCTCCGGCAACTCGGATTCGCCATGGCGGAGATCGTCAAGACCGCCCGTGACTCGGTGGCGGCAACGCCGCCGAAGGTGCACGCGCCTGTGCTGCGCCCCCGCGCAGTCAATGAGGCCGGCTTCAAGATCCGCCGCGAGGAAAAGAACCTGGAGCCGCTGTTCCGCGTTTTGGGTGAGAAGCCCGTGCGCTGGGTCAAGCAGACTGACTTCACCAACGAGGAGGCCATTGGCTACCTCGCGGACCGGCTGGCCAAGCTTGGTGTTGAAACCGAGCTGTTCAAGCAGGGCGCCAAGCCCGGCGACACCGTAGTGATCGGTGACGACGACGGCGTGGTGTTCGACTGGGAGCCGACCATGATGGCAGGCGCCGAACTGCTGGCGTCGCCGCGCGGCACCGATGTCCGCTTTGCAGACATCGGGGACCGGCCCACCCGTGGCCAGAAGCGTGAGGAACAGATCGAACGCCGTGAGGCCAAAGCAGCGGCACGCGCTGAGCTTGAAGCCGAGCGCAAGGCGGGTATCTGGACCGAATCAGTCAGCGGGCGCCGTGCCGCACGGCCGCTCAAGGAGAGTGGACTGAACACCCAACATGAGGAGTGAACCCGCACACGTGTCTGATAATTCCGCAATTGTCATCGAGGAACCAAGAACCGACGACCGCAGCATGCTCGCCAGGGCCCGCCGCATTGTCGTCAAGGTCGGATCGTCGTCGCTCACGAGCATCAAGGGCGGAATCTCCGAAGAGGCATTGATCGAGCTCTCCAATGCGCTGGCTGCCAAGAGCAACGAGGGCACCGAGATCATTCTGGTCTCCTCCGGTGCCATCTCGGCGGGGCTGGCGCCCTTGGGCCTGGTCAAGCGCCCGCGCGACCTGGCGACGCAACAGGCCGCAGCCAGCGTGGGGCAGGGGCTGCTCATGGCCCGCTACACGCACGCGTTCGCGGCGCACGGCGTCACTGTAAGCCAGGTGCTGCTGACCGCGGATGACCTGATGCGGCGCAGCCACCACCAGAACGCGTTCCGGGCATTGAACCGTCTGCTGAACCTGGGTGTGGTCCCCGTGGTCAACGAGAATGACACCGTCGCCACCCACAAGATCCGCTTCGGCGACAACGACCGGCTCTCGGCCCTTGTGGCCCACCTGGTCCGCGCCGATGCGCTGGTGCTGCTTTCCGACGTCGACTCCCTGTACGACGGCCCGCCCGCCAAGGGCGCCAAGCGGATCCCGCAGGTTGACGGCCCCCAGGACCTGGAGGGCGTGAACATCGGCAGCCCCGGCAAGGCTGGCGTCGGCACCGGCGGGATGCAAACCAAGGTCGAGGCCGCCACGATGGCCGCCGATTCCGGCATTCCCGCCCTTGTCACCTCAACGGCCAACGCGGCCGCCGCCCTGGCCGGCGAAGACGTGGGAACCTGGTTCTCCGTCAACAGCGGCCGCAAGTCCGTGCGCATGATGTGGCTCGCCCATCTGGCACACGTGCAGGGCCGCCTGATTCTTGACGACGGCGCCGTGAGGGCCGTCCGGGACAACGGCGCCTCCCTGTTGCCGGCGGGTATTACCTCCGTTGAAGGCCACTTTGAATCGGGCGACGCCGTCGAAATGGTTGCGCCCGACGGCACCGTCATTGCCCGCGGCCTTGTCAACTATTCAGCCGACGAGCTGCCACAGATGCTGGGCCGTTCCACCGTGGAACTGGGGGAGTCCCTGGGCCGCGGTTTCGACCGTGAAGTTGTCCACGTAGACGACCTGGTTCTGGTCTAACGGCCAGACTCACCTAGACTTGAATGATGACTGAGGCACTGATGAACCAAGCAGCAGAGACATCCACCGACGCTACGCAGGTCCCCTCCACGCCGGAAAACAGCCAGCCTTCACCCGCTGAGGTCGAAGCGGCCGTGTACGCGATCGCCGACCGTTCCCGCCAGGCTGCCCGCAGCATGTCCCGCGCCAACCGCGCCCTGAAGGACAAGGGCCTCCGGGCCATCGGGAGCGCCCTCCTCGAGCGCAAGGCTGACATCCTCGCGGCCAACAGCAAGGATGTAGAGGCGGGCCGCGCCAACGGAACGTCGGCCGCCCTGCTGGACAGGCTGACCCTCAACGACGCCCGCATCGAGGCTCTCTCCGGCGCCCTGGAAAACCTCGCGGGCCTTCCCGACCCTGTCGGCAACGTAGTCCGCGGCCAGACCCTGCCGAACGGCCTGCGCCTGCGCCAGGTCAATGTTCCCATGGGCGTTGTTGCAGCCATCTATGAGGCACGCCCCAACGTCACCGTGGATATCGCAGGACTAGCGCTCAAGAGCGGCAACGCGGTTATCCTTCGCGGCGGAACCGCGGCCGCGGCCACCAACGAGGCCCTCATCAGCGTCCTTCGCGAGGCTCTCACCGCCGTCGGCCTCCCCGCCGATGCTGTCCAGACAGTGGACCAGTACGGCCGCGAGGGCGCCAACGTGCTCATGCGTGCCAGGGGCCGTGTTGACGTGCTGATTCCCCGCGGCGGGCGTGAACTGATCCAGACAGTGGTCAACAACTCCTCCGTCCCGGTTATCGAGACCGGCGAGGGCAACGTCCACATCTTCGTTGACGAGTCAGCCAGCGAGGACATGGCCGTGGAGATCCTCCTCAACGCCAAGACCCAGCGTCCCAGCGTCTGCAACACGGTGGAAACGCTTCTGGTCCACTCCGGCTCCAAGGTCCTTCCGGCGGTGGCGGCTGCACTGAGCAAGGCCGGAGTCAGGCTCCATGCCGATGAGCGGGTCCGGGCGGCGCTCCCCGCATCCGTCGAATCCGTGCCGGCCACCGATGAGGACTGGGCCACCGAATACATGGACCTGGACCTGGCCGTGGCCATGGTGGACAGCCTCGACGAGGCCGTGAAGCACATCCGCACGTGGACAACCGGGCACACCGAGGCCATTCTCACCAACGACCTGGGGAACGCCGAGCGCTTCATCGCGGAGATCGACTCTGCCGCGGTGATCGTGAACGCGTCCACGCGCTTTACCGACGGCGGCGAGCTGGGGCTGGGGGCCGAGGTCGGCATCTCCACCCAGAAGCTTCACGCCCGCGGTCCGATGGGCCTCACGGAACTCACCACCACGAAGTGGATCGTGCAGGGCGAGGGCCAGGTCCGCGGCTAGCGCCGCCAATACCGCGTCAAACAACGCGGTAACATATACAGAAGTCCGGAACGGCGGGAAACGCCGCCGTCGTCATCCTTTCAGCCCTAGGGGAGAAAATGCTGTTCCAGCAGATCGCCTTGTCCGCCGCCCAACACGAAGAACGGGCCCCGCTGTGGGCTGAACCCTGGGTCTTCGGCATTGCGATCTTTGCCATCCTTTTGGTCATGATGTTCGTTACTCTGTCCTACACGAACCTGGGCAACCGCCACACCCCGGTTGACGAGCATGCAGACCCGCACCGCCAGCACCCCAACAAGCACGACCACGGCCAAGGCCACTAACATTTCCGCCGCATTGCACCACGGCGGCCGGCAAGGCCGGCTGAGGCTGGGCGTGATGGGTGGGACGTTTGACCCCATCCATCACGGCCACCTCGTTGCGGCAAGTGAGGTGGCAGCCAAGTTTGGACTGGACGAAGTTGTGTTCGTCCCGACCGGCCAGCCGTGGCAGAAATCGAGCAAGAAAGTCAGCGAGCCGGAGCACCGCTATCTGATGACCGTGATTGCGACGGCATCGAATCCGCGCTTCACCGTCAGCAGGGTTGATGTGGACCGTCCCGGTCCCACCTACACCATCGACACCCTGCGTGACCTCCGGCGCCAGCGCCCCGACGCTGATCTGTTCTTTATTACCGGCGCGGACGCCTTGGCGCAGATTCTGTCATGGAAAGATATCGACGAGCTCTGGTCGCTGGCCCACTTCGTGGGAGTCACGCGCCCCGGGCACGAACTCGACGGCATGGGCCGCGACGATGTCAGCCTCCTGACGGTGCCGGCCATGGCGATTTCCTCGACGGACTGCCGGGCACGGGTGGCCGAGCACAACCCGGTCTGGTACCTGGTTCCGGACGGCG
The DNA here is from genome assembly GCF_059090445.1 of Arthrobacter sp. B2060. Lineage (NCBI taxonomy): Bacteria > Bacillati > Actinomycetota > Actinomycetes > Micrococcales > Micrococcaceae > Arthrobacter > Arthrobacter sp. B2060. The sequence goes on from NZ_JBNHFR010000003.1 coordinate 154,464, forward strand.
TCGTTCAGTACATCGCCAAGTACGGCCTGTATGCCGCACCGCCGGCCGAACAAACCAGCTCTGAGCTTACCGAGACAGACGATCCCGCCAGCACTGAATGAGTTTTTAATGAGTCAGGAACAGCCTCCCATCCGCAGCCGCCGTGAATTACGGAAGGCCAGAGATGCAGCCCAGGGTCAGATCCGGGACGCCAGCACCGCCGGTGCCGGTGAGGTAACCCCTGCGACAAAACAACCTGCCGCGAAGCAGCCTGTCACGAAACAGACTGAACCAGCCCGGCCTGCCCCTAAGCAGCCTGCACCCCAAGTGCCTGCGGATCGCCGCAAGACGGACACTGCCCGGGGCGCGGGTGCAACGCGTCCGTCCTCAGCGACGGGACGTGTCCGGCGCGTAGCGCCAGGTCCCGTGGATTCGGTTCCGGCCAGTTCGGCGGCCGAGCGCTCATCCCAGATCAGGGCCAGGGACCGGGCCGCGCTCCGCACCATCAAGGAACTTGCGGAGAAGGAAGGACAGCTCTCAGCCGGCGGGCCTCCCACGCGGCGCCAGCTCAGGCTCCAGCAGCTGGAACAGGCCGTCACGTCGGCCATTCCGGTGGTCCCGCCCGCTTCCGGTCAAGGCTCCGCTTCCGGAAAGGGCCCTGCTTCCGGAAAGGGGCCGGCCCACCCGCAGGGACCGGCCCAACAGCCCGCAGCCGCGCAGCCACAGGCGGCCCCGAAGCCAGCTTCGCCGGAACCGCCCTCCGGGCTTCCCCAGGACCTGCCCGACGGTATGACCGTTGAGCAGGCCCTTGAGGCGCGGGCCCTCATCGCCGAACAGGCCAAGAACCAGATCGCGAAGATGGAGCACATCGCGGCAACGGATCCTGAAGCTGTGGATCCTGAGATCCTGGCAGAGCAGATCGCTCTTGCGGAACGCGCTGCCGTGCTCAACAAGCGCGCACTGGCCAAGCAGAAGCTGGCGGAAAAGAACACCCCGGCGCCGCCTCAGAACGATCCGTCGACCGCCAGTAACCTGGCGATGGTGACACCGCTGGAGTTCGTCCAGGTGCCCGGCGTGGACCGCCCCGTCATGAAGCGTCCGGCCACATCGTATGTTCCCGTGGTGACCAATCCCGGGCCACGCATCCCTGCGCGTGGTTCCCGCCCGTCCAAGGCGTCGGGCAGTGCGACGTCCACGGGACGAGCACGGGTGATCGCGCGTGCTGAAGCTGCCGCCAAGGCCGCCGCTGCACCGGCCGCCGCTCCCCGGACGACCGCGGGCCGGGATGCGGATGCGGTTGAGGAGTTCACCGGGCTTCCGCCGGTTTCGGCGAAGTCCGCCTATGGCCTGGAACCGCTGGATGCTGCCACGGCAGGCCTCGCCCGGGCACAACGTCTCCGCATTCTTCAGCTGGGAGTGCTGGCCCTCGGGGCCCTGGCACTTATCGCCGGCGTCATCATGATCATCAGCGGCCTGTCGCGCTGACTTCCACAACCAACACCAGGTTTTACACCACTACAAGGAGTCCCGTGACTGCATCTGATTCATCCATCGCCACAGCCCGACACGCAGCGAGGGCTGCGGCGGACAAGATTGCCCAGGACATCGTGGCTCTCGACGTCAGCGAACGCCTGGCCTTGGCGGACGTCTTCCTCATCGCCTCCGCCCCCAGCGAACGCCAGGTCAACGCCATCGTTGACGGGATCGAAGAAGAGCTCATCAAGCAGGACCTCCGTCCGGTGCGTCGCGAAGGACGGTCAGCGGGACGCTGGGTACTGCTGGACTACTCCGACGTGGTGATCCACGTACAGCATGAGGAAGACCGCGTCTTCTACGCCCTCGAGCGGCTTTGGAAGGACTGCCCCGTCGTGGATCTGCAGCTCGGCGATGACACCTCGGCCAAGGCCGCCGCAGGCTCCGACTCCGAGTAGCCGGCGCGGAACAGCGCCGAATATGCCCGATTTGGAATTTTCGGAAACGCTGTTCTAAGATATTTGAGTTGCTTCGGAGCGATCAGGACAGATCGATCCACACAGTAGGACGGGCCGGCAGGCGAAAGCCGAAGGCGTCGAAGCGGCGAAAATTGGGGCTGTGGCGCAGCTGGTAGCGCACCTGCATGGCATGCAGGGGGTCAGGGGTTCGAGTCCCCTCAGCTCCACCACCAACCGCTGGAACCGGGCTTAGCTCTGGTTCCAGCGGTTTTTTGTTGCCACTCACTACGGAGGCTGCGCGCAGGGCAGGAGTAGGCTGGCCTACTGCACCGGACCTCCTGGACGCCGGCTGGGCAAATAGCCCTGGCGCGTGGCCTCACGCACCAGCAGCCGTATGTTCGCGAACAGGACCGCCTTCACGGCCACGGGATCCGGCCTGTGTCCGCGCTTCACCGCTTGCTCAAGCTTCTGGCAGTATTCTTCGAGCCTCAGGCCCCCGGCCATGGCCGACGTCACCCTCAGGCTCACTAGCGGCTCCACGGCCGACGCCGGCTCTTCGCTTGCCAGGCCACGCAGGATCGCGGCCGCACGGACAGGCAGCAGCTGCAGGTACTCCTCGAAAAACGCTTGGGCCACCGCTCGTCCCGCCTCGTCTGCCAGGGACCGCAGCACGGCGCCGTCCAACGGGGGTAGGTCCTGATCGTCGGCCACCGCAGTCCTCCTGGGTCTACAAAGAGCCGCGACGCTGCTGCCCGGCTCCTTGAATGCTCCCGTGGCGACCTCAAGGCCGTTAAAGTGTTCCCGCATGTTCGGATCAAGACTGCAGCTTCCGTCTCGGCGTGAGCCCGAGCGAAGCGTTAGCCGGCGGCGGCGTTCCTCGATTTCGCTTCCGGGAGATTGTGCATTACGCTATTCAGGTTGCTTCCGGGAAACACAAAGACCGGCAGCAGCAACAGTTCGGGGCTGTGGCGCAGCTGGTAGCGCACCTGCATGGCATGCAGGGGGTCAGGGGTTCGAGTCCCCTCAGCTCCACCAAGAACAAGAAAGGGTCGTCCCATGGGGCGGCCCTTTTGCGTTCTCCACCGGGTCTGCATTGTTTGTCCGGTGGGCGGAGGCAGGCAGCGACGAACAGGCGGCAGCGGTACGTGACGGAGAACAATTTAGGGCATGTTCTGGGCATGCTCCGGAGATACCCCGACGTGGAGGCGGCGAACCTGCAGGCATGGGATGCCACAGACGTACTCCTGCTTGACACGGCCGCCGAACTGCTGACGCCGGAGAGCGACGTAGCCGTCATCGGAGACCGCTACGGGGCCCTCACGCTCGCCCTGCTCTCGGGGAATGCGCCCCGGGTGCCGGCCCGGATCCGCGTGCACCAGGATCTCATCACCGGCGAACGGGCCCTTCGGAACAACGCGGCGGCACTCGGCGTTGATGCCGGCTTTGAGCAGCTCCCCTTGGGGGAAGGGCTTTTGGCCGGTGCGGACCTCGTCCTGATGCAGCTTCCCAAGACCCTCGCCGAACTCGAGGAAATCAGCGCCGCCGTGGCGCGGTACGCGTCTGCAGGGGCGGTGGTCCTGGCCGGTGGCCGCGTGAAGCATATGTCCTTGGGCATGAACGCCGTGCTGGGGCGGTACTTTGAATCCGTCCAGCCCCAGCTGGCGCGCCAAAAATCCCGGGTCCTCGTGGCCTCGCGCGCCAGAGCCGTGCAGCCGCCACCACCGTATCCCGTGACTGAGCACAATACGGAGCTCGATCTGGATATCTGTGCCCACGGCGCCGTTTTCGCCGGCACCAAGCTGGACATCGGAACACGTTTCCTGTTGCGCTTCCTCCCTGATATGCCCGAGGCCGCCACCGCCGTGGATCTGGGCTGTGGCACCGGAGTCCTGGCAGCCATGTACGCCCGGGCACACCCCGCGTCGGCAGTCATCGCCACTGACCAGTCAGCGTCCGCCGCAGCGTCCGCAGCGGCCACGGCAAGCGCGAACGGCCTGGGCGGGCAGATTACGGTGCTGCAGGAGGACGCCATGGCTTCCCTCCCGGCCGGCAGCGCTGACCTCATCCTGCTGAACCCGCCCTTCCACCTTGGCGCGAGCGTGCATGCGGGCGCCGGCATCAAAATGTTCGAGGCCGCGGGCCGCGTCCTGGCTCCGGGCGGTGAGCTCTGGACTGTCTTCAACAGCCACCTTCGGTACATTCCGGCTCTCGAACGGCTTGTAGGCCCCACTCGCATCAAGGGCCGAAATCCGAAATTCACGGTGGCTCTCAGTGTCAAGGGGCAGGCCGGCTAGGCCCCGCCGTTGGCACCGGCAACGGGCCTCCCGCATTCGCGCGTGGGACATACCCGTATACCGGCAGGTAACGTACGATTCAGACATCGATAGTGGACCACCGACGATGCTTAGGGGATTCCTTGACCGAGATCCGCCAGCCCTCACCGAGGCGCGGAACAAACTTGCCCCGCATGGGTGACTTCAATCTGACTGTCATCCTGGATGCGATCCGGCGCTCGTCCGGAGGCCTGAGCCGCGTCGAACTGGCGCAGATCGTCGGTCTGTCCCCGCAGACCATCTCAAACATCTCCCGCCGACTGCTGGACCAGAACCTCATCATTGAGGCGGGAAAGGAGGGGAGCGGGCCGGGAAAACCCCGAACGATTCTCCGCCTCAACCCGTCGGGGATGTACGCCGTGGGCGTGCACCTGGACCCCGCCGTCGCAACGTTTGTGCTGCTGGACCTCGTGGGTGCGGTGGTCCAGCATTCGCAAATCAAAACCCCCGCGGACGGCGGCCCGGACGCTGTCATTGCCGCCATCGCCGGCGAGATCGAACAGCTGATCCAGGCCTCCGGCGTGGACCAAGACAAGATCGCCGGCCTGGGCGTTGCGGCGCCGGGACCGATCGACCATGACAACGGAACCGTGGTGGAGCCTCCGCTGCTGAACGGCTGGCACCGCGTTCCGCTCCGTGACGCCCTCGCGGACGCCACGGGCATGTCAGTCCTGATGGACAAAGACGTCACCAGCGCCGCCGTCGCGGAAACCTGGGCTGGCGGGCCCAGCGGTACCGGGAGCTTCGTCTTCATGTACATGGGCACCGGCATTGGCTGCGGCATCGTGCTCAACGACGAGGTTGTGCGCGGTTCATCGGGCAACGCCGGCGAAATCGGCCACATCATCGTTGACCCGGACGGCCCGCTCTGTGACTGCGGCCTGCGGGGTTGCGTCAAGTCATCGTGCATTCCCAAGGTCCTGGTGGCTGAAGCCCATGCCGCCGGAGTCCTGGACGAGGCCGCCCCGCTGTCCAACGGACCGGCCGTGCAGGAAGGGTTCGCCCTGCTGTGCCAAGCTGCCGACGCAGGAAACGAGGCAGCAGCCGCCATCATCGACAAATCCGCCGTCCTGGTGGCGCGGGCGGCGGCCGTGGTGGCCAACACGCTCGACGTTGACCGCGTTGTATTCGGCGGACCGTTCTGGGGTCCACTGTCAAAGCGCTACCTGGACCAAGTCCCCGATCTGATCAGGGAAAACAGCGACGCCCGGAACATCCACGCCATCGAGGTGGTGGGAACCGGGGTGGGGGAAGACGTCGGTGCCGTGGGAGCTGCCTGCCTGGTCCTGGAGCACACGCTTGCGCCACGCGCCCAGCGGCTGCTGCTGGAGGGTTGAGTCAGTCGATGTCCTCGACGATCGTTCCGTAGGGAATGGTGTCATCAAGGTGTGCCTGGTGGCCTCGCGGGACATACAGCACGCGGACGCCATGGAGCTGGTCAGCTGCGGACTGCAAGAGGACAGGCCGGACCATGTCAACGAAGCTCGGGTCCTTGTCGGCAAGATATTCCTGGTAGCTGGCTGGTAGCTGGATCATGGCAAAAGAATAGACCTGTTCCTGCCCCAAAGGGAGGGCTCCCGGGTGGCTGCCGGCGAAGAAAATTCTGTGGCGGACTGTCAAGAAGGCGTAAGAATGCGTCTTAATTCGATGCCCGACTTGAACGGTGCCCAGCACGGCTCCTAGAGTTCTATACAAGTTACCGAGGTAACGTGTCAGCGATCCTCCGCTGCGGATACGCCGCCAGGCAGCCGCCAAGGAGGATGTGGGTGCCCCCATGTGGGCCTGACATTTGCTCACGGACAGCTTTTATTCAGGCGTAACAGTCGCGGCTGCGCCCTGCCGAAGTTGGTTCCGTGTTCCCCAAACTCAATTCATTGACCGCTCACTGCACGGGTTCACGCCACGGCAGTTCCGCCTTCAATGGCCCATAGCCAAGGACGCAAATGTCACCACCCAGCCTTATTGAGACACATCCAAATCTTTCCGACGCCGCCCCGGTGGCGCTGTCCTACGAGCTCTTCCCGCCGCGCTCTCCCGCGGCCGCAGAGACACTCTGGACCACCATCCGCGAGCTCGAGACCACTGACCCCGACTATGTCTCCGTCACATACGGTGCCAGCGGCTCCAACCGGGACACCGCCGTCGAACTCATCAACCGGCTCGTCCTGGAAACCACACTCCGGCCGCTGGCCCACCTGACCTGCGTGGGAAACACGCCGGCGGAACTTGCCGAGATCATCGGGGAGCTCCTGGATGCCGGAGTCCGCGGCATCCTCGCCCTCCGCGGCGACCAGCCCAAGGACCAGGGAGAGCCGGTCAGCGGTTCGCTCCGCTACGCCCAGGACCTGATCGAGCTCATCCGCCGCGTTGAGCAGCGCCGTTCCGCGCTGCTGTGCGCCGGCAAGGTTGCTGTTGGCGTGGCCGCGTATCCCACCCGGCATCCGGAATCCCCGAGTGAGGCGCACGACGTCGAGGTGCTGCTGGCCAAGCAGCGCTCCGGAGCGGACTTCGCCATCACCCAGGTGTTCTTCCGCACCGAGCAGTACGCGGACCTCATCACGAGGGCGCGCCGCGCCGGCGTCACCATCCCGATCATTCCGGGCGTCATGCCGCTCACGAGCCTGCGGCGGCTGAAGCGCCTCGGCGAGCTCACCGGTGTTCAGCCCGCCCCGGAACTCATCGAACGGCTTGCCGCTGCAGACTCCGACGCCGAGCGGCGCCGCATCGGCGTCGGCGCCACCGTGGATCTGGCCAACGCCGCCCTGGATGCCGGAGCCCCCGGGCTCCACCTGTACACGTTCAATGAACACCAGAGTGCGATGGACGTCCTCGACAAGCTGTCTCTTGCGAGGCCCACACGCTCCGCCAGCCGCCTCAACGCGCTCGCCCGCCGGCAACTGGCCAGCTGACAACACGGCCAGTTGACAACCCGGCCAGCTGACAGCATAGCCAGCTGACAACACGGTCAGCTGACCTTGCGCGGCAGGCAACCACGCCCCTCACACTTTCTCAACCATTCAAGGAATCTCACATGACTGAACAGAACACCGCGTTCCCGTCCGCCTCGATCCTGGGCTACCCCCGCATCGGCCGCCGCCGCGAACTGAAGAAGGCCATCGAAGCCTACTGGGCCGGCAAGATCGACGCCGCCGCCCTCGACGCGGCCGCCAAGGAAATCCAACTGGGCACCGCGAAGCGCCTGCAGGGCCTGGGCCTGACCGAGGCTGCCGCCGTTCCCGGCACCTTCTCCTTCTACGACCAGGTGCTCGACGCCGCAGCCCACCTCGGCGCCGTTCCCGCCCGTTTCGGCAACCTCCTCAATGGTGAGGGACAGCTGGACATCGACGGCTACTTCACCCTGGCCCGCGGCAACAAGGCACAGCAGCCGCTGGAGATGACAAAGTGGTTCGACACCAACTACCACTACCTCGTACCGGAGATCGGCCCGGAGACCAACTTCGCGCTGACCTCCAACCGGATCGTTGAGGAATTCGAATACGCCCTCGCCAACGGTGTGGAGACCCGCCCGTACATCGTGGGCCCGGTCACCTTCCTGCTCCTGAGCAAGGCTTCCGACGACGCCCCGGCAGGCTTCAGCCCGCTGTCCCGCCTTGAGGACGTCCTCCCGGTCTACACCGCGCTGCTCGAGAAGCTGGCCGCCGCCGGCGCCAGCTGGGTCCAGCTCGACGAGCCCGCCCTGGTGGTTGACCAGGACACCCCGGCCCAAGAGATCCAGGCAGCCGTTGCCCGCTCCTACGAGGTGCTCTCGGCCGTTGCCCAGCGCCCGCAGCTGTTCGTCTCCACGCCCTACGGCGCGCTGAACGGCCAGCTCGGCACCCTCGCCGCCACCAACATCGACGCCCTGCACATCGACGTCTTCAAGGGTGCTGTTCCCTCCGCCGCGGCTCTGGCCGCCCTGGGCGAGAAGACCCTCGTTGCCGGCGTCGTTGACGGCCACAACATCTGGCGCAACGACCTGCAGGCGTCGGCGGACAAGATCGCCGAACTTCAGAAGTCTGTCGCCAAGCTGGCCATCAGCACCTCCACCTCCACCCAGCACGTCCCGCACGACGTCGAGGAAGAGATTCAGCTGTCCGAGCAGCTTCGCAGCTGGCTGGCATTTGCCGACCAGAAGACCGTCGAGGTCGTCACCCTGGCAGGTCTGCTGACCGACGCAGCCGCCGTGCAGCCGGCCATCGACGAGGCCACGCGGATCATCGCGTCCCGCGCCGCCGCAGAGGGTGTGCAGCGCGCCGACGTCCGGGCCCGCACCGCCGCCCTGACCTCCGCCGACTTCAACCGCTCCGAGTACTCGGTCCGTGAAGCCGCCCAGGAGACGGCCCTTGCCCTGCCGCCGCTGCCGACCACGACCATCGGCTCGTTCCCGCAGACGTCCGAGATCCGCACCGCCCGTGCCCGCGCCAACAAGGGCGCCCTCACCACTGAGCAGTACGAGCAGCTCATGAAGGACGAGATCAAGCGCGTTGTGGAGCTCCAGGAAGAGCTCGGCTTCGACGTCCTCGTGCACGGCGAGCCCGAGCGCAACGACATGGTCCAGTACTTCGCGGAGAACCTCGAAGGGTTCGACGTCACCGTCCACGGCTGGGTCCAGTCCTACGGCTCGCGCTGCACCCGTCCCTCCATCCTCTGGGGCGACGTCACCCGCAGTGCCCCCATCACGGTGGAATGGGCCAAGTACGCCCAGTCCCTCACCAACAAGCCGATGAAGGGCATGCTCACCGGCCCGGTCACCATCCTCGCCTGGTCCTTCGTCCGCGACGACCAGCCGCTGGGCGAGACCGCCAACCAGGTTGCCCTGGCGCTGCGGGACGAGATCGCCGACCTCGAGGCTGCCGGCATCAAGATCATCCAGGTGGACGAGCCCGCACTGCGCGAACTCCTGCCGCTGCGCAAGGCGGACCAGCCCGCGTACCTGGACTGGTCGGTGAACTCCTTCCGCCTGTCCACCGCCGGCGTTGCTGACGAAACCCAGATCCACACGCACCTGTGCTACTCCGAGTTTGGCGCCATCATCGACGCCATCGACGGACTGGACGCCGACGTGACGTCGATCGAGGCGGCCCGCTCGCGCATGGAGGTTGTCCACGACCTCGAGTCACACGGCTTCGGCCGCGGCGTTGGCCCGGGCGTCTACGACATCCACTCGCCGCGCGTTCCGGGCGAGCAGGAAGTCACCGAGCTGCTCAGCACTGCCGTCAAGCACGTCCCGACCCGCCAGCTCTGGGTCAACCCGGACTGCGGCCTGAAGACCCGCGGCTACACCGAGACCGAAGAGTCTCTGCGTAACCTCGTCAAGGCCACCAAGACGGTTCGCGCAGAACTGCTGGAAAGCGCAAAATAAGAATGTAGCCGCTGATCGAGCTTGAGACGCGACGGCGGGCGGCCACCTTAGGGTGACCGCCCGCCGTCGGCGTTTAATGCTCCGGTGGTTGAAACCGTCGAATCCTCACGACTCCCAGAGGATTTCGTCGTCCACGACGCCGTCTTCGTCCGCGGAGGCCACGAGCACCTCATCGGTGAAGTGCTCGCCGAGGGTGAAATCCATGACAAAGTAGCGTTCGGGCTGGCCGGGGTAGATGCCCACATGGCCCAGCTTCAGGGCCTTCAGGAACACAGCGTTCGTCAGCTGGCTCTTGTCCTTGACGCCAAAGACCTTCTGCAGGTGCTCGTCCTTGATGGCGTTGCAGTGGAAGCGGAGATACTCCTGCGGGCTGGTGCCTTCCTGCTCCAGCTCTTCAGCGATCATTTCGCGGACCTCGTCCACGAGCTCGGGTAGGTAACGCAGCCGGTAGTCCACCTTGTGCATTGCTGCTTCATCGAAGTGGTCGTGCGCGTTGATGTTCAGATCCAGCTCAAGGCGCTGTCCGGCAAGCTCATGTTCCGTGGCGATGTTACGGTCCCGGCCGTGGTTGAGCTCGATTACTCCGAAGTGCTGGCTCGCTACCTTGGTCATATCTTCAACATAGACCCGAAAAGCGGCTCATTCCAGCTTCGGCGATTATTTATCTGAAGACCCCAGACTGCCGAACGTGTCAGCCAGCAGGTCCACGAAGAGCTGTACGCGGGCTGTCTTCTTCTCGTTGATCAGCAGCGCAAAGACGTTGCGGGCCAGCCTGATCTCCGGCACATCCAGCACCACGACTCCGGACGGCCGGTGCAGCAACGCAAGCTCGGGTACCAGTGCGGCGCCCAGCCCCGCAGCGGCCATCTCCAGACTGGCGTGAAAGTCGTCGCTGTACGCCACAACGCGGGGATGGAGGTTGCAGCTGGCAAACAGCCGCTCGATCACGGTGGCGTCGCTCGTGCCGGGGTGGTGCACGATCCAGGGCATGTCCGAAAGATGGTCCGCAGCCACCTTCGCCTCGGAGCGGAAACCCCAGCCGCTGGGCAGGACCACGCGGAAATTGTCGTCGCCGATCCACTGCCGGTTGATCGTGTGCGGCCAGGCGAGCCCTGACTGGCCCACCTGGTACACCAGAGCCACGTCCACGTCTCCGCCGGTGCGGAGCCCCTGGATGGTCTGGGCCGGCTCCGCCACGGAAACCCGAAGGTCGATGCCCAGGTCCTTCCAGGCCGGGTTCTTCAGAATTTTCGGCAGGACATAGGTGGCGAGGCTGGGGAAGATGCCCAGCCTCAGCTCCTGGCTGGTGGCGTCCTGAGTCTTTGACGCGGCGGCCATCAGGGCCTCGATGTCCGTCAGTACCTTGGCCGCATGGCGGGCCATCACCACTGCGGCATCTGTGGGCACCACGCTCCGCGCCGACCGCTGGAACAGATGGACGCCAGTGTCGCGCTCCAGCGCCGACATCTGCTGGGACACGGCGGAGGCCGTGTAGCCCAGCCGGCTCGCAGCGGCCGCAAACGACCCCAGCCTGGTCACTTCCAGCAGGGTCCTGAGATGTACGGGATTGACCACCAGCCCACATTACTCCCGCTGCTCAGCCGCAGGAAAACAGCAGTACCCATCCGTGCTCTCTCCTGTTCCGAATAGCCCGTGAGTAATCAAGCAGCGGCAACTGTCCAGCAGAGGAGCAAGGAATGTCATCGAGCCCAGCGGCGACTGGAGACGGACACCGGCGGGTCGCCGTCGTCGGCAGCGGAGTGGCTGGCCTGACCGCCGCGCACATTCTGAGCCGGCGTGATCACGTGACACTGTTCGAGGCGGACGCCAGGGCCGGAGGCCACGCCCACACGCATGACATCCCGCAGGCATCGGGGACGCTGGCCGTCGACACCGGGTTCATCGTGCACAACAACCGCACCTACCCCAACCTCATCAGGCTCTTCGGGGAGCTGGGCGTCGAGACCCAGGACTCCGACATGACCATGAGCATCCGGTGCGACGGCTGCGGCCTGGAATACGCGGGAGCCAAGGGCGCCGCCGGCGTCTTTGCCCGCCCTGCCAACCTCTTGCGGCCGCGGTACCTGAGGATGCTGGCCGAAATCCTGAAGTTCTGGCGCAGGGCACGGGCACTGCTGGCCGCCGGACCGGAGGCGGGCGGGGAGGAAACCCTGGGAAAGTTTTTGGAGCGGGAAAAGTTCAGTGGGTACTTCACAGCCCATTTCATGGCTCCGGTGGTCAGCGCCGTCTGGTCCTGTGACCCGACCACCGCACTGTCGTACCCTGCGCGCTATCTCTTTACCTTCCTGGACCACCACGGCATGCTCGGCATCAAGGGCTCCCCGCAGTGGAAGACGGTAAAAGGGGGATCCCGGAGCTATGTTGACCGCGTGCTGGACGGCCTACAGGAACTCCGCCTCAACAGTCCCGTGCTTGCCGTGCGGCGCGCAGCCGCAGGGGTCCGGATCACGACGGCGGACGGCACCGAGGAGTTCGACGCCGCCGTCATCGCCGCACACCCGCGCGAGGCACTGGCCATGATCGCCGATCCCACGCCGGACGAGATCCGCGTGCTGGGCGCCATGCCGTACTCCGTGAACCACATCAAGTTCCACCGCGACCCCGCGGTGCTGCCGCGCAGCGAGGCAGCCCGGGCTTCCTGGAACTACCGGCTGCCATCCTGCGGGGCGCGCCCGGGCCACGTGCTCGTCAGCTACGACCTGACCCGTCTCCAGCGCCTCCGACCCGAGGACGGCGGCAGCTACATCGTCAGCCTGGGCGCATCCGAGCTCATCGAACCCGGCACAGTGCTGCAGGAGCTCGTCTATGAGCACCCCCAGTACACGCCGGATTCCGTGGCCGCGCAGGCCCGGCTGGGGGAGCTCGGCGATTCCCGGCTGGCGTTCGCCGGCGCCTACCACGGCTGGGGATTCCACGAGGACGGGGCAGCGTCGGGTGTCCGCGCGGCCGCACAGCTGGGCAGGGAGTGGGAAGCCCCCGCCGCCGGGCAGCAGATGATGGACGCCGGGCAGCCGGCGGTGCTTGCGCCGTGACGGCGGCCCTTTACCGCACCAGCATCCGCCACGTGCGGCGGGACCCGCTGGCGAACGCCTTCACCTACCGCAGCTACAGCTGGTACGTGGACCTCGATGAACTGCCCCGGCTGCCATGGTGGCTGCGGCCCCTTGCAACCTTTCACGCGAAGGACCACCTGGGCGATCCCAAGGCCAGCATCCGGGCGAACGTGGACCGCTTCCTCGCCGTCAACGGGCTGGAGCCCGACGGCGGAAAGGTCACCATGCTGGCGAACGCCAGGGTCCTTGGCCATGTCTTCAACCCCATCAGCCTGTTCTGGTGCCACGGTGCCGACGGCGGCCTGCGCGCGGTCATTGCCGAAGTGCACAACACCTACGGGGAGCGGCACTGCTACCTGCTGGCCACAGATGATGCCGGACGCGCGCGCACCGACAAGGAATTCTATGTGTCGCCCTTCAACGAAGTGGACGGCATCTACCGGATGACTCTGCCGGAACCCGGCGGCCGACTGGCCGTCGCGGTAGTGCTCGACCGGCCCGGGCGGAAGCCATTCACGGCCACCATGACCGGCATCTGCACGGCGGCCACGCCCCGCAGTATTCTCGCCGCGGCGCTCGACGTTCCGCTGGCGCCGCTGCGTCTGGTCGCCCAGATCCACTGGCAGGGAATCAAGCTTTGGGCCCGCGGACTGCCCGTCGTCAACCGCCCCCACCACGCCCCACAGGAGACAGTCTCATGACTCTGACAGATCCGACGTACCAGGGAAGCCCGGCCGGTCCGCTCCGTATCCCGCCGGCTCCGGCTGCCATCGACGCCGACGTATGGCCCGGCGTCGCGCATCCACCTGCCGGAGCGAAAGCCGCCTTGGCGGGGAAAGCCGCCGGTGCGCTGTTCAGGGGTGCCGCCCGGCGGCTGCCGCTGCGCGTGGAATACCCTGACGGGTCCCTGCTGGGTGCCGGGGACGCGGGGTCGCCGGTGATGACGATGATCAGGCCGGACCATTTCGACGCCCGCATCGGCGGCAACGGCCTGATCGGCCTGGGGGAGTCGTTTATGGCGGGGGACTGGGAGGCGTCCGACCTGGCCGGCGTGCTCGAGGTCTTCGCCTCCTCGGTGGAGACGCTGATCCCGGTGCCGCTGCAGAAGCTGCGCAGCCTGTACCTGCCCCGCGCACCGCGGCAGGAGCGCAACACGGAGCAGAACACGCGCGGCAACATCTCGCGGCACTACGACCTGTCCAACGAGCTCTTCGCCACCTTCCTGGACACCACCATGAGCTACTCCTCCGCGCTGTTTCCGCAAGGCGCCGGTCCGCTGCCGGACGTCGGCTGGGAGGGGCTCACGGCGGCGCAGCAGGCCAAGATCGACAGGCTGCTGGACAAGGCCGGAGTGGGAGCAGGGACGCGGGTGCTGGAGATCGGCACGGGCTGGGGCGAGCTCGCCCTGCGCGCAGCGGCCCGCGGTGCCACCGTCTACACGGTCACGCTGTCCAGTGAGCAGCAGGCGCTGGCGCGGCAGCGGATTCAGGATGCGGGTTACTCGGACCGGGTCACGGTAGCGCTGCAGGACTACCGCGCCGTGGAAGGGGAGTACGACGCCGTCGTGTCCGTCGAGATGATCGAGGCGGTGGGCTATGAGTACTGGGCCATCTACTTCCAGACCATCGACAGGGTGCTGGCGCCCGGCGGCAGGGTGGCCATCCAGGCCATCACCATGCCGCACGGCCGGATGCTCGCCACCCGGAATGCCTACACCTGGGTGCACAAGTACATCTTTCCGGGAGGTTTCCTCCCTTCGGTGCGGGCGATCGAAAGTGTCACCGAGCAGCACACCACGCTCCGGGTCCGGGAACGGCGGGGGATGGGCGACCACTACGCGGCCACGCTGCGGCTCTGGGAGGAACGATTTATTGAGCGGGCGGGCGAGGTGCGGGAACTCGGATTCGATGAGGTCTTCCAGCGGATGTGGCTGTTCTACCTCTGCTACTCCCGGGCCGGTTTCCAGTCCGGCTACCTGGACGTGCAGCAGATCGTGCTGGACCGCCGGGAGGCGCAGCTGTAGCCACGTTTCCTTAATCACATGAAGGGGTTCCGAAGCATGCTTCCGGGCCCCTTCTTCGTGTCCCGGGCCACGTCTGCGGGCCGCTCCGGGAAGGTGCGACACGCCGTCTTCCGCGCGACACGCTGGGCTTTAAATGTGTCTAACTACTCCACAGGGTGTGGATTTCGTCCGCGAAAATGCCGGAAATCCGGACATTTTGGGGACCCCCGCCTGTGGATTAAAAGTGCATTAAATGACATACTTGTAATACATCATCTAGGGGTTCCGCTGGGGACCTTGCACTACATGTAGTATCGACATACAGATTGAGCGGGAGACCGGGAAAGCCAGTACCGGGCAGTAGGGTTCTGGGTTGGCTGCAGTTCCAGGCAGGGTCTCCACCGCATCGGTGAAATTAGACGCAGAGACTTTAAGCAGAGTCTTCAGGAGTACAGAAGCAGTGACTTCAACAAAGGGGACAGGGACCATGACCGTTACGGTTTACACGAAGCCGGCCTGTGTTCAGTGCAACGCAACCTACCGCGCGCTGGACAAGAAAGGCATCACCTACCAGAGCGTGGACATCTCCCAAGACGCGGACGCCCTTGAGCGCCTGAAGTCACTGGGGTACATGCAGGCTCCGGTTGTCGTCACGGACCAGGACCACTGGTCCGGCTTCCGTCCGGACAAGATCGAAGAGCTGGCGCTGAGCGCCGCTGCTTCGGTGGCCTAGGCTACGCAAGCCCGAAGGCCTGCACCAGGGCCGAATGCCGTTCCGGCCAATGAATACCAGTAGGTGAGGTGACTCCCATGGCCGCGCCGGCTTTTGCCGATGCGCCGGTTGCAGCGCAGGCTGACAACACGACGCCGATGGACCGGACAGCCGGTGAGCAGACACCTGGTGAGTGGACGCCTGAGGAGCAGACGCCCGATGAGCGGACGCACAGTCACCTCATCTATTTTTCTTCGGCCTCCGAGAACACCAGGCGCTTCATCGACAAGCTGGGCACGGATGCCGCACGGATTCCGCTGTATCCGAAGGACCAGCCACTCACTGCCTCCGAGCCATATGTGCTGGTGGTGCCGACGTATGGCGGAACCGGGGGCGAGGGCTCCGTGCCCAAGCAGGTCATCCGGTTCCTGAACAACCCGCAGAACCGCCGCCTGCTCAGGGGCGTCATCGGGGCGGGGAACACGAACTTCGGGGACAACTACTGCATGGCGGGGGACATCATCGCCGCCAAGTGCGGTGTTCCCCATCTATACCGTTTCGAACTCATGGGGACGCCGGAAGACGTCGACCGTGTACAAAAAGGATTGGAAGAGTTTTGGACACGACTGTCGCAGACACAGAAGTAACCAGGCCCGAAGGAAGGGACAAGCCCATGGACACGGCTGTTGAAAAGCAGGAGAAGCCGGCGCTCCCTGCCGCGTACAAGGGCCTGGGCTACCACGAGCTGAACGCCATGCTGAACCTGTATGGCCCCAACGGCGAGATCCAGTTCGAGGCCGACCGCGAGGCCGCACACCAGTACTTCCTGCAGCACGTGAACAACAACACGGTCTTCTTCCATGACCTCGAGGAGAAGCTCGACTACCTGGTGAAGAACCAGTACTACGAGCGCGAAACCCTCGACCAGTACACGATGAACTTCATCCGCGAGCTCTTCAGGCGCGCGTACAAGAAGAAGTTCCGCTTTGAGACCTTCCTGGGCGCCTTCAAGTTCTACACGTCCTACACGCTGAAGACCTTCGACGGAAACCGCTTCCTGGAGCGCTATGAGGACCGGGTCTGCATGGTCGCCCTGCACCTGGCCCGCGGCAACGAGCAGCTGGCCACCCAGATGGTGGATGAGATCATCGAGGGCCGCTTCCAGCCCGCCACCCCGACGTTCCTGAACGCCGGCAAGAAGCAGCGCGGCGAGCTGGTCTCCTGCTTCCTGCTCCGCATCGAGGACAACATGGAGTCGATCGGCCGTTCCATCAACTCCGCGCTGCAGCTGTCCAAGCGCGGCGGCGGCGTGGCGTTCGCGCTGACCAACATCCGCGAGGTCGGCGCCCCGATCAAGCAGATCGAGAACCAGTCCTCCGGCGTCATCCCCGTGATGAAGCTGCTCGAAGACAGCTTCTCCTACGCCAACCAGCTCGGTGCCCGCCAGGGCGCCGGTGCCGTGTACCTGCATGCCCACCACCCGGACATCTACCGGTTCCTGGACACCAAGCGGGAGAACGCGGACGAGAAGGTCCGCATCAAGACGCTGTCCCTCGGCGTCGTGATCCCGGACATCACCTTCGAGCTGGCCAAGAAGGACGAGGACATGTACCTGTTCTCGCCGTACGACGTCGAACGCGTCTACGGGATGCCGTTCTCCGACGTCTCGGTCACCGAGAAGTACTACGAGATGGTGGACGATTCCCGGATCAAGAAGACCAAGATCAAGGCGCGTGAGTTCTTCCAGACCCTCGCCGAGATCCAGTTCGAATCCGGTTACCCGTACATCATGTTCGAGGACACCGTGAACCGGGCCAACCCGATTGACGGCAAGATCATCATGTCCAACCTGTGCTCCGAGATCCTCCAGGTCTCCCAGCCGACGACGTACCACGATGATCTGTCCTACGACGAGACCGGCAAGGACATCTCCTGCAACCTGGGTTCGCTGAACATCGCCAAGACGATGGATTCGCCGGACTTCGGCCTGACCATCGAGACGGCCATCCGGTCGCTCTCCGCAGTCTCGGACATGTCCAACATCACCTCCGTCCCGTCCATCGCCAAGGGCAATGACCAGAGCCACGCCATCGGCCTGGGCCAGATGAACCTGCATGGCTACCTGGCCCGTGAGCGGGTCCACTACGGTTCGGAAGAGGGCCTGGACTTCACCAACATCTACTTCTACTCCGTGGTGTTCCATGCCATCCGCGCGTCCAACCTGCTGGCCATTGAAACTGGCCAGAAGTTCGCCGGCTTCGAGAAGTCCAAGTACGCGTCGGGTGAATTCTTCGACAAGTACACGGAGCAGGAGTGGGTGCCGGAGACCGAGAAGATCAAGGAGCTGTTCAAGAACGTCCACATCCCCACACAGGATGACTGGCGCGAGCTGAAGGCCTCCGTCATGGAGCACGGCATCTACAACCAGAACCTGCAGGCCGTCCCGCCCACCGGCTCGATCTCCTACATCAACAACTCCACCTCCTCGATCCACCCGGTGGCATCCAAGATCGAGATCCGCAAGGAAGGCAAGATCGGCCGCGTCTACTACCCGGCGCCGTACCTGACCAACGACAACCTTGAGTACTACCAGGACGCGTACGAGATCGGCTACGAGAAGATCATCGACACCTATGCCGCAGCCACGCAGCACGTGGACCAGGGCCTGTCACTGACGCTGTTCTTCAAGGACACCGCTACCACCCGGGATATCAACAAGGCCCAGATCTACGCCTGGCGCAAGGGCATCAAGACCATCTACTACATCCGTCTCCGCCAGCTCGCGCTGGAAGGGACCGAGGTTGAGGGCTGCGTCAGCTGCATGTTGTAGCTTCAACTAAATCGTACCTGTACGACGGCGGGCAACCGCCCGCCGTCGTACGCTTTAATCAAGAACCAACCCAAACTTTTTAGGGGAAGACATGACCGAGAGGGTCAAGCTGCTGACGCACGTCGAGGCGATCAACTGGAACCGGATCCAGGACGACAAGGACGTGGAGGTCTGGAACCGCCTGGTCAACAACTTCTGGCTGCCGGAGAAGGTGCCGCTGTCCAACGATGTCCAGTCCTGGGCAACGCTGACGCCGGCGGAGCAGCAGCTCACCATGCGGGTGTTCACCGGACTGACGCTGCTGGACACCATCCAGGGCACCGTCGGTGCCGTTTCGTTGATTCCGGACGCGCTCACGCCGCACGAAGAAGCCGTGTACACCAACATCGCGTTCATGGAGGCTGTGCACGCGAAGAGCTACTCGTCGATCTTCTCGACGCTGTGCTCCACCAAGGAGATCGACGACGCGTTCCGCTGGTCCACGGAGAACGAGAACCTTCAGAAGAAGGCGCAGATCGTCATGGACTACTACCAGGGAGACGATCCCCTGAAGCGCAAGGTGGCCTCGACTCTCCTGGAGAGCTTCCTGTTCTACTCGGGCTTCTACCTGCCCATGTACTGGTCCTCACGGGCGAAGCTGACCAACACGGCCGACCTGATCCGCCTGATCATCCGCGATGAGGCCGTACACGGTTACTACATCGGCTACAAGTTCCAGAAGGGCCTGGAGAAGGTTTCCGAGGAGCGCCGCCAGGAGATCAAGGACTACACCTTCGAGCTGCTCTTCGAGCTGTACGAAAACGAAGTCCAGTACACGCACGACCTCTACGACGGCGTCGGCCTGGCCGAGGACGTCAAGAAGTTCCTGCACTACAACGCCAACAAGGCCCTGATGAACCTGGGCTACGAGGCGATGTTTCCGGCCTCCGTCACGGACGTGAACCCTGCCATCCTGTCGGCCCTGTCGCCGAACGCGGACGAGAACCACGACTTCTTCTCGGGCTCGGGTTCCTCCTACGTGATCGGCAAGGCCGTTAACACCGAGGACGAGGACTGGGACTTCTAGCACTCATTCATTCTGATTCGCCAAATCCCGGCCTCGGCGCGGTTGGATGTGAGGTGCCAGCTTAGTTGGCACAACTGACAAGTTAGTTGGCGCTGTGACAAACAGTATGGCGCGGCGCCAACTATTTTGGCCGGCATTAGTTGGCGATTTGACCCATGCTGCATGGATTTTCAGGAAGAGTCCCGGCTTTCAAGGTTGGGCGCTGTCTGCTACTCGTGAGCAGATCCCCTTGTGCCATGTCGGCCTAGTTGCAAGAACAGGTCCCTATTGGAAGAAACACATCGTGTAGTTAGAAGTCTTCCAAGTAGACGTGCTGCTTGGGATTCGCAGCTACTGTATGGACAGCCTAGTTGGTCCTTTGGACAACCTATTGTGTGAGGTTCGGAGCGGTTGCCCGGCTAGTCGAGATCGGGGTCGAGCGACGTCAACAGAACCGGCATATTCGAGCTCTCCGCTTAAGCCCTGCCAACCGTAGATTACTGAATGGCGGCGACAGCTCTGCCTACTCGGATTGGCTCAGCAACTCGTCAACAACTGCGATTAAGGAGTCTAAGCGTGGCTCGCTTGTTTGTTTATTTCATCGGATTAGTAGTTTCGACAATCGCGATGTTTAATTCGGATTCGGACAAAGGATTCTTCGCAGTCGCCAGCGGTTTCGCGATCGGCTTCGCCATACCGCTGTTAGACACCATTATTGCTAACTTTCGTTTTCTGAAGGTCGCTTGGTACGCCCTCCGTACCTGGAAAGGCCGTGTCCGTATCTCTGCGTCGTACCTCTATCGCATTCAGGTTGATGGCGACTACTTACTCGTGAAGGGACAACGGTTCGATCAGTATCAACCCGTCGGGGGTGTCTACAAGACCCATCCGTCATCGTCAGGCAGACTCCGCGACATGAACGTCCTGAACGACAATTTGTTGATCCCGGACGCGGTCAGTGAGGGCGACCTGCGGGTGCGCGTCCCGGGAAGAAATCTAGTTTCGTTCGTGCGGTGGTTCGAGGGAGAACGCGGACGTGAGACCGACTGCTGGCGCGAGTTCCATGAGGAACTCATTGCTACCGGCATTCTGCCCCAAGAGGTATTTAGACTCATCAAGTACGACCGAATCGAACGCCTTTATCGCCCGATGAAGTACAGCCCATGGGCAAAGAGCCAGGAACTGCTGATCGCAGATATTTTGGATCTCCTTCCATCGCCTGACCAGCTTGCTGCGCTGCGGCAGCTGAAGACCACTTCAGACTCTCGGATTCTTTGGGCTCAAGAAGACCAAATCCGACGAAGGGGAGCAGCAGACGGTGCAGCCAG
This sequence comes from Arthrobacter sp. B2060, assembly GCF_059090445.1. Taxonomy (NCBI): domain Bacteria; kingdom Bacillati; phylum Actinomycetota; class Actinomycetes; order Micrococcales; family Micrococcaceae; genus Arthrobacter; species Arthrobacter sp. B2060. The sequence goes on from NZ_JBNHFR010000003.1 coordinate 175,060, forward strand.
CCAGACGACCCAGATCGCCCAAACGGCAGAGTGGACTATTGATGCCGCTATTTGAAGTCAACGTGTTGTGCTTGGCTACTGAGCAACTGAACTTCTCCAGGAGGACAAAACGTGAGTCAGCACAGTGATTTCAAGGCGTTTCTCACGGAGAAGGTCAATTTGAACCAAGGCAGGTTGAACCTGCTCTCTCAACGCGTGACCGCCATTGAGAACTTCCTGTCGAACGATGAGGTTTTTGGTGAGTATGTAACCGAAGTGATCCCGCAAGGCTCCTTCGCGCACGGGACCATAATCAAGCCCGTCGGTAACAAAGAGTTCGACGCAGACGTGTTAGTCCCGATGGATGGGGTCGACGGCTGGAATCCCAGTGACTACGTGCAGAAGTTATACGAGGCATTTGGGCGCAGTGCGTCTTACAAATCGATGCGTTCGCGCAAGAAGCGCTGCGTGACGATTGACTATGCAGGCGACTTCCATGTCGACGTGGTCCCGTTTGTGAACCGATACGGCACTGCCTACGTCACCAATAGGAACACTGACCAGTTTGAAGCGGCTGCCCCTGACGAATTCACCGAGTGGTTAGAGGGAAAGAACCGAATCACGAACGGAAACCTCGTCAAGGTCGTCCGACTCCTGAAATACCTACGCGACCACAAAACCCGCTTCGCGATCCCGTCGGTCACGCTGACAGCCGCGCTGGCCCACCACGTCAGCGAGAGCGCGAGAATTGTCGACCCGGACGCGTACAAGAACGTCGCTGAAACGCTCCGAACACTCTCGGCGGCTTTGGCTACCCAACTCGCCGGCTATCCCAACGAGGCTCCCTGCATTATCGACCCCGGCACTGGTCGGAACCTGGCTGACCGCTGGCAAAGCCACAACTACCGGACCTTCAGGACCCGATTCACTTCCTATGCTGAAAAAATCGGTGAAGCCTGCGATGAGTACGACTACAGCAAGGCAGTGAAAATCTGGCGAGATCTGTTCGGATCTGACTTCGGCCTGATCGCTGAGTCCGCCAGCCTTACGGCGGGGGCTTCCACTCGGTCGCTGGTGCCGGCATCTGAGCGGTTCCTGGACCGCGATTTCAACATCCCCGAAGCCCTCAACTCGGCCTATCGCTTCAAAACCGTCGGCTACGTCGTCCCGGGGAGGGGCTTCCGCGACGGCCCGTTACCGCGGCGAGGTGACAGGGTCGGGAAGCACCGATCCTTGAAGTTCAAGATTGAAAAATCGAACATCCCTGAGCCATATGACGTGTACTGGAAGATTCGGAACTACGGAGAGGAAGCAGAGAGGGCCCACTCTCTTAGAGGTGAAATCCAGAAGGACGGCGGCGCGCGCAGTTGGACCGAGATGACCTCCTACATCGGATACCACTATGTCGAAGCAATGATCGTCAAGGACGGCACTTGCGTCGCAAAGAGCCGCCAGGATGTCATCGTAGTCTGAGGACGAGCCGCCGGTGCGAACGACGGGAAGGCACAACTTGTGGCAAGCCGCTTTACGAGCGTGACGAACCACCTAGACTCACTCTCGTACAGCCCCTTTTCAAGTCCCCATCCTCGGTGCCAAGCATTGGCTTCAGGCGCTGCACCTGTCCCCGCCGAAGCCCCTTGAACCGGCCATCGTCGAGGTCCTTGGCGGTCACGGGACACTCTGCAATCATGGACGCAACATCAGAGGGGCGAGCCAATGTTCGGTCAGCCCGAAGCCAAACTTGCAATGGCAAAACAGGATTCTCATACCGTCAAGTCGAATGTCCTCATCGCTCAGCGCGGAGTAGGACGGTGCGGCAGCGGCGCAGCCGCTGACCGCCAGGATCCCGAACAGGGCTGTTGCCGCCAGGGAGCGAAGAGAGCGGGGCAGGTGCATAAACTTCCCCCGATGTCAGGCAGGCTGCCCCGGCGTCACCAATACTAGCTCGACGCTCTGGAATTCACCTTGACAGCCATCGGCTTTTCATCGCCCCGGAAGGACCTCTTTACGGCTAAAAGGCACCCGCACTTGCAGTCGTCTTCAGAGTGACGCCCAGGCAGCAGCCTAGGATCCCCTGACGAACACGTGGTCGAGGCTCTGTAAGACTCTCTAATAGGATGAACCGGTGATAACGGGCGAAATTAAATCTCAAGTAGACAAGGTCTGGAACGCGTTCTGGACCGGTGGCATTTCCAATCCCCTGGAAGTGATCGAACAGATCACGTATCTGCTCTTCCTGAAGCGCCTCGACGAGAACCAGACGCGGGCGGAGAACAAGGCCAACCGCACCGGTAAACCGGTCGAAAACCCCGTCTTCCCCACGGGCCTGGATGACAAGGGCCGCTCCTACCAGGACTTCCGCTGGAGCAAGTTCAAGAACTTCTCCCGCGATGAGATGTACACAGTCTTCGCCGAGCACATCTTCCCGTTCCTGCGCACCGGTCTGGTACAGCTGGCCAACGGCGAAGAATCCTCATATGCCCAGCACATGAAGGACGCCCGCTTCACCATCCCCAACGCCGGGCTGTTGGAAAAAGTCGTCGACATTATCGATGAAATCCCCATGGACGAGCGCGACACCAAGGGCGACCTCTACGAATACATGCTCGGCAAGATCGCCTCGGCCGGACAAAACGGCCAATTCCGCACGCCCCGCCACATCATCAACCTCATGGTGAAGATGACAGCGCCCCAGCCGCTTGAGGCAATCTGCGACCCCGCCGCTGGCACTGCAGGATTCCTAGTGCAGGCCGGTGAATACCTCCGGCAGCACAACCCCAACCTGCTCACCAGCCCGGAACAGAGCCGGTTCTTCCACCACAGCCAGTTCCACGGCTACGACTTCGACAGCACCATGCTTCGCATCGGGTCCATGAACATGCTCCTGCACGGGGTGGAGAACCCGGACATCACTTACCGGGACTCTCTGGCGGATCTCCACGGGACTGAGGAGGAAAAATACGACGTCATCCTCGCCAACCCGCCGTTCGCGGGCAGCCTGGACTACGAAAACGTCGCCAAGGACCTGCTCTCCCTGGTTAAGACGAAAAAGACGGAACTGCTCTTCCTGGCCCTGTTCCTGAGGCTGCTCAAACCCGGCGGCCGGGCTGCCGTGATCGTGCCCGACGGCGTGATGTTCGGATCCTCCGCGGCGCACAAGACGCTGCGAAAAATGCTGGTCGAGGACCACAAGCTCGACGGCGTGGTCAAACTCCCATCAGGTGTCTTCAAACCCTACGCCGGGGTCTCCACCGCGATCCTGTTCTTCACCAAGACCAACTCCGGCGGCACCGATAACGTCTGGTTCTACGACGTGACATCGGACGGCTTCAGCCTCGACGACAAACGCATCCCGCTGGAAACCTCCGACCTCAACGACGTCCTGGGACGCTGGCAGCAGCGGACGACGACGGAGGCCGATCGGGCAAGGACCGACCAGTCCTTCCTCGTCCCCAAAGCCGAAATCGCCGAAAACGGCTACGACCTCTCGCTGAACAAGTACAAAGAAGTTGAGCACGAAGAGATCGACCACAAGGAGCCAGCCGACATCATTGGCGATCTGGAAAAACTCGAGCAGGAAATTACTCTGGGTATGGCCGAACTGAAAGAACTCCTCAAATGACAACGACACTCGAGCTGTCGGGGAGTCAACCGCGGGCAGGGACTGGAGAGACTCCGCACGTCCCGCTCGTTAGTGTGTGTGACATCATCATGGGCCAGGCGCCGGCCGGAGATTCGTACAACACTCTGGGGAACGGTGTCGCCCTGATTGCTGGGGCAGGTGATTTCTCTGACGGGATTCTGACACCTAAGAAATTTACTGACAAGCCGACCAAGCTCTCAGAACCTGGCGACATCGTACTGAGTATTCGCGCCTCGATTGGAGACAAGGTATGGGCAGACCAGGTTTATTGTCTGGGACGCGGCGTGGCGGCACTTCGCGCCAAGCCATCCATAGATTCCAAGTATCTTTGGCACTGGCTGTCCGCATCCAGACAGACCCTGATGGGCAAGGCTAAGGGCGCCACTTTCCTCCAGGTCAACCGAAGCGATATTAGTGAGCTTCTGATTGCTGTCCCGCCTCTGGACGAGCAGCGGCGGATTGCGGCCATCCTGGACAAGGCCGACGTGCTCCGCACCAAACGCCGCCAGGCCCTCGCTCAACTCGACGTCCTTACCCCATCGATCTTCCACAGCATGTTCGGCGACCCGATCCTCAACCCGATGGGCTGGCCGTTGGTCGCCCTGTCTCAGCTGGGGACGCTAGAAAGAGGGCAGTCCAAGCACCGTCCTCGCAACGACCCCAAACTGCTCGGTGGACCGCACCCGCTGATTCAGACGGGAGATGTGGCCAACGCCTCGGGCTACATTCGGAAATTCTCAGCCACCTATTCTGAAGTCGGGTTGAAGCAGAGTAAGAAGTGGCCTGCAGGCACGCTCTGTATCACGATCGCTGCCAATATCGCCAAGACTGCAATTCTCAAACTCGATGCATGCTTCCCGGACAGTGTTGTGGGCTTTGAATCCGACGCGGCGACCACAGAGTATGTCAGAACCTGGTTCTCCTTTCTCCAGAAGACGCTGGAGGCTAGAGCTCCCGAATCGGCTCAAAAGAATATCAACCTGGCGATCCTGAGAATAATAAAAGTCCCCGTTCCTCCGCTTGACATGCGCAGGCAGTTCGCGGACCGGGTGGTGGCAGTTGAAAGACTCAAGATCCAGCAGCAGACTCACCTGTCCGAGCTCGAAGCCCTATTCGCGTCTCTACAGCACCGCGCCTTCAGCGGTCAGCTGTAGTCGCTAGCCGAAAGAACACCAATGATCGATTCAGTGAAAGACTGTGCCGTCTCAAGCCTTTTGGGCGTCGACCACAAGATTGTCTACGTCGTTCCCCCGTATCAGCGCGAATATACATGGTCCAAGTCGCACTGGGAGGATTTGATAGACGATGTGCTGGGCGCTCCGGAGGGATACTTCCTCGGGTCGATCATCTGCATAAACCAGCAGAAGGACGCAACTGACATCGCCCAGCTGGAACTCGTCGATGGACAGCAGAGAATGACCACTCTGTCCATTCTGCTCGCGGCTCTCTATTCCTGCTTGGCCAGCCGGAAAGGCGACCTCGACGAAGATGACAACGCATCCCTTATCAATCTGCGGCGGAAGCTGGTCCTCAAGGACCCCATGGACCATCCGAGGCTCACGCCGCAACGTCAGAACAACAACGCGGGGGACTATGTCGCTGTCCTTAGTGAAGCCAGCGTCGTTAAGCAGCTTAGGAACAGGCCTGGCAATCTAGGCAACCGGCGGATCATGAAATGCTACCGCTACTTTGTGGACCAGATTGAAGCCAGGATTAGCCCCTCAGAACCATCGCACACCCAACTCCTGAAAATGGTAGACCAGGTTTCCGCCGCTGTGCTGGTCAAGATTGAAGTCAAGAATCACTCGGACGCCTACGTTCTCTTCGAGTCGCTCAACAACCGCGGTGCACAGCTAACGCCGATCGACCTGATTAAGAACAAACTGCTGGCCTCCACCCATGGGAAAGACGCCCAAGCTGTGGAAGCGGTCTTTGAAGAATGGATGGGCATTATCGACCTGCTGGGCGACGATTACTCTTTGCAGGAACGGTTCTTCCGCCAGTATTACAACGCCTTCAAGGAAGTACTGAATGACGTAGTCAATGAGCCGGTGGCCACGCGGTCCAATCTGATCCGCATCTACGAAAAGCTGATCGAGCACGGACATGAGGAATTTGTCAGGCGAATAAGTGCGGCAGCAGTGGTTTACAGCCAAATTGCCGGCGGATCACGGAGCTCCGAGAACTCTGCGCTGAACGCCGCATTGATCCGGCTCCGCAGGGCGCAGGGGGCACCGTCTCACTTGCTTCTCATGTACTTGATGACGAATCAGGGCCGCCTAAATCTCACCGATGGCGATCTAGTCGCGATATGCGACCTGCTGGTTGCCTTCTTCGTTCGCCGAAATGTAACGGGATTGCCCGCTACCTATGAACTCCAGCGTCTCTTCATGGCGATCACCCAACTACTTCACCATGGCGCCGGCGAGCCCATTTTCGATATGCTGCGCGAACGGCTGGTCGGCATTTCGTCGTCCGACGATTCGTTCCGCGAAAAGCTTGCTGGCAATGCCTACGAAGACTCCTATGACATGACCCGCTTCATTCTGTGTTCGCTTGCGGAGGCTAGCATGACGGACGAGACACGTGTAGATCTTTGGGCAATGGAAGGAAAGAGACATGCCTGGTCCGTCGAGCACATCTTCCCGCAAGGTGCCAATATCCCCGCATCCTGGATTGACATGATGGGTGGATCTCCCGAGGTGGCGAAAGCCGTGCAGGCGGAACACGTTCACACTCTAGGGAATCTGAGCATCACACGCTTCAACGCGACGCTGAGCAACAAATCATTTGTCGACAAGCTTAATGCTAGAGACAGCAACGGTAACTCCGTGGGGCTAAAGAATATGCTCCGAATCAATGATGATGTGATCAGTGAGTCGACCTGGACGAAGCAGCACATAATCCAGCGAAGCCAACGGTTGGTTGACGCGGCTTTCAACTACTTCCGACTTAAGTAGAGGAGACCGTCCTAGCCTGCGCCGACGGAGGCTAGGAAGGTCTCCCTGCGTAAAGGTTTCTGTAAGCTTTCCTGCTGGACCCGCCCGCCGTTAGGCCTAATAGGCGAAATTCCGCTGGAACGGATGTTGCCATGCGAAGCGGCTGGCTGCATCAACTAGGCTCCACGTAGAGGAGCAACAAGGGAGTGGCATTGGGGGATGTGAACAGCAATTTCGCTGTACTGCAAGCGGAATGGCCGGGTATCGCGAAAGAGGCGCGGCTGGCCGAGCTGTATGCGCGGCGGGACCCGCGGTCTTCGCTGCTCTACGCCCGGCGGACAATCGAAACGCTGCTGGCCTGGCTGTATGACGCCGACGCCTCGCTTGCGTTGCCGTACAGAGGCGACCTCAACGCCTTGATGTCGGAGCCGACGTTCAAGCGGCTCGCGGGCGAGACGATCGTAAGCAAGTTCCACCTGATCCGTAGAGTGGCGAACAGCGCCATCCACACCAACACTTCCATCACGGTCCAGCATTCTGAACAGACCATTCGGGAACTCTTCCATGTCTGCATCTGGCTGGCGCTCCGCTACACCCGTGATCCCGCCAACCGCCCGGCCTCTACGCTAGCGTTCAAAAGTGAGTTCCTCAGCCCGCAGCTGAGAGCAGGCGTTCCGGCACCCTCGGTGAAGCCCCGCACTGCTGACCAGACTGCGAAACTCGCACAAGAACTGGCTACCAAGGATGCGGCGCTGACCGCCCAGAAGCAGGACAACGAGCAACTGCAGTCCCAGCTCGCAGCGCTGCGTGCGGAGATCGCCCGGGCGAAGGAAGAAAACAAGAAGCTCCCAGACAGCCACGACTACACCGAGGCCGAAACCCGGGTCTACATCGACCTGTACCTGGGCGAAGCAGGATGGTCCCTGGACAAGGCCGAGGACCGAGAATTCGAAGTCCACCACATGCCCACCCACGCCGGCCCCACCACCGGAACTGGGTTCGTGGACTACGTCTTGTGGGGATCCGACGGCAAGCCACTCGCCGTCGTCGAAGCCAAGCGGTCAGCCAAGTCCCCCTACGAGGGGCAGCAGCAGGCCAAACTCTACGCCGACGCGCTGGAGGCGGAGAAGGGCCAGCGCCCGGTTATTTACTACAGCAACGGCTACGAGCATTGGATCTGGGACGACGCCTCCGGCTATCCTCCGCGCCCAGTCCAGGGCTTCCACACCCGGGACCAGCTCCAGCTGATGGTGGACCGCCGCACCACCCGAAAACCCCTGCCCACGGCGGCCATCAATACTGAGATCGCAGGCCGCAGCTACCAGCAGGCGGCCATCCGGGCCGTCACCGACGCCCTGGAAACGGACAAGGAACGCAAGGCGCTGCTCGTGATGGCGACCGGCTCCGGAAAGACGCGCACCGTCGTCGCGCTCTCCAGCCTGCTGATGCAGGCGAACTGGGTCAAACGCGTCCTGTTCCTGGCCGACCGCGTCGCCTTGGTTGATCAGGCCGCCCGCGCCTTCAAAACCAATCTCCCCGGATCGTCCCCGGTGGTGCTGGGCCGCGATGTGCAAGCGGACAGCCGCATCCACATCGCCACCTATCCGACGATGATGAACCTGATCAACGAACGGACAGACGACGGCACGGTCCTGAAGCAGCGGTTCGGGATCGGCCACTACGACCTGATCATCGTCGATGAGGCCCACCGGTCCGTGTACCAGAAGTACCGGGCCATCTTTGAGTACTTTGATGCCTACCTGGTGGGTCTGACCGCCACGCCGCAGTCCGAAGTGGACCGCAACACCTACTCTCTGTTCGACATCGAGGATCACGTCCCCACGTTCGCCTACGAGCTCACGCAGGCCATCTCCGACGGCTACCTCGTACCGCCCCGGACTGTGTCCATCTCGCTGAAGTTCCCGGTCGAAGGAATCCGCTACGAGGAACTCTCCGAGGAGGAAAAGGAGGAGTGGGACGCCGCTGAATGGGATGAGGACGGTGAGATCCCCGACTCTGTGGATCCGGCGATTCTGAACACCTGGCTGTTCAACGCCAACACCGTGGACAAGGCACTCGAGGTGCTGATGACCCGCGGGCACAAGGTCGCCGGGGGAGACCGGCTCGGGAAGACGATCATCTTCGCCAAGAACCAAAAGCATGCCGAATTCATCGCCGAACGGTTCAACACCAACTACCCTCAATACGGGGGCACTTTCGCGAAGATCATCACCCACAGCGTCAACTACGTCTCCACTCTGATCGACGCCTTCGCCCGCACCGAGGACAGCCCACACATTGCCGTGTCCGTGGACATGCTGGACACCGGCATCGACGTGCCCGAAGTGGTCAATCTGCTCTTCTTCAAGGTGGTGCGCTCCAAGACAAAGTTCTGGCAGATGGTGGGCCGCGGCACCCGACTCAGGCCGGAGCTGTACGGACCTGGTGAGGACAAACAGGACTTCTTCATCTTCGACGTCTGCCAGAACATTGAATACTTCAATGCCGAGCTGCCGGGTTCGGAAGGGTCCTTGGGCCAGTCCTTGGCGCATCGCAGCTTCGCCGTCCGGACACAGCTGCTGGCCGAAGCCCGCACTGCCGGGCTCGACGGCGACTTCGTTCCGGCACTTCAATCCGGCCTGGTGGGGCAAGTAGCGGGGCTGCCCCGGGAGAATTTCCTGGTGCGCCCGCAGCTGCAGTGGGTGGAGAAGTTCACCAAAGCCGAGTCGTGGGCAGCACTTGGCACGCAGGATCTGACGGACCTGCAGACCAGGCTGGCCCCCTTGGCGACGCTGGCTTCCGCTGCCGATACGGAGGAAGCCAAACGCTTCGACCTGCTGATGTATCAGGCGCAGCTGGCTTCACTGAACTCTGCGGCCGCTGTCGAGCCTTACCGCAAGAAAATTGTCGAGATTGCGTCCGCCCTGCAGGATCAGCCGAACATCCCCGCTATTGCAGCCCAGATGGTCCTGATCCAGGCGGTTCTGGAGGGAGAGGAGTGGGGCCAGGTCTCGCCTCAGTGGCTTGAGCTGATCCGAGTGCGGCTCCGTGGTCTGGTGCATCTGATTGAGAAGAAACGCCGGAAGGTGGTCTACATGAACTTCGAAGATACCCTTGGCGAAATTCTCGAGGGAAAGCTGAAGGGTACCGTGACCGGGTCGGTTGATCTTGCCCGGTACCGCGAGAAGGCCCGGATGTATCTGCAGGGATTCATGGACCACATGGCAATCCATCGTCTCCGCCGCGGACTGCCCCTGACCCAAACGGACCTGGATGAACTTCAGCGCATGCTAATCGAGAGCGGCGCGGGTTCACCCGAGGAACTTGAAGCGGCCACCGCACAAGCCGAGGGGCTAGGGCTGTTTGTTAGGTCGCTGGTGGGCATGGACCGCCAGGCCGCCCTGGATTCCTTGGCGGACTTCGTGGGGGACAAGACCCTCAACGCCAACCAGCTGCACTTCGTTGACATGATCGTCCAGCAACTCACCGAGAACGGAGTCGTGGACATCGGCGCGCTGTACGAGTCTCCCTACAGTGACGCGGCGCCGGCAGGGCCGGAGAGCTTGTTCCCGGATGCAGATGTCGACCTGCTGGCTGAGGCGCTGGATCGGGTGCGGGTTTCGGCCATGGTGGGGTAGCTGCCGCGTTGGTCGAGGGGTGCCCTTGGCTACCGTAGGCATCCCGGCCAATCCAATTTCCAGATCGGCAAGGCCATTACCGGGTTGAACGAACGCGATCTCGAAGCCACGACGGCGGGTGCAACGATGGTGCTTGGTGTGTTCCAATGGGACGGGCTGCCCAGAATGCAAAGTGGTGCGTAAGTCCAGGGTGGAGCTCGCCCATCATGCGGCGGCCGAAGCTGCCTTGTCTGGCGCGCGGTCCGGAGCAGTCCTGCGGCTCCCTGCATTCGAGACCAGGAAGTCCTGGTCCGCCGACATCAGCACAACCGTCGCCAACCCCGATGTCGTTATTGAGTACGACGGCGCGTACTGGCACAGTGACCCCTCGAAGGTCCTCATTAACGAATTCAGCTTCGGGCCGGTGCCGACCATCCCCCAATCGGGTCAGCGTTCTCTTTGAGAGAAGTAAATGTTGGCAAAGTGCGTCTACAAGGAACCTGGGAGCGCCAATACTCTGGAGTCACCGGAACGGGGGACCCGCTTCTGTTCATACATGCTCAAGGGAGAGTTTCTTGTTCCACGTAGTCGCCAAGTATGGCGCCAAGCAGGGAATGACCGAGGACGTTCTCGGTCTCCTATCTCAGATGGCAGCCGCTACCCGCAGGGAACCGGGCAACGTTTCCTACGACTTTTATCGAGGCCTGGAGGATCCGACACAGATAGTGATTCTGGAGTCCTACCACGATGCGGAAGATTTCGATCGGCACAGGGAGAGCCAACATTTCTTGGACGTAGGCGTCCGTCAGGTCATTCCCCGGCTGGTTTCCCGCCACGTCTCCACCTACACCTCAGAGGACGTGCCGCATGAAGTTCCGTGACCCAGATCCGTGCCTGGCGGGTGCAGTGCTCGAAGCCTGGTGTGATGGCCTCGCAATGTCGATGTCGGTAACTTTCACTGAAACGAGGTCGTGACGATGTATCAGGACCGTCGTGTACGGGACTGGTCCGCTCTGTCTGTGGAAGACAAGGTGTCGTAACCGATCCCGGTCACCAAGGTTACCCGGCGACGATTGATACCGAAACGGCCGACTCGGCGGTCGTTTGGGTGATTGATGACGGCGGGCAGCGGCGTGCTTTTGACCAGCGGGAAGGCGTCGAGCTCGTTGCTCTCCTAGAATTCGCCACCTCCGGATAGGCAGCAGGACTGTCTCCCCCGCCTGTCAACGAACAAGAGCCGGTCCCTGCCGTTGCTCACAACACGGCGGGCTTTCACCCCTCGGGGGTACGGATGCTGCTGATCTTGGTGGTCGCCTTTAGGCGGCCGCGGCCTGCTCTGCCGTGTTGAGGTGGTCCTTGAGTTCGGTGATGAAGGCTTTGAGGTTTGCGGACCGGCAGTCCCGCCGCCACATCAGCCACGTTTCCGCCGTGCCGAGACTACCTTCTATCTCATGCACCTGGACTCGGCTTGCTCCAGGCAGCGTCTCGAGGAGGGATTTAGGGATCATGCAGATACCGCCGCCGGCCGCGACGCACGCGAGCATGCTGTAGTACGAGGAGATTTCGACGATTCTTCCCGGGACCATTCCTTGAGAATCGAGCCAGTCCTCGAAGCGCTGGCGGTAGGAGCAGATGGTGCCGAACATGAAGGCGGTTGGGTGGGACGCCTTGAAGTCGTCATTGATCTCTGTGACCGTTTGCGGTGTGAGGATCACGAGATCCTCCGCAAAGGCTCTAATGCCGGTGAGTGAAGGCACGGCTGGCTTTCCGTCAGAGAATGCTGCCGTGAGTTGCCCGTTCAGCAGATGGTCGAACAGCACTCCCGAGGAGCCTGCTTCGAGTTCAACGTCGACCGCGGGGTAACGGAGATGGAAGCTGGCCAGGATCGGCGGTATTCGAACTGCCGCCGTGCTTTCGAGGGCGCCGAGACGGAACTTGCCGCGGGGTTCGCCCTGGGCTGTGAAGGCTTTGGCGTCGTTGCACAGGTCGATGATCTTTTGGGCATGGTCCCGAAATATCTCTCCATCGGCTGAGAGGGAGCTTTGCCGCTTGTCCCGGACAAGGAGCTTGACCCCAAGTTCTCGCTCCAGCTGCTGGATGCGTGTGGAAACGTTCGAAGGGGCACGAAGAAGCTTATTGGCGGCTTTGGTGATGCTGCCTGTCTCCGCCACGGCAAGAAAGATTTCCAGCTGCGAGATCTCCATCATCCTCATTCTCTGTGAGTGAAGTGATTCTCATGAAACATCACCTTTACAGAATGATGACAGGCTCCGCGAGTGATTTCAACTGTCGTGCGTCGAGTTCCCACTCCATCGCCCCTTCAGGTGCCGTGCGGGGCATTGGAGGAAGCGGGAGAGTCTACTCATCCTCCGACCATTCTGTTTTTGAGAAGTGACACTTCGGAAACTTCTTATTTATCAAAGTGACGGGGGCTTCTAGAGTCGTTGTTAGTCCCATCACATACGAACTTGAAGGAACACCATTATGGGCACCATCGAAGTTACCGTCGCGAAGTCGACGAACCCGGCTACAGGCGAGGAGGTCGCCGCCTACCCCTATCTGGATGAGCGGGGCGTGGCGGGCATTGTCCAGACAGCCGCCGAGGGTTTCGCCGTCTGGCGCGACACCACCCCGGCCGCACGGGCCGAGGTTTTCCGCCGTCTTGCGGAACTGCTGCGCCGCGACACGGCGAAGCTCGCCAGCGTGATCACTGCCGAAATGGGCAAGCCCGTCACGCAGGCCCAGGCAGAGGTCACCAAGTGCGCAAACTTGCTGGACTGGTACGCCGAACACGGGCCGGCCATGCTGGAAGACACGGCGACGACCATCGGCCCGGAAGCCTACGTCTCCTACCTGCCCACCGGCACGGTGCTGGCGATCATGCCATGGAACTTCCCGGTCTGGCAGATCTTCCGGGGCGCCGCCCCCATCATCCTCGGTGGCAACGGCTACCTCCTTAAGCCCGCGTCGAACGTCGTGGGCTGCGCCCTGGCGCTGGAGTCGCTGTGGGAGGAGGCAGGCCTGCCCAAGGGCACTTTCGCCGTCGTGAACTGCGACCGCCACCAGGTGCCCGCGATCATCCACGACCCGGCCATCACCGGAGTGGCCGTGACCGGCGGGACCGTTGCTGGGCAGAGCGTGGCTGCGGAGGCCGGCCGTGCGCTGAAGAAGGTCATCCTGGAACTTGGTGGATCGGACCCGTTCATCGTCCTGGCCGACGCCGACCTGGACAAGGCCGTTGACGCTGCGGCCACCGGGCGGATGGTGAACGCAGGGCAGGTGTGCATCTCGGCGAAACGGATCATCGTCGAACGCCCCGTCTATGCCCAGTTCACCGCCAAGCTCGCCCGCCGGGTCGAAAGCTTCAAAGTTGGCGACCCTACCGACCCGGAGACCTTCGTCGGCCCGATGGCCAAGGAAGAAGGCCTGCTGGACGTGGATGACCAGGTCAAGCGCTCCGTGGCCGAGGGGGCCGAGCTCCTGACCGGCGGCCACCGGATCCCCGGGCCCGGCTCCTTTTACGCCCCGACCGTCCTGGCCGGCGTCACCGAAGCCATGACGGCCTTCAAGGAGGAGATCTTCGGCCCGGTTGCAACGGTCATTGCTGCCGAAGACGCAGAGGACGCCCTGGCCAAGGCCAACAACTCAGAGTTCGGGCTCAGCGCCGCTATCTGGACTGGCGACAGTGCCAAGGCCCGCGCCATGGCCCGCAAGATCGACGCCGGCGGTGTGTTCATCAACGGCCTCTCCGTCTCGGACCCCCGCATTCCGATCGGCGGGGTGAAGAAGAGCGGTTTCGGCCGGGAACTGTCTTACCTGGGCGTGCATGAATTCACCAACATCCAGGCGGTTTGGGACCAGACCCCCCTCAACCCGGCCGAAGAAGCAGCAAAAGGAGTAGCGCAATGAGCACCACAACCATCAACCAGGAACTGTTCGACAAGGGCCTGGCCACCCGCCGGGAGGTGCTTGGCGACGCGTACGTCCAGCGCAGCCTGGACGGCGCCGACGAGTTCTCCATGCCGATGCAGGAACTCGTCACCCAGTACTGCTGGGGCGACGTCTGGAACCGCCCCGGCCTGGAACGCGTCCAGCGCAGCCTGATCAACCTGGCCATGATCAGCGCCCTGAACCGACCCCACGAACTGAAGGTCCACGTCCGCGGCGCGGTCCGCAACGGCGTCACCAAGGAACAGATCAAGGAAGTCTTCCTCCAGGTCGCCATCTACTGCGGCGCCCCCGCCGCTCTGGAAAGCTTCCGCCTCGCCCGCGAGGTCTTCAAAGAGATGGAGGCCGAAGCATGAGCACCATCGGCTTCATCGGCCTGGGCAATATGGGCTTCCCCATGGCCGCACGCCTCGCCGACGCCAACCACACCCTCATCGTGGACGACCGCGACAAGGGCGCAGTACAGCGGTTCCAAGACCAGCACCCCACAGCCCGGACGGCCACGGACGCCAAAGCCTGGCAGGATGCCGACATCATCATCACGATGCTGCCCAACTCCGACATCGTCGAAGCCGTACTGACCGGGGGAGTGTCCACGGCCGCCTCATTGAACACCCTGTTCATCGACATGTCCTCCTCCGAGCCCATCCGCTCCCGAGACCTGGGCGCCCGGCTCGAACGGCAGGGCATGCGCTACCTGGACGCCCCGGTCTCCGGCGGGGTCCGCGGCGCCCAAAACGGCCAGCTCGCCATCATGGTCGGAGGCCGTTGGCACGACCTGGACCAGGCCAGGGAACTCTTCGACGTCCTGGGCAAATCCGTCATCCACGTCGGCGACGCCGGCTCCGGACACGCGGCCAAGGCCCTGAACAACCTGGTCTCCGCGGCCTCGATCGCTGCCACCGTCGAAGCCCTGCGCGTCGGTGAACGCTTCGGCATTGACCCGGCAACCCTCACCCAGGTCCTGAACGCCTCCTCCGGGCGGAGCAACACCTCGGAGAACAAGGTGGCACAGTTCATGCTCTCCGGCACATTCGGCTCCGGGTTCCCGATCGGGCTGATGACCAAGGACATCAAGATCGCCACGGCCCTTGCCGATTCCCTGGGCGTTGATGCACGCTTCAGCCACGACTGCGAGGCCATCTGGCAGTCCGTCCTCGACGCCGGCCGCGGCGCCGAAGACCACACGAGGATGTATGAATACCTCGCCACCCCCACCCCTGCTTTCAACGATGAAAGGCAAATCCATGCGTGACTTCGCACAGGTGCTGCAGACCGCGACCAAGGACTTCGAGTTCACCCGCGAGATGCGCTACTACACCGGCAACCTGCACGTCGCCATCGGCGACAAGGCCTGGCTGGCCGCCTACGACGACGGCAAATTCCTCTCCGTCGAACCCTCCGACACCGACCCCCAGGGCGCGGCGATCTGGATCAAGGGCACCCAGGAACAGTGGAAGGACATGACCGCCGAGTATCCGCGGCCCTTCTTCCAATCCCTGCAGAGCTCATCCGCCAAGCACGGCGTGCTGCTGAGCAACACCCACCAGCTCTACGCCTACCTGCCGGCCCTGAACCGGCTCATGCAAATCTTCCGCCAGCTCAACCGCGAAGGAGCGTAAAGCCATGGCAAAGTTCGAACCCATCAAGGGTGGCTACGTTTACCTCACCGTCGAGGACATCGAATACCGGGTCTACTACGAAGAAGCCGGCCAGGGCATCCCCCTGATCGTCGGGCACACCGCAGGCTCCGACGGCCGCCAGTACCGGCACCTGCTCAACGACGAAGAGGTCACCTCCCGCTACCGCGTCATCGCCTTCGACCTGCCCTTCCACGGCAAGTCACTGCCTCCGCACGGGGACAAATGGTGGACCCGCGAATACAACATGACCAAGTCCCGCATGATGGCCTTCCCCAACGCGCTCTCCGAAGCACTGGAACTGGACCGTCCCGTGTATATGGGCAGCTCCATGGGCGGGCACCTGGCCATCGACCTGGCCTCCAACTTCAACGACCGCTACCGCGCGACGATCTCCGTGGAAGGCGCCCTGCGCTCCGCGGCCGAGTACGTGGAGGTCGGCATGGACGGGATCCGGCGCGAATTCGACAACCCCAACGTCTCCCGCACCTCGACAGGTGCGGCGATGCTGCTGAACATCTCGCCGTATTCTCCGGAGGAAAACGTGCGGGAGATCCAGTGGGAGTACCAGTGCGGCGGGCCCGGTGTCTTCGCCGGCGACCTCTATTACTACTACTACGACCACAACGTCAGCCCTGAAGAAGCCGCAGCGATCGATACAAGCAAGTGCATGCTGTACTTTCTGACCGGCGAATACGACCCCAACACCTCACCGGCTGACACCAAGGAAGCCGCGAATCTGGTCAAGGGCTCCAAGTTCTGGGAGATGCCCAAGCTCGGCCACTTCCCGGTCACCGAGAACTACACCGAGTTCCGCAAATTCCTCCTGCCGATCCTCGAAGAAATCGAAGGTAAGTCCGCCTAGGACCAACTTCCACGGCGGGCCGGTACTCACCGGCCCGCCGCGCATGGCGCCAACTATCCAGGCGCACCACCGCTTTCCAGGGCCCTGCTGCCGCCAAGTCCCTAGGCAGTCACACCCAAAAACAGGTGTAATCACCGTCACATTCATCAGTACCCATCAATGGAGCTGGATCATGTCCTCAACAAACACCACGGCTTGGCGGCCGGCGCACGTCACCAACCGGCAGATCAAATTCGCGACCATCCTTTGCTTCCTGGCATGGGCGTTCGCCGTCTATGACTTCATCCTCTTCGGCACGCTCCTTCCCGAACTCGGCAAAGACCTCGGCATGAACGAAGCCGAACAGGCCACCATGGTCACCTGGATGTCCGTCGGCGCCGTCGGCATGGGCCTCATCGCAGGACCCGTCGTCGACAAGTTCGGCCGTAAAGCCGGGCTCGCCTTCACCACCGCAGGAGCAGGTATCGCCTCCGCACTGACCGCCCTCGGCGGGATCGTTCCGGTCGCCGTCCTGGTCGCCATCCGGTCCCTCAGCGGTTTGGGCCTGTCCGAACAGGGCGTCAACGGCGCCTACCTCAGCGAGCTCTACGGCGCCTCCGATGACCCCCGGATCAAGAAGCGCCAGGGATTCATCTACTCCCTGGTTCAGGGTGGCTGGCCGATCGGTGCCATTCTCGCCGCGGCACTGACCGCCGTTCTGCTTCCGGTCATCGGCTGGGCCGGCTGCTTCGTCTTCGCAGCCATCCCCTCCCTGATCGTCGCGGCCCTGGCCCGCAAACTGCGTGAATCCCCGCAGTTCGAATCCATCCAGAAAATCCGCCGCCTCCAAAAGGCCGGCAACAAGGCCGACGCGGAAAACCTCTCCGCCGCACTCGGGATCGAGGAGCACGAAACCCGCAGCACCCTCGCTGACGTCTTCCGCGGCCGGAGCCTGCGCACCACCCTGGCCCTGGGGTTGGGCCACATTCTGAACTACTTTCCCGTTCAGGTCTTCAGCGTGCTCGGCACCACCGTCCTGGTAAGCGTCCACAACGTCTCCTTCACCAACTCCCTGGCCATTCTCCTGATGTCCAACCTGATCGCCTACCTTGGTTACCTCACCCACGGCTTCCTCGGCGACAAGTTCGGCAGGCGCAACGTCATCGCCTTCGGCTGGATCACCGGCGGCATCGTCTTCACCGCCATGATCTTCGGCCCCAGCGACTTCTGGACCGTGGTCGCCCTCTACAGCCTCGGAACGTTCTTCCTCATCGGACCGTACTCCTGCGTGCTGTTCTTCGTCGGTGAAAGCTACGACACCCGCATCCGCGGACGCGGAGCAACGTTCGTCGCCGCCGTCGGCCCCATCGGCGCGATCCTCTCCAGCGCCCTGGCCGCCACCCTGCTCTCCGGCGGCGGCAACTGGGCCACCGCAGCGTTCCTCTTCGGAGCCATTCCGTGCGTCCTGTCCGGCGTCGCGGTCCTGTTCTCCCGCAAGCACCAGCACGTCGCGGACCCCGTCCATGTCCCGGCGGTCGCCGGGGGAGCCCCGGCCGACGAGACAGCCCACTAAGAACCACGACCAGGCAGTTGCCGGGGCGCTCACGAGCCCCCGGCAGCTGCCGTCCAACGAAACGGATGCTCAATGCCTGATACCGCGTACGGCCGCGTTGCCGTCATGACCAGCCCCCGGGAACTCGACTACGCCGAGTACCCGCTCCCCGCACCTGAACCCGGGGCGATCCTGATGAAAGTGACCCGGGCTAATGTCTGCGGCTCTGAACTGCACATCTGGAACGGCAAACACCCGGTCAAGAAAAGCGGAGGCCTCGGCCACGAAATGGTCGGCACCGTTGCCGCCATCGGCGAAGGCCGCCCCACCGACAATGCCGGCCAGCCACTGAACACCGGAGACCGTATCGTCGCCACGTACTTCCAGACCTGCGACCGCTGCGCCCGGTGCCTGGGCGGTCAGCCAAACCTCTGCGACAACGCTTACGAATTCTTCGGCAAACAGCCCACCGAAGCACCCCATTTCCACGCAGCCTTCGGCACGCACTACTACATCCACCCACGCCAGCACGTCTACAAAGTCCCCGACGAAATCCCCGACTCCGTCGCCGCCAGCGCCAACTGCGCCCTCTCCCAGGTCACCTTCGGCATTGACCAGATCGGCCTGCAGTACGGCGAAACCCTCCTCATCCAGGGAGCCGGCGGACTGGGCCTGAACGCCGTCGCCGTCGGCAAGGAACGCGGCGCGACCGTGATCGTCATCGACCCCTCCGGATCCCGGCTCGAACAAGCCCAGCGCTTCGGAGCCGACCACACCATCAACATGGCAGAAATCCCGGACCTCGAGGAACGCATCACCGCCGTCCAGCAGCTCACAGAAGGCCAAGGCCCCGACGTCGCCATCGAACTGACCGGGGTCCCGGACGCCTTCGCCGAAGGGCTGCGCCAGATCCGTCGTGGGGGGCGCTACCTGGTCATGGGCAACCTTTCTCCAGGCAGGACGGTCCCGTTCGACCCCGGCTACGTCACCCGCAAGGCCCTCACCATCAAGCACGTGGACCGCTACGAAGGCCGCTACCTCTACAAGTCCCTGGCTTTCCTCGCCGAGCACCAGGACAAGTACCCCTTCGATGCCATGATCGACGCGACCTTCAGTCTGGACGGCGTCGAAGAGGCCCTGGAAAAGTCCCTGGCCCGCGAAGTCACCCGCGCCGCGATCCTCATCGACGCAACTGCCTGACCGGCCGCCCAAAATCTCCCGGACTCCGGGCCATCCTGAAATGGAGCCAGCATGACCACAACACACCTCGCCGGCCTGAGCCCTGACCAGGTCCGCCGCAAGAGCCTGATCTCCGGCACCGTCGGCGCGATCATCGAATGGTACGAATACACCGTCTACGGCACCGCCGCCGCCCTCGTCTTCGGCACCCTATTCTTCCCCTCTACCGAACCCGGCGTCTCCCAGATCGCCGCCCTCGCCAGCTTCGGAGTCGGCTTCCTCGCCCGTCCCGTCGGGGCCTTCGTGTCCGGCCATCTCGGTGACCGGATCGGACGCAAGTCCACCCTGATCCTGACCTTCCTCATCATGAGCGCCTCCACGGCTGCCATCGGCCTGCTCCCCACCTATCAGAGCGTCGGCTTCTGGGCCCCGGTCCTGCTGTGCGTCCTTCGCCTCACCCAGGGCTTCGCCGTCGGCGGCGAATGGGGAGGCGCGGCGATCATCGCAGTCGAAAACGCACCGGCCGGCCGACGCGGCTTCTTCGGCGCCTGGCCCCAGATCGGCGTCTCCTGCGGCCTGCTCCTCGGCACCGGAGCCGTAGCCATCTCTCAGGCCATCTCGGGGGACCAGTTCATTGAGTGGGGCTGGCGCCTGCCCTTCCTCGTCAGCGTCCTGCTGGCCGCCGTCGGCCTCTACATCCGCCTCAACGCCAGCGAGAGCCCAGCCTTTCTCGCCGCCAAAGCCGAAGCTGAACGGAAACAGGAAAAGCAAAAGGCGCCGATTCCGGTTGTGTTCAAGGACCACCGCAGGTCGCTGGTCATTGCCCTGTTCTCACGTTTCGCCGAAGCAGGAAACTACTACCTCTTCACCGTTTTCCTGCTCTCCTACGTCGCAACTACCCTGAAGCTCCCGGCAAGTTACGGCCTGGTGGCGGTCATGATCGGGTCGGCACTGAACATCGCCATGATCCCGGTCTTCGGCGCCATTTCCGACCGCATCGGCCGCAAGAACACGTTCTTCTTCGGCGCCGGCGTCATCATCGTCAGCGCCTGGCCGATCTTCGCCATGATTCAGACCGGCAACCCGTTGGCGATCATCGCCGGCGTCGCCATCTTCCTCACCCTGGGCCACGCCGCCGTCTACTCCGTGCTTCCGGCCTTCTACTGCGAGCTGTTTCCCACCGAAGTCCGCTACACAGGCATCTCCGTCGGGTACCAGACCGCAGCCATCCTCCTGGCCGGGTTCACCCCGGTCATCGCCAGCGCCCTCGTCCTCTGGTCCGGCGGCACCTGGCCGCTGGTCGCCATCATCGTCCTGACAACCCTCATCGCGGTCGCCGCGGTCGCCGCAGCCAAGGAGTCAAAGGACCTCGATCTGGACACCATCGGAAAAACTTCACCGACTTTCGCCGGTGAAGCGAACGACAGAACACGTACCCGCTGAGGTCCGCTGCCGCAAGGGGTAAGAGGTAAGACCCAAACAGCCGGTCCCACCCTCTTGCTCCCCGCGCGGGAAGCCGGAGGGTGGGACCGGCTGTTGTCTGTTCCAGATCCCTCCATCCAACTCGGTGTCTCGAAACCTTTCCGTCTCAAAACATTAGTGACACGAGACGGAAGGATTAGGCCAAGCCCTCGCTCCGAGGCTCTGCGGGCCACTTAGCGGTCACAGAACGCCGCCAAATAGAGAGTCGAAGGTCACAGGCATTCCGTAGGTCCGAGCCGGTGGGCTGTCCGCTGAAGGGGCGCAAAACGGGACCCCGGCCGAGAACGGGAAGACGGCTGAAGCAGCCGGCATGACCGTTGCTCTTGGGGCTAGGCTCCTTCGTTGGGCGGTGCTCACCATGGATTCAGGGTGGCCCTCTGTCAAGCCGTCTTGGTGGTCTTGAATCACGTTGACATATACACCTTGCCCTGGCGCTGCTCCGCACGGTCTTCGATGTCCTCGAGGTGATGGGACGGTGGGGGGCAGGCGGTTTCGATTACCCCCTTTCCGGGCAGGCCACTGCTAGTCGGCCGCCAGCCGGAACTCGCACCAGAGCGGGTAGTGATCCGAGATCAGCCAGGAGATCTCATTTTTCGTCAGCCCGGTCATGACGTGGGGAATGAAGTCGAAGGAGCCGGCCCGCTGGTTGTAGGCGATGCCGTCCAGGAGGGGTGTGCTGTCCGGTTCGGAGAACCAAGCAATCTGGTCATAGAAGTGATTGGCTCCGCTGTCGTCAAAGATGGTCCGCGGCACCGTGTTCAGTTCCGTCGGCGGCCAGAGGCCGGTGGCGACGAAGGCCTCGTAGAGCGGGTCGCCGATGCGGTCCAGGTTGAAGTCGCCCAGGACCATCAGGTTGTGGTTCCAATCGTTGGGCCGGTCCGCCCAGTTCCTCATCCACTGGGCGAAGGCGGTGACCTCCGGGAGCCGCTCCGTGGCGTTCTTGCCCCAGAGGACGTGCACCGAGGCCAAGGTGAATTCTGTGCCGGCTCTGCTGAACCCGGCGAAGTAGGGTGTGCGGGCAAACTGCCGGGCCGGGTCGTCCCCGATTGGCGGCAGCACGATCTCTCCGACCAGGCCGGAGGGCTGCACCCGGTCGCTGTCGTAGAGGAAGGCGAGCCGTTCCCCGTTGCCGGCGGAACCCTCGGCTACGTCGGAGGCGATGACCCGCCAGGCAGGGCCGAGCCGTTCGAGCAGGAACCGGAGCGCCTTGGTGCTGCGCCGTGCCTCCTGCAGGGCGATGACGTCGAAGCGGGAGATGACCTCGGCGATGCACGCCACGGCATGCCAGTCCCGTTTGGGCGAATCCCTTGGCCCAGCCGCCCACTTGGCCGTCAGGTCCCCAAAGGCCCGTACGTTCCAGGTCGCCACGAGCAGATTAGTGTCGCTCCTGGCCGGGATGGTCGTGTCCAGAGCGTTGGAGATTCTGTCCAGATCCTGGGTGACGGCTGCTGGAGGAACGGTAGTCATGGCTTCATCGAATCACGCTGACTCACCGGCTCCGGTTAGGCGGACGGCAAGCCCCCTGATCTTCACTTCGAGGTCGCCGAAGGCTATATCCCCATTCACGGTCCCGTTCTCCACCGCCGGACCAGAAAGACGAGCCAGATGCTGCAGGCGATCGGAAGTACAAGCGAACCGGGCTGGCCGTTGATCGCCCCGACGGCGTAAACGATCCAGGTAACCGCGCACAGGGCGCCCGTGACGATCAGTACTTTGCGGGTGACTTGGACCGAAGGCAGTTCGACGCCTTCGGCGCGGAGCTGGCGCGTTTCGAGCACAACTGCCCGGATAAGGGGGGCGAAGATCGCGGCCATGACTGCGACGACCAGGAGTGAACGCCACGGTTCAGCAACTCCAAGCCCCTCCAGTCCGTACCCCACGACGGAGCCCAACAGTATGACCCAGAACAACGCCCAGACAGCGAGCCGCCTTCGTTTCGGCGGCATTCCCTCGAGTGAATCCGCCGGCCAGGACTGCCACCCGAACCTACTGCCGTCTTTGCCTGCCCCCGTTGCCATAGCCATAGAGTAGCTGTGCTTCAACTGCTACAGTCTCGGCATTGTCAGGTAGAGCGGCGGGTAGGAGCGGGCACATGGAATTCGTCGTGATGTATAGCCTCAGCGAGGGCATCGATCGCTCACGCGTTCTTGAGACGTATCCCCGTCATGAGGCCTATTTTGAAGCCTTCCGTGCCGGCGGCGGCGGGCTCCTCGCACTCGGCCCGTTCCAGACAGCGGATCCGGCCGGTGCATCGATGGGGATCTTCAAATCGCGCGAAGATGCTGAGCGCTTTATCGCCAGTGACCCGTTTGTTCTTGAGGGCCTCGCCGTTCCACGAATCCTTGAGTGGGACGCCGTGCGCTTCGACTGAGCGCATGGCTGCGGCGCCGGAAGACTCATGCTGCCTCTGAGAAGAAAAGGTGTTGCAGCTGGCCGCGACTGAAAATCAACAGGCGGAACAGAAGTCGGAGGCGAGGGCACGCAAAGCCGTACACGAGGCACGGTCGAGGGCTGATCATGTTCGCTCATGCCCCTTCTCCTCACACTGACCCCGCAGTAAACTGCGTCGGGGATACGGCAGCCAATCTGGAGCCGAACAATGGCAGGGGGAGCCAATGAGTGATGCTCAAATTCAGTCAGGCGGAACGGCGTCCGAGGAGGCAACGCCCCAGGACCAGGGGTTCTTCTCCGGAGGCTGTGAGCGTCCTGTACGCCACGAGGTTTCGGCCGGGTACAACCGGGACCATTGGCCTGACTACTGACCATCAATCCGGGCCCAACTTGATTCGGCCCGAACGTCAAAGACACAGGGGGCGGGGCGTCCTCGCCATTGAGGACCTGCGGTCATCTGACCGCTGACTCCGTAGAACGGCATCATCACTTCTGAATGGAGTCGAAAGCTTATTAGCCTGCCGGAGAAAGGACTGGGACTCGGGGGAGGACACGAGCCAGCATTAGCGACGATAGGCTGGAGCCATGACGTTGGGGGACGCGGGGCAGCCGCAGGAGTGCATAGAGGATGCCCCGGGCGGAGCGGAGATCCGTGAACCTACTCGGCCCGACAGTATATGAGGCGGCGGGAGATCTGGGGCGCCGCCCTCATCGCCGTTGCCGTACTAGCCTCATCGTGCGGACATGCGGTCAACGAGGCGCACCGTGCTGCGGCGAGCCGGCACCTTCTCCTTTACGTCGGCGTACCTGGGAGGTCCATCACCTATTCGCTCCTGGTCTGTGCATTCCTCGCCGGCGCCGCCGGCATGTTGCTTCTCATCCCGGCGCTGATCCGCCGAATCCGGCGAAAATGGCTACGACGAACTGTCGGCTGGACGTCGACTCTGGCGGCCGCTGCGGCGGCGCCCTTCCTTGGTCTCATGTTCTTCTTCGCGGTTTTGCTTGCCGTTGGCTTTGGCGACTACGTAAAGGTGGTGGCCCCGGACGGCAAGTCTGTTCTCATTGCGCAGGACGACTTCGATGGCGACCGTGTCGACATCTACACGGAACACGACGACTTCACTTACAAGTTCAGCCGCGGGGCGCCGGAACTCTCGGGCTGGCCCCGAGTCGAGGACCAGGGCTGCCAGCTGAGCACCCTCGGGGAGGAGCTTAAGCTCACCTGCGGGGCAAAGATGTTGTCGCTCAACCCGGAGGAGTACAAGTGACCGGTGCATTGGATGGTCAGGCACGGTCTGCGGGGGCAGGCTTCAGGGCAGTCTATGTAGGAGCGCTGGTGATCCTGGCTCCTGGCATTCTGCTTTGGGTCGTTCTCGCTGGCTTGTCGGGGCTTTCTCCGGGTGCTTCAACTCGTAACGGGTGGCTCGTTGTTCTCGTGGCGGCAGGCAGCGGTTTGTCAGTCCTGGCGTACCTCCGGATAGGAAAGAGTGCGACGAGGCGCCTGCGCTGGCTGTGGTTTTTGACTGCCCTGGTACTGGTTGTCGCCGCATCCTTCCCGGCCGCGATGTCATTCGGGGGAGCAGTTGCCGAGGAATGGTGCGAAAGCCAGCCTGGCGGCAGGGGATATGTCGGCAACGGGTCTCCCGAAGACGTTCCACTGGTTTGCCGCTGACTTCGGACATAGTCCTCCCGGGCAGGTGCCGGCAATATCGTTCCGAATCGGGGGTCTTACCGGCCCTCGAACCAGCAAACCTGAGCGTTTCGGAAACATCCTGCCGATTCCGTGGAGAATCAGAGATCAGCTCTCGGCTATGCCTCAGGGGAGCTGCCGCCGTTTCATCTCCGCCGAAATGCACATCCCCCGCAGGCCAGTCACGGCGCCGCCGTGGATCCGGTTTAGCAGATAGTCGGGCGGGAACGTCCGCACGAGCCGGGCTTCCAAGGTGTCGTAGTTGATGGTCCGCGAGGCGAAGATCCGGGTCGTGTCCAGGGCGCGGAACGAGTCGATCGACATCACTGACTCCTCGACACCGCCCCACAGCAGCCGGTCAAACTGCTTGGTGCCGGTCCAGTGTGCCTTGATCCGCTTGCGCATATCCCACGCGGACTGGCCGATGTAGGCCTGGCGGTACTCGTCAAGCACCAGCACGTAGACGCCCCAGTCTCCGTCCAGGGACTTCAGGTCGGTTACCGGCCGAAGGCGCTTGTTTTTCCTGCGCATCTCCGCCAGGGCCTCGTCGAAGGACTCCTGGGGGATCTGCGCGAAGAAGGCCATATTCAGGTCGAAGTTCTCCAAGGCCATTTGCCGGTGGCGCCGGCAGAACTCGTCGGTGTGGATTGTCATCTCAGCGTCTTCGTAATGCGGGGCCAGGAAAGCCCGCATCTCGTCCGTGAGCATGTGCTCGGGAATCCGGGTCGATGACTTCTTGTTCACCAGCGCGTACATCTCACGGGTCAGGCGGTGCCCGTACTTCCCCGGCCGCACCAGCTCACCGAAATGCTCGACGGCGGTTGTGCCTGGCAGTGGGCTTCCTGTCATGTTTCCGCTCCTCGACCCTGGGGCTCTGGTCAGGGTAGTGAGCTGAGACGCTGTGCGGCCACTCTTTGGTGAGGACATCGTTCAGCACTTCGTCAGGGCTGCTCACGCAGTAGGGCGTGTGATCCGGGTTCCGGACGGCGAGGTCTACCGGGACGGCGAAAAGGCCCCACGGCTCAAGCCTGTTGGCCAGGTAGCCCGTGAGTTTCAGGTCGCTGTACTCAGGAGAGTTCCAGACGGCGCAGGCGCGCTGGATGTCGTCGGGGTGGATAGCGATCCAGACGCCGAACCGAAGTTCGTGCCCTCCCTCCAGCCGGACCGGAAGCAGCGCCCGGACGAACGGGCTGACGTTCGGGATCTGCATGAGCGTGGCGAGGTTTGGGTCCGGGTCGCTCAGCCAGCTTCCTTCGGCGTGGTGCTGCTCCGGGCTGTCCAGGACCGGATCGGGTAGCCGAAAGCGGACGTCCCTGTCGTGGTCCGACGTCTGCCGCCCGCACATCGCGCACTCATGTGCCTTCAACGAGTCCATAGATCCCCCAATGGTTGTCTGCTGTGAGTCTACGCGTGCCCATCTTGGGGGAACGTGCTGCTGTTGGCCGGGTCAGGCCGGGAGAGCTGGAGCCAGGGTGCTGGTCTTGTAGGATGGCTGACGAGGTTGCCCTTCTGAGTGTTGTGCTGGACAGTGCAGTGCTGGCGAGGAGGGGGCCTTCCTTCGTTGTGGCGCGGCCCGGAAGGGCAGGAGCTTCGGACCGACAGGATTGAGCGAAGGTAAGGCATGAATAACGGCAACTCGGGCGAACTGAGCCTCGGAGATCTCTTCAAGGCCACTGGGCTGGCGCCAGAGGACGTGCAGGTCATCCGGCACACGCTCAAGCCTGACGGATTGCAAACCCGGGCGGATGCGATGGGACCCAATCTGCTGCCGTACGTGCGAGAACAGGGCATCCGCAACAGCAAGCTGCCGGCCACGCCTCCCCCGTACTGGCTGAACTTCCTTGCCACCACCGGCCGGCGCGCCCGGTTCATCACGGCACACGAGAACCACGGCGAAGTGCTCGCCGAGCGCACCGAGGACCGCCGCTTCTTTGACCTGCGGCCCACCCCGGTGTTCGCTGCCCTGGCGGACCGCCTGGTGATCGAGTGGACCAAGGACGCGGTGAACTGGGCCAAGACGGGGGACCAGGCAACGTCCATGGCGGTTGTCGAGATCTCCGACCCGTCCAGCGTGCCCTTCCCGGGATTCGATTCGCTCCTGGTCAGCTTCGACGAGCTCCAGGCCGTCATCACCGATGACCGGTACGGGCAGTGGCAGACGGCGCTCCGCTCCGTGCAGGGTATCTATCTCATTGCCGACACCAGCACCGGCCGGCTGTACGTGGGCAAGGCCGACGGCGCCGAACGCTTCCTGGGCCGCTGGAGCGAGTACGCCAGGAACGGCCACGGCGGCAACGTCGCGCTCCGGGAGCTGGCCGCCGCCGACGCCCGGCACCGACAGCACTTCCAGTTCAGCATCCTGCAGGTCTTCTCGCCGAGCGCGCCGGCCGCGCAGGTCGATGCAGCCGAGGCCCATTTCAAGAGGGCACTCCTCACCCGGCAGTTCGGCATGAACCTGAATTAGCGGCTTTCCAGCCTGTCACCCGGTTACGCTGCCACAATGCCGGTGGGCCGGCTCCTGGTCGCCGTCTTCCTTGCTCGTCTCGAGTTCGGGATGTTGATGCTGCAGAAAAGCGGCCCGCGCCGGTTCCAAAATTCCCAGTTCATATACCCTGTGGACTGCCATCAGACGGTCGAACAGGTCCAGTTTGCGGTATACCTGTTCCAGGTGCTTTTCTACGGTGCGCACGCCGCCAGGGAGCTCAAGGACGAGGGGGAGCCTGGCGCAGATTGATGCGTCCCCACCCACCCCCGTCAAAGCCCAAGTTGTGCTCCCGGTCGCAAGGGCTGGCCTTAGCTAGAGAGGCCGCTTTGCGACTTCACCAACCCATAATGGGCTCTGGAGGCCGAGCTTGGTGTCAGTTGCAAGTCGAAGACGGGCGGCGCGGACGAGCACGCGCTCCTCCTCCCGCTTGATACTTTCGTGCAAATTGCCGTCACGTACTGACGACTCTTTGACCAAGCCCACCTCTCTACCATCGCGAAGTGGTCGATTCCAGGCCACGGCGATGATCCGAGTCTCCTCCTTACCGGATAGGCGGCTGGCAGTAAGGAGTTCCAATGCGAGGAGGCCGGCTTCTTGTCGCGCCGGCTTGTCGGCGAGGGTCGCCTCCAGCGCCCAACGAGCACGCGACCACCATTCTGACCCGTCCTCAAGACCACTTTCGTCGGCGAAGGCGCCGGTGGCCTTGCCAGCTCGCTGCCGTAGGGCGAACCAACTGATCAACGCCACCAGAAGCACGACCTCAGGCCCTATCGTGGCAGCGATCTGCCACCACTGAGCATCCCCGGTGTGGACGATGACGTCGATGGTATCCGGTAAAGGTACGGAGGTCACGGGACCAGCATAAGCGTCCTAGCGGAACTCCGGACCGATCCAAGGTGGCATCGAAGAAACGAATTGCTTCTTCACCTTGCGGTGGGATCGGATGAGAGCCTAGTCCTCGTGCTGCTTTTTGCTCGTCCTCGCCGATGAGGTTCGTTGCGAGACTCGCCGGAAGGTACTGAGAAGAGATCTGCAACGTCCACACCCAAGACGTCCGCTATGTCCCAGAGTCGTTCATATGCGATGCTCTTCTTTCCCCATTCGACACCGATAATCATCACGCGGCTCAGCCCGGCTTCGAGACCTAGCGCCTCCTGGGTAAGGTCCTGGCTCATTCGGAGCTCTCGAATTCTCGATCCGACCTGTTCGCGGCGCTGCTGCCAACGACGAAGTCGGGCAGGTGGGGTCTCTGAAGGTCTTATAGGCACACCCAATGCCACTAAGATGGAACCTGTTTGTCTGTATCACTAGTGATACATACGGCAAGTTGAGATAGAGATCACCGCAGCATCGAAAGGCATTCCTATGGGAGTTTCAGTCATACTCGATTTGAACGAGGGAGTGTTCGTGTCGGACTTGAGGCACTTCCTTAGCTTTATCCCCAAAGAATTCGACGAGCGATTCGATCTACGAATGCAGATTGAGGCAAGTGGCATCCCGCAGTTTCTTGAAATCCAACTTCCCGCCCCAGAGCAGGCCGTGGCTGTAGCAACCTAGAGTATGGCTTCACGCGTATCTATGGCTCGATCGCTGACCCACACTAAGAGGCGTCGCCAAGCAACAGTTTTAGGAGGGGACTTTATCGCCGATCGGACCTTGAGGGATGAACCGTTCGCAGTGGCGGGGGACTGGCACGGCAACTTGGGCTGGGCGATTATGGCCATTCGATCGGCAGCCCGCGAAGGCGTTACGACCATGCTCCACGTTGGAGACTTCGGGTTTGACTGGCCGGGGCCGAAGAGGGCGCGATACGAGGAGCGGCTGAACAAATACCTTCTCCAGTTCGGCATTATTCTTGTGGTGTCCGGTGGCAATCACGACAACTGGGAAACGCTGAAAACGCTGCCCGTGGAGCAGGATGGGTTAGCTATTTTTCGGTCCAACATCCGCGTCTTGCCTCGAGGAGGCAGGACGGAGTTGGGTGGTCTCGTTATCGGTGGGCTCGGCGGTGCCTTCAGTGTCGATTACGGACACCGAACCCAGGGCAAGGACTGGTGGGGCGACGAGGAACCTACCCCTGAGGAGGCACAGAGGCTCATCGCCGGGGGCCCCGTTGACGTTCTCATCACCCATGACGCGCCGACGGGAGTGCCCCTGACGGGAGATTTCCAGCTACCGCCAGAGCTCATCGCGCGTGCGGACCGAACGCGTTATCTTCTCCGAGAGGTTGTCGATGCCCTGGCTCCTCCTCATGTTTTCTGCGGTCATTGGCACCAGCGGAGGATCTACGAACTTGTCCACTCTGATGGACGGATCTCTCGCGTGGACGTCCTTAACAAGGAGAATTCCCGGGTCGGCAACGCAGTCCTAGCATGGCCGGGCGAGGTGCCGTTACATATAGAACCGCTGTCAATTCGAGGCAGCTGACTACTAAGTCTTGCGCAGGCATCCGCCCCGACTGCTGGTTAAGAGGACTCGGTGTCATGAATAAGGGGCTGCACAACCGCGCCAAGCAGGCGTTCAGCATCCGAGACATCTTCTAGACGCATCAATGCTTCCCCTCGAAGTACCTTCGCCATGCGGTCATATCCGACGCCTGCCAAGTCGGCGTAGGCGCGGATACTGTAGCCCCGCTCCCGAAGCCGGCTTGTGATCTTGAGTGCAAGCGCGTGCTGAAGGCGGGCAGCCTCAATCTGAGATGCTTCCGCTTCGGAGGAGCCCTGGAGCCAGGAGATTTCGGCGACTTTGCCGAAATTTTGGCGGTCCCGAGGCGCAGCCATTTGGCGGGGTCGGAATCGAGGATCGCTCATTATCCGATTCTAAGCCGGTTCCTTAGCGAAAATTGGACATGTCCAATTTTCGGCACGAGCCTTGAGCGCGTTATGTCGGGCGGGCTCAGCGGGCAATGGCTGGCCGTCAGCGTGAACACCTTCCTTCACGAGTGAGACGACTGGGACCTAGGCGTCGACGTGTCGTGACCTGACGTCGAGTCCTCGAGTGTCGTTCAAAGAGCCGATGACGTGTCGAACCCAGCGTGGTGCACAGCAACCCGATGCAAATTCAGCTACGATACATGTCTATTAGACATGCTCAGGCTGTCTAGGTTCGGACGGCGACAGGGCGGGGAGGGCGTGCGTGAAGAAGAGTAAGCGGGGAACAGCGGATCCGTATCGAAACTTGGTCAATGCATCAGATGGCACGGTAATTGCGTGGACAGACATAAATGGAACAACGCGTACGTCGGTCGCTGACCCGCGGTGCCTTCGGCTTGGCATCGAAACCGCCCGCGTCGTGCGCAGACCAGTCAATTACCGGCACCGCCGCAACTATGAGGGCTACTACTGGTGCTCAAGCACAGGACAAAGTATCTGGTACGAGTCCATGACGGAGTATTCCGCGTTAATGGAACTCGATCACACACTGCATCTGGCGAAGGTGGCGGCCCAGCCTTTGTGCATTCTTTTTGCTGATGGAACCCGCCACTACCCCGACTACTTTGCATTGCAGGAATCCGGGAGGCAGTTCCTCTACGACGTTCGTCCAGAAAGCCTCATTGATGGAAAGGCTAGGATGCAGTTCGCGAAGACACAGGAGATCTGCGAACAAATCGGCTGGGGATACCAGGTCCTGCCCGGGGTTACTGGTGTGCAGCGGCACAACCTTGAATTTCTTGCCGGCTACCGGCATCCGTATATCAATCCCAGCCTCCAGGTCCGAGATCGAATCTTGGCTGCAGCATCAGACCCACTCCCTTTAGATCGTCTGGCCGCCGCCCTAGATTCAACTCACCCTGTCCGTTTCCTGCCGGGCATCTACCACCTACTTTGGCGCCGGGACCTCACATATAGCCGGTCTGTGCCCTTCGGCTGGCACACCATCATTGAACGGAACGATCGTGGATAGAGTTCAGCTGGGCGAAATATTGAAGTTTGAGGACGGCGACTACGTCCTTGAAAGCGTCCAGGGTGCATGTCTTGGCTTGCGCAATATGCAGACCGCTGAGCGAATGGCTGTTCATGTCAGTGCGTTACCTGCCCTTCTCACTGCACCACCGACGTTCACCAGCGAAGACCCGGGCCCGCGCTCCCTGGAGTGGGCCGATCCCAGTGCCTCGGAGCGCGCAATCATGCTAGCGACGCATCTGGAGGAAATGATGTACGGGACGCCTCTGGAGGGACGGGAACGGCGAGATGAATACGAACCGGAGGCGACCTCTCAGACGCAGCGGATAAACAGCAAAGTCCGAGAGCTGACAGAAATGGGTATCAAGTGCTCTAAGCGGACGTTGTCACGGTGGGCCAGTGACTACCGGGAGCGTGGCCATGAAGCAATGCTCGACGGCCGACAAAATCGCCGCCAAGAACCTCTGGGACGTTTAGACGAACGTGTAAAGGGCGTCCTGTTCGACGTGATAGGCAAGGAAACCAATCGGTCTACTGGGTCAGTGGACAGGCTCATCGGCCGCCTGAAGGCGGAAATGATCCGGCTCTACCCAAGGGAAGACATTCAGATCCCCTCGGATCGCACTTTGAGGCGACACATTGACGCCCTCACCCGAGGAAGGTACACGACCGGCAACGCGCCCAACCGTCGGACCGCCGCCAATGCCCCCAAGCGCATGTTTAGCGCGCGACCAGCGGTGGCACCAGGCCACGAGGTCCAAGTGGATTCCTCACCCTTCGACATTATGGTCGTGACCGGAATTGACGAGGACAGCGGGCGAGTGCGAGTCGGACGGGCGAATCTGGTGATCATGCTGGACAAGGCGACGCAGAGCATCATCGCCACCAGCGTGCGACTTCAAGGCGTCAAGGGGGTGGATCTGGCCTTCATGCTCGCCCAATGCCTGACCCCGCGGCAGTTGCGGCCGGAAGGAATTGTCGCGTTCAACGAATATGAGCTGGCCGAGATGCCATGGGCGAAATTCCTCTCCGCGGAAGAGGCCTCCAGGTTCGAGACCACGCGTCCCTTCATTAGGCCCCAGCGCATCATGAAGGACAACGGATCCGACTACGCTTCAACGGTCTTCGCGTCAGCCTGCAGCCGATTCGGGATCGACACTACAAGCGCCGCCATCCATACTCCTACCGACAAGCCAAACGTGGAGAGAGCCTTCCACACGATCAAGACCAAGTTTGCCCAATACCTGCCGGGCTACACTGGCGGCAGCACCGACAAACGCGGAGAACATCCGGAAAAGGAAGACCTGCTCGATATATATACGCTGGCGGAGCTGTTCGAACGCTGGATAGCGATTGTCTGGCAGAACATGCGGCATGAATCCCTCCGCGACCCACTCGTGCCTTCCATCGTCCATTCTCCAAACTCGATGTACATGGCCATGTTCCCGATGACTGGATACGTGCCATTGCCCCTTTCCGCCGACGACTACGTCGCTTTGCTCCCTACAGAGATGCGCACGATCCAGATGGACGGCATCCAGATCGCTTACCGCCGCTACGATGCCCACGAACTTCATCCCTACAGGCTGCAAGCATCGACGGACGCAAGCCGGGGCGGGAAATGGACGGTTCACTACAATCCACACGACCCCAGCGCGGTCTGGATTCGTGATCCGGAAGGAAACGGATGGATTCAGTGCGACTGGATGAACCGAGAAGCTTTCGCCCGGCCATTTTCCGCCAGCATCCGCGGCGCGGCCCGGGAGATTACGGCTGCTCAAGGTGTACTGGGAGACAAGGCCAGCACCCAGGCTGCAATCGAACTCATCGGTCACACTACGGCAGCCCGAAAACGACACGCTCTAAAACAGGCCCGACAAGAGACCGCGCGGAACCTCGCATCACTTTCTGGGGCGAAGCTGCCGCTCCCGGCACTACCGCCTGTTGTGCAGGTAGTCGAGGATTCTGGCTTTGACGATGAGGAAGAGTTCGACGAGATCGAGATGTTTGATCCGACGAAGGGGCTGAGCAATTGATCTTTACCGACGTAGATGCTCGCAGGTTGGATCGGCATGAGGATTTGGGTGATTTGTTGGCCGAGCAGCCAAGCAAGCCTCAAATGCCGAGCTTTGAGAAGTATGCAGCCCTAACGCAGCAACAGAGACGGGAATTGGATACGCTCCGTCTCGATTATCTGGCGGGCGGGCTAACGGCATCCACACCTCAGGTTCGAGCACTAATCAAGAACGTCCGCCTGGCTTTGCTAGGCAACCGTGGCCGCGCCTCGGGCCGAAGCGGCGTCATGGTCTCTGGTCAATCCACCGTTGGCAAGACCACAGCGTGCATTGCGGTGATGCGCGGGGTCCGAGCGGAGTACAAGGCCCAGCATCCCGGATTCGAGATTCGAGGTTCGATCCCGGTGGCTTACGTCGAAGTGCCCGCCGGTTCTTCAGCGAAGGCAATGATCGGAAGATTCGCGCACTTCTATGGACTGGAACTTCCCAAGAGTTGCACCCTTGAGGAGACTCTTAACGCTGTCGTCACCGCAATGCGTTCGTGTCGGACGCAGTTGGTAGTAGTGGACGAACTGCAGAATCTCAGCCGAGTCAGCCAGGGAAATGGCGAGTCCGTGGACGTGCTGAAGAGCCTGTCCAACCAGGTGCCTTCCACATTCGTGTATTCCGGTATCAATATTCATCGGGGAGGCCTGCTCGTGGGGGAGCGGGGAAACCAAATCAGTCGTCGTTTCACCCTGCTCGAAATGCAGCGCTATGGGCACGCAACCCTAGAGGAGATCAAGGCTTGGAACGGCATCGTGATGGCCTTTTCCGAGGAACTGCCTCTCCTGGCTCATGAACCCAAATCTCTACTGAAAGCTGCAGCGTGGCTTCACAAGCGCAGTGGAGGAAACATCGGCACTCTTCAGCGGATTCTGGTCGGGGGGTCCCAGCTGCGCATTCTCGACGGTGACCCTGCCCAGGAAACGCTGACGCGTGAGTACATGGAAGCCATTCCTGTCGACATCGCAGCCGAGACTAAGAACGGGAAGCTGGAAAACAGCCCCGCTCTGCGGCAGTTGGCAGGTTGAATTTATGGTCCCCGACATGAGCCGCGCGTTACCCGTCAAGATCCGTCCCCGGCATTTGGAGACACCGGAAAGCTATGGACGACGGCTGGCCTTAGCAAACGGGCTGCCCGCTGATTGCGCCAGCAAAGCGGCCGGTCAGCTCGCCGACACGAGGAAAACCGCTGCCCGTCGAATAGGTCTCGTCCGCTGGTGCGAAATCAAGGGCGGCCTTATGCCCGGGCACTTCCAGGCCCAGGCCCAACGCTCGGACGAGGGACTCGCGCCGCGCACCATGTGTCGGCTCTGCGCCCGTGGCGAAACTGTAGAGCAAATTGGCCATGCTGAATCATTTGTCTGCATAAGGCATAGCCTTTGGACGGGCCCCCAGACAGAATCAACGATGCAGAATCCAGTCGACGATAGGGTCCTTGCCGCCGAGATTAGGTATCGTCGGCTGCGTCGTGCCGGACGGGCACCGACAGCCCTAGTCCAGGAGCTGGCCGTCATCACCGACCGGCACCGGGGCGAGCGTGATCTCGATACAAAGCTGGATGCCGGCAACTACAGTGCAGTGGTTGATTTGGCCCAGCTCCTGACAAACCAATCCTTTCAACGCGAACTACTCACACCCACAAGAACCTTCGCCCAGGCGCGTCAGCTGCTCGAGGCATCGGTCGGCGCGGTACCGCCGGGGAAAGCGGCAGTTCTCATGGACGGACTGTGGAGGCTGCTTCGCCCGGCGTTCCTGGCCGTTCGCGACCAAGTTGATGGCCGGAACTACTCCACACCCGTCATCTGCGCACTTATCGGCTTCGACCCAGGCAGATTTGTGAGATCGATAATGGTGCACCGTCCGCTCGAGCCCTTCAGCCGTTACCTAGAGGTACTTGAGTCCTCAATTGCCGATTCATGGGTCAATATGTGTGAGCTGACCCTAGCTGCCGGGCAGAGTGACCGTCCCCGAGCCGCGTCGAAGCAGGGTCTTGGGAGGCGCTCCTTCATTTGCAAACAGGGCCACTGGAGTCAACGCACAATGCATACCGCGTTCACAGCGCTGAAGCACGGAACGGATGGCTGCCCATACTGCGCAGGACGCCGGGCCCTGTCCGGTTACAACTCAATGGCCGAAACGCACCCAGCCTTAGCCTCCGAATGGCACCCGTCTTTGAACGGTGACACAACCCCATCGACGATAACCGGAGCCGGCAACTCAACTTCGTACTGGTGGGCCTGCCAGTCGGGCCACGAATGGCAAGCCACGCCCAATAACAGGGCAAAAGGCAAAGGATGCCCCTACTGTTCTGGGCGGAGAACTATCCCGGGCATTAATAGCCTGGATGTTACACACCCATGCATAGCGGCCGAATGGAATTATCAACTCAATGTTGGCAAAAGGCCATCGGCTATCTCGTCCGGAAGTGACGCCGTCGTTGAATGGATTTGTCCGCGCGGCCACGAGTATGCGGCCACACCGGACTCGCGCACTGGAGCTAAAGGCTCTGGATGTCCGGTCTGTGCCAATTTGAAGGTTCTGGTGGGGTTCAATGACTTGGGCACCTCGCACCCTCACGTCGCACAACAGTGGCATCCCAGCCTGAACGGTGCTGCAACTCCCCAATCAGTCGTTGCTGGATCCGGCAAGAAATACTACTGGCGCTGCCCAGCCGGGCACGACTTCGCAGCAGCGGTTTACAAGCGAACGAACGGAAGCGGCTGTGCCGTTTGTGCAGGGCGGCAGGTTTTTGCCGGACATAATGACCTGCAAACGACGCATCCACTTGTCGCGATCGAATGGGACTACGACGGCAACGAGGACCTCACCCCGGAAACCGTGATCGCCGGAAGTCATAGGATTGCACATTGGATTTGTCATCGGGGACACAATTACAACAAGCCTGTCAATAGGAGGGTCGCTGGTTCTGGCTGCCAATACTGTTCAAATCGGAAGGTCTTAGGCGGTTTCAACGACTTGGCAACGCGGCACTCAGCAATCGCCCGGGATTGGCACCCGGAAAAGAATGGATCCCTCGGGCCTGGAGATGTAGTGCCCGGCAATACTCGGCGCTGGTGGAAATGTGCCGACGGCCATGAGCAATTCGGAACCGTTCCGAACAGGATCCAAGCCAAGGGGTGCCCAAAGTGCCCTCCAGACCGACGCGTCCTCATTAGCGAATCACCAGATAGACCGCAAGGCACGGATGTTGATCGTGAAACCCGTAGGGATCCCTGATCGGTTGGTTGATCGTCCCAGGCGAAGACGTGCCTAAGAGGCCACCGCGCAAATTGGCTCCAGCAAGGAGAGGGCATGAAATTGGACTTGACCCTGCAAGAGTGGTCGGAGGAACTGGCAGAGGCCCTTGCCACCGGACCCGGGGCCTGGGCCATGATGACCGTAGCCACATGCCGCGACGCGTCCGCCGGAGCTGAGGTCATCGCGACCGCCCGGAATGTCGTGAAAGCCGCGGGCTTACCCATTTACGAGCTCGATGCTCGACAGGTCGGCGCCGATCCAGGTCTCCTGCCCGACGGGCCCGGCTACGTCGTATTGCACGGCGTCAGTACGCCCTTACGGGTGGCGGTGCCAGTTCTCATTGGTGGGTTCCAGCGACTGGTTCAACGAGGCCTACTCGTGGGGATGCTCGTGATCGGATCTCCCGCAGCCATCAGAGCCTTGAGGCAAGACGCCAGCATGGGCTTCATCAGCCGCGCCGAAGTTCTTCACGTCTGACACCGGTTGCTTGGCGTAGGCCCCCAACGTCAGGAAGAGCCGCTTGTGCGTGGCAGGCAGACGCTCAATGTGTCGGCCGCCGGCGACAGGCAAGGGCATGATCATCCAAACGGCGAGGAAGTTAGGTACGGCGAAGGCGTCGTTGTTGGACAGGACCCCGGGGCCGGCCTCAGCTTATGCGCTAGCTGCGAACGGGCAATATGAAGACTGGATTGCCTGATAGAACTCAAGGATGAATAAATCTTACGAGCTTCGCACAATTGACCAGATCGACGGCCTGCACAAACCTCAGCCTATCCAGCCTAGGTGGACCAAGTTTGCGTGGCCGGAGGCCAAGGGGCTGCCCAAGGATCGCCTAGACAACGAGCATCGTCTTGCAGCAGTTCGCATCGACAAAGCGAAAGATGTTGACGGATGGTGGGCACTGGATGATCTTATGCAGGTCGTCGCCGGCCGACAGGTTGTCAAGACTGCCGATGGCGGCTGGACCCTCCTCGAACCTGCCGACCTGATTAAGGTCATGACGGTGTTCAGGCTCCTCGGCGCGGACAGTAGCCTCGAGGTTTGCCTGCCTCCCGAATACCAGGAAGTCGTGGACGCCGCCCCACAGGATGCCGGCGACCAGGTCAAGAAGGCGGTTGACCTTCAGAGGGCCAACGCCTCGGCATAGACCCGGAATGCTCCGAAGCCTGGTCCTCGACCGGGAGAGGAAGCCCCGCGGAATGTGTCTCCCCGGGGCTTCCTTGTGCCCGACCGAGCGTGAACGGATTGGGTCGTGTCATCCTCGTAAGGTAGCTCAAACAGGCCGGACCGTGAGCCGGTGTCGAGGTGCGGTTGCGCACGTCCGCATCAATTTCGAGAACATCCCATGAAGGACCTTGCATCCGGGATCCAGGCCACACTCGGCCGAACTCGCGCAGCCCTCGGACGACGCATATGGCCTGAACGCTAGCGTTTACCACGTCGGCTGGCCTGTATTGTCACATCTACTGATCGCATGTGCAGGCGGTCGATACTTCTGAGCGTGCCAAGGCCCAATCAATCAGGGCCTGCACATCCGATCTCCCGAAACCGAACGGACAACGCGCCCGCACGAGAGTCCGCAGGAAAAAAATGACAACTACCTTGGCAACGCTGAGGTTCGTTACATCGAACCTGAGCCCGTGTTTACAAGGGACAAACATTTGGCCACTGGCCATTTAGCGTGGCATCTCACATTGGAAGTGTGAGATTCCGTTCTAGTTGACCCTGTTCCGTTCTAGTTGACCCGATTCCGGTCTACTTGACCTTGTTCCGTTTTAGTTGACCCACCAATTTCCAACTTAGGTGGCCATATTTCGTCGTAGTTGGTCAGCTGTTTCACACGGTTGGCCAACTTGGCCATGGTTCAGGGCGGTCGACCGACGAGATGACTTATGAGCTGCCGAAGACTCGTCCTAATGACGGTTCGGCTTGCTGACCGGTCCTTAGCTGTTCAATGAAGGATGGAAATCACGTGTATCGCTACAGGGGAAGTTTCGCCGTGTGTGACGTGGCTGTGAAGTGAATGCCACGATGACGACCAGCAACGCCCTGCTTGCTAGCCTTGCCATAATCAAGTCCAACTGGGATTTTTCTCAGGAAAGCTACGTCGACAACTTCCTTCCCTTCTTCCTGGATGCAGTAAAAAGCGCTGAAGGACCAATCTCGGCGCCTGCTGCCAAAGCTCATATCAGGGAGCGGTTTGGAATCGATATACCGGAGGGCGTTCTCTCTACTCTCAGCCGTCGGGCTGTTCATAAGAACTATGGAAAGCGTGAAAACGGCAACTTCATTGCTGATCCTACGAAGCTCGCGGGCCTTCGGGACCTGGGTCGTCAGAAGGCCGACTATTTGCGAAAACAGTCCGCGCTTGTTAATGAACTCGTCAAGTATTCGGCCGATCGGTTCAAACGAACACTCAGCATCGAGGAAGCGGAGGACGCCCTCCTAAATCATATAGAGGAACATTCGGTCCCTATTCTAGGATCGGTCATGAAGGGGGCGCCGTACGATGCTCGACCTGCCTCCCGGTCCAGCCCCGACACCGAATATGTCGTCAACTCGTTCATTAGTGAAGTCGTGAGTAGCATGCCGGCGTCCTTCGATCATCTGGAAACCGTCGTCAAGGGGAGCATGCTCGCAGTTTCCCTCTACCTCCCCAATAACAGCGAACTTGGCAAGCGCTTTGACCGCACGCGCCTATATCTCGATGCACCAGTTCTGTTGAAGGCACTGGGTTATGAAGGCGATGAGGCAAAAGCTGCTGCAAAAGACCTCTTAGCCCTATCGCGAACTGCCGGGGCCGAACTCGCTTGCTTCGAACATAGTGTGAACGAGGTTAAGGGGATCCTCGACAGGTCCGCTGGAAAAGCCGTGCACGGGGGTTTCTATGGCGCCCATCGCAGAGCAACTGATGCTTATTTCGCCAGCGAAGGACTGAGTGCAAGCGACATTCTGCTGCTGTCGCAGCGCCTGGAGGAAGATGTGGCTGCCCTAGGTATATCCATCCAAGAACGACCGTCACCTTCAACGGAGCTAACGATAGATGAGCTGGCCCTAGAAGAAGTCATGGAATCCAACATCGCCTATTCAAGTCGTGACACGCTTTTGAATGACCTGGACAGTCTCACAGCCATTCATCGTCTCCGCGGTGGCCGCAGTAGTTCCCGATTGGAAACTTGTCGGGCTCTTTTGGTTACTACTAACGGAGGTCTGACTCGCGTTGGTCGCTCGTTCTTCGTGAAGGAAGGCGACCACGGGTGGCCGCCGGCGCTTACCGATCACCACCTCGCGACTCTCGTATGGCTCAAGAAACCGCAAGCCGCACCCAGCCTTCCGCGGCGCCAGATTCTTGCCGACTGCTTCG
The DNA here is from genome assembly GCF_059090445.1 of Arthrobacter sp. B2060. Taxonomy (NCBI): domain Bacteria; kingdom Bacillati; phylum Actinomycetota; class Actinomycetes; order Micrococcales; family Micrococcaceae; genus Arthrobacter; species Arthrobacter sp. B2060. Next base: position 215,033 of record NZ_JBNHFR010000003.1, read on the forward strand.
CGGCCCTTGAACCAGGGGGGCGTGTTTGGGACCGATACCTGGAGGAAATCAACCGACTGGGGAGCCGAGGGAAGGCATCCGAGAATGACCTGATGCTGCTTCGCTACTCAACTGAAGCTCAGCGAAGTCTCATGGACCGAACCATGGGAGATCCCGACCAGGTGACGGCCGAAACAGTCGCCGCGATACTGGACAAGGTTAGGGCAAATATTCTCTCTCCCACGGAACTCGAGCGTGACGCTGCATTCCAGGCAGCAAGTAAGACTCGAGCTGCGCTCGACCACGCAGAAGAGTCGCTGCGAGACAGGGAAGCCTCCTTAGCAGCCGAACAAGCGGCAAAGCTAGCGGCAGAGAACCGATCCACGACGTTGGAAGCCCGGCTGGCAACGCTGGAAACCAGTGCAAAAAATCTGCGCGAGGCGGCTAGTGCAAAGGCGAAACGACGAGCCGCCCTTGCATATCGGTTGATCCTCACATTCTGTAGTGCAGTGCTCCTTTACGCCGTCGCCGCTACATTCCTGCCTGACGGCATTATCCCGGGCTGGGGCAAGCCCGCAGTCCCTTACTGTTTCGCATTCGCGACTTTGGGGGGATTTGCAACTTTGATGTGGGGCGGCAGTATCCGGGGAACTGCAGGTTACCTCAGGCGCGTTCTCGAGAAGCGACTGGAAAATAGGTATTTTGGTGAGCTGGGAGGGTAATCCAGCTAATTAACTCCTTGGGGCCTCACGGCGGAGACTACGCCGTCGACCGGAAGGTAGGCACCTGCCTCGTTGGTGTCGCCGAACGGTGTTGGACGACCTATAGTACGGGGTGGCTTTGCGCGTGGTCACGGCGTACTCAGAGTGAAGGGCCGCTTGTAATCTCGTCGCCGGGTTCAATCGATGCTTGCGTGATCCGCTAAGGAAACCGCGGCTGGACGCTGGAGCTACTCGGAGAAGCCACCCCGCAGTGGGTGGTCGATCTGGCCCTCGAAACAGGGGAGCCGGTACTGGGGTCTGGTTGGGAGCGACAAACTGTCGCTCCCAACCGGTCAGCGGAACTACAATCGGCCGGGGGCCGTCTTCGAAGGACTATTGACGCCAAGCTGGGATGGCCCACAAAGCCATGGATTCTGCGTCTGGCGGATGAAGAAGATGAATACTGGGCCGCCCTCGACCGTGTGGTGCCGGGACCGGTCAATGACGATGGAGTCGGAAATGCGCTTTGGCGGCTTAGTATGGGCGCCATGGCAAAGATCCTCTATGCAGGGACAACACTGGAGTTGCCTGACAATGTGGACGTCGACGAGCTGGCATCGGTTCTTCTTGATACGTATGCCAAGGGAGCATATTCGTGGGTGACGTTCGATTCGACTGGCGACCCGCAGCAACAGGTGCGGCTCTTGACCGGCCCGGGCATTCCTGTCGGCTTCGTCAGCGACCAAACGGACGGCCGCGATTAAGCCGTCTGGGAAGAGCCAACGTCAGATTCTGGCCGTTGAAACGCTCGCCCAACCTGGCGACGCGCGTTTCAATTCTATAGTCGCCTAGCGTTGAAAGCGGACCGGCGCCGGCGACCGCCTGACGGGTGGCCCCGTATCCCTCATCCGTGCCGGGCGAATTGCTTTGTGGTATTTCGTAAAAACTGCTTGGGGAAGGCTCACCGCTCCCTGACCCCGGCAGAGGGCCCCGTTGCTGTAAGAAAGTATGTCTGAGTGTCCGCGGGCGAGGCCGACCACCTGACCGTCAATTCGGCGTCCTCCGCGAAACACCGCAGGAGCACTTCAATCCGCCGAAGACGTGGCCGAACGGAACCGGCTATACGGGGCTCCTCAGCTTGCTTGGACGGTCCTATTGAAGCCTGCCCAGACTGCTGCGCGGCACCGTTGTGGAACTGACCGTCGCCCACCGCCCCGTCCTCAGGAGAGCGCGTTTCCTCGAGTAGCGGGGCCGCGATCGCGCCCAGGCGGGCATACCCCCAGGGACGACGGCTACGGCTATGCAGGCCGCTGCACCCATCGATGAGGATGCCAGCGGACTTCCCACCAGGTTCGCCTGCAACATTGATGGATAGTTACGCAGACATTCAGCCGCAGGCTCCTACGTCCCTAACGAAGGAGCTCACTCACGCGGGCTGGTTCTGTAAATTCCCGATCAGTCGAAACCATCCGGAGAGGCTCGACTCACGTCCCACAGGCGCCAAACTTCACTTGCCAACATGGTCGCTGCGCCAAATGATTGCATTAATTCTTCTACACTCGTGGTCATAAGCCGATTCTGGCCACCTCCAACCGCCGTAAGGCTCTCTCCGGCTTTCGGATGTGAATGGCCAGGAGCCGGCATGTGCCGCAGCGTTGGCTACCCGCCATTAGTACTCAAACGCGAGCCCTTACCCATTGGTCATCAGGCCTTCCGGCCCGGGTCAGGTGCTCGGCTGCCTCGCGCATCAGCAGCGACGCACCCTACGTGAGGTAGATCGAACAAATAGGTCACCTGCGGAAGCGCCCGGCGATCCGGAACGCCCGCAATAGCTGCCGATTGTGAGAGTGGTCGGATAGTGTTCGCTGTGAAGTAGTCGTGCTGAATGTGGGGGATGAAATTGCAAGAGAGTCGTGAGGGCTCCGACTTCGATCGAGCAATCGCAAGCGCACTCGCTGCTGGCCGCGACGAGATGGCCCAACTCGACGAGCTGGGAGAAGCCGCGATCGGCTCCTATACGATTTCGCTACCCACCGCGGACGGGCTCGGAACCCTGCTGCAGGAGGTAGCGAGCGCTTCCGACGTCTTCACCGAGAAAGTCCGCGCACACCTATCCGAACAACGCGGTGTCTTGTCCACGTTCAACGTCGGTCGAATCCGTGGAGCAGAACAGCGCCGCGGCTGTTGCGGAGTTCCTTCGCGGTGAAGACGCTCCCGTCGCCTACCTCGAGGAACGACATACCGAGATCAGCGAAATACGTGACGGCCACCAGAACCAACAGGTGCTGGCGCGGCTCGAGATGGCACGCGTGGAACGACGAATAGTGTCGGTTGCCGCCCTGCTGGATGCCTTTGACAACATGCGGAAGGAAACTGTATAGCTGTGAGCCCCTTCAACCTCACCGAAGCCAAGTCCTGGCTCGACGCCATCCCCGGCGGGCAACTCGGGCTCGAAGCCGACGAGCAATGGCAACGGTTCGCGAGCATCAGCGACCCCGTCGTCACCGTCTACGGTGCGTACGACACGGGCAAGAGCTCGCTGCTGCGACGCCTGATCGTTGACTCCGGAGTCGAGGTCCCCGACTGGCTGACCATCAGCGCGCGCCACGAGACCTTCGAAGTCAACGAAGTTCGGGCGACGGGGTGCCTACTCCGCGACACGCCGGGTTTCGTGACCGGCGCTGAAGACGCCCGCGCCGACATGAACACCCAACTGGCCAATAGCGCGGTCGAGCTGACCGACGTCGCCATCGTCACCCTCACCCCTCAGCTTGCAACCGCCGAGTTTCCCGCGCTACAGGCACTCGTCCGACGCGACTGGACGCCAGGTTCGCTGTGGTTCGTCATCTCCCGGTTCGACGAGGCGGGCATCGACCCCGAATCCGACGGAGACGGATACCGGGAACTGGCGCAGCGGAAAACCGACGAACTTCGCCGCGCACTGGAACTGGACGACGCCGTTCCCGTCTTCGTCGTATCGCAGGACTTCGCGCAGATGGCCGGGTCGGAGCGCAACCCAGACTCGCAAATGTGGGACGAATTCCGCGCCTGGGACGGCATCGCCGAACTACGCGAGGCTCTCACCAACCTCGGGTCCCACCACGACTCGTCGCTGAGAGTATCCGCGTCACAGCGCTTCTGGCGACAGTCAGTCGCCAGCTCGCTGGATGGCCTCAATGCCGAGGTGGCGAAATATCACGACCACGAGAACTTCACCGACGAAGGGCTGCAACTGCGCCAATCATGGGTGGCGCAGCTAGACGCGCTCCAGAGCTCGGCCGATGCCGACCTCCGCGGCAAAATTTCGGAGACCATCGGGCAAGCCGTCGACGACCAGCGCGATTTCGACGGCATCCAGAAGTCACTAGTGGCTACCATCGACATGTGGTACGGCAACCAGGAACGCAATGTCGAGAAGCTCCTGCGCAACGTCGACGAAACGATCGCACTGGAGCGACAGCGACCGTCCTGGAAGAAACTCGAAGAACTCGCGGATTCGATCCGAGTAAAGGCCGACCGCTCAACGCCCGCCAAAGAAACGACTGAGATCATCTCGCCAGCCGTCAAACAGGTGTCGGAAGCGGCACTCAAAGCCCTAACCGACTACGAGAAGCTCTCGAAACTGAAGAAGCCAGCAAAGACCAGCGCGTCATCCGCGATGAACTTGAGCAAGGGAGTCGCTACCGCCGCGGCCTTCGGCCCGCTGGTCGTCGAAATCTCGTCCATCGCCGAACAATTCTTCAGGAGCCGGGCGAGCGCAGAGGAACGTGACCGTCAGCGCCGGGCCATGGAAGCCAAGCTCGATCGCATTGGCGACCGTGCGGCGACGATGGCGCTGACGGAATTCGAGCCACTCCTCGATGCTGCCCGGCAGGCCATCCTCGATGCCACCGCCGAACGTGTCGACCTGAGAGATGGGCTCAACAAGCTGGTAGCGGAGCTACAAGCGCTTATCCGGTCCGGCGAGGCTCTGCTGGGAATGTGGGGAGCGGGCTGATGGACAGCGAACGCATCGCGCGAATCCAATACCTGATGGTTCGATTCCGAAAGGCGGCCGCCGATCCTTTGACTAGAGAGCGGCACGCCGGGTTCTGGAACTTTCCTTCAAGCTCGTGCACGTGGGCGTCATTCGCCCTCGGTCACCTCCTTGCGGAGCTGGAACCGGATGCCGACTGGCACCTGGTGAACGCTGAGGCCGGGGATGGGTGGGGCGGCCATGATTGGCTGGAAAGTCGAGGACTGGCCGTCGACATAACGGCCGACCAGTTCGAAGGCTACGCGCCATATGTCGGACCCGTGCCACCGCCTCGGCCCGAACGCTACAACCGCCCGTTGAAGCGGATAGAGCTCGCCGCCTGGCATCGACCACATGAGGAAGCGCTGGAGACAATCCGGAAGTTGATGTAGCGCCAAATCCGTTGAGTTTGCGGAGGACGTCAACCTGAGAGCGCCTAAACGAAGGCATCCAGACCCGCGCTTTTGCAGGTTACGGGCTCTCTTTGCGTGGGATGATCGGACTGGAACTGTGGCCTCGCAACTGAAGTGGCGCCGTCGGCCTTGCTCAGGGGCCGTTAGCTTCCTTGGCCGGGTTCCGTGACGTCACTGCCGGCCTAGCTCTGCTGCACCGGGTTTGAACTACGGCGACCGTACTGTGCGTGGGGCCGCTCCGTTTTGCGGGAGGAATGGCAGTTCTATAGGTGTCCTGGTGCTGCTGCGGGTCCCATAGGCCAACGCTTCGGCGTCTGCCCTGCCCCAGATTCCCTCGCGTTCGGTGATCGCCGTCCGATTGGTTGCATCCGGGATGGGACAGCCTTCTCTTCTAGTCCCGCAACCCAACAGCAAAAGGGCCAACCAAGTTGGAACGCCCTACGCCTTGTTCCGTCTTAGTTGACCCAGAGAGTCGTATGTGATCCCACAGGCAGCTGAGGGCTGAGACTAGTTGGTGCTTCAACTGTTGGGGCAGTGCCCGGTGCCAACTGTCGTGGCCAACTGGGGTCGCCTGCCCAATTTGACGTTTGTCGCATAGATCCCACGTGTATGTGCCTTCATCGGTGGTGCCGTGTGTTAGGCGTGAGAGGGTCCGCGAGGTCTACGACGCCGTCCGATGCACGTCTGCTGGCAGGTCAGGTTGTAAATGTGCCCGCAACAGGTATGAATCGCAATCAATCCCGGCAGCGCACGTTGTCGGCATGAAGGGGCATTATCTAATGGCTCGCCTTAGGCAGCAGTTCAAGGACGCCCTAAGCGCTATCGAACCGGGTGACGACAAGACCAATGCTCCGGAAGCGCATCGGCAGGTGCGCTTTGCGCTCCACACAGACCCGACTCTGGCGGAGTACGGAATCAAACCGGTGCTCATCGGCTCATACAAGAGAAACGTCTCCATCAGGCGCATCAAGGACGTCGATGTGTTCGGCCGGCTCCCCAACATTCCGGAAAGCGTCACTTCGGACGACATTCTTAATCTCTTCTTCAAGGTCCTACACGCAGAGTTCGGCACGGACGACGACGATCATCGGCGCACGAAGCGCCAAGACCTTAGCCTCCAGGTGAGTTTCCCTGAGTTCGGGCGTCTTGTGTCCAACGCCTCGCGCGATTCTACTTACGCGACCTGATCACTACGGAACGAGCATCACGACCGCCTACTCGCCACAGCCGCTTCGCTCGAAGGCCGGTCGCGACTCACTCTCGTCGTCGGCAGCGGTTGAGAGCAGGATAGGCGGGATCAACCTCCTGAATCGCTATTTGGCCTGGCAAATTTTTCTGCAGGACGAAAGTACTGGCGGTTCCAGGGGGGGTTCATCGCTCCACTGAATAGAGCGCCGCCGTCCTTTCGACGTGCGCCCGGCATGCCTTCAGGCTTAGTGGATACCAGCCCGCAATCCGGATTTTCCGTTCTGAAGAAAACCAAGGCCCGCAGTGGGGTACGACCATACACTGATTTCACCGGGCTCTCCGGACCCTCTCTACCTCGAAGAATTTTAGGAGCCTCAATGTCGAGTGCTTTGCAGACCCAGTCAACCGTAACGACAAAGTCGCGAACACGTGCCGTAACTCTTGCAACCCTTGGAAACGTCATGGAGTGGTACGACTTCACCGTCTACGGTTTCTTGGCCCTTGCCATCAGCGCCAACTTCTTCCCTGGCAACGATCCGAACGTGGCATTGCTGTCGACTTTTGCTGTTTTTGGTGTCGGATTTGTGGCACGTCCTGTCGGTGCGTTCGTCTTGGGTCCCCTGGTGGACAGCAAAGGCCGCAAATTTGTCATGCTGCTGTCCATGCTCCTGATGGCTGCCGGCTCCTTGTTGGTGGGGATCGCGCCAACCTATGCACAGGTAGGGCTCCTCGCACCTGCCATCATCGTCTTGGGACGGCTATTCCAAGGATTTTCTGCTGGAGGAGAGTTTGGTAGCTCCGCTGTCTTCCTTGTCGAATGGGCAACTCCCAAACGACGTGGACTGTTCGGCAGCTTCCATCAGGTAGCGACCTACGGTGGTCTGCTTACCGGCGTGATTGTTGTCGCCGCCCTCACCTCCGTCCTTGGACCGGAGCAGATGCGGGAGTGGGGCTGGCGCATCCCGTTCATCTTCGGAGCACTTCTTGCCGTTGTTGTCTTGTACCTGCGTCGACGGGTGGAGGAAACACCTGTCTTCAATGAGGCTGAGCAGGCCGAACCTGGACCCGACGCTGGCATCCAGACTCAAGGGGCCAGCGGTGGCCAGCTGAGTTCCTTCAAAGGCTTTTTCCTCACCATCGGCATTACCGCGCTGTGGGCCGTGACATCCTTCGTGACCATCAACTACATGCCGACGTTCACCAGCAAGTTCGCGGGGATCAGCCAGCAAGAGGCTTTGTGGGCGACCTGCATCGGGTGCTTCATGGCCGTCATCCTCTTCCCCCTTGCGGGTCATCTTTCCGACCGCGTCGGGCGCCGGCCATTCATTCTTGGCAGCGCCATAGCGTATGTTGTGCTGTCCGTTCCGCTCTTTTTGCTGATCGTCAATGGCCGGTCCTTTGTGGCGGTGGCTGTCGCCCAGGCTCTATTCGCTCTCCCGACAGCGGCGATCGCCGGTGTAGGCACGGCTACCGTCACCGAGCTTTTCGCGCTGAGGCGACGCGGGGTTCTCGTATCTATCGCGACTGCGATCGCCGTAACAGTGTTCGGCGGCTTTGGCGGGTTCATCACAACATTGCTGATCGAAGCGACGGGTTCACCGATCTCTGCTGCCTACTATGTCGTGGGTGTCGCCCTGATTACTCTGGTTGCCGGTTTGGTCATGCCCGAATTGGCAAAGAACGACCTGCGACGCTAACCACCCTCATACACGATTAGAGGACGAAAACGATGAACGAACGACATGCCCTGATCACTGGCGCAGGGATGGTCGGCGCCTATACCGCGCGCAACCTACTCGACGATGGTTGGCGGGTTACCCTCCTGGACCGTCAGCTTAACCGCGGCTATCTATCCGACGTCATCAAGGACGACACGCGGCTCAATCTTCTCGAAGTCGACCTCACGGACATCCAGTCAACGAAAAGCGCGGTCCGGGGGCTAGGACGCCTGGACTCCGTTGTCCATACGGCCGCGCTGATCGCGGCCCGCGCCCAGAGGGACGTCGTCGAAACCCTCGAGATCAACGTGGCCGCGTCTTTGCGTTTGGCCTGCTTGGCAAAGGAGTCGGGCGCAAACCGCTTTGTGGTCATCAGCAGCTGGAGCGTCTATGCGGACGACCAGAAGCAGCCGATCACTGAGGAATCGCCCCTCAAGACCAGGTTCACGTCGTATTACATTGCCTCGAAGCTGGCCCTCGAACACATGCTGAGTGCTTTCGCGGCCGATCAGCAGTTGCCGACGATCGCCCTTCGGCCCACGGTGATCTACGGCTACGGTCCCAACCTCGGTGGCAGCGTGGGAAGTGCTGCCATTGAAGCCCAGGTCCTGCGTGCTATGCGTGGCGAAAACGTCACGGTACCCAGCAACATCATTTCCCAGACTGAACTGGTCTATGTGGAAGATGTTGCCGAGGCGGCAGCAGCAGCTGCCGGCGACAGCCCTGTACGTGAACCTTTCATGGCGTACAACGTCGGATCGGCAGAGACAACGACCGTGGAGGAACTCGTCGAAACGCTCGCTGACATTTTCCCCGAAGCCGACGTCCAGGTGGGACAGGGCCTTGACTCCTCGGTGATACCGCCGCGGCAAAGCCAACCAACGGCTCTCGACGCGACGCTCCGCGACCTGGTTCACAACGAACCACGCACCCGTTCGCAGGGATTCCGTGCCTTCGTAGCGGAACTTCAACGGGCGGGTCACGAAAATCTTGAAACCTTAGGAGAAGCTAAATGATTGCGGAAACGACCAGCGAGTTCATCGAGACAGTTATCGCCGGAGTGGGCTTCGCAGGGATCGCCGCCGCCCACGACCTGCTGGATAGCGGACGAACCGATTTCATCCTGCTCGAAAAGGCCCCGGAAGCGGGGGGTGTCTGGCGCGACAACACCTATCCGAATGCCGCCTGTGACGTTCCTGCCCATCTGTACAGCCTTTCATTCGCACAAAGTCCAGACTGGTCCTGCAACTACGCAAGCCAGTGGGAGATCCTTCAGTACACCAATCGTGTCATTGATGAGCTGGGGATTCGGAATCGAATCCGTTTCTCGGAGGCACTTGTACGGGCCCAATGGCTCAACGAAAAGTTGCTCTGGCGGCTCGAGACGTCACGCGGACGCACCATTGAATGTCGGTTCCTCATTTCCGCTCTCGGAAGCCTGAATCAGCCCTTAATTCCCGATCTTCCTGGCTTGATGGAGTACCAGGGTCAGCTCGTCCACACCGCTGAATGGAGCCCAGATATTGATTTAACCGGCAAGCGCGTTGCCGTAATCGGGGCCGGAGCCAGCGCCATCCAGGTCGTGCCTTACGCGGTCGAACGAGCTGATTCGGTCCTAGCCGTCATCCGGACCGCCCCGCATGTGATGCCCAAACCGGAGGAGTTCTACGACGAGAAAGCCAAGGAGCACTTCCGCAACCACCCAGAACTCCTTCTGAAGCTCCGGAAAGATCAGTACGACTACTGGAATGACTCCACACATGCCCAGGCGATCATGGATGAGGAGTTTCTTCAGGCAGCGGAGTCGACGTGGCGAGAGCATATGGAAGCGGCCGTTACCGATTCCCGGTTGAGGGAGATATTAACGCCCGACTCGCGCTTCGGTTGCCGGAGACCGGTTGTTTCCAACAGTTTTTACCCCGCGCTTGCCGACCCAAAAACCACAGTCATTGATACGGGTATCAAGGGCTTGACGGCTACAGGGGTCGTATCCGAAAGCGGGGATCAGTACGACGTCGACGTTGTGGTGCTTGCAACAGGCTTCCGCGCAACTGAAATGCTGAGCCACGTTGAAATCATCGGAACCGGGGGATGGCCCCTGACCGAGGAGTGGCAGGACGGTCCGGAGGCGTACAAAGGCACGTTGGTCAAGGGCTTCCCGAACCTCTTCCTGATCACCGGCCCGAACACCCAGGCTTCAGGTTCCATCATTGGAGTCATAGAGGCCCAGACGAAGTACATCACCAAGTGCCTGGATGAGGCAGTCCGCCGGGATAGTGCAGCCATCGAGGTAACGGCACAGGCCCAAACCGTGTTCAACACCGGACTCGAGGCGATGATGGCGAAAAGTGTTTACGTAGCTGGAGGATGCCACAGCTGGTACAGGCTAGGGGGAACCGGCCGCGTCGTAACAAAATGGCCTGGAAGTCTTGCTGATTTCGAGGACGGACTGGAAATCCTTGCACCGGACGACTTCATCTTCTCTGGAGTCTCCGACCCCCTGTTGACCACGCTGGTCAACGACTAGAGAGACTCGTCCCTGCCCGGCATGTCTGCTGAATCCGCCCGCCAGTCGGCGGGCGGGACTTTGTTCCAGAGGGTCTCGAGAGAAAGCGAGGTGGCTGCGATGCCATCTGTTGAATTGCATGCCGTCGTCGAGCTGCTGGCCAAGTCCGTGCCCGATTTCAGCGACGACTTACACGAACTTCGGCGTCGTTTCGCCGATTTGGCCGGAAAAAATGTAGTGGATCCCGACATCTGCATAAACGAGGGAAACCTCGGGGGCGTTGATGTAGTTGCAACTTCACATGCAACGGATCTTGGGACGACGATACTCTTCCTCCACGGCGGTGGGTATGTTGCCGGAAGTGCGGCGGAATCTTTGCCGCTGTCGTCGAGGATAGGCGTTGCCTCCGGTGCCAAGGTTGTCTCGGTGGATTACCGCCTCGCCCCCGAACATCCGTTTCCCGCCGGAGTACAGGATGCTCTCAGCGTGTACAAGGCGATGCTCGGCCAAGGCGTTAAGCCAGAGACCGTTGCAATCGTCGGGGCATCTGCCGGTGGAGGTTTGGCTACCAGCTTTCTGGTCGCTTCCAAGGCCGAAGGCCTGCCCACGCCCGCAGTCGGCGTAGTTTTCTCACCATGGCTCGATTTGGAACTCACCGGCCGGTCCGTGCTCACAAATGCAGGTAGCGATCCGTCTCTTTCTGTCAAAGGACTACGTCGAGCGGCGTCCGACTATTTGGACGGTAGATCGCCGAGGCACGCCGGGGCCAATCCCTTACACGCCACCCTGTCTGGATTGCCGCCCCTGCTCATCCAGGTTGGAACGCGCGAAATTCTACTCGATGACGCGAACCGACTTGCCGCTCTCGCCAGGGAGGCAGGAGTTGCCGTTGAACTGCAAAGCTGGGAGGAAATGGTGCACGTCTTTCAGTTGTTCGCCCCTCGACTCCCCGAAGCGAGAGAGGCATTGCAGAAGGCTGGGAACTTTATCCGTAGACACACCGGTCAGCCGCAAGGCGATGATGTTGCTGACGCATAGTCAAGTCAATGGCGCGGGCTCACCTTGGAGAGTTCTCATTCGTCAAGGCGATTATTGGGCGATCTACATGCCGTGAGTTGAGTACCGTCATGAAGTGACCGCGGCGAGGACACCCCCATCGAATAGACAATCAAGAGGAGAAATTCATGAAGAGAGTTGCAATTGTAACCGGCGGCACGGGCGCGATCGGATCCGCCGCATGCAGGATTCTCAACCACAACGGGTGGACAGTAGTGGCGGCCGACATTGCCGAACCCTCCAACTTCAAAGAAAATTGGCATTTCTCGAAGCTCGATGTCACATCTGACTCAAGTGTCGCGGCCGTTTTCGATTTTGCCGACTCGCTAGGTGACATTTGCGCCGTAGTAAATGCTCACGGGATTGCCCTCGAAACTTCTGTTGGATCATTCGATAGGGATCGATTTCAGACAATTTTCGAAGTCAACCTAACGGGGGTTGCCAGGATGTCAGACGCAGCCGCTGTCCGCGTTGGCAATGGCGGAGCTATTGTCCAATTGAGCAGCATCGGAGCATCGATCGGCAGAACCAAGGGGGCGACTGCCTACTCCGCCAGCAAGGCTGGCGTAGAAGCACTGACCCGGGTACTAGCCATCACATTGGCTCCGCGAGAAGTGCGCGTCAACGCCGTCGCGCCGGGATTCGTCTCTCAGCCTATGGCCGGCGAAGGGGAAGTTATGCGTGAACGCCAAGGTGGAAACGTGGGCGTCCAAAAACTCAGTCCGATGGGAAGGTAGTGACGCCTGAAGAAGTCGCCAACGTGATCTATTTCCTCTGTTCCGAGAACTCATCGGGCGTTACTGGCACCGTCGTGCCCGTCGATGGCGGACAGCGGGCATGGTGAATCGTCCTTCTCAGTTGTCATGGGTTTGACAGCATCGGTTAGTTCCGCACAGCGGGCCGCTATCGGACAGGAGGCTAAGACACAGATAACAGGTCGTCCAGGGGAACGCTCTTTTCCACGGCGGCCATGTAGCTGAACGCGGAGAATACTTAAGCTCGGACGAGGTCGACCTCGAGAGATTCTGTTTTCATGTCGAGGACCGCACTTGGGCCCAGCTTTTCGTTGGCTGGAGTCACCTTAGAACAACAGCGGTGAGCCAAATCGTGCCCGTCCTTCAATCGCTCGGTTCCGTAAAGCACCAGAAAACAATGCAGCAGGCTGGCCCTCCCATTCGTTGCCAAAGGGATCAGGAAGTGCGGGCCCGAGGAGCCCAACTAGGCCTTTCTCCGGAAGAGCGTCTTAGTCCGCGACCTCAGCTGCGTTCAAGATGCTGATAATTTCTTCTTGGGTATGAAAAATGAGTTCCAGCTTCTCCGGGACCTGCAGTGCCTCCAGTCGTGCTACGGGCACAGAAACCGAGAACGTGGCCATGGGCCTGCCGGGCGATGTGGAAAGAGGGACGGCCAGTGCGGCAACACCGATTTGCGCTTCTTCCCGGCAAATGGCGTATCCCCGCTTCCGGGTGCGCTCAAGTTCAGCCAGGAGTTCTTCGAATTCCGGGTCCGGGAGATAGCTTCCCGCGAGCTGCGCGCCCTTACCGCGATAAAGCCGCTCAAGCTGGTCCAGTGGCTCGTACGCCAGCAAGGCCCGTCCGCCAGCCGTCGTATGCGCCGGCAGGACTGTGCCGGCCCTGTCGCCGATACGGAGCACAGAAGTCGCCTCAATGGTCATCAAAACCCGCGCGTGGATGCCGACTCGGACGGTGAGGTTGACCGTCTCATCAAGTCGGGAACACAGCAGTTCAAGAGATGGGCGGGTCACTTCACGCAAAGTCTTGGTCCAGGATGACCCGATGACCGGTGCTCCCAAGGCAGGACCGGCCACGTAGCGGCGGGAATCATCCTGCAGCGCAAACCCCCTGTACGTGAGCATCGACATCAGGCGATGCGCCGTGGAGTAAGCCACATCGAGTTTCGAGGCGACGTCAGTGATACGAACAGCCCCTTCATCGCGCAGGATGCTCAGGATCCGTAACGCGTTATCCACCGAATCGATTGGATAGGGAGGCCGCTTGTGTTCGATGGTGGCTTTCTTCACAGCGGAAACAATACCCCAAAATTCGGACAGGGAAAAGGCTCGGATAGTTCACCTGGTTGCTGAGAAGTCCCGTAGTTCACGGCCTTCGATAAGGAATCACAGGCCAAACCCTGAGTTTTCTGTAGTGAAGAAAGTTATTGAAACACCTTTCACGGTGGCGTGAACTGGTCTCCTGACCCTAGGAACAAGAGTCCGTGTGGAGGCAGCGAAGCCAGCTCAGCGACTCACACCATGGAGGGCATACAGGACAGGACGAATTATGCTGAATCAGATTGAAGAACGTACGCCGTTCCAGACAAACCTGCGAGAGCGCCAATGGAAGCTGCTGCTTGATGGCGAACTTCGGGATGCGGAAGGCTCGAACGTCTACGAAAGAATCAGTCCCTTCACCAGGGACACCATTACCCAGGTCCCCAATGGTTCGAAGGCGGACGCACACACGGCGGCGGAAGCAGCATACGCCGCGCGGCGGATGTGGCGCTTAACGACGGTTCCGGAACGTGCCGCTGCACTTCTCAAAGCTGCGGACATCATTGAAGCCCACGGCGAGGAACTCGCGTATCTGGACTCGATTGATGGTGGCTCTGCGCTGCAGAACTCGCGGATGGACGTCCGGCTGACTCTTGCACATGCGCGTCTGTTCGCCGGCTTGGCGCTCGAGATGAAAGGCGACACCATCCCTGCCGGCACTGGCCTTCACATGACTGTGAGGGAGCCGGTGGGCGTCGTCGTGAGAATAGTGCCCTTCAACCACCCGCTCATGTTCGCGGGCAAGGTTTTCGCCCCAATCCTGGCCGGAAACCCGACCATCCTCAAGCCCCCAGAGACTGCGCCGCTGTCGGCACTTCGACTGGGGGAGCTGCTGCAGGACGTCTTCCCTCCGGGCGTCTTCCAGGTCGTGACAGGTCAGGGACGAACCGTCGCCGATACACTCGTCCGCCACCCCCGGGTCCGGAGAATCGGCTTCATCGGCTCCGAGCAGACCGGACTTGCCATCCAAAAGGCGGCCGCCGAATCCGGTGTCAAGGAAGTTTCCCTTGAACTTGGGGGCAAGAACGCCATGGTTGTCTTCCCGGACGCTGACCTGGATAAGGCCGCCCAAGGCGCCATCAACGGCATGAACTTCGCGTGGTCGGGCCAGTCATGTGGATCCAACTCCCGGCTGCTTGTTCATAGCAGTGTCCACGACGAGGTTGTCGCCAAAATCGCTGACAAGCTGAAAGCGCACCGGCTCGGAGATCCCCTCGACCCCGGGACGGATCAGGGCACTGTGATCAACGAGAAGCAGTTCAACTCCGTCATGGCTTACATCGAAACAGCGCGTAAGGAAGGGGCGACTGTTGCCGCCGGTGGCGGCCGTCCGGACGGAGAGGCCTTTGCAGAAGGTCTCTTTATTGCCCCAACGGTGCTGACGAATGTGAAGCCTGGCGACACTGTCGCCCAGGAGGAGATCTTCGGGCCGGTGCTGTCGGTCCTTCCCTTTGAGACCGAAGAGGAGGCTGTGGAGATCGCCAATGACTCCCCGTATGGACTCACCGCGAGCGTATGGACTGCTGACCTTAACCGGGCACTGCGGGTAGTCCGGGACATTGAAGCGGGATTCACCTGGATCAATGACTCCGCCAAGCACTTCCCCAACGTCCCCTACGGGGGAGTAAAAGCGTCAGGATTCGGCCGAGAAGAGAGCATCGAAGAACTGCTCAGCTACACCGAACTCAAGACGATCAACATCGCCTACTGAGCCTACTGGCTCATCATCATCTCAACGAGGAGAATCGTGAGTTATCTCGGACTGGACCAAAAGGTCATTGTCGTCACAGGGGCAGCGCAAGGTATCGGCGCCGCCTACGTCCAAAGGCTGGCGGATGACGGCAGTACTGTCATCGCCGCCGACCGGAACTTCCAGGGCGTGGCTGCTCTGGCGGAATCGCTATCGCACAAGGGCAAGGTTTTGCCGGTGGAGGTCGACGTCGCCTCGGCATCTTCGTGCGCCGATCTGGCCCGGAAAGCGATCGGCCAGTATGGCCGAGTAGACGGGCTCATTAACAATGCCGCAATCTTCTCCACCATAACCATGAGGCCCTTCTGGGAGATCCCCGAAGCAGAATGGGACACCCTCATGGCGGTCAACGTCAAAGGCCCCTGGCTGTTGACGTCAGCGCTGCTGGACGGCTTTAAGGCCTCCGGCAAGGCAAGCATCGTGAACATCGGTTCGGACGCTGTTCAGCTGGGCCGTACCGGATACACCCATTACGTGGCCAGCAAGGGCGCCGTGGCGGGCATGAGCTATGCCATGGCCAAGGAACTCGGGCAGTGGAATATCCGCGTCAACACGCTCTCCCCTGGCCCCGTCTACACCGAAGTCGACCGCGGCACAGTCACACCAGAGCAAAAGGAAGCCATGCTTGCCCGTCAGGCACTGCCCCGGACAGCAGGACCGGACGACATGACCAGCCTGGCCGCTTTTCTGCTCTCCGATGACAGCGGCTACATCACCGGCCAGACCATAAGCGTCAATGGCGGCCTTCTTCACCGATGACGCAGGAAAGGGAATCATGAACACCGACATCAGGGAACTCGTCTCGCTTTCTTCCCGGATCCTTGGGGGAGCTGACCAAGGCGACTTCATCTGGGGGCATGCTTCAGCCCGTGATCCGGAAGGGCGCGGTGCGTGGATCAAGGCCAGCGGCTGGGGCCTCCAGGAAGTCATTCCAGATCGCGTCCACCTTGTGGACAGGGAAGGCGCCGTCGTTGAAGGAGAGGGGCGCCGTCATCTTGAGTACCCCATCCACACCGAGATCTACGCGGCGCGTCCAGACGTCGGAGGGGTTGTCCACACGCATTCCCCGCATGCTGTCGCTTTAGCCGCGGCAGGCCAGGAACTGGTGCCGGTCAGCCACGCAGCCAACTTCTTCGTCCCGCCGTCGGTCCCGAGATTCACCCTGACCGCCGATCTCATCTTTACCCAGGAACTCGGCGTGGCCCTCGCGGAAACCCTTGGAGGCGCCCGGGCTATCTTTCTCGTCAATCACGGAATAGTCGCGGTGGGCCCGGATCTTCAGTCAGCGACCGTCGCGGCAATTCTGCTGGAACGGGCAGCCGAACAGCAGCTCGTGACGCTGGGCTACGGTGGCCTGCCGGCCTGGTCCGCGCCCGAGGAATCGCTGGCAAAGCGCGAGCGGATTTACAACGAGGCTGCCATCAGCAACGTTTGGGACTATCTGGTGCGTCAGCTCAAGTAGGTTCAATCGCTTTTCTGCAACGGAGAAAGCCGTGGGCGGAGCAAGGCAGCAAGAGTAGCTTGAATATATAGGCCCGAGTGATTCACATCACCGGCTTCCCAGAATTGTCACGCAAAGGAGCGTATAAGTGGGATACATCATTGGAATCGACGTTGGGGGAACTTTCACCGACGCCGTTTTGGCCGACGATGCAGGAAACATCGTCGGAGCGAAAGCACCATCCACTCCGCCAGACTACTCTGAAGGCGTCCTGGACGTTATCGGCGTCCTGGCGGAACAGATGGGCCTGACGGTACGGGAGGTGCTGGCCGATACACAACATATCGCGCATGGCACGACGTCGTCCCTGAACGCACTTGTTATGGGCAACGTCCCACCCGTAGGTTTCATCACCACCCGTGGTCACCGCGATTCCATCTACATCATGAACGTTGAAGGCCGGTACCTTGGCGGCTCACCCGAGCAGCTGCAAAGCGTTGTGACCCAATCAAAATCCCATGGCCTGATCCCAAAGCGCCATGCGCACGAGGTCACAGAGCGGGTAGACCGGGACGGACACATCATTGTCCCGCTGGACGAAGACGACGTCCGGAGGGCCGTTCGCGATCTTATCGACCAGAACGTCTCAGGGATCGCAGTCTCGCTGCTATGGTCATTCCGCAACCCCACCCATGAGCGACGAATTCGCGACATCATCCACGAAATCGCCCCGGAGATGTTTGTCTCAATCTCATCTGAGGTCAGTCCGAGGATCCGGGAATTTGCCCGAAACGCAACCACCATCATGAGCACCCAGATTGGACCAGGTCTCAAGCACTACCTCGGAAACTTGGAGAATGCGCTTCGTGAAGAGGGACTCAAAGGCCCGCTGCTGGTGATGCAGAGCAACGGAGGCGCCATTGTCGCCGAAGAGGCCCCTGCAAATGCAATAAGTACGGTAGGGTCTGTGCTCACCGGTGGGGTGGTAGGTTCCGTGGCATTGGGAGCCCAGCTGGGGCACCCCAACATCGTCGCAACCGACGTGGGGGGCACGACCTTCCTTGTAGGCCTCGTAGTCGATGGCGAACCGGTTCGTTCGTCCACTACGGTCATCAATCACCACCCCATCAACGTCCCGACGCTTGAAGTGCACGCGATCGGCTCCGGCGGAGGTGCCATCGCCTGGATCGATAAGGGTGGAAACCTCCAGGTTGGACCAAAAAGCGCTCAGGCAGTACCCGGGCCGGCATGCTACGACCAAGGCGGAACGGAGCCGACCAACACCGATGCAAACCTGGTTTTGGGAATCCTCCCCGAACGTGGCTTGCTTGGTGGCAAAAAATCTCTCAACATCCAGCGTGCCCGTGAAGCGATCCGTACACGCATCGCAGAACCCTTGGGCATGACCGTTGAAGACGCGGCCGCGGCCATCTATCAAGTGCAGAATGCGCAGACAGGTGACCTGCTTCGCAAGACAGTTGTTGAAGCAGGGCATGACCCCCGGGACTTCATCCTCTACGCCTTCGGCGGCGCTGGCCCCGCGAACTGTGCAGCGTACGCCGCGGAACTGGGCGTACAGCAGGCGGTCGTTCCTCTGGGTCCGGTTGCCTCCGCGTTTTCCGCCTTTGGCCTGGCCACATCGGATGTCGTGTTGACAGCTGAACTCTCCGATCCGGCCACCTTTCCCCTCGATGCCAGGAGCGTTGAGCGGAACTTCCAGGAACTGGGGAACCAGGTCCTGGCCTCCCTCGAACGGCAGGGGCTTAGCTTCGAGTCCGTGGAACTGCACCGCGAGACCGACATGCGCTATTCAATGCAGCTGGCGGAACTGCCGATCTCTATGGACCAGGTGATCACGGCAGAGAGTTTGGAAGAGGCGGCTGTGCGGTTCGAACGTCGCTACGCCGAACTCTACGGAGAAGGTTCCGGATTCAGCGCAGCCGGGATCCAGGCCATTACGTATCGGGTCCGGGCCGAAGGCAAACTCGCCGTCTCCCTCGAGCTGCCACCAATTGACGCGGCCGACACCGGCGATCCGTCGGCGGCCCAGATTGCCACACGACCGGTGCGCCTCAGCTCCGCAGGCTACATGGATACCGCCATCTACGACTACACAAAACTCAGAAGCGGCCATCAAATCACGGGACCTGCCGTCATCGAGGTACCGACCACGACCGTAGTTGTCCCGGACGGCATGAGCGGCGAGATCGACAAGCTCGGAAATCTTGTCATTCTGACTCAGAAAGGTTCCCAGCCATGAGCGTGACTATCCCCGGTTCCGAAGTCTATTCCAGCCGACCAAAGAGTCCGGATGAGCTCAAGGATTCCCTCCCGCAGGGTTTTCCCATCCACTCCGTTACGCAGGAGCAAATCGACGCGGTGGACCCGCTGACCTACGAAGTCATCCGTCACCGCATCTGGTCAATCACAGAGGAGATGGGTGAGGCGCTGAAGAGGATGTCTGGATCGCCCATCGTGACCGACGCCAATGACTTCGACTTCGCCATCGGAGACGAATTCGGTCAGGAGGTCCAAGTCGGTCTCTACAACACCGGGCTTGTCGGCGCCGTCGACCTGGCGGTTTACTGGACCCTTCAGAACCGCGCAACAAACCCAGGCATTGAAGAGGGCGACATGTTCCTCTGCAACGATCCATGGGTCGGTGGAGGCTTGCATCAAAGCGACGTCATCATCTATCAGCCTGTATTCCATGACGGAAAGCTCTTTGCGTGGACAAGCGGGATCTGCCACGAACCCGACCTGGGCGGTGTAGGACTTGGTTCGTTCTCGCCTGCTGCTCAGGACGTCTTCAGCGAAGCGCTGCCCACACCACCGGTAAAGGTTGTCCGGGGTGGCGAATTGCAGGCCGATATGGCCGACATGTGGACGAGGCGCTCACGAGTTCCCATGCTCGTCGGCCTTGACCTCAGGGCCCAAGTTGGCGCCAACAACGTAGGCCGGCAACGGCTTCTTGAGGTCATTGAGCGTTACGGCGCAGACACCGTCAAAGCCGTCATGAAGCGCATGATGGCCGATTCCGAGAACAGGCTGCGCGGCAAGCTGAAATCATTGCCCGATGGCACGTGGCGTGCCACCGGCTATCAGGATCAGTCTCACGAAGGCGATCGGTCGCTGCACAAGATCACCGTGGCCATGACGAAGAAGAATGATCATCTCACCTTCGACTTCACCGGAACGGACCCGCAGGCCGGGATGATCAACTGCACCTACGCAGGAATGCGCGGCGGTGTCATGATCGCGCTTCTACCTATCCTGGCCCACGACATACCGTGGTCCGCGGGCGGCCTGATGCGTTGCTTCGATCTGGTGTCAGAGGAAGGAACGATCAACAACGCCACTTTCCCGGCGGCCGTGAGCCGCGGTCCCATCGGTCCGGCCTGGTTAACCGGAACACTCGTAGCCGAGTGCCTGTCGCAGATGCTCGACCGCTCCGTGGATCTGGGCAAGAGCGTGCAGGCCGCTTGCTGTGGAACCTGGGACACAGCCGTCATTGCCGGACTGGACGAACGGGGAGAGGTACCCGTACCCTTCCTCAACATCCTCATGGAGCCGATGGCCGGAGGATATGGGGCTCGCCCGCAGGCCGACGGCATGGACACAGGAGGGCTCTTCTGCATTCCGATGGGACGTATCCCTGACACGGAAATGTCGGAGTTCCTTTATCCGATGCTCGTACTCTGGCGCCGGGAGGAGACTGACTCCGGCGGTCCAGGTCGTATGCGTGGAGGTGTCAGCGCGTCGCTTGCATTCACCCCGCACGGCACCAGCGTTCCAATGGGGCTGGTCCTGGCATCGGCGGGCAAGGCCGTCTCGCAGAACACAGGCCTGTCGGGCGGCTATCCGGGAAACACCGGTCTCGACCTGGTCGTGCGAGACGTGGACGTCTTCGAGATGCTCAGAGGAGGAGTCGTTCCCGAGACACTGGACGAGTTGGGCGGCGCAACCGAGATCGGCCAATGCTACGCACAAAGCGATGTCAAACCGGGCGAGGTGCTCTACATGCACTGGCAGGGCGGCGGGGGCTATGGCGACCCGCTGCTCCGGTCACCGGAAGCGGTCGAAGCTGATCTCATTGCCGGCAAGGTGACGGTTACGGCCGCAGAAGAAATCTACGGCGTCGCCTACGACGAAAGCTCGGAACACGTAGACCAGGCACGCACTCAATCGCTCCGGTTACGGATCCGGGACGAGCGGAAGCAGCGGTCCACAGTCGACCCTGTCGCGGGGGCGCGTCCGATTCTGGATGTCAGCCACGGCCGCCGCATCGACGACAACCTGGTTGAGGTACGGGTCGACGATTCAGTGCTCGTTGCCTGTGCACACTGCGGAGTGCAACTGGCAGACACTGCCACCGACGACGAGCTCTGGCTAGGGACCTTCGACGGCGCACCGAGAACTGCCGGGCCACAGGTCACTTCTGACCATGCAACGTACGTGGACGGAGAAGTTGTCTTCCGCCAATACTGCTGCCCCAACTGCTGGACTGCAGTGTTCTCGAGCATTGTTCCAACTGAGCACCCGGAGCACGCGCGAACCATCGCTCTTTTGGGCCCGGAGGCTCGTGCCCTCGCTATGCAGGCGCAGTGATGTGAGGACTGCCGGAAGTCTCATGTCTTAGGTGAGCGGACCACATTGAAGAGGGGCTCGGGTGAACTTCACAGTTGCCCGGGCCCCTTTTCTCCATGACAAATTCCAAAGCCCCCTGAAAGAAACACCATGAAAATCACCAAACTGGGACACGCAGCAGTTCTCGTCGACGTGAACGACGTGCGCATATTGATCGATCCAGGCAGCTTCTCCTCTGATGAAGCCTTCGGACTTACTGGACTGGATGCCGTTATTGTCACCCACAGGCACCACGACCATGTCGCGCCCGAGCGGCTCGAAGAGCTTTTAGCCCTCAACACTGACGCGGTGTTGCTTTCCGGTGCGTCCACAGCGGCGGGGCTAGGTCCTCTGGCCAAAGCGAATTTTCGTTTGCTCTTGCCGGATGAATCGTTGCGGATTGGGGATGTTGATGTGACGTCAGTCGGCGGTCTTCACGCAGTCATTCACGAAGACTTCCCTCGTGAGGACAATATCGGTGTAGTGCTGAGTCCTGTGGACGGACCGAGATTCTTTCATCCGGGGGACAGCTATGAATACACCCCAGAGGACATCCAGGTGCTTGCCGTTCCTATATCTTCTCCTTGGGGGAAGTTGTCCGAGACGGTTGACTTCGTTCGTTCAGTGAGTCCGGCAACCATGTTCCCTATCCACGATGCGCTTTTCAGCGAGCATGGCAAGAAGCTCTTCTGGTCGTGGATTCCGCAGCTGGCGGGAAGCGAAATTAGCAGCATCAGTCCGTCGGAGGGGAATCCGGTGGAGTACAACAGGTCAGGCGAATTTGTTCGCAGCTCTAGCCTGGACGACCCCGCAGCATGAGCCGACTTGCTGCCGCGCCTGACGTCAGCGGCCCGCTGCCAACACCCAGGCCCACCACAAGACACCAGCCGTCAGCTCGAGAGGGCGCTGAACTTCTTGGGAAAGCCGAACGGGCTGAATATCGCCCTGAGCTCACAGTATCGCGCGCCAACGATCTGGCACCTCGCTTAAACCAGGAGATCGCGCATGCAGAGGAAGAAGCGATAATCCGGCGGACTGGTGGAGTCCGAGTCACCCGCCACAAACACAACAGTTTCACCGTGGAAGTTACCGGCGAAGTTCCCTTCGGACTGACCCTTGAACGAGACCTTGACTTCTAGAAACGTGTCCGTCAATGCAGCACGTGATAACAACCATCTGATCCCTGGACCCTTGACGTACGAAGAGTGGATCTACTTGAATGCCGGAGACGAAGTGGTTGTTCAGCGGCTTGGCCGACCCCCCTGGCCTGGTCACATCGACGAAATCAATGAGGACGCTACAATTTTTTGGGTCGACTTGCACAACAGCCGGGGGCGAATCATGGTCTATGAGGGTGACGGATCAGTGGTCATGCGCGCAGACCACTCGCTATCGGACTAGCCACCGAGATCCGGTCCCAACCTCTACGCCGGCCGGACTTGGAGCACCTACGTCTCGCCTCTGATACTTTTCAGTAGATCGTCCAACGAGGGCCGACTCCCTTTCCGAAGGATCATTCCCTCAGGCAGACCCTCTACAGCGACCTGAGTCCCCGACGCGTCGATCCTTAGCCGGGCGCCACCAATATTTGCATTAGTTGAATGCAGGGTCCCCCAGCTTTCAGGAAGCGCCGGATCCATCCACAAGGATCCCTCGGACACGTCAGCCTCATAACGCAGAAGGCTTCGGAGCAGCATTACGGGTGTCGCCGAGGACCAAGCCTGAGGAGAGCACGCCGTGGGGTAGGGGAGAGGGGAAGAGTAGTCAGAACGGCTGAACCCGCAGAATAGTTCGGGCAATCTGTTATCCGTGTACTCGGCCGCCTCCATCAGCGCTGAGGCAAGTTGCTGTGCTTCCTTCACGAATCCGTAGCGCATGAGACCGGCAACGATTAGCGCATTGTCGTGCGGCCAGACCGAGCCATTGTGATAACTGACCGGGTTGTAGGCACGCATATCAGACGCCAGAGTGCGCACGCCCCAGCCACTGAACATTTCGGGGGACATAAGCCGGTCAACAACCTGGCGTGCTTTGTCCTCAGCCACGATTCCAGACCAGAGGCAGTGCCCCATATTAGACGCACAGGCATCTACCGGACGTTTCTCTCGGTCCAATGCCACGGCGAAATAACCACGATCCGGAAGCCAGAACTCTTCGTTGAATTGTCTTTTCAGCCGGTCCGCACAGTCCCGCAGTTCGGCAGCCAAGGCAAGGTCGCCTGTTTCATAGGCCATCCACGCCCGTGCAATGTAGGCGGTGTACACGTAGCCCTGCACCTCACACAAAGCGATCGGAGGTTCCGCGGTGCGGCCGTCAGCGAAATTGATGCCATCCCAAGAATCCTTCCAGCCCTGATTGACGAGCCCCTGCTTGTTCAGACGCTCATACTCAACGAACCCATCCCCGTCACGGTCGCCGTATTCTCGGATCCAGTCCAGGGCTCGGTCCGCATGCGGGAGCAGCATCGCGACATCCTCAGCAGCTACACCCCATCGCGTGACCTCACCGAGCAGTGTGACGAATAGTGGAGTCGCATCCACGGTGCCGTAGTAGGCGGACTTGCCAGCAAGTGCGACACCCATATTCACGCCAAACCGCACTTCATGGAGTATCTTGCCCGGCTGTTCCTCCGTGCGGGGATCCACGACCGAACCCTGCCTTTCGGCCAGCGTCTGCAACGTTCCCAAGGCCAGTGAGGCGTCAACGGGTAGCACCATGAAGGACGCTAGCAATGAATCTCGTCCAAACAGCGCCATGAACCAGGGAGCACCTGCAGCAACGACCATCCGGTCCGGTCGCTGCGGGTCTACAATCCGCAGGGCACCGATGTCATCGCGGCTGCGCAGGATGGTCTTCTCGACAGACCGATTTTCAAGGCTGAGAACGGAGAGAGTTTCCACCCAGGCCTTCTTGCGGAGTTCCTGGGGCGAGGGGGAGTCCGGGGTGGGATGGAGAAGCCGTGCTATGTCTTGGGCGTTGTCTTCTTCCACGGAAGGAACGACGACCACGCGCACGCTCCACTCGCCGTAGGCAGGGATGAGCATCTGGTAGGAAACTCCCTCGGCATTCACTGTGCAGCCCGGCGCATGCACGGTGACACCTTTCCGGACATCCTGCCAGACAGCCTCGATCCTGACTTCACCGCGTTCGTGCAGTCGTGACTTTTCCCAGTGACGATGAAATCGCCCGTTTTTGACTTCAAACAGATCGGCGAAGTCGGCATCCACAGAGAGGGTCACTTCACAGCGAGTCGGCTCACGGTAATAGTTGTGGATTGTGACTTGCTCGATGATGCCCGCCCCGACTTCCCGCTTCCGTTCGACGGTCACCGTACTATCTGCACGGCCGGCGTCGCCCACTGCCCTCCCGAGGTAGGTTCCCTGAAATGGTGAAGGTGTCCAGGCGCCTAGTGCCTCAAGCGGCTCGCCATTCACGGCGAGGCACCAACGGGAAAGTATTCTCGTGTCTCGATAGAAGACACCGTGAGGATGATGGGGCAGGATGTCCCCGTTGGAGAGCGATATACAGAAGGATGAACCCTCGACGAGTGTTATTGCCCCAGGACCCGTGGAACCTGCCAAATTATCGGCATTCCATTCGGCCATCATCGGCTCCTTTGAACGAATGCCGAGTTCCTAGACTGAATCTACGCTCTTCGCCCGGGGGCGCCAAGCGCACCAACAGGAAAAGCCCCTCGATGAGGGGTTTTTCCTGTTGGTGCTTTCATCGCCGCGGGGAGGCTTAGATCCACTTCGGAGCGGTCGGAATGGTGCCGTGTGCGCCGTCTGCACCGGGTGCGGTGACGCCGCTGTGGCCTCGGCCTGCGGCCCATTCGACGACGGCCGCCAAAGGTCCGCTGATGACCGTTGGGTTCGCTGCACTCGCGTCGCCCAACGTAGGGTCCCTGCCCGTCATCCTGACCAGGAGGCCGGCATCGGTGCCGCGGGTTTTCCAGGCGCCGGTGATGTCCTTAAGGAGCCGTTCTAACACCGGCGCGGGGATGTCTGTGAAGGTGGCGCCGTTGTTGAGGTCGACGGCGTGCATCCAGACTTCGCGGGTGCGCATCCAGACGGTTTCTTCGGCCGGGACCACACGCCCTTGGGCGGTTTTGACCTTGTGGTGCCAGGCGTCGGCCGCCAGGTCGCGCCATTCGACGTTCAGGTGCACGGCGGAGTGGTCAAAGAGGTGCCGGAGTGCGATCGGGGACAGCGTGGCGCCGAACTCGATCTCATGGTTGCGCGCCTCGGGGGAGGCATACATCGGCGTTTCCACTCCTGTTGCCGCCCACTCGATCAGCCGGGCAATTGCCCTGGCGTTGTAGCCGACGTGTGCGATGAGGTGCCGGCGGGTCCAGCCCGGCAGCAGCGAGTCCGCGTCGAGGTCCGCGTCGGAGAGCTCGTTGAGTTTGCGGGCGAAGAAGGCCGTTCCCCGGCGGGCCTGCAGCAACCCGTCCAGCAGCTGCGGGTCCGTCGTCTGGTCGGTGCGGGCAACCATTAGGCTTCCTTGACGACGCGGTTTTTCAGCTGGCCAAGGCCTTCGATGGTGGTGACCAGGACTTGGCCTTCCTGCAGGTACCGCTTGGGGTCCTGGGCGTGGCCGACCCCGCCAGGGGTCCCGGTCGCGATGACGTCGCCGGGGTTCAGGGTGATGATGGTGGAGATGTAGGAGACCAGGAATTCCGGGGTGAAGACGAGGTCGCCGGTGGGGGTCTGCTGCTGGATCTCCCCGTCGACCTCGGAGGTCATTAGCGGGCCGGCGGTGAATTCGTCGGTGGTGACCAGCGCGGGGCCGAACGGGGTGGATTTCTCCCAGGTCTTGCCCTGCAGCCACTGGATGGTGCGGAACTGGTAGTCGCGCATGCTGACGTCATTCAGCACGGCATACCCCGCGATGTGATGGCGCGCGTCGGTTTCGCTGATACGGCGGCCCTGCTTGCCGATGACGACGGCGAGCTCTGCTTCCCAGTCGACGGCGTCCGATTCCTGCGGCAGGGCCAGGTCATCGTTGGGGCCGATCAGGGATTCGGCGTACTTGGCGAACAGTGTGGGGTACTCGGGGATTTCCCGGCCCATCTCCTGGATGTGGTTGCGGTAGTTGTGGCCGACGCAGATGATCTTGCCTGGTGCGGGCACAACGGCGTCGAGGTCTGCGCCCTCCAGTGGATGGGCCGCGCCGGTGGCAGCTGCGGCCTTTTCTTCCCAGGCGGAATCCTTCAGCAGGGCCCCGACGTCGACGAACCCGTTGATTTCGGTGAGGATGTCGCCGTCCTGGCGGACCGCCGTCGTAGTTCCGTTGCCGGTGCGGAGGGTGAGGAGTCTCATTACTTGGTGCGTCCTTCGGTGTAGGTGCGGTTGAAGCTCAAGCGTTCGAAAATGGGGGCGTCGCTGAAGCGGAAAAGATCGAATCCGGTCTCGGCCTGCAGTGACCAAGCGGCCCAGGACGGGACGACGAACAGGTCGCCCTTTTCCAAGGTCCTGGTTTCGCCGTTCAGGACCACGGAGCCGGAGCCTTCGAAGACCTGCCAGACACTGGAGCCGACCTCGTGCACCGCCTCGGTGGCGATACCGGCGCGGAGGCGGTGGAATTCGGCGCGGATGGTCGGCATCACGTCCCCGCCGGTGGTGGGGTTGGTGAAACGGACCGCTGCGTGGCCCTGGGACACGGTGGCCGGGTGGCCCTCGTCCTCCAGCAGGAGCTGTTCACGCAGGGCCCGGTCGGTGTGTTCCCAGCGGTACGCCGCGATGGGGGAGCTGGTGGTGTCATCCAGGCCGGAGAGTGGGCGCAGACCGGGATGGGCCCACAGCCTCTCGGAGCGGGAGATGTCAGGGGTGGCCTCGTCGGTGACGCGTTCGGTGCCGAACTCAAAGAACCCGGCGTCGGCGTAGTGCACGAACGGGATGTCCAGCCCGTCGATCCACGCCATCGGCGCATCGGTTTCGTTGTGGTGGCCGTGGAAGTTCCAGCCCGGCGTCAGCAGGAAGTCCCCGCGGCGCATCGCCACCGGATCCCCGTTCACCACCGTCCAGACCCCCTCGCCTTCGACGACGAAGCGGAACGCGTTCTGTGAGTGGCGGTGCTCCGGCGCGGTTTCGTGCGCACCGAGGTACTGGATCGCCGCCCACAGGGTCGGCGTCGCGTAGGGCGTGTTCCCCAAACCCGGATTGGCCAACGCGATGGCCCGGCGCTCTCCACCGCGCCCGACAGGAACGAGATCACCGGCGCGGGCGGCGAGAAGGTACAAATCACTCCACCGCCACACATGCGGCACTGCCTTCGGGGACGGGACCATGGGCATCAAGTCCGCGATCTCAGTCCACAGCGGGATCAGGTTTTCCTTGTCAAAATCCCGGTACAACTGCTCAAGCTGCACCTGCTCCTCCGGTGTTGGCTCCGGAGCGACATGCGCGGCGGCAACTGATTCGTGGGTCGTGTTCTCGGCGCTGATGGACACGGGGACCTCCTCTAGGCGTACAGACAACTGCGTTGTGGCTTTTTTCGACTGTACGGTGTGGCGCCCCTGCTCTTCGACGATTTTCTGCTCTACAGAAATGCGTGGGGAGGGCTGCCTGTCGGTTGTCCAGTTGGGTCAGTCTTGCCCGTCCTCAGTCCCCATCTACTGGGTTCGCCGCGATGTCAATCTCCACTTGCCGCACGGTTTCGTGCAGGATCTGCGGCAGGCCGGCGTCGAAGGCGTTGCGGAATCTGGCCACGGGCATTGCTACGCTCAGAGCGCCCACGACATGACCCGAGCGGTTATGCAGTGTCATACCCAAGGCACTGATGCCTTCCTCGGTGCCTTCAAAGTTGGCGGCGAATCCGTTGGCTCGGATGGTTTCCAGCTCACGAAGGAAGTCCGGGTATTCGTCGTCCGGGATGTTGTCTCCGCCAATTTCGGCGTTGTGGCTCCGAAAGAGCTGTTCGACGAGAGGCCCCTCCAGCTCGGCCAGCATCGCCTTGCCACCCGAGGCTTTGTTGGCCGGCATTACTGTGCCTTGACGGTCACCGACCCGCAGGACGTTCGTGCTCTCCACCGTGGCTAGGAACCGAACCTTGGTTCCCACCCGCACCATGAGGTTCACGGTTTCGTTGATGCGCCCGCAGAGCAGCTCCATATGCGGCTGCGCAACCGTGCGAAGCCGACGGGTCCAGCTGATCCCCGCTGGCCCCACTCCCATGGCCGGGCCCGGGATGTAGCGGCGGTTCTCGTCCTGCACCGCAAACCCCCGGTACACGAGCATTGCCAGCAGCCTGTGGGCCGTCGACGGAGCGACCCCGAGCTCAGCCGCCGCGTCCTTCAAGCGCAACGCCCCGCCGTCGCGAAGTACCTGAAGCAGCTGGAGGGCGTTGTCCACTGCCTCGATGGAGTAGGTGGGCTTTCTCTGGGCAGGCGCTTTCCGTAAACGAGTATGTCTACCCTGGCTCGAGGAGTCGTTCTGCATAACAGAATTATATGGTGCTGAGGCAGATGCCATGGGGACAGTGGTGGCATGAATGAAACACCCGCTGCCGTGGGAGCGGTCCGCCCACTGGTCGCGGCCGGCTTTGGCGTTAATTCAAACTTTCTGACCTTGTACGCAGGGATGTCCATCGCAGCCCTGCTGATCGCGGCCGTGCGATCAAACCTTCACCACGTTCACCAATTTCAGTAGGAGACCGTTATGTCTGATCCCAAACAGTCCACCGACGTTCTTGTCGTTGGAGGCGGCATGGCCGGCTTGGCAGGAGCTTTGGCCCTGCGGGAGAACGGCGCCACCGTCACGCTCGTGGAGCGCGCCCCTGCGTTCGGCGAGGTGGGCGCCGGCCTTCAAATGGCGCCGAACGCCTCACGTGTCCTGAAGCGTTGGGGCCTCTTAGAGAAGGCGTTGGAGCTTGGTGTCCAGCCGAAACACCTGGTATTCCGCGACGCTGTGACCGGCGAGGAGCTGACGCGACAGAGCCTGAAGGGCGAGTTCGAGGAACGCTACGGCGCTCCGTACGTGGTGATCCACCGTAGCGACCTGCACCGCATCCTCCTGGAGGCCTGCCAGGCTGCCGGCGTCGAGTTGGTCAACGACGTTACGGTGTCCGGCGTGGAGACACTCAACGGCCGCGGCATCGCTTCGGCGGTGGACGGGCGCGCGTTCCAGGCAGACGTCATCCTGGGGGCCGACGGACTGATGTCGACTCTGCGGGACACGGTGTCCACTGATGGCTCAGTTTCCTCGGCTTACGTGGCGTACCGGGGAACCGTGCCGATTACCGATGCGACGCCCAAGGCCGACCTCGAGGACGTTGTGGTCTACCTCGGCCCGAGCTGCCACCTGGTGCAGTACCCGCTCCGCAAGGGCGAACTGCTGAACACTGTGGCTGTGTTCAAGTCAGCGTCATTCGAGCGCGGCGAAGAGCAATACGGTGGCGTAGACGAACTCGAGGCTGCCTACGCTGACTGCGTTCCGGCCGTGCAGGAAGCCCTGAAGAACCTGGCGACGGGCATCCGCTGGCCCATGTACGACCGCGACCCGATCGAGAACTGGGTTGCCGGACGCATGGTGCTCCTGGGCGACGCAGCCCACCCGATGCTGCAGTACCTGGCCCAGGGAGCCTGCCAGGCGTTGGAAGATGCAGCCGTCCTGCAGGACGCCAGCGTCGGCACGGTGTTCACGAGCGACGGCGTCAACCCGAACGCATGGGACGAAGCCATCCGGGCCTTCAACTCTATCCGCGCCGGCCGGACTGCTCGCGTTCAGAGCACCGCACGGATATGGGGCGAGTCGTGGCACGTATCGGGCGTAGCTCGGGTGCTGCGGAACCTCCTGTTTAAGAGCCGTAAGGACAACGACTTCCAGTACAACGACTGGCTATATGCCCAGGACGCCGACGGCGCCCCGGTTCCGGTCAAGCGCTAAGCGCGGGCAGCAGCAGGAGTGGTCGTGTAAGGCCACCTAGGGCCGCGCAAGCGTCCCTCTGGGTGAGTTTTGTGTACAGCTAATGCCCTTAAGACTGCCTCTTTAGGGCATTAGCTGTAGCTGAACACAAATCCAGCGGCGGCCATGTAACAGAGGAAGTGACTGCAGCACTCGAACGTGGTACTTAGAGACTCGTGTTTTCCGGAGCCCATCAGGTGTTCGTGTCGATGTAGCCGGCGTTGGAGAGGCAACAGAACACGCAAGCCGTCGGGGAGTTCCAAGTCCGGTTAGATGCTCAGTGTAAAAGCTATAATCGACGATTCTCCCAAAGGCTCGAGGAGTGGGAAAACGTCACGTGTGGTGCTGCGGACATGAAGATAAGCCGACCTGACGATAAGAGGCCAACTAGGTTGGAACAACGACGTCCTCAGGTGATCGAAAATCCGCGGAAACGGTGGGGGCAATTATCCGGAATGGTCCAGATAGCATGGAATCTCACAGGCGGCTGCTAGGGGAGTTGTTGTGAGACTCCAACTTTGTTGACTTGGTCGTGAGTGTTTCCGCTGGCCATGAAGGGGGCAGGGTGGGACCATCAGAACAAAGAGTGGCAAGAAACCTTGGAGCTGCCGCGTCGATTCGGGTGGACGAGTAAGAGCCAAACAAACCACGGTGGCCTCAGACTGCAGTGCCCGGATGGTACGCAGTCCATGCCCGAGCCTCTGACCGCAGCGTTTCGTTCGACTGACCGGCCTCCCTATACCCTGGCCGGAGCCTTCCCGGCCTTCCCAGGGCGCCTGGTTCAGTTCCCGGCAGCAGCGAAGAGCCCGTCACCGACCAGCCTTAGCGTCGTCACGAGAACAGCCATCAGCATGAAGGCAGCACCGAACCACCGAAGCCAGCGGGGGTTCGCGAAAGGGGTGGTTGAGTAGTCCTGACCCCACATCTGGAGCTTCTCCATCATGGCCGCATAGACGACGGCCGATCCCCGGAAGTTCGTCGCCAGAATAAGACCGAACAGGGCGGCAATCACCCCTATGCCTGCCGAGGCCCACGACATCACAGCTTCTTGTTCGGATTCCCTGAAGACGAACGTGCCGGCGAGCATCGCGATACCGAAGATCAGGGCAGCTGCCAGATACACCATCATGATGGCTTTCTGGGGCTGGGGCAGAGCCTTGACGAGCTTCCATGAGTCCACGAGTCCCCCTTGCTTCTCGGAGCCAGCTGCTCGTTGCTGGACGGCCGACGGCGGGCTGGTTGGGTCTCGGTGCTTAGCCCCGCAGGCCCTCCGCCGCCGGCCTCCTGGCAGCATAGGCCGGACGCCATGTGGGAAGCCTATGACACCTGCATATAGAACTGAGTCAAAGCCCTCACTTCTGAGTGTGCCCGGACCAGGTGTCATCAGGTCGCCCCCGGATTCTCCAGCCGTATGACGTGAAGCTGGGGACCAACGCCCGGACGTCTCCTCCGATCCACCAGTGGTCGGCCACAGTGAGGGAGCAGCTCACCGCCGAGCTTGCCGGTGTCGGGAACGTGAAGCTCGTCGTCCTGGCGGGGGAGCAGTACCGGTACGCGGTCTACAGGGGCCCGTGGGAGTACGAGGTCCCCACGCAGGGTCTTGGGATCGGCCAGCAGCTCGGCTGGCTGACCGCGCAGCTGGCAGCGGCGTGACAGCCGCGACGCGGGGCCGCGCTCGGTTCTGCCATAGGCCGACGGCGGGCTTGGCTTGACGGCAGAGCGGTGGGCCCCAGCCTCCGGCCGTCCCGCACAAGCGGGAGCGGAAAACCTTGCACGGAGCGTGGACTCGTTTCGGAAGGACGCGAACGTGCCCCCCCCAGTTTTGAGGGTAAGCCGTGTCCGCGCCCCGACGTCCCCCCGGATTTCCCAATGCGAGCAGGGCACACTGACTGTGCCCTGACGTTGAAAGTAGCCGCTAACCGTCGGTTCAGGGTTAGCTGGGTCCGGTTACATTCCCCTGAAATGCTGGACCCGGCTATCCAGGTGGTGAGCTTCCGGGCAACGCGATAAGCCGACAGGCAGATTAGCCGACGTCGATTATTGGCCTGCGAGCGTAGGAGGAAATCGGCATGGCGGAGGAGACGCTCAGTCCGGCACCTCGGGGCTGGTGGGAAAGGATCTTGGCAAGGTCATTTGGGCTGCTGCTATTCCTGGCTACCTTAACGTCGGACCTTCTCAGCGAACGCTTTGGATTCTGGGGTTCGACAACTATGTCCTTCGGCGCCTTCGGATTGGGCGCTCTCCTGCTCGTCCACATGGCAGCACCGGAGAGGAGAGAGCGCCTGGCACGAGATGCCGAACGAGGCATCATCGAGTGCGCTATCCGCTATCCAAATTCCCATCCGGGTTCCATACGCCACCTTTGGCTGCCCGGGTTCGCTCAAGTGACCCGCGGGACGATCAGGTTTCAGCCGGACCTTAGCGGCGCAGGCAACCCCAGCGGCACGATCAGGCCCTTCTATGACGTCATCCTCAAGGGGACGGTCGAACCGCCGGCCAAGCGACCCGCGGAGTTGAAGCGACGCTGGCGGATCGTCGCGCTCGGGACAGACGAAGGGCTGCTGCATGTCGCGGCCGGTGGCACCGGCCTGCAACTGATCGAAGAACGGCTCGGGAACCACGGGGCATGATGGTGGCCCTGCCGGCGACGGCAGCGCGCGCTGGAACCGCCCCATGACTAGGATTTACGGTGATCCGGACGTGACTCGGCGTAGCCAGGTGCCCGTAGGCTAAGAATGATGTCCTACGACCTGGCTGTAAACACCACAGAACCGCTCACACATGATTAGATGAGCGCAGTCGTTGAGGCATCTGACGATTTGGTCATCGGCGGATGGTCGCAGAACAGTCCCGGCGATCCTTTTGTCTTCACCATCAACCGGGGCAAGCGGAAAGCGTATTGCTTTACCGTCGAGGGACCCTACAGGCTTGAACTCGAGGACGTACCTGAAGACGTGACCGCGATCGTGCTCGGAGCCTCTCACCTCTACATCGTCTTGGTTGAAGGCAGTCGCTGCGCGTTGCAGGCAAAGCGGTGCCCCGCCTCCCTTTGGGAGCGGGGCACCGCTACTTATCTGGCTTTAGCTGTCACCATTGGTGGGCGACGTCGATCACGAGCTTGGATCCGTTGCCGGGACCTGCAACGGTGAATACCTTGAAGGGCAGCCGGGCGCGGACGCCGAGGCCCAGGGTGGTGCGGCCCTCAAAGCTGCCTGCCCAGGCCACCTGCCTGAACGTTTTGCAGTTCGAAACGTTGGTCACCTCGGAGCGGTTGGCCGGCACGAAGGTGGCCTTGCCCGTGGCGCTGTCATAGCTGGGTGCGTGGGCGGTGACCTGCAGGAATGCACCACCTCTGAGCTTGATGGGCAGTCCGGACCCGGCCTGTGCGACCTTTGAGACGTAGCGGACGTTGTAGCCGGTTGCCTTCCCTTTGATGTCGATGACCAGGCGGTCGAAGCAGTAGTGCTTTCCGGAGCGAACGTTGGTTACTGATGCGGCGCTCATGGTCTGGTTGGTCTTGGCCAGCGAGCTCCAGGCCAGTCCGCAGTAGGAGGGGGTTGCGGAGGCGGACCCCGGAACCAGCAGGCCCAGCCCGAGAGCCATGATGATGGCAGTCAGCCAGGCGCTTACTTTTTTCATGTGGGTACCCCTTTCGGGTGTGAGTGATTGGATGACACCAGAGTAGGAGCGCCAAAAGCCCGAAACGAGGGATGTTTCCGGTTCTTCGTACAACCGTTAAAGCGCCGGAAAACCGATCACGGGAGCGTAAAACCGGGGGCGCATTTCGGGGCCGTCGAAAGACGTTTGTGGCCCTTTCTCAACTCGGCTGTTATCGCCGGTAACGGCCGATACTCCGCGCCGGCAAGTACAGATACCGCCTCACTCGGGACCAGTACGCGCTGCCCAACAAGACGCCGTCGACCCGGCTCCCCGGGGAGATGTACACCGACGAACTCTGGGGTACTGCGTTGGCAGCTCCTACCCGCGGGACGGTGAAGAGACCTGGCCGGCAGCAGCGTCCATTGTCATAGCCGAAGAATGATCGCTGTGCCGTCTCCCAGCCGGGCCTATGCAGGCCGGGGCAGGGCGGGGTAGCTTCGATACAGGAGCCCTGCGCGTCAGAATCTTTCCACAGGGAACCCTTCCAGGGATTGTGTGCACTCCCTTGAGGTACGCCGCTGTAGCCGCATGGCGGCCACCCCGCACACCTGAGGAAAGAGCCTGCCATGGCCACCTCTCATTTCCGCCAGTTCCTTGGCGCCGCCATCGGACCGGCTCCAGGAACAGAAAGTCTGCTGCGCCCCGGGTGCCTTTATGGCCTTCGCACCAGCTGGTGGCTGGCCCCCGTGATGACGGCTAAGCACGACGCGTCCTTCTGTAACGGCATGCGAATGTGCCACATCAACGTCCGCGACGGCAGGCTGCGAATGCAAGGCCGCGCCGCGCCCGTCTGCATTTTCACCAGCTACCCGCCCGCAGCCTAATCATGTCATTCGGATTTCACGGCTTCCGTCATGGCGGGGCAGGGCGGCACCGGGCGCTGCCGGTGATGTGCGGCAACTGCGGCACAGATCGCCATGTCACGATCAGATCCGTCATGGACCTGCCAGGCGAGGCGGCCGACGTCGTGTTGGTTTCCTACACATGCCACCGGTGCGGCACCTTCAGCGAGCATCGTGCCCACGTCGCCGACCTGTCGATGATCCTGGCACGTCCGGAACAGGCAGGGGACGTGCTCATATTCGGCAGTCACTACATGCACTGCGGGCAGCCGATGAAAAAAGCCGGCTCAGAGCTGCGCAAGCTCTCCGTGCCGCTGTCCACCGAAGGTGCAGCCGAGGACTCCCTGGGCGTCTACCTCTCCACCCGGGTTCTCAGATGCGACTGCGGCTTCCAGATCGAACTGCCTGAATGACCAGCCCACTGCAAGCGCTATTCGAGCCCGTACCCCAATACCAGGGAGCAGTCAGAACCACCCCGCCGTTTCTGCACTGCGCTCTCGCCGCCCCTCCAAAGGAGATCCCGCCATGAGTGAAAGTGAAGACAATAGCCCCCGCACTGGAGAAGCCGCTGTACGGACCGGAGCCAATGACCACTCGTGGGAACGCGAGCACCGCCATCCCACGCCCACCCAGGCCCGCGGCATGCTCCAGCGACGAAGGGATGCCGAGGCAAAGCTGGAGCAGCATCAGCAGGAGGCCCGGCGCAGGGCCGCGGAATAACGAAAGCTCGCCCCGTGGCATCTCACGAAAGTGAGAGGAGCGGGGCGTAGAAAAGACCGCCCGGAAAGGCTGGGGGAGACATTCCGGGACGGCCAACTCCATTACATCTTCTTCTCGTCAGGGGAGTCCACTTCTGCCCCGGGGCAGGCGCCGCCCGGGTTAGGCGTCAGTGCCGGAGCCTCGGGTTTCGATGAATTCCTTGAATCGGCGGAGGTCTGCTCTGACTTGCATGTTGTCGAACCCGAAGGCTGCCCCGGCTTGCTCTACCAGGTTTTCGGGAGACCATTCCAGTCGGACCCAGATACGGGTGGTGCCCTGGCCGAGCGGCGTGAATGCTACGGCTCCGGCGTGGGTGACACCGTCGGTGCTGCGCCACGCTATTCGCTCGTCCGGAGAGTCTTCTACTGTTTCGGCATCAAATTCCCGCTCCACGCCACCGATGTTGGTCACCCAGTGGGTGATCCTGTCACTGACCCGCCTTACGGACTGGACCCCCGACATGAACTGCGGAAAGGATTCGAACAGCCACCACTGCTCATACGCCTCGCGCACAGGAACAGCTACCTCGATGGTTTCTTCGACAGTCTGCATCTGTTCCCCCTGGAGCCCGAGTCCTAGTGCTGCCTGTGCCGGCCGCTCCGACACGACCAGGGCGACCCGGAAAATGGCTGTCAGGGGCGGCAAGGACCTCTTCCTTCTCGCGGGGTAAGTACCCAACTAAGGATGGCTGAAACGCAAACAGCCTAGCCAAACGGTATCGACTGTCCCGATGGGTGACGCTGCCCGGGATGGGCAGGCCGTCTCCGGACTGTGGCCGAGTCGCCGGGAGTCAGTCCTGGTCGTGCGGGGCGCACAGTTCACGCAGCTCGCGCTCCGCCGCGATGAGTCTGCGGACGAAGATGATGCACTGGTCATCACTGAGGCGCAAGGCACTGGCGGCTGCCTTGCCCCGTTCGGTGTCATGCACAGTGTCCGTCGCGCCTGCAGATCGATTTGGAGGGCCAGACTCGTGGGCGGAAGTTCCGAATCGGGGGCAACCTTCTCCGCCATGCCGCTGTACTGGTAGGCATCCGCGAGCCGCTGCTGAATGCGCTCCGGCCCGGTTGCCAGAGTGTCAATGGCACGTTCGATTACCGAGAGCATGTGCTGCGCCCAGGCATGTTCCATCGGCCTACTGTAACGGTCTGCCAGCTGTTTTGGAGCGGACCACGGATCATCCAACTGGGGCACTGACAGCTTTGCGGAGCTGCCTCTCGTGTCGACAACTCCTCCAGACGCCTACTGCTTAGTGCGCGTGATGCGCGGCCTTTCGACTGGCTCTCCGGTCGTGGCGTCGGGCCCGCCTCTCATCGCGGTCCACACGGGACAGCAGCACCAGGATCGTACAGACCCAGATGACAAGAAACAGAAAGACCAGAGCAATCGCTTCCTGGCTGCCCATACAGCAATTTTATGTCCGTAGGGACATCAAATGGGATGGAGATCCGACGCTGCCAGACCAGCAGGGCGCCCCAGGCAGTTCTACAGGATTTGGCTCCGGCCGCGGCGGGAAGGCCTTCGACGGTGCGCCAGCCGCTGCACTCGTGTTATGCGGTGCGACCGCTGGTGAGCGGCCCTGTCGGCTCTCCGTTCCTGGCGCCGCGCCCGCCTTTCAGGACGGCCCAGCGTAGAAAGCAGCACCAGAATCGTGCCCGCCCAGATAATAGCCATCGCGAATAGCAGTGCGATCGCTTCCTCCGGGGCATACTGCAATTTTATGCATCGGGAGGCGCCCATGCGGGCGGGGTGCTTGGCACTAACACTAGGCCTACTCCTTGCCCGGCAGTCGAAGCTCCTCTCGATGACAACCACGGTCACAAGTTGGGCATCGATGCAACATTGACCGGAAGACCCTTTGCATGGAGGGACGTACAAGCGGACGATAACTCCATGGGCACGAAGAAGAGCGGGCCGACCGGCGCGGACGCGGGCCTTCTGGTACGCTTCGGGGATGCCATGACTGCCCGGACCCTTCTCGATGCCACCGCAACAGCGGGAAGCTTGGCGGTCGTCGAGCACGTTCTTGCCCCCAAGGAACTCGCGGCACCCCTGCACAGGCACAGCCGCGAAGATGAGTTCACCGTTGTGACCGCTGGACGCGTCGGCTTCCTACTTGGCGAGGAGGTTTTTCACGCCGGTCCCGGAGAGCTGGTTCGAAAACCCAGGAACCAATGGCATACGTTCTGGAATGCTGGCGAAGTGTCGGCTCGGGTCTTGGAAATCATCGCGCCGGCTGGGTTCGAGAAGTACTTCGAGGAAGTCGAGCCATTCTTTCCTGAAGGATCCCCGCCGGACCTGGAAGGCATGGCACGGGCAAACGCCAAGTACGGGCTGCAGATGGACTTCGCCTCACTGCCGACGCTGATCGAACGCTTCGGCCTGGTCCGCCCGGCAGAAATGGACGGCACCGCCCCGGCCTAGGAGTGCCTACTCGGCCTCCGGCATGTCGCCAGTGAAGCCGTACTTCTTGTGCACTTTGCGGAGCAGCACGGTCAGGTCCTGGATGACGAGCAGGCGGATGTCGCTCTCGTCCGTTTCCAGGATCCGGTCGAGGTTCGGCATGATGGTGCTGGTAACGGTCAGTCCCGTCTTCCGCATCCGGGTCGAAGTAGCTGTGTCTCCCGTATGCATCGCGGCCGCCCCCGTGTGCCAGCGGTAGCTACCGGCGATCCTGAACTCCAGCGCCCGCAGCGGGCCGCTGAGCCACCATTGCCGCCATGGCGCTGAGGCGTTCAAGTCCATCGTGACTTCCCGGGCCCTCCCCCTGTACAACCGCACCCGGTACTGGGCATCCTCGAGGTCTTCGTTGTAGACCAGGAACTCCGGAGCGTCCTCACGCAGGACAAAGGGCCACAGCGTCTCGGTGCTCCGCTCGAAGGCAACCTGAAAATCAAGCGGGAACGCGTTACCGAACATGCCCTCGATGTAATCAATGGCGGCCGGCCGGTCCCGGTGCTCCCTGAAATGCCCCTCCGGCGGCTGAAAATTACCGACAAGGACCTGATAGAGGCACCAGCCCCTCAGCCACTGCGCATACTCGAAAGGCTTCGGCTCGGGCAGCCGCCCCAGCGGCGGCGCGGGATCCTCGCCGATCAGGTGGACGTTTGGTGCAAGGGCCAAGGCCTCGTGGGATTCGAAGAGGTCCCTAGGCTCCGGCCTGGCCGACCATTGCTCATACACCTCGGCGGCGCTCCACTGCGCCTGCTCGTAGAGGTCGATGATAGTTTCGGGAGTCTCGGCGCGCAGCTTCCTGATCAGTAGCTCCGATTGCGGGCCGGGATCGTGGTTCCCCAGCCGCGCTTCCTGCACGAAAACCTCCAGGTCCACCTACTGCCCCTTTACCGTTCGCGCGCCCGCAGCCAGGTGCCGGTTGCGTTGCTCGATGAGGTTCCGAAGGTAGCGGGTGAGGACCAGCTTTTCGGCCAGGACCCCGAGTAGCCCGAATGGTGCCGCGAACTCGATCCGGTCCACCATCAAGGTGCTGTGGGCGTCCTCACTGAACTCGTGGATGTGGCGGAAGCTCCGGAACGGCCCCCGAACCTGCTCATCCACGAAGTAGTCCGGCGCTTCCATTTCGATGATCCGGCTCGTCATCCGCAGCGGCACCCCGAAATGCCAGGCCCGCCAGGTCACCTCCTCACCGAGGGAAATCAACCCAGAGGTGACACCCGCGATTGCCCGCTCCCGGGAGTGCGCCATGGATCCTTGTGGGCGTCGATGCTCCGGAAAGGTCAAAGAGCTGTGATTTGCCGAGAGTCGTCCGGGTCGTGCATTCGAAGGAAGCAGCCATGGTCAGAGTATGTCAGTCTCCGGGCCACCGTTCCGGACACTTCGCGCCAGCGCGCCCTCTCTCCACCTGCATGTCCTTCGCGCCAGTGATCATTTCGTTCCTCAAGGACCAGCCGGAGTGAGGCTCTCCACGCTGAGAGCATGACAAGGGGCTGCACCCTCTCACGTGGGCGCAGCCCTTGTCTGCCTATTTGGCGTTAGCGGTCTGCTGCATCTGGTCACGGGGAGGTGGTGACCTGCTTTTCGGCAAGAACGCGTAGAACCACGGTGCACGCACTTGGCACGGGCTGGATGATCTCCGCAATGCCTGTTGTGGCGAGCCGCCGGGCCGTGTCGCTGAGGGGCCCGCCGGCGATGATGACCGCTTCGGCCCCGTCGTCCCGGCTCGCTTTCTGGACGGCCCCGAGCAGCTCTTGGAACTGCCGCTCCGGATCCGCGGCCAGCGCCAGGGGTTCTGAGGGTGTGAGCCTGACGCCCGTGAACCACTGGGTCTGCCCGTGCTCTTCAACCAGCGAGGCGAGGGAGCCGGCCAGCAAGGGTGTGCTGGTGGCCATCCCAAACCGCCGTCCCGACCCTACTGCTGCAAGTATCGATCCCTGCCCGATACCCACGACAGGGATGTCAAGATCGCCAGCCAGAACACTGCGCCCCGGGTCGCCGATGGCTGCGACGATGACCGCCACCGCCGAGGATCCGTCCGGGCCGTCCAGGTAACCGTGCACGGCGGTTTGCACGTGCCTGCCCGAGTCCAGCAGCGACGCCGGATCGATGATCATGGCTGGGCCTTCGGCAGCCGTCAGCCCTATCACCTGAAGCCCTTCGGGTTCGAGGATTCCGGCGGCGATGCCGGTCATCAGGTCCGTGGTGCGCTGGTTGCTGTTTGGGTTCACCAACAGGACCTGCCTCCTGGTGCGCATGCTGGGGTCAGTGCCCATAAATGGCTCCTTCCTCCTCTGTGGGGTCCTCTTCGAGGGGCTGACCGAACGTTTCCGGTGGGAATTGCACCACGATGGCCAGGATGATGAAGAGGCCGGCGAGGGTTGTGAACATTCCAGTGAGTCCGGCGGCGTCGAAGATAACTCCCGAGATCAGCGGGAAGAGGCCGCCCGAGAGGGAGCCTGCAGCCAGGATGATGGAGGTGCCAAACCCGCGGGTCCGGGTGGGGTACAGTTCCGGGGCGAACAGCCAGATGGTGGTGTTCAGGATGATGACCGAGAAGTTGAACACCACACCGCAGGCGACGATGATGGCGATGTCGGTGGCCAGGAAGGCCATGGAGAGTCCGGCTAGGCAGCCCAGGATTGCTGCCGCGGTGAGGACTTTCTTGCGGGGGAGGCGGCTGGCCAGGAAGGCGGCCGTGGCGGCACCGATCAGCGATCCGGACTGCATGATGAGGGTGAACCAGAGGCTCGTGTTCACGGCGTAGCCGCGGGAGACCAAGATGGTGGGCATCAGTGTCAGCATGGAAATCTGGGCGGCGTAGGACATACAGACGGCGATGCCGAGGAGGACTGTCCGCTTCAGGAGCCGGCCGCGCAGGGCGTCCTTCCAATGGCCTTTGGACTCCGTGACGGCCGGGCCGGGGACGGCGGTGATGAAGACTTCAGGGTCCTCGACCTTGCCGGAGAGCTTGCCCCTTGCCAGGCGGGTGATGACCAGGTTTGCTTCATCAAGCCGGCCCTGGGATGCCAGGAAGCGTGGCGTTTCCGGGACGTAGCGGCGGAAGAACATCACGAGGATGGCAGGTATGAAGAGCAGGCCGAAGACCCAACGCCACTTGTCCGGGCCATCAAAGAGGGTGAAGACCAGGATGCCGAAGGCGGGAGCCAGCATGTTTCCCAGTCCGGCGGCGGTGACGTTGATCAGGCCCACTGCGGTGCCGCGGTGTTTGGCCGCAAAGAATTCAGCCATCATGATCACGGCGACGGCGATTTCGCCGCCCAAGCCGAACCCGACGATAAACCGCCCGGCAGCAAGGATGGGGTAGTTCGGCGCCACGGCACACAGCAATGAGCCGCCTGCGAAGATGATCAGGTTGATGACCAGCATGTTCCGACGGCCGTACTTGTCAATGATCAGCCCGGTCGCGATGCGTCCCAGGGCCGTGGCCGTGAAAGTCATGGTGTTCAGCAGGCCGATGTCGCCTGCGCCCAGCCCCCAGGACTCGCGCAGCACCGGACCGGTGATGCCGACGGCGTTCTGTTCGAGCGCGTCGAAAAACACGCCGAGCAGGATCATGAGAACAATGTGTCGGTGTGCCCCAGTCACGCCGATCCGCTGGTAGGCACCTTCGATTTGTTGGGCGAGGGAGGTCTTCGTGCTTCCCGCCTCGGCAATTTTCTCTTCCAAGGTTTGCTCCTTTGAGCTCAGTAGCCCGCCGCTCATCTTTGAGGCGGCGTGAGACTTCTTCCACAATGCGGATGTTCGCTATCGCATTAGGGAATGTGTGAGTCAAGTTACATGTGGGGCACCAGGGGAAGCAACGAACCTGCGAAGAAACGAATTGTGACCGGCGTTCCTGGGTGTCTCCGGAACCCGCCCCGTGGGCACACATAGGATGAACCGGTGACCGACGAACCCAAGAAGCAGGGCTTACTCGGAGGCCACGGATGACTGATCAGCAGAAACGCGTACACGAGGGCAAAGTGCTGCCTCCGGCGGTGACCCGGGTCATCGCCGCTGATGCGCTTGGCGCGTTCAACGAGATCGTGGGCTTTTTGCGCGAGGCGATCCAGATCCATGAGACGGAGAGCACGAAACGCGAGCATCTCAAGACATATCGGGAGACAGAGGTCGCGAGGATCAAAGCATCCGAAAAGGCCCTTCGGTACTACCTGGACCGGACCTATGAGGAGCGCCACGAGACGCATAAACGACTCTTCGAGACGTGTAAAGGACAGGCTCGTGGACGCTTCCCAAGTTGGAGACGGTAGCCGGAAGTAGGTGTTCGAGGGCTCTTTGATTAAGCCACCCGACAAAGCAACGAGGTTGCACTATTCTCTAACGGCGACTTCAAAAGACGGGTCCGTGGGTCTAGTCGTGCGACGCAGGGAAAAGGCCAAGTAACTGACAATGGCGCCATCTTCGGGTGGTGGAGGAACCCGCGGAAACGATGGGGCCAACTTTGCGGAATGGTGCAAGTAGATCGGAATCTCACAGTTGGTTCTGGATCCGCGGTTACCGGTGTAAGTGCTCTCGCCAGTCTGCGGGTACCTTGTCTGACGGTGCAGGTGCCGGCTGCTCCAGGGGCCTGGACTGAGGATCCGGAAGCCGCGGGCCGCGGAAGAACTTCTTCGTGGCGTGCTCGTAGAACCACTCCTCCCCAGGTTCAAAGGACCTCATGACGGGGTGACCGACGGTTCGCGCGTGGGCACTGGCATGCTGTGAGGGTGATGAGTCGCAGCATCCGATGTGGCCGCATTGGGCGCAGCGGCGAAGGTGTAGCCACCAGCCTGGGCCGTCACCGCTGAGGCACTCCAGACACCCTGTTCCACTGGGTGTGGCGGCGAGGCTGATTCCTGGAATAGGGCGCTCCTCCATGGATCCTCCATCTCCATCGCTCCGGTTCTGCTCAGGTCATCCCGCTTGCCCACCCCGGGAGCAATTCTGGCAGAATCTCCGCGCCCTAGGAATGACGGAATCGAGACGGCAACCGGGGCCCAATACACTCCGACACCGCTGGGCGAAGGACCTTCCAGGAGGCAACAAGCAACCCTTGTCCCCAATGTCTTGGCGCGAGTATCGTGAGCGTCACCGAACCATTGATCCGGAAAGACGGCTGCCATGGATGACTCGGTTCCGGTCATGCTGATTGCTACCACAGACCCGACCTCTCGGCGCGTTCTTGGAGATGAGTTACGTCGACGGTACGGTGCCGACTATGAGGTGGTGGCCTGCGCTGGCCACGCCCACGGGCGGGCGGTGCTTGAGGGGCTCCGGCGCTGGAATCGTCAGGTCGCCCTCATCCTCGGGTGCTACGGTCCGGCTGACCGCGGTGGACTCGATTTCCTGCGGCGTGCCTATGTCTTTCACCCGGCAGCCAAGCGTGGTGTTGTGGTGACATGGGGTGACTTCGCCAGCGCCCCCACAGTATTCCGGGCGATCGCGCAGGGGTACGCCGAATTGGTGATCATACGTCCCGAACGATCGCGCGACGAAGAATTCCATGGGGCGATTACCGACGCCCTCGACGACTGGCACCTGGCCCAGGGGGTCGGGTTCGAGGCGGTCCGGCTGATCGGGGAGGTAGGGGACGAAAGGACCCATATGTTGCGCGATTCCTTGAGTCGAAACCACATCCCGGTGGGCTTCCACCCTGTAGGGTCCGAGACCGCGCAACGGACGCTGGAGAGCCTGGACCTGCGCGACCCCCTGCTGCCGGTCATGGTGCTGGAGTTCACGGCTTCGCCAATTGTCCTCGAGAACCCCAGTGACCTGGAGATCGCCGAAGCGATGGGGGTGACGCGACCGCCACCGGCGGACAAGATCTTCGATGTGGTGGTTGTGGGAGCCGGTCCATCCGGTCTCGCGACCGCAGTGTATGCCTCCTCCGAGGGCCTCTCCACCATGGTGGTGGAGGGTGAGGCTGTGGGAGGCCAGGCCGGCACCAGCTCGTTGATCCGCAACTACCCTGGCTTCTCCCGCGGTGTGAGCGGTGCCCACCTGGCCTACCGCTCATTTCACCAGGCCTGGACTTTGGGCACGGACTTCCTGTTCATGCGGAAGGTGGAGGGGGTCCGCGTGGACGGGGCGTTGTACGCTGTGTCGATTTCCGACGGAAGTGTCGTGCGGTGCCGCACAGTCGTGGTGGCCACCGGAGTGGACTACCGTCGGCTCGGCTTACCTCAGCTGGAGGATCTGGTCGGCAGAGGCGTCTTCTACGGCGCCACAGTCTCCGAGGCGCCGTCGATGGCCGGAAAGCACGTCTGCGTCGTGGGCGGCGGCAACTCGGCCGGACAGGCGGTTCTGCACCTTGCTAAGTACGCGAAGAAGGTGACGCTGCTGGTGCGCGGACCCACCCTGTCGGCAAGTATGTCGGACTACCTCATCTCCCAACTCGAGGCCACCCGGAACGTTGCGATCCGCTACAGCACCGTGATCGTGGGGGCCCGCGATCAGGACGGATTCCTTGCATCCGTCAAGGTCGCCATATCCGGAGCCGAAGCAACCCCGAGCGAGGAGATCGAAGCGGGCGGTTTATTCGTGCTGATTGGTTCGGTGCCGCGGACCTCCTGGCTGCCCGACACCGTAGAGCGTGACCCAACCGGTTTTCTGCGCACGGGCGCCAGCCGGGATGTCAGTGAGGCCGGGTCCACCAGGCAGGACAGGCCGCCATTAGCGCTGGAAACCAGCATGCCGGGCATTTTCGCTATCGGCGACGTGCGGGCCGGCTCGATTAAAAGAGTGGCCACTGCAGTTGGGGACGGCGC
Source organism: Arthrobacter sp. B2060 (assembly GCF_059090445.1). NCBI lineage: Bacteria > Bacillati > Actinomycetota > Actinomycetes > Micrococcales > Micrococcaceae > Arthrobacter > Arthrobacter sp. B2060. The sequence goes on from NZ_JBNHFR010000003.1 coordinate 259,879, forward strand.
CACCGTGGTCTCGATGCTTCACACCTACCTTGCCGAGAACCCCCTGCCTGCCTCGCCCCCTGCCCTTGGTGATGCCGCCGCACCCGAGGAGCTGCCCGGTGATGTCCACTTCAACTGAGGTCACACCGTTGATTCCGCCGATGCGGTGGCTGCTCTTCGTCGCTGCATTCCTCGTGTTCCTTGCCGGGCTCGTGCTGTTCGTATTTCCGCTCCGGACTGAGGAATGGTTCGCGTGGACAGTCAATCCGCCCATGACAGCGGTCTTCCTCGGGGCGGCATACTGGTCGAGTGCCGGCCTGGAGGTGACCGGCGCCCGCTCAGCGAATTGGGATTCAGCGAGGCTGGCAGTCTGGCCCGTGTTCGTCTTCACGACATTGACCCTCGGAGTCACCCTGCTTCATCTCGATCGATTCCACCTGTCATCAGACACTGCCCCCACTGCCCAAGTAGCCACTTGGGCGTGGCTGGCAATCTATGCCGTCGTGCCCGTGGCGATGCTCGTCATAAGCTGGATGCAGATCCGGTCCCTGCGTCCCGTCCCAAGCTCCGTAACGTCGGGACGGCCGGTGCTACCCCCTGCGCTCCGGCTGCTCCTGGTGGGAATCGCCGCGGTACTGCTGTTATATGGCGTGGCACTCCTGGCAGTACCCATTCCTGCCGCGACGTGGTGGCCGTGGCCACTGTCCGAGCTCACAGCGAGAGCGATCGGAGCGTGGCTGGTCGGTCTTGGGTGGGCGGCCGCGCAGGGGCAGTTGAGCGGCGACGTTCGCACCGTCCGCCCCGTGGCGCTAACCTCAGTTGCCTTCGTCATTCTGCAGGCGCTTGCCCTGCTGCGGTATGGCGACGCCCTGACATGGCCGAGCGTACCGGCGATCGGCTTCGTAACCGTACTACTTGCCATTGGAGTGGCCGGCGTATGGGCACTCGCACTCTCCCGTGGCCGGTAGTCCGGCCGGAATTTCATGAGCGACCTACATGAATAAGAGAGGGGGTGCTGGCTTTGCCTGCCGTCCAAACTACCCCGGGAAACCAGGCCCGCCTCCGGGCGGGGGCCGCTCTCATGACGCTTGCGGGGCTGGCCTTCGTTGCGTACGCCGCAGTATTCCTTGGACTCAATTTCACGGGCGCCTTCCTCGAGCTGGGTATTGGCCCCGATCAGGTGGACAAGGGAATGGCGGAGGTCGAGGCGTTCAGCCCGCAGCTGCATCACTACATCAGCCATCTGCACATTGCGCTGAGCGGCTTCATCGCTGCGACCGGGCTGGCCATCGCAGGCCTGTCCTGGTACGGGGTGCGCCGAGGAGATCGGTGGGCCTTCGCCACAGCCGTTGTGGTCCCGACCGTCGGACTCGCAGTGGCCCTCCCCGCGCATTACCCGTGGGGTCTGGCCACGCTAGGGCACCTCGGCCCGGTCTACCTCGCTGTCCTGATTTTCCTGGCAGGGGTCGGGGTAGCCTACAGCGGGATGCGAAGCCCGCGATGAAGCACGATTGAGATTCCCAACTAGTCCGCCGGCGGATCGTGGTCAGTAGCCGAGATTCGAAGTACCTGCTCAGGCCGGTGGCGCCCAGCTCTGCAGCTCGACGGCGTTGCCCTCGGGGTCGCTGACATAGCACCAGGTGACCCGGCGCCCGTCGGCTGTCGTGAGGGTGACGACCTCGCCGACCGAGCTCCCGCCCTCATCGAGGACGCGGCGTCGAGCGGCGTGGACATCCGCAACCGCGAAGGCGATGTGGCGGAAGCCCGGCCGGTCAATTCCCACTTCCGACGCTCCGTCCGTCGAGGCGAACGTGTAGATCTCGAGCGTCGGTCCGTCATCGCCATGCCCAGGCAGCCGCAGATGCACGCCCTGGAGGGCGGCGTTCGGCACGGCGGTGCCGCGCTCGAGGTCGGGCCCCGAGTAGTCGCGCTCCGGTGGAACCGGCGTGCATCCGAAGAGACGCACGTACCAGTCGGAGAGGCGGCGCCAGTCGTGCGCGATCAGATTCGTGTGCCCGTATCGGACGCCATCGATGGGTCCGCTTGCCTCGTCACCAGCCATGAACGCATCGTACCCACTGCGAGCCCAGAATGAACCGATAAAGGCGGTGCAGACGGCACGGCGATCCTGGCCGCCGGCTTCCTGACCAATGAAGCGCTGCAGTGTTGACGAGGCGCTGGATTGCGTGCCAACGTTTCGTCATGTCCACAGGAACTGTGACAATCGCTGCGATTCAGGCCACTCCGGTCATCCTCGATGCTGAGGCATCGGTGTCAAAGGCGCTCCATCTCTTGGCCGAGGCATCAGGCAAAGGCGTGAAACTCGCGGTTTTCCCTGAAACGTTCATCCCCCTGTACCCCTCGGGGGTATGGGCCCGCGAAGCGGCCCGTATCGACGGATTTGATGAGATGTGGACCCGCCTCTGGGCCAACTCTGTAGACGTCCCCGGTCCCCAAATCGACCGTTTCATCAAGGCATGTGCAGAACACGACATCTACTGCGTGCTTGGAGTGAACGAACGGGAATCCGCCAGGCCCGGAAGTCTCTACAACACCATGATCTTGCTTGGTCCTGAGGGTCTGCTCTGGAAACACCGGAAGTTGATGCCCACGATGCATGAGCGCCTTTTCCACGGCGTCGGTTACGGACACGACCTGAATGTCACTGAAACTCCAGTCGGGAGGGTTGGCGGCCTCATCTGTTGGGAGAACCGCATGCCTCTCGCTCGATATGCGATCTATCGTCAAGGCGTGCAGATCTGGACGGCCCCGACGGCCGATGACTCAGACGGCTGGATCTCCACAATGAGTCACATAGCGATCGAATCCGGCGCGTTCGTGGTCTCTGCCCCTCAATACATCCCTCGGTCTGCGTTTCCCGATGACTTCCCGGTTCAGTTGCCAGACGATGATCAGGCGCTCGGACGCGGTGGAGCGGCGATCTTCGAGCCACTTAACGGCCGTGCCATAGCGGGTCCTCTCTATGACCAGGAAGGGATCGTCGTCGCCGACGTCGACCTAAATCGTTCCTTGACCGCCAAGCGAATTTTGACGCCGTGGGGCACTACAGTCGTGAAGACGTTCTCTATCCGCAGGCCCCAACGACGCATCGGTAGGCCCAGCATTTTGGCCTCGCAGACCACTTGAGCGCGTAAAATTGCCTTATGCGCCCCGAGGAAGCGATCGCTCTTGTATTCGCGATGGCTGGCATCTGGGCGGGCACCATTCTGGTGCTGCTTTCGAGGCTCGACAGCCCTGAGAGGCGGGCGCGGCGCCAGCAACGGAGAGCAGACCGGGCCGTGCACGAGCGCTCGCACCGCGTCACGCGGGCGCGCCGGCTGGCACACCATCGAAGGCCGGCCCGCCGCGGCCGGAGTCGAATCCTCTAAAGGTGCTTGGAAAGTCTGCTGACTTAGCAACATCTGGTGGGCACCCCATGAGATGCCCTTCCGGACATAACATTGTTGTATGGGCAGCCCCGAAGCGATTGCTCTTGTCTTTCTATTTCTTGTCATCTGGGTCGGCACGATCCTGGTGTTGCTGTCCCGTGTGGACCGCGATGAGAGGCGGGAACGGCGCCACCAACGGAGAGCCAGTCGACAGGCTGGGCATCACGCGCACTAAGCAATCCAACCGCTCGTGGCATAACCACCGGCAGAGTTGACGACACGCCAGACAGCTTCGCAAGACTGTCAGCGGCCGGCGAGATCATGGACGTATGACGGCGCCAACAGTGGAAGCTGCGATCCATGACCTGATGGATCTCGCTTGGAATGTGGTCTACGACCTTCTCGTGGAGCGTGGCCTGCTCGGTGACGGGCTGGACGTCGATGAGTACACAGGGATCCATTCCTGGGTGGAAGGCCCTGACCCGCAACACCATCGTGCACTCACGTACGGTTGCGGTGTTGTTCCTCGACACTCGCCCGGTCGATGCCATCGTGTTCCATCACGACCTGCTCGGCGCCCACGACCCGAAGAGCTTCTTCAGCAGGGAACCCGGGAGGGCCTAGAGGCGGCAACTTTGGCGGGTGGGTAGGGCCTGCGGGAGGGTGATCACGAACTTCTGACAACCCCGACCGCTGCCGCCGGGGACCTCGCCGGCGCAGAGAGGGTCCCGCTTTACCCCCACCGGGCAGGAATCAACTGGCGCTGTCTGGGGCGACACCCGCGCCGAGGCTGCCTAAAGCTAACGCATTTTGCTGACCGGAAAGGGATACTCTGTCAGAGAGGCTGGGGAGGTTCCCGCCTGAAGGCTATTGCTCGAAGGTTGAGGAGCGGCTCCCGCCGCTTAACCGCTGGGTGATAGCTCACCCGAAACTGCATACAGGCTGGGGCCAGCTGGAGGATATTGGGGGCTGCAGCCGCTCGAAGATTGGAGCGTCATGCACCGCCCTGCCAGAACGTTTGTGGCACTGTTGTCTGCGGCAGTGCTGCTGGCAACATCGGCCTGTTCCCCGGAACAGCCGGCCGCAGAAAACCGGACACTGAAGATCGTCTACCAAAAGACAGACTCCTTTACCGCCCTCGACACCCTGTTCAAGGATGCCAAGAAGGAATTTGAAGCCGCTAATCAAGGCACCACCGTTGAGCTGCAACCCATCGAGGCGAACGACGACGACTATGGCACCAAGCTTGCACTGGCCCTGAGGTCGGCGGAAACCGCTCCGGACGTCTTTTACGAGGACACTTTCAAAGTGCGGTCGGACGTCGACGCCGGATTCCTCCTGAAGCTGGACAGTTACCTTGAGAAATGGGACGACTGGAAGACCTACGGCGAAGCCGTCAAAGCTGCCGGCACCGGTGACGACGGCGGCACCTACGCTGTCCCGCTGGGCACTGACACCCGCGGCATCTGGTACAACAAGAAGGTCCTGCAAAAGGCAGGGATCGCCGTGCCGTGGCAGCCCCGGACCTGGGATGAAATACTCGACGCCGCCCGCAAAATGAAAGCCGCGGATCCGTCCGTGGTTCCCTTCAACATGTACGCCGGCAAGGCGACCGGTGAAGGCACCGTGATGCAAAGCTTCTATGAGCTGTTGTATGGCACGGACAGCGAGCTGTATGACCAGCAGGAGAAGAAGTGGGTGGTCGGTTCGGAGGGCTTCACCGATTCGCTGGCCTTCCTGAAAACCCTCTACGACGAAAAGCTGGCTGTTACGCCTGCGGAGGCGCTCGACGCGAACGTCTGGAAGAAGGTCTTCGGCGAATGGTTGCCGAAGGGCAAAATGGGGGCCGTCGTGGAAGGTTCCTACGCGCCGTCGTTCTGGCAGAAGGGCGGCAGTTACGAGTGGGCAGGCTACGCCGAAGACATGGGCGTGGCCAAGTTCCCCACCCAGCGCGGCCAGGAGCCGGGCGGCGTCAGCATGTCGGGCGGCTGGACCCTGGCCGTCGGTGCGGACTCGAAGAATCCGGACCAGGCCTTCCAGTTCCTTGCCACGGCCCTGAACAAGAAGAACTCACTGGCGTTCACCGTTGCGAGTTCCCAAATCGCGGTCCGGTCCGACGTTGCCTCCGAGCCCGACTATCTGGCGGCCAACCCGTTCGTCAAGGACGTGTCAGAACTCGTTTCCGTCACCCACTACCGACCAGCAACAGCCGACTATCCGCGGATCTCCGCGGCCGTGCAGGTTGCCACAGAAGCCGTGATCACGGGTAAGCTGTCGCCGCAGGAGGCAGCCGAGCAGTACGACAAGACAGTCAGGGACCAGGTGGGTGACGCCAAGGTCCTGCAGAAATAGCGCATGGGTGCCCGCAACCCCGACCGGCAGCAGCTCCGGCTGCTGCCGGTCGTGCCGGCCGTCCTGCTGCTCCTCCTTTTCCTCGCGGCGCCCGTCCTGTGGTCCTTCCACGCATCCTTCACGAATACGGCCCTTACCGGCCGGAACGCCAGGAATCCGGCCTGGACCGGCGTCGAGAACTACGCGCGGCTGCTGACCGACTCCGCATTCCCGGCGTCAATTATCCTGACAGTTGTTTTCGTGGTGGCTTCCGCGATCGTGGGCCAGAATCTGCTGGGACTGCTGATTGCCGGACTGATGACGCGTGCCCGGAAGCCCGTGTCCGCCGTCGTGGGTACCGCCGTGGTGGCGGCCTGGGTTCTTCCCGAGATTGTTGCCGCATTCGCCGCTTACGCCTATTTCAGCAAGGACGGGACGTTCAACCAGCTGCTCGCAGGTGCGGGCTGGAGCGGTGCCGACTGGCTGTACGCGTTCCCCATGGTGGCCGTGGTGCTCGCCAACATCTGGCGCGGCACCGCCTTCTCTATGCTGGTGTACAGGGCGGCCCTGGCCGATGTGCCGCAGGACATCTCCGAAGCCGCCCTCATGGACGGTGCATCCGGCCGGCAGCGGCTGGTGTTCATCACGCTGCCATTGATCCGGTCCAGCATTGCCACGAACCTGATGCTCGTGACCCTCCAGACCCTGGCGGTCTTCACGCTGATCTGGGTGATGACGGCCGGCGGACCGTCCAATGCCAGCACCACTTTGCCGGTCCTTGCCTATCAGGAGGCCTTCAAGTTCGGCGACATCGGCTACGGCACCGCCATCGCCTCCGTGCTTATCGTCCTGGGCCTGGTGTTCGGGATTGCCTACGTCCGGCTGCTCAAGGGGGACAGCCGATGACGACGGCGGACCAGGCGGCCCGGCGGACCGCTAACGGGCGGGTAAACTCGCCGCAGCGCCGCACTGCCAGTGCTCCGGCAGATGCCGCGCTGCTGCTGATCGGCGCCTGCTTTCTGCTGCCGTTGCTGTGGCTGCTATTCGCTTCGCTGGATACCAACGCCGGTTACCAGACACAGCTGCCCGCCAACGCTTCCCTCACCAACTTTGCGGCCGTCCTCACGCCGGAATTGCTGCTCAGGCCGCTCTGGAACAGCCTTGTGCTCTCCGGTGGGACGGCAACGGTGACCCTGGCGGCTGCCGTGCTGGCCGCCTACCCGCTTTCCCGGTTCCAGTCCAGGTTCAACAAGCCGTTCCTGTATTCGATCCTGTGCGGGACCTGCCTGCCCATCACCGCGATCATGGTTCCGGTCTACGGCCTGTTCGTCCAGTTGCGGCTGCTGGACTCCATGCCGTCAACCGTTCTCTTTATGGCGGCAACGGCGCTGCCAATGGCCATCTGGATGACCAAGAACTTCATGGACACGGTGCCCGTCTCGCTGGAGGAAGCCGCCTGGATGGATGGGGCCTCCGGTCTGACGGCCCTGCGCACCGTGGTGCTGCCCCTAATGCGCCAGGGGCTGGGCGTCGTGTTCATCTTCGTTTTCATCCAGACCTGGGGCAACTTCTTCGTGCCCTTCATACTCCTGCTGTCCCCGTCGAAACAGCCTGCGTCCGTTTCGATCTTCAGCTTCTTCGGCCAGCATGGCGCCATCGCCTACGGTGAGCTGGCCGCATTCTCCATCCTCTATTCGGTTCCGGTCCTGGTCCTGTACGTTCTGGTGGCGCGGGGGTCCGGCGGATCGTTCGCGTTGTCCGGGGCGGTCAGGGGCTAAACCGCGGTCAGTCGATGTCGTCCCACCGTTGCGAACGGGATTGACGTCACTCAACCACGGTGTCTGCATGCCGGTGGGCCACTTTCCATTCGCCGCCTTCGCGGCGATAGATCTGCGTGGCCCGCAGGCTGTAACTGCGCGGCTGGCCGTCGACTGATGCTGAAGTGTGCTCTAAACCTGCGGTATAGGCCACGTCACCCACGACGTCATAGGCCTGCAATTCGAAGTTGTACGACGTGCAGTCAGAGAATTGCCTTTCAAGGCCCGTGAACAGCTCGTCCAGTTCACGCTGCCCAATAGCGCTGCGCCACGCTCCCAAGATGCTCACCGGCTCTTTGCGGGACCATAGCGCCCGTCGCGGCGCGGCGTCCCCGTTGTGAAGGGCGACTTCCGCCTGATACAACGCGGACTTCACCCAGGCAAGGAATTCGTCGGAGTCACTCATACCTCAGTATGCTCCGGCAACACAGTCGCTGCGAGAGCCAAACGGCAGGCGCTACTTCCTCTTCTTTTTCCTGTTCTTGCGTTGTGGCTGGCTGCGCTGGCTGTGGGCGTGTGCGATCGCAGCGGCAGCCTCTGCCTCGACGTCGGCCTTTTTGCTTCCAGGGGAGGGAGCTGGCGGGAGGCCTTTCGCGGCGCGGCGCTCGGCGAGGGCCTTTGCTGCGGGGGAACCCGGCGTCGGCATCCGGCGAATGACGAAGAACTGTTGACCCATGGTCCACAGGTTGGTCGTCGTCCAGTAGATCAGGACACCGATCGGAAAGTTAATGCCGCCCACACCGAACACGATGGGCAGGAGGTAGAGCATCATTTTCTGCTGGCGCATGAACGGGGAGGCCATGGCCTCTTCAGACATGTTCTTGGCCATGATCTGCTTCTGCGTGATGAACTGCGAGGCCGTCATCGCCAGGATCATCACGATAGTCAGGATGGTGACCGCTGTCGGATTGCCTTCGGGATTGTGAAGCAGAGTAGCCGAGAGCGGGGCGCCGAAGATGGTGGAGTCATCGAACTGGATCACCTGGGCGTGGCTCATCGCACCAATGCCCTTGCCCTGGTCACGGGCTGTGCTGATGCCCGACAGCACAGTGAACAGCGCGAAGAAGAACGGCATTTGGATCAGGAGGGGCAGGCAAGCGGAGAACGGGTTGGTGCCGTGCGTCTTGTACAGTGCCATCTGCTCCTGACCCATGGCCTGGCGGGACAGCGGGTCTTTCTTGCCCTTGTACTTGTCCTGCAGCTTCTTCAGGTCCGGCTGCAGCAACTGCATGCCGCGCTGCGCCTTGATCTGCTTGACGAACACGGGAATCAGGGCTGCCCGGATCACCAACACGAGCCCGATGATGGACAGCGTCCACGTCCAGCCGCTGGCCGGCGGCAACCCGATGATGCTCAACCCCTCATGGAAGCCCACCATGATGATGGACACGAACCAGTTGAACGGAAACATGACCGTTTGAAAAAAGTCCATGCAATACCCCTGTTCATCAGGCCCACCCCAGGGCAGCCGTGCGTGCTCGTCGCCGTTCTTGCCCGCCCTGAGGCTTTTGCCCCCAGACTACGCGCACCCCGGCTGCTGCGCTCGGGCCATCACCAGAGCCACGTGAGGTTTTGCACGTCGATTCCGGGCCTTCTGGCCAGCCATGTCTCCATCAGTTCACCAAGGTCGGATTCGTGGCCTGCTATGCCAAGTAAGCTCGCATCTGATGTTTGGGGGCTGTGGTCGTGTCCGTCCCGATGCACACCATGTGAACATTGCGAGCACATCAATCTGATTCCTGACCACTCATCCATGCCTAACCCGCGCTGTCCGAGGAGGTCTGACAGCGACTGAAGGTCTTCTGGTGCGGCCCCGATGACCTCGGCTTGCCATGTTGGCAGGCGGGATTCTTCCAGACGCGCGAGTTCGTCGAACACCGACACCTCCCGTTCGTCGAGCTGTCGAGTTCCTTTCGGTTCTCCGTCGTGCAAAACTACGTCCCTAAACCTGTGACCGGATTCGGGAAGCGGAACGCTCGCTATGACCGCGTGGGACGGGCTACGGCGCCAACACCAGACCACCTCGGTAGTGCCTGCTGCATGCATGACCTGATGAGGAAGGCTGGGGCGGTCAGGATTGATCCGGATTGGCGCCATGCCGCAGTCCACATCGATCGGTTCAGCATCCTCCCCGGGAAGTTCGATGCCGTAGGCTGCCCAGGCGCGTCTGGCCGTGGCCCAATCACCCAGTGCTGTTGAGGCAATGCCTAAATTCCAAGCCGCGGGGTTGGCGCCGTCGAACTCCTCAGCGTCCTTGGAAGTGAACAGCTGCACGGCCCGAGCGTTGCGTTCCGCGCTTTCGGGCCAATTGCCCCGGGCCTTGGACAGGATACCTGCCTGAAACCAGCTGTAATAGGAGTTTGGAGTCAGCTGCAGCAATTCGGCGGCAAGCCTGGCCGCACCGTCCGCGTCCCCTGCCTCGTCCGCGGCCTTCCAGTCCGACCACACGTCCTGAGGCTTGCGTTTCTTCCCAAAATCGGCCCAGCTGCGTCTCCCCATCCGTCCAGTATGCCGCCGGGAACCCAGTTTTAGCCCGGCCAGCGTTCCTGAAAGTGCACAGGTTTGCCGGGCATGAGGGTCTTTGAACAGCCCGTCCCAGTTTCTCCATTGCCCGTTCGATCCGTGCCGCAGCAGTCATCCTCTTCAGCAGCGACGCCGGCAGGTGCAGCCAGCGGTGCGGTGCAGCAGACGTCGCCGCGCCAGGCATTGCTGCCCTCGCGGACGGCGATCCCGGCAATGACCAAGGCAGCACCGGCGTCGGCCCACCACCATCCCATCGCGCTGTTGAGCAGCAGACCGACCAGGAGGACTGCCGACAAGTAGGTGCACAGCAGGGTCTGTTTGGAATCCGCCACAGCCGTCCTGGAGCCAAGCTCCCGTCCGGCACGCCGCTGCAGCCACGACAGGACTGGCATGATGGCCAGGCTGAGGGCAGCGATCACGATGCCCGGCGTGGAATGCTGGGCTTCGCCACCGCCGGTCAGGGACCTCACGGAATCCACAGTGACGAAGGCGGCAAGGGCGAAGAACGATATCGCGATGATCCGCAGGGTAAGGTGCTCTCGCTTCACCGGATCCTCGGCGGAGAACTGCCAAGACAAGGCCACAGCAGACGCAACCTCAATCACCGAATCCAGGCCGAATCCGATCAGCGCCGAGGAGTCCGCCACATTCCCGGCCCAGAGGGCCACGACGGCCTCGATGAGGTTGTAGGTGATCGTCGCGGCCGCCAATATCCGGACGCGGCGGTTCAAGGCGGCGCGGCGGGCCGGCGACGGGACGGTCGGTGTGGCAGTGCTCAAGCGACGCACGTCCCATCCGGTGCGCAGCAGGCGGGGTCAACGGCCAGCACGACGCCGATCAGATCCTTGACCGCATGGCCCAAGCGGGCGTCGGCGAGCTCGTACCGGGTTCGCCGGCCATCCGCGGCGGCCACCACCAAGCCGCAGCCGCGCAAGCAGCTCAAATGGTTGGACATGCTCTGCCGAGACACTCCGAGGGCTTCGGCCAAATCCGATGGGTAGGCCGGCTCGTCCGCGAGCGCCAGCAGAATCCGGGCCCGGGTGGGATCCGAGACAGCGTAGCCAAACCGCGCGAGCACTGGAGCGTGGGTGAGGGTTTCCATGAACGTAAAAGTACACTCAAGCGTGTATTCAGGCAATCGTGTATTGCGGGCAAGCCGAAAACGCAAGCCGAAAAGTGGGGGAAGCGTGGGTGGCACGCTGGTTGGTAGGGGCTTGGCCCCGATCTGTTACTCGCAAAGACCGGCGGCGGGCTGGGAGTCTACGTGGCATGGGGGAAACCACCAGACCGTCCGTCGCCGGCCTGAAATAAGCCTACGCCGTCAACCACTTTTGGCCCATGGTTAAACTGGAACATCTGCCGCAAAGAGATGGATTTGCGCTGGAAGCGCCGGACTGCCAGGCGGAACATGGCTGCTGAGGAACGGACTTACTCGGTGATTTCTCGCGGGCTGTTCATGGATTTGGAGGGTCTGGACACAGACAGCCAGTGGATTTACCTTTCAGGAGTGGGGGTGCTGTTGCAGGGGAACGGCGCCCGCTACCGGTCCGTTTTTCGCGGGCCGTCCCTCACTGACAGGAGGAAGAAAATGCAAACCGTTGAAGAGACCGTTGATGTCGCTGTTCCGGTCCATACGGCCTACAACCAGTGGACACAGTTCGAATCCTTCCCGCAGTTCATGTCCGGAGTTGAGTCTGTAACCCAACTGACCGATACAACCAACCACTGGGTTACGAAGGTCGCTGGTGTGCAGCGGGAATTCGATACGGAAATAGTCGACCAGGAGCCGGACGACCGGATCGCCTGGCGCAGCACCGACGGCAAGTCTCATGCCGGCATCATCCGGTTCACGCCGCTCGATGCCAATCACACCAAGGTTAAGGTCCATTTTGAATGGGCGCCGGAAACTTTCACCGAGAAAGCAGGTGCTGCCCTGAAGGTTGACGAAATGCAAGTAAAAGCCGACATGCGTAAATTCAAGGACTTCATCGAGTCACGCGGCACCGAAACCGGAGCCTGGCGTGGAGAAGTCGAGGACACCGGCCCGACCGGGCAGATGTAGAAGCCTCTGTCGGGTTATTTGAGGAGAATGCCATGACCACTGCCCGTGAAATCATGACCGGCGGCGTTGAATGCGTCGGTGAAAATGAAACCTTGGAACAGGCTGCGCGGAAAATGAAGGACCTCAATGTCGGTTCTCTGCCGATCTGCGGTGAGGACAACCGGCTCAAGGGCATGCTCACGGACCGTGACATTGTGATCAAGTGCCTCGCTGAGGGCGGCGACCCCCGAACCGCCACCGCGGGGGAATTTGGCCAAGGCAAGCCCGCGACCATCGGCGCCGACGATTCCATCGAGGAAGCGATCCGGACGATGCAGGACCACCAGGTCCGTCGACTGCCGGTCATTGACGGCCATGATCTGGTCGGAATGCTCAGCCAGGCCGACATCGCCCGTAACTACCCTGAGGAGAAGGTCGGGGAGCTCGTCGAACTCATCTCCTTCTACTGAATCGATCCCTCATCCGGACGGGTCCACCGGGCGCCCGGGCCGCGCTGTACCAACTCGTACATCCGCCCACGGCGCCCGTTGCCCGGCCGGATTCCTTATTGGCTGAGACGCGCTCGGTGGATCCGAAAGAGACTCCACCTGCGGAGCTGATTCGCCGGCTTACTTTTATTGGTTGACACCGGCACTTAAGGCCCAGATAATCCGAACTAGGCACCATTTTCGAGTGCCTTTCTGGCACCATCTGTGAGTGCCTTCGGTTCGTCTTAAAAATTTTACCGGCGTCGTTTTACCCACAGCAGCATCCATTGCTCAAGTGTGGTTGTCGCCTCCAAGACGGCTAGAGCTGGGCAGCCGGTTGACCATGACCCCGGCCTTTCAATGTGCACTGGCCGACTCAGGAATGCGCCATGTTCAGTCATCTCCGACTCTTCCTGGCGTCGCTGCTCGCGTTAGCGACCATCGGCGCTCTTGCATTGTTCAGCGATGTGCCCAAGACCGCCGTCGCTGCCCCCACGACCGTTACTGTTAACGCTTCGGCTGACACCTACGTCTCCACGGCTTCGCCCAACAGCAACTTTGGCCGGGCCACTTCTCTGACAGTCTCGCAGAACACCTACCGTGTGCTGATGCGTTTCAACGTTTCGCTCCCGCCGGGCAGCAGCATCACGACTGCCGTTCTGAGGGTTTATTCCAGGTCGTCAGTGAGCGGGAGCCTCATCGTGCACCCGTCCAGTGACGCCTGGGTAGAGACGACTGTGACTGCCGCCAACCAGCCCGCCTGGCAATCGGCGGAACTGGCCCGGTCTGGAGTGCTGCGTTCTGGCCAGTATGTAAATGCAGTTCTACCAGCAAGCGCTGTCACCACCTCCGGCAGCGTCAGTTTCGGGCTCAACACGACGGCCGGGGTCCAAGGCAGCCTTGCCTCCCGCGAGGCGTCGCAGCGACCTCAACTGGTGATCACTTACGATTCGTCGGCCACGCCAACGCCAACGCCGACCCCCACAGTAACGCCGCCACCCGCCATTGCAACCGTGCTGCCCGTAGTCGAGACTGTGGGCTTCTCGGGATCGGGAGACATTTCGGATGACTCTGCTATATGGGTTGACCCTGCAAACCCCGCGAACAGTGCGGTGATTGCTGACAATAAGGCGACGTCCGGCGGAGGTATCGGAGTCTTCGGCATGGACGGCAAACTGATCCAGTTCCGGCAGGACGGAATGATCGGCAATGTCGACCTTAGAACGGGCTTCACTCTGTCTGGGACGTCGATTGTGCTGGTCGGGGCAAACAACCGGACGAACAACACTCTGGCGCTCTATGCGCTGAATACGACGACCAGGACCCTTTCGCCCGTCGCGGCGCGCAGCATTGCGACATTTGCCCCCAACTACGGATTCTGCCTCTACCGCAGTGGTGTCAGCGGCAAGCTTTACGCCTTCGTAACGCCGTACGTGGCAGGCAACATCCAGCAATTCGAGTTGTCTGACAGTGGGGCTGGCAAGGTCGACGCCACACTTGTCAGGACGCTGCCGATGGACAGCATCACCGAGGGTTGTGTCGCTGATGACGAGCTAGGCCACCTGTACGTTGGCCAGGAGGACGTGGCCATCTGGAAATACGGGGCAGAACCCAATGCTGGTGCAGCCCGCGGATCCGTCGACACGGCGGGAGGCGGCCGTCTCGTGGCTGACATCGAGGGGATGAGCATTGAGTACGGCGCGAACGGTTCGGGGCGCCTTTTCGTCTCCAGCCAGGGTGATTCCACGATTGCGATTTATGACCGTGCCGGAAGCAACCCATTCGTCAAGAAGATCAGGGTGGGTTCCAGCGGGACAATCGACGCCGTGACCGGCACGGATGGCGTTGATGTCACCAGCCTGAACGCCGGACCCCAGTTCGAACAGGGGGTCCTGGTGGTCCATGACGACACCAACACCGGAGGCACAACGTCCAACCTGAAGTACGTACCACTGAGTGAGGTTCTTAGATGACCTCATCATTGGCGGCACACCCGGCCCTCTTGCCGGGTGAATGACTTCGGAGGAGGATACCTTCACACTGAAGGAGGCCCTCGTGACGCAGCTAGGTAAATTCGAGAAGTACCTGATCGAGGAGTTTTTCGACGATTACCGCGCCGGCACCATGAGTCGTCGCACCTTCACGCGTCGGGTGGCATTCATTACCGGCAGCATGGGTGCAGCTGCGGCGGCGATGCTGCTGGTGGGCTGCACGCCAAATGAAGTTCCGCGCAGCACTGACCCCATGCCAACTCCCGAACCATCAACACCGTCCCCGGGCCCAGGAACCGCCACGGCAGGCGCGGTTCCGGGAGCCAAGAGCCCGCTATCCGTTCCGGAAGGTGCGGCCGGGATGGTGACAGCGACCGTGCAGGTATCTTCGGGCGGAACCAACATCAGCGGGTACCTTGCCCGGCCAGAGGGGAATCGGCCCGGACCTGCCGTTCTGGTCTGCCACGAAAACCGCGGGCTGACCCCCCACATCCAGGACGTGGCACGCCGCTTCGCCAAGGCCGGGTATGCGGCGCTCGCATTGGACTTGCTCAGCCGCGAGGGCGGCACTGCGAGCCTGGACCGGGACGCCATACCCGGTGCGCTGACCAAGGCAGGAGCCCAACGCCACGTCTCCGACTTCAAAGCCGGTTTCGATTACCTGAACTCACAGGACTACGTCGACGCAGGACGCATCGCCATGACCGGCTACTGCTTTGGAGGCGGCATCACCTGGCAGGCGGCGACGGAGCTGACCGGTCTTAAGGCAACGTCGGCGTTTTACGGGCCGGCGCCGGATTTGGAGAAGGTGCCGGCCATCAAACCGGCAGTTTTTGGTGTCTACGCGGAACTCGACGACCGGATCACTGGCGCCATGCCGGCCTTCCGGGACGCCCTCGCCGCAACGGACGTCCGCCATGAAATCAAGGTCTATCCCGGCGTCGACCACGCGTTTCACAACGACACCGGAGAGCGTTACAACGAGGCACAGGCCACCGCCGCGTGGAACGACACTCTGGCATGGTTCAAACGGTACGTCTAAGGCATGGGCAGGCGGGTGAAGGGTTTGCCTTCTACCACTATGACCTCTCGAGCAGCACCATTGCTTCGTAGTGGGAAGTTTGGGGGAACATATCCAACAGCCGGACGCGCCGTGCCGTGAACGACGGCATGGCTGCAAGATCGCGGGCCAGGGACTTGGCATTGCAGCTTGAGTAGACCACATGCTGCACGGTTGAAGATTCCAGCCAGCCGCACAGCTCGTTGCCGATACCGCGCCTCGGAGGATTGACGATCACGAGTTCGGGCTCCGGGCTTGTGGAAACGGCGAAGGCTGTGGCGTCGCCGGACTGGAACCGAACCCTCTGCAGGCCCGCGTCCCTGCTGCTCAATTCGGCGCTGGTGATGGCTTCCCGGCTGGTTTCGACGCCGACGACATCCCTGGACGGGTCGGCGCAGTGCAGGGCAAAGCCGCCAACGCCGCAGTAGAGGTCCCAGACGGCAGCGGGCGCGACTTCACTCACCCATTCGCTTCCCTGGCGGTACAGGGCAGCCGCCATCTCGGTATTGGTCTGGAAGAAGCTCTGCGGCCTCAGATGGAGGTCGAGATCATTGACGCGCATCCGTAGCGTTGACTGCTCAGTGAGCAACACCTCCCGGTCGCCTTCCAGCACAGCCTTGTGCTCCGGGTGCAGATTAACGGACACCACCTTCAGCTGCGGCAAGGCTTCCAGCAGGATGGGCAGCTGACGGCGGATGCGTTTGATGAGGTTCTCGGACCGCAAGACCAGGCGCAGCATCAGTTCGCCGTCCGGTGATTCGGTGACGATCAGGTGCTTGAGCTCGCCGCTGCGCCGGGGCACGTCATACGGGGTAAGCCGGGCCTGGCTGATGAAGGAAGCGAAGACCGGGAAGCAGGCCTGCAGGCCTGGGGAGCATACGCCGCATTCGCGCAGGTCCACGCCCCGCCCCTCGGTGTCCAGGATACCGAGGGTAGGATTCCGTACCGAACCACCGACTACCATCTTGGCCTTGTTGCGGAAACCTGACTCGCGGCTTTCCACCGGCGGCAGCCATTGCAGCGAGCTGTGGGCGGCGAGCAGCGTTCGGCAGTTCAGCTCTTTGGCTGCTAACTGTTCGGAGTAGGGCTGACCCATCTGAGTGCAGGAAAGGCAGCGGGCAGCATCAAAGTAGGAGCATTGCATGACGCTGCAATTCTACTTTTCCCGCGGGACTTCCTTGGCACCATGTGATCGGCCTGTCTGTTCCTATCGGTCAAGACACTAACCGCCGCTTGGGAAAGCTGATCCTGTCGAGATCATTCGCCGCAATGACCGCAGCGCCGTCCGCCCGTGCCCTTGCCTGGTCCGCAAGCAGGCCGGTATCCCCATAGCGGGACGAGAAATGGGTGAGTACCAGCGTGCCGGCCCCGCCGCCGGCCGCCAGATCACCGGCCTGACCGGCCGTGAGGTGGGCATATTGCGTAGCCAAGGATGCGTCGTCATCACTGAACGTCGACTCCGCCACCAGCAGGTCCACGCCGTCGGCCAGCGCTTCGGCGCCCTCGCAGGGAGCGGTGTCCATGACGAAGGCGAAGCGCTGACCCGGCCGGGGAACACTCACGTCCTCAAGTCGCACGCCGTGAAGGATCCCCTCTCGTTGCAGCCGCCCGATGTCCGGGCCGGTTATGCCCGCCGCCTTCAGCCCCTCAGGCTGAAACGTGCGGCCGTCAGCTTCGCTGAGCCTGTAGCCGAACGTTTCGATCCGGTGTCGCAGAGGCTGCACCTCCAGGCCCGGTGCGATCTGCCCCGCCTCGGCGTGGGGCTGCAGCCGCAGATCCAGGCCGGGGGAGGCGACGGACACCAGCGCACGGACGATGTCGTCGCCGGTGGCAGGATAGTGCAGGTGAACCGGGTGCGTCACACCATCCAGCACCATGCGTGACAGCACCCCGGGCAGCCCGAAGCAGTGATCACCGTGGATGTGGGTGAGGCAGATGCGGGTAATTTGGGAGGCCGAGACTCCGGCGTGGATCATTTGCCGCTGCGTGCCCTCTCCCGGGTCGAAGAGCAGTCCCTCGCCGTCCCAGCGCAAAAGGTAGCCGTTGTGATTGCGGGTGCGGGTTGGTACTTGGGAGGCGGTGCCCAGTACGACCAGTTCACGCATGAAACCGAGTCTCTCACTGGTTCGCGAGGCAGGCTACCTTTCCTCCCAGCACGAGAACGCTGCTGCAAAAAATCGCCCGCCTTCAACGCCGCGTCCGGAGGTTTATGAAAAGATCAACCATGCGTCCGATGCAGCTCTCCAGCAAACTTCAGAATGTCCGCTATGAACTGCGGGGGCCACTGCTCCAAACGGCGAAGCAAATGGAAGCCGAGGGCCACCGGATTCTCAAAATGAATCTGGGGGACACCGCAGAGTTCGGACTGGAGGCGCCCGAATCCGTGGTGGTGGACATGATCCATCATCTGCGGGGGGCCCAGGGATACAGCGATTCCAAGGGCATCTTCTCGGCGCGCACGGCGATTTCCCAGTACTACCAGACCCGCGGCCTCCTGCAGATCGGCGTCGAGGACATCTTCATCGGCAACGGAGTCAGCGAGCTCATTTCCATGACCCTGCAGGCGTTCATGGAAAACGGGGATGAAGTCCTCATCCCCGCTCCCGACTACCCTCTGTGGACCGCAGCTGTCGCCCTCACCGGCGGCAAACCGGTGCACTACCTGTGCGACGAGGGCGAAAACTGGTGGCCGGACATGGCCGACGTCGAGTCGAAGATCACCCAACGCACCAGAGCGATTGTCATCATCAACCCGAACAACCCCACCGGGGCCGTCTACCCCCGGCATATCCTGGAGCAGTTCGCCGCCCTGGCCCGCAAACACAACCTCGTGCTTTTCTCGGACGAGATCTACGAGAAAATCCGCTACGAGGATGCCGAGCACATTCACACTGCCTCCGTCGCAGAGGACGTCTGCTGCCTGACCTTCAGCGGACTTTCCAAGGCGTACCGCATGCCCGGCTACCGCGCCGGTTGGGTGGCCGTCACCGGCCCGCACGCCGTGACACTGGCCTACCGCGAAGGGCTCGAGCTGCTGGCTTCCCTCCGGCTGTGCCCCAACGTCCCCGCCCAGCACGCGATCCAAACCTGTCTTGGCGGCTACCAGAGCATCGAGGCCCTGATCCGGCCCGGAGGAAGGCTGCGTGAACAGCGCGATCGTGCGCACAAACTCCTGACAGCCATTCCAGGGGTGACGTGCGTGCCCGCCGCGGGAGCCATGTACCTGTTTCCACGGCTCGATCCTGAGCTGTATCCGGTCAATAACGACGAGCAGTTCGTCCTTGACCTGCTCCGCGACCAAAAGATCCTGGTGTCGCACGGAACAGCCTTCAACTGGCCCCAGCCGGATCATTTCCGGTTTGTCATCCTGCCAACCGTCGAGGAAATCGAAGAAGCAGTGCGCAGGATCTCAAGCTTCCTGGCCGCATACCGGAACAGCTAACGGGAGCTCCGCAGGTCAACCGACCGGATGCCCGTGGTCGCAGGATGTTTCGCCTGACCGGACTTCGTGCCCCTGGATGCACGTCACAGAGGGCGGCTGCGGAGTATCGTGCGCGAGGAAGAACAAACTGCTCCTGCCGTGGCTGAATTGGCTCTCTTCCCGCTGCAGCCATGAAAAGGCTTTCCGCCGCGGCTGCTTGGACGTCTCTGAGTCCCCATGGTGTGGGTGCATAAACGGGATCTTGACCACGGCTGCCTCGACTTTCCAACGTTCCGCCGCCGCCTCCGCGCAATGACGGGCGCGTGATACGCGCAGTAATGGACGCGAAGCGACAGAGCCGGTGCGATGAGTATAGGCGTGTGCGCCTTGCTGCATAAGCCCCGCGGAAAGAACAGGCAACGGCCGACGGCGGCGCCTCCTGGGCGGTCGCCGTCGGTCATGTGCGGGGAGACGCGGAGAACCCCGCCGGCAGCGCCGGTGCCACTGGCTTCCGGGATGCGGATTGGCCGCCATGTAAACGGACGGCGCAGAATAAGGAGATGAGTGACGCTGGCGAGTTCATCGACCGCGCCCTGCAGCGGGAAGGGGCCTGGTACAGGGCCGACGAGATGCGCCGCACGTATGGTGACCGTTTCCAGGACGGGCATCTTCAGAGCGGGGATCTCCAAGGCGGGGATCTTCAGGGCGGAGGCGGGCAGGGCGCCCGGCTTGAATTCTACGGGTCCTCCATCGGTGCAGTGCGAGGCACAGTCAGAGACGCGCTCCGCCGTCACTCTGACCTGACGCATGATGACATCACGGCGTTGAGTTCCGAGCTGTGGTCTGAGCCGGTCTTTGAACGCCGCCTCGCAGCCGCGGTTCTCCTGCAATCCAAGGTGCGGCTTCTCAGGAACTCGGACCTGACCCGCATCGAAGGCTTTGTCAGAACCGCCCGGTTGCGCACACTGGTCGATTCCCTGGCCATCGACGTCGTTGGGCCGCTGATGGAGAGCATCGACCCGCAGGGCAGGGGCCGCGCTGAGTCCGTGCTCGACCGGTGGGCGCGTGAACCTGACGTGTGGCTGCGCCGCGCCGCCCTCCTGGCTCCGCTGCGTGCCCTGCAGCGTGGCGGCGGTGACTGGGACAGGTTCTCAAGCCGGGCGGCGTTCATTCTCGCGGAGCCTGCAGCTCCCGGACCTGACGGCGACGCTGCCCGGGAGGCAATCGCGCTGGTCCTCGATGAAGTGTCGAAAAGCCGGCCCGAGCTGCGGCTTTCGCACGCCGCTCAAAGGCGTAGTTAGGCGCTGACCTTCTCGGGCTCTTCGACGGTCACGGCCTCTGCTTGAACGGGAGTGGACGGGACGGGCGCCTCCTGGGACGCTGTCGCCACCGGGTGGAGCTGCTGGGGGAGCGGATGGAAGTGGCCGTGCCCCAGCGCCCCGAACTCGTACGCAGTCTCGGCGTGCTCGGACAAATCGACGCCCGTGACTTCGTCCTCGTGGCTGACCCGGAAGCCGATGGTCTTGTCGATCGCGATGCCGATGACGGCAGTCATGAGGACTGAGAGGCCGAGGGTGATGAGCGTCGCCACGGTCTGGGCAATAAGCTGCTGGAAGCCGCCGCCATAGAGGAGACCTCCGCCCGCGCCGTCGACCGGCAGGGCGATGAAACCCAGCGCCAGCGTTCCGACCAGCCCGGCGCCCAGGTGCACGCCCACGACGTCAAGGGAATCGTCGAAGCCGAACTTGTACTTCAGTTCCACGAACAGAGCGCAGGCAAACCCAGCCACCAGCCCCAGGCCCACCGCGGCCAGGGGGCTGATGTTCGCGCAGGACGGGGTGATGGCCACCAGACCGGCGACCGCACCGGACGCGGCACCGAGGGACGTCGGGTGGCCGTGGCGGACCTTCTCGGTGACGAGCCAGCTGAGCAGTGCGGCGGCAGGGGCCACGAGGGTATTGATCCAGATCAGTCCGGCCTGCTCGGCGGTGGTGGCTGCACCGGCATTGAAGCCAAACCAGCCGAACCACAGGAGGGCCGCGCCGAGCATGATGAACGGGACGTTGTGGGGCCGGTGGCCGGGGTCCTTGCCGAAGCCGTGGCGCCTGCCGACGATGAGGGCCAGGACCAACGCCGCGCTGCCGGAGCTGATTTCGACGACGGTGCCACCGGCGAAGTCGATGACCTGGCCGAACGCCGCAGTGACAGCTCCGCCCTGGCTCATGAGGCCGCCGCCCCAGACCATGTAGGCGAGAGGGCAGTAGACGGCTGTGATCCAGAGCGGAACGAAAACAACCCAGGCCGTGAACTTTGCCCGGTCGGCGATAGCGCCGCTGATGAGGGCAACGGTAAGCATGGCGAACGTGGCGCTGTAGCCGGCCTTGATGAGGTCGTTTCCGGCAAGGTTGGTCAGCCCGAAGCTGGCGAACGGATTGCCGAAGAGGCCCATGATGCCTTCGCCGCCGCTCATCGAGTAACCCCAGAGGACCCAGACGACTCCGACGATGCCTGCCGAGACGAAGCTCATCATGATCATGTTGAGCGAGGCCTTTGCCCGCGTCATGCCCCCATAAAACAATCCCAAGGCGGGGGTCATGAGCAGAACGAGCGCCGTCGACAGCAGTATCCAGATGTTTCCAGCAGTGAGTTCCACCGGTGTGTCCCTTCGCATCACAGTAGCCAGCCGGGCTCCGTTGATGCCCGCCGTTTTCCCCTCGTCGATACTTGTCGACCTTTGTTTCAGCGCGGGGCAGGCCGCGTTTCGTCAAAGTTTCGGAACGGGGCCTTGCGTAAAGCCCGCATGACCGGACTGTTTCGGGCATGTTAACGGCGGCCCCGGTTGTGTCCTCGTGTGATTGGCCGCTCCTCGTACATGGCCGCGAAAACACGGGAACCGGGAGTTCGGCACGGTGAGGCCCGGCGAGGAGCGGCAGCATTACGGCCGAGTGAACGGATCCTCACCGGATATGAGGGCCTCCCGGGTGCCATCTGGGGGATTGACCACCGCCTCGGGGCGCGCCCACGATGGGGTATGACTGATTCCGCAGCCACTGGCGCTGACTATTTTGACGATGAGCCCGGACCGGGCGCGCAGGTCCCGGCTGCTCCGGAGACGGTAGAGCACATCGCGGATGAAATCCGTGACGATATCCGCCTCGGCCACGTCGTCGATGACGACGTGAATCATGTCCTGCAGGAGCGCCTCGATGGCGCCGGCATCTCTATGCGCCCGGAGGACGTGGACACCCTCGCCGACGAGATCGAGCGGGACGCATCAACTTAGGAGCTGCAGTGGAGGATCCCTTTGACCTGGACCGCTTCGTAACGGCCCAAAACAGTGGCGGCACCTACGAACAGGCGCTCGCCG
This sequence comes from Arthrobacter sp. B2060, assembly GCF_059090445.1. Taxonomy (NCBI): domain Bacteria; kingdom Bacillati; phylum Actinomycetota; class Actinomycetes; order Micrococcales; family Micrococcaceae; genus Arthrobacter; species Arthrobacter sp. B2060. Next base: position 282,286 of record NZ_JBNHFR010000003.1, read on the forward strand.
AGCTGCAGACCGGCAGCAAACGAAGCCACTGGATGTGGTTCATATTTCCCCAGATCGCAGGACTCGGGCAGAGCGCCACATCCAGGAAGTATGCGATCCGTTCACTGGAGGAAGCCAGTGCCTATCTGCAGCACCCCGTCCTCGGCCCGCGGCTGATCGAGTGCGCTGATACTGTCGGAGCGCTCAAGGACGAAACGGCAGAAGAGGTTTTTGGCCGGACCGATGCACGGAAGCTGCATTCATCCGTGACGCTGTTCCTCCGCGCAGCGCCGGGGGAGCCTGCATTCAAGCAGGTACTCAGCCGCTTCTTCGAGGGAGAGCCGGACGCCGCTACGGACGAGCTGCTGAAGAAACAGCGCGAGCCGGACTGAGAGTGTGAGAAAGCGAGGTCGCCGGGTCCCTGCGCATCAGGGGGGAGAATGCGCCGGGACCCGGCAGTCCCTCATCAACGGGTCGCGGCTCCCTTGTTCTTCAGGACACCGCCAGTGTCCCTTTTGCGTCTTGGGAAAAGCCCGGTGCCCGGACCCGAACTGGTGGTGGTCCCAGACCCCCGCAAAGAGGGGGTCTTCCCAAGGTTTACGGTGAAGCCTCTCCTCCTTCACCGGGCTGTCTGGCGGTTCTACACTTGAAGCACGAGCCTGCCCGCAGCCAGCGGGCTACGCGGACGGAAGGACAGTGTCATGGGTCTGGACGACAAGATTGATCACGCAGCAGAGAAGCTTGGTGGCAAGGCCAAGGAGGGCGCCGGCAAGGCCAGGGACGATGAAGGCCTGGAAGCCGAAGGCAAGACTGATCAGGCCAAGGCTGACCTCAAGCAGGCCGGCGAAAAAGTCAAGGATGCCTTCAAGCGCGACTGATCTGATCTGACCGAAGCCCCGCCTGCCGTTGCAGGCGGGGCTTCCTGCTGCTAGGAGGGTTTTCTGACCTCCACCAGTTCCACGTCAAGCAGACGGCCGCCGTCGACGGCGGCGGTCATGTACGTGCACACCGGCTGGCGGCGGCGGTCGGTGGGCGAGCCGGGGTTCAGCAGGCGCAGCCCGCCCGCCGAGGTGGTGTCCCAGGGAATGTGGGAGTGGCCGAACACCAGGATGTCAGAATCAGGGAAGAGCGCCTCGCAGCGTTCCTCGCGGCCTTTCGCGGGGCCCGTCTCGTGGACCATGCTGATACGTAAGCCTTCCAGCGTGATGCTGGCCGTTTCCTGCAGACGCTGCCGGAGCTCCGCGCCGTCGTTGTTGCCGTATACCCCAACCAGCCTCCGGCTGCGGCGTTCAAACTCGTCCAACAGTTCCGCTGTCACCCAGTCACCGGCATGGAACACGACATCCGCGTTGGCGACGGCGGCCCACACCTGATCGGGCAATCCCCGTGCCCGCTTAGGCACATGGGTGTCGGAAATCAGCACTAGCCGGAGGCTCATCAAAGCATCTTCCCATGAGGCAGACTGGGACGATGGAGAGAATCGTGCCTGCCCCGCCCGGAGATCCCCGCCGCCCGCTTGGTCCACGGGACCCAGGCGATGCATGGGTGGAGGGCGACCACGGAAGGTTCTGGGGACGCTTTGGATCCGCCGGGCTCTTGGCCCATGACCCCGGGAAGGGCATCCTGCTCCAGCACCGCGCCGTCTGGAGCGACCACGGCGGAACCTGGGGGCTGCCCGGCGGTGCGCTCCACCAGGGGGAGGATCCCGTCACCGGGGCGTTCCGCGAAGCCTTTGAGGAAGCCGCTGTCCCGGAGGGCAACGTCAGGGTCCTGTTTACGTCCGTCTTCGACGTCGGCTACTGGTCCTACACCACGGTTGCGGTCCGGGTCGTGGAAGCGTTTGAGCCCACCATCACCGACCCGGAGAGCATTGAATTGAGATGGATCCCGGTCGAGAACGTGGCGCGGCTGAACCTGCATCCCACCTTCGCAGCGTCCTGGCCAGCGCTGAGTCAGAAACTGCTCGACCACGAACGGCGGGTGCTCCGTGATTGACGTCGGGCGGTTCCGGATGCTCCTCGAGGAGGAACGGGCCCGGAAACTCGCGCTGCTGCCCGCGCTCAGCGCAGACATTGCCTCGGCCAACGTGGCCCGGCAGAACTCAAACGTGGACGACGAACACGATCCCGAAGGCGCCACGATCGCCTTCGAACTGTCCCAGGCATCGGCATTGCTGGACCAGAGCAGGTCCGGCCTTGCCCAGGTCGAGGCAGCTTTGGACCGGATCGCTGCCGGCACTTACGGCTCATGTGCGATATGCGGTGAACAGATCGCGGAGGGCAGGCTCGAAGCCCGGCCCTGGACGCCGTTTTGCATCCTGCACGCACGAGGCAGGGCCTGATCGGCGGGAGTAGAAACATCCGGCCCGCAGGCTGTTCCGAAGCCGGGACGGAAACCGTACGCTAGGGCTGGGAGGTGATTGCCATGGAGGCAGCCCAAGGAGACCGCATCATCATCCATGGCCGGACGGTGGAATCGTCGGACCGGCATGGGGAGATTCTGGAAGTCCGTGGCCCTAACGGAACTCCGCCGTACCACGTCCGCTTTGACGACGGCCACGAGACCATCCTGTATCCCGGCGGCGATTTCGCCGTCGAGCACCGTACTACGTAGCTCCTGCGGTGCGTGAACCCGCGAGGCGACCCGATCGGATCCTGATCGTCATCCTTTCCGTCATTGCCGGCCTCGTAGTGGTGGCGCTGGCTGCGGTCTTCTTCCGTGGCCAGCCGGAACCACTGGACGAGGGGACGCCCGCGGGCGTTGTGCAGCGCTACGCCGCCGCGGTGCTCGACGGCGATGAAGCCACCGCGTCAGGTTACCTGGCAGACCGGTCCGGGCGGTCGTGCGGCCCGGTAGAGCGTGCTGCCCGCAGCGGGCTGAGGGTCACTCTCGTGTCAACGACGGAACGCGCCGACTCCGCCGACGTCCACGTGGCCATCACGGTTTCCAATGGAAGCGGTCCGTTCGGAAGCCAGGAATATGAGTCCGAGGACGTGTTTGACCTCGTCAAGGTCGGCGGGCGGTGGCTCGTGAAAACCGCCCCCTGGCGGTTCACCATCTGCCCGGCCGCTGCTGTGCGCCCATGAGCACTGTGGAACACCCATGAGCACTGTGGAACACCCATGAGCACTGTCCGGCCGGATACGGCCCTGCCACAGCGTTCGGCGCTGACCACAGTCCGCCGCCTGATACTTTTCCTGCTCCTGTTTGCCCTTGTCCTGATCGCGGCATCCGGCCTGAGCGGCCTGCTGGGGCGGCTGTTCTCCAGCGGAACCTCGCTGGCGGAGGGCGACGTCGGCGGGCTCGCCAGGTCGCTCGCCTTCGCTTTGGTTGGCGGCACGCTCGCGGCCATCCTCTGGTGGGCAGTGTGGCGACGGCTGCGCGAGGGCGGGGAAAGGGCCGCGCTGGCTTGGGGCCTCTACGTCGCCGGCGTCTATGCGGTCGCCCTCATCACGTTCGCCACTGCACTTCTCGGGCTGGCCTCCTCGCTCATCGGCGGGCAGGCGCCGCAGTGGTATTCGGAAGCAGCCACCGGTGTGGTGTGGGCCCTGGTCTGGGTATGGCACCGGTGGATGTGGCTGCATCCGGGAAGAGGGCCCCGCCACCTGGCCGGCGTGCCCACTGTTGTGGGCTTGGTGTACGGGCTGTTGATCGGCACCGGCGGGGCTGCCACGGCCCTGGGAAACCTACTCGATGCCGGACTTCAGGGATTCACCGGAACGCAGTCTTTCGGGAACCCTTGGTGGATCCCGGTGCTGCAGCCTCTGGTCTGGGCTGCCGGTGGAGCCGTGCTCTGGTGGTGGCATTGGATCCGTGGCCGCGGAAGTTTCCTGACAACGGGCCTGGCCAACGTGGCACTTGCCGTCGTCGGTGTCCTTGGCGGCTGCATCCTCGCCCTCTCCGGCGCGATCGCCTCGCTCTATGTGCTGCTCCGATTGGCCTTTGACCGCTCGGGCCCGCTTCCGCAGCTCCTGGACCCGCTTGGTCCCGCTGTTGCGGCGGCCGCGATCGGCTCGGTCGTCTGGCGCTATCACGCCGCGCTCGCAGGGCACCGGCCGGGCGCCATGCGAGAGGCGTCCCGGCTGCTGGCGGCCGGCGCCGCATTGGTCGCCGCGGCCTCAGGGGTCGGCGTAGTGGTGAATGCGTCACTCGGGCTGGCGGAAACCGCGCTCGCGGGAACAGGCCTGCGGACGCTGCTATTGGGCGGCCTTAGCGCTTTGTCAGTGGGCGGTCCGGTTTGGTGGCAAATGTGGGACCCGCTGCACCCGCGGCACCACCAGCGGATCCATGAGAGGAGCCTTGAGCCGTCTGAGCACCGGGGCCAGCGCATTTACCTGGTGGTGGTTTTCGGTATCAGTGCCGTGGTGGCCCTCATCGCGCTGCTGGTGATCGGCTACCTGGCATTTGAGCATCTCCTCGACGCCTCCGGCAGGGGCAGCCTGCTCGGCAGGGTGCGAGCCCCGCTCGGCCTGCTGACGGCCACGGGACTGGTCGCGGCCTACCACTATGGTGTCTGGCGCCGGGAAAGGGCGGTCCCGCAGCCAGCGGAACCCGCCCTGCCGCCCGGGGAGCCGGTTCTCAAGGGCGGAATCGGTCACGTCATCCTCGTGACCGCCTCCGATCCCGTTCCGTTATCCCGCGCCATACGCGACGCCAGCGGCGCCGAAGTTACGGTGTGGGAAAGGGCCGACGGCGGCACTGCCGCCGCAGGATCCGGCATAACGGGCTCCGGCACAGCGGGCTCCGGAACAGAAGGCTCCGGCACGGAGCCGGATCCTGCACACCTGGCGGAGGCGCTGAACGGCATCAGCTGCGCCCGCGCACTGGTTGTCGTCGGCCGGGACGGCCGGATCGACGTTATCCCTTTGGCGAACGGCGCCGCGTCAGGAGACGGGCTGCCTGATCGGTGAGCGGTCCTGCCCGTATTCCGCTGTGACCAGGATCGGCAGGTGGTCCGACTTGCCTCGCGGCAGGGTCTCGACGCTTGAAATATCCAGCCCCAGGGACGTGGCGAAGTCGAAGTGCCCCTTGAAGACCTTGTAGCGCGTATAGGTCCTCCGGTTACTGAGCGATAGCGCGTAGCCGGCGTCCTTCATGTGCGCATGCAGGCTCTTGGTGAAGAACGGGTAGTTGAAGTCTCCGACCATCAGCGTCATGAGTCCGCTGCCCATGCTCAGGAGTTCTGCGTGCGCCGCATGGATCTGCTTCCGGCGGAGTGAATTGGAAGCGGTCAGCGGCGCCGCGTGAAAGGAGCCGATCACCAGTTCGTGGTCCGTCTCGTTGTCCACCACCCGGGTGCCGATGAGGCGCTCGTGGGCGGGTGCCATGACGTGGTCGTGCATGGACTTCTTCAGGGCGAAAGTTTTGGTTTCCAGCGCCGTGAACCGCTCAGTGCGGTAGTAGATCGCCAGTCCGAGCCTGTTTCCTTTGGTGACGTCAGCCAGGTGCAGGGGTCCAAGGGTTTCCGGCAGGTCCGCGGAATCACATTCCTGGAGGCAGAGGGCATCGATCCCGAAATTGCGGGCCAGGTTGGCCAGCTCTCCGCTGGCCTTGTGCTTGCGGAGGTTGTAGCTAATTACTCGCATCAGTGGAACACCGCTTCCGAGGGCTGCTAGAAGGACCTGGCTCCGAGTCTACCCAGAAAATTATCGGGAGACCGGTAGGTTACCGCCCGCCTACCACCCGCCGGGGGCATGCCCTGGGTCTGGTCGCGGCTCGGTTTTGTGGGGTGATCTCTTTGCGAAGGTCATGCAGTGAGCGCGCATTGCGGGAGTGCGGCCTGCGGACTGCTGCGCTCGCGATAGGGTGATCGCAGATTCGTTTACTGTGTCGAAAGGGTCAAAGTTGACTGCTGCACTGCCGGAACTCGCGCAAGGCGATTTCTATTACCAGGACCTGGGCGGGGGGCACTTCCGCTCCACGATTCACGCGCAGGGTGCCTGGAACGAGCATGAACAGCACATGGCGCCGGCCTCGGGGCTGCTCGCCGACCGGTTGGAACGCCATGAGCCGCGCGGCGACATGCGGATGGCACGCCTCAGCTACGAAATCCTCGGCCTGATTCCCGGCGGCGAGTTCGAAGTCGTCACCACGACACTGCGCCCAGGCAGGACCATCGAACTCCTGCAGGCAGAACTGGTGGCCGCCGGACGCGTCATCATCCGGGCCACGGCTTGGCGGATGATCACCAGCGACACCTCCGCGGTGGCCTCCATCGAGGACGCCGACATCCCGTCACCCCACGACTGTAAACCTTACGACGGCGCCAGCGTGTGGCCCGGCGGATACATCCGGTCACTGGAGATGAGGGTGGCCGACGGACACCGTCCCGGCGCCGGCAAGGTGTGGCTGCGCACAGACCATCCGCTGACAGATGCGTCGGACAGCACCGACATGGCCCGGCTGATCGGCCTGGTGGACACTGCGAACGGCATCGCCGCCCGGGTGCCGCCGGGCAAGGACAGCTATTCCTTTCCCAACCTGGACCTGCAGATCCACATGTATCGCCGGCCGGAGGGCGAATGGCTGGGGCTCGACAACGCGGTCTCTTTCGGAGCCGACGGCATCGGGCTCACCTCAACCGTGCTGCACGACATGGCAGGGCCGTTCGGCCGCGCGGAGCAGATCCTGACGCTGCGGAAAAGCTGACGCCCCGGAAGTCCGGATGCCGCGGCTACCGGTGAAAGACCAGCCAGCCGGCCAGCGTCGCGAGGGCGGTCAGGACGGCGCCCCAGGCCATGTCCACGAGGATCAGCTGGAGGGGCCAGGTTTTGAGCGTCGCCGCGTTGGTCAGGTCATAGGTGGCGTAGGCGAAGGCACCCAGCGCGGCACCGTAGCCGACGGCGGTCAGCCAGCTACCGCCGTCGAGCGCCGGACGCAACGCGAAGAAGACGATCCCGGCGATGTAAATCACGTAGAAAGCGACGGCGTACCCTAGATTGGGCCGTTGGGCCAGCAGGTCGCCGATGTGGCCGCGGTAAAACGGGTTCATGAGCTTGAGCCATACGGCGTCGATCACGGCGAAGGCGGCTGCGACGACCAGGAATTGCACTATGACCATAAGGGAGCTTAGCAACATGCACCAGGCCGGGGCCGGAGCACCGACGCTGACCGTCGTTCGCCAGCACGATTCGCTGGGCGCCGCCCGGGACCTGGACTTCGGAATCGAGCTGCTGGGCCTGGCGAAGACCGGGAGGGTCGGCCCCACGCTCAGGCTGTACCGCCCGGCCCCGACGGTTGCCTTCGGCCAGCGCGACACGCATCTTCCCGGGTTCGAAGCCGCGGCGCAGGCGTGCCGGGAGCAGGGCTTCCAGCCCCTGATCCGCAAGGCCGGCGGTCGGGCGGCCGCCTACCACCAGGGGACCCTGATCGTCGACCACGTGGAGCCGCACTCTGATGCGATCGCCGGAGCCAAGGGCAGGTTCGCGTTCTTTGGCAACATGCTGGCGGAGGCCCTGCGAAGCATCGGAGTGCCGGCCGCAGTCGGCGAGATCCCGGGGGAATACTGCCCGGGCGAGTTCAGCGTCCATGGAACGCACCCGGACGACTCCGCGCACCGGGTCAAGCTCGTGGGCACTGCCCAGCGCGTGGTGTCCGGCGGGTGGCTGTTCAGCTCGGTCATCGTGGTGGAAAACTCCGCGCCTCTCCGCAGTGTCCTCACGGCCAGTTACGGCGCACTCGGCCTGGACTGGGACCCCGCGACGGCCGGTGCCATTGACGACCTTGTGCCCCACTTGGACGTGCAGTCCGTCGAGGACGCCGTGATCAGCACGTACAGCGGCTACGCGCCCCTGGCGTACGCCGAGTTCAGCAGCCTGCAGTAACAGTTCAGCAGCCTGCAGCGGTAGTCAGGACTCTGCGGCCGGCGCTATTCCGCCGCTGCCGGTATCTGGCAGACCATCAGTACGTTGCCGTCGGGGTCCCGGAAGTTAAACCACTGGTCCTCGTTGACCTCTGTGAGTTCCACGCCAAGGTCCTTCATGAACCCGTGCGCGGCCCGGATGTCCGAGGTGTTGAAGTGAAAGGCCGGAACCTTGAAGACTGCATCGGGGGAGTAGATCTTGCTGTCCAGGACCAGGCCCGTGCCGTTCATAGGCAGCATGTACAGATGGTCGAGAATGGAATCTTCGGCGGGCACGCCCAGCACTCCGCAGTACCAGTCCCGGGCCCTCTGGACATCGCTGACGGGGACGAAAACGGTGCCAATTTGCGCGGAAACTGGGTTCATGGCCATCCTTCGTGACGTGGGTTGCGACTGTGCCTGGACCTGCGGTTTTTGACTCCGGGTTTGAACTGTAGTGCGGAGTGGAAAATACTGCCAGAGCAACGCGCGGGCTCTAGGACCGCGGCTACCGCCGAACCTGATAGCCGACGGGCCTACGGAATGACCAGGAACGCGGCCAGTGCCAGCATCAGGAGGGCGATGGCGCCGTCGAGGACCCGCCAGGCTCCGGGGCGCGCGAACACCGGGGCCAGGAACCTTGCCCCGAAGCCGAGAAGGGCGAACCAGAGTGTGCTTCCCGCAATCGCTCCCCAGGCGAACGGCCAGCGGCCTTCAGGGCCGTGGTCTGCTGCGAGCGATCCCAGGAGCACCACGGTGTCCAGGTACACGTGCGGGTTCAGCCAGGTCAGTGCGACGGCGGTTCCCACCGTTGCGGCCAGTGTGTTCCGGGAGGACGTAGCGGCTGCGCTTAAGCCGCTTGGCTTCAAGGCGCGCCGGGCTGCGAAAAGGGCGTAGGCAAGCAGAAAAGCTGCGCCGGCCCAGCGCACGATGACCAGGGCCAGCGGCGCCGCCTGGATGAGTGCGCCGACGCCGGCGACGCCCGCCGCAATCAGGACGGCATCGCTCGCGATGCACACAGCCACAATTGGCGCCAGGTGTTCGCGGCGCAGTCCTTGCCGCAGGACGAAAGCGTTTTGCGCGCCAATGGCGACGATAAGGGACAGGCCCGCGCCGAAGCCGGTGACCAGGGCGCCGAGGGTTGAAGTAATTTCCACTTGCCTGACTCTAGGTCCCCGGGAATCATGAGTACAGCTAAAGTTTCTTACTCTAATTAAGGAAAACTTAGGATGGATGCCACCACAGAGCAGCTCAGGACGTTGGCTGCTGTGATCGACCACGGGACGTTTGACCGCGCCGCCGCGGCGCTGCATGTGACGTCGTCGGCCATCAGCCAGAGGGTCAAGGCGTTGGAGCAGCAGACCGGGCGGGTCCTGCTGCTCCGCACCAAGCCGGTCCGGCCAACCAAGTCCGGAAGCGTGGTGGTGCGCCTGGCGCGGCAGGTGGCATTGCTGGAAAGCGAGGCCATGGAGGAACTGGGCCTCGAGGGTGCAGGGTCCCGGCCGCGCATTCCGCTGGTAATCAACGCGGACTCCCTCGCCACCTGGGTGCTGCCGGCCTTGGCGGGTGTGGAGCGGGCAAGTTTCGAGATCAGCATCGACGACCAGGACTATTCCATCGAGCGCCTCCGGGAGGGGACGGCAATGGCGGCCATCACCTCAAACCGCGAGCCCGTGCAGGGCTGCACGGTCCGGCCGCTGGGCGTCATGCGCTACCGCGCCGTGGCGAGCCCTTCCTTTGCCGCGCAATGGCTGTCCGATGGTTTTACCGATGCGGCGTTGTCGCGGGCGCCCCTGGTTGTGTTCAACCGCAAGGATGCCCTCCAGGACCGTTACCTCGAGGGCAGGCTCAAGCCCGGGGCCAGCTACCCGCCCCGTCACTACGTCCCGGCGTCGTCGGATTTCATGCGGGCGATCGAACTGGGGCTCGGGTGGGGAATGTTGCCGGATCTTCAGTCCAAGGGACTTCTGGACGCAGGCACACTAACGGTGCTGGATAAAAGCGGGCATGTGGACGTTCCGCTGTACTGGCAGCAATGGTCCATAGAGTCGGCCACGCTCGCCCGGATCGCCGCTGCCCTGCAGGAGGCAGCGGCGGCCGGGCTGCGATGACGGGCGCTAGGCCGCGAGCCGGCTCTTGACCTCGGCGGCTGAAGGGTTCGTTGCGGCGGTGCCATCCGGGAACAGAACGGTGGGAACGGTGCGGTTGCCGCCGTTGATCTGCTCGACAAGTTCGGCCGTGCCGTCAACCTCTTCGATGTTGATCTCGGTATAGCCGATTCCCTGGGCATCCAGCTGCTTCTTGAGCCGGTTGCAGTAACCGCACCAGGTGGTGGAAAACATGGTGATGCTGCCGTCTTCGGGGGTGAAGTCCACGGAGAGCTCCTCAGGTATAGGTTCGTGCCTGTCAGTTTCGTTCAGTCAACGGTAACCCGTGAGCCGGTATTCCCCCGTTTGTGTTGCGATGGCATGCTGGTGCCATGTGTGGACGTTACGTAATGGCCAGGGCGGTCGGGGATCTGCTGGCCGAATACGACGCCGAACTTGAGAACGAAATGGAGATCCCGCCGTCGTGGAATCTTGCGCCCACGGATGATGCGCCCATCGTCCTGGAACGGCTGATCGACGGCGCCACAGTCCGCCAGCTCCATATAGCGCGCTGGGGACTCGTGCCGTCCTGGGCCAAGGACCCCGGCGTCGGGCCGAAGATGATCAATGCCAGGAGCGAAACGGTGCTCGAGAAGCCTGCATTCCGCAAGGCCGTGCAGTCCCGGCGATGCGCAGTGCTTGCAGACGGCTATTACGAATGGAAGCAGGGCGAAGGGCGACGCAAACAGCCGTACTACGTACATCCCAAGGAGGGGCCGGGAATGGTCTTCGCGGGCCTCTATGAGTGGTGGAAGGACCCCTCCAAAGGGCAGGATGACCCGGCCCGCTGGATGCTTTCCATGTCGATCATGACGGCGGATTCACCGCCGGAGGGTGCCGAATCCACAGTGTTCGGTGAGCTCACCGCGCTTCACGACCGTGTCCCGCTGCCCATGAGCCGGGACACCATGGCGGCATGGCTCGACCCGCAGGTCGACGACGCAGCCGGGCTGCTGGACCTCGTCCGCTCCGGGGTCCAGGACGAGGCGGCGGGCTGGCGGGTGGATTCGGTAGGGCCGGCCGTGGGCAACGTCAGGAACAATTCGCCGGAACTCATCGAGCCGGTGGAAGCACTCTTCTAGCGGGCCGCATCACAGGCTGACCCGTCCGCCGTCGTCAACTGTCCACGTGGGGTTGAAGGCGATCTCCCACCTGAAACCGTCCGGATCGGCGAAGTAACCCGTGTACCCTCCCCACGGCTGGGTCTTGGGGCTTGCCACGACAGTTGCGCCGGCAGATTCCGCCTGGGCCATCACCTCATCGACTTCGGCAGCGCTTTTCATGTTGTGGCTGAGCGTGATGCACGGGACGGACGCGGGGGCATCCACGGCGGCTTCGGCCTGCATCTGCCTGGCGTCCCAGAGGGAGAACATGAGGCCATGGTTGGCCTGGATGAAGACCACTTCGGGGAATTCCCGGTGGACGGGCCAGCCGAGGCCCTCAACGTAGAAGCTGCGGGAGGCGGCCACGCTTCGCACTCCCAGGGAAATAAAATCGACTCGGGGCTGCATGGTTCGATACTGTCATGGACATGCCCACAAATCACGGAGACGATAAAAGCGCCCAGGCTGACAGGGAACAGCTCGCCGCTGTCCGGATCGCCGTGGACGAGGTTGATGACCAGATCGTCACGCTGATTGCGCGCCGCGAACGTCTGATCAGGATCGCGGGAACACTGAAGGGCGATGACGCCGAGGTCCGGGCTCCCGGGCGCGTGGAACGTGTGATTGAACATGTCCGCGCCGCTGCCGAGAAAAAGGAAATCGACCCGGACATCGTGGAAACCACCTACCGGGCCATGATTTCGAAGTTCATCGAGCTCGAGATGAAGATCCATAACGAGAACAACTGACCGGGCAGCAGGAGCTGCCGGCGGGACTTCGGGGCGGCGGCGGGAAATTGGCCCCGTGTATTTTGCTTCCTTAGGTGCCTAGAGGGCTTCTTCCACCGGAACGCCGGACTGGAATTCCCGTCCGTCGGCCTCGCTGAAGGCTGACATGAGGTGGCCTTTCTCCAGTCCAAGCACCGTGCTCATGGGGAAGTTACCCGTTATGGTGCTTCCCGAATGCTCGACGCTCTTGACGTCAAAGTTTTCCTCGGTGCCGTCATGGCTGAACGAGTACATTGACACGGCCTCGCCGTTCATGAACTCAATTCCGAGTCTTCGCTGATGTGAATAGTCCGGGGTTGCTGCCACGAGCCCCACTACGAAGGCGCCCGATCCTGGAATATTGCCGTCAATATCAAATTTGGCCTCCAAGATGGTGTCTTTGGCGGCGATGCTTACGTGCTTCAGGAGTGCGTCATTGGAACTCATGGCTCCATCCTGCCCCTTGAGCCGCTGTCAGTCCACACCCATCTAGGTTTTGCCGGAGGCCAGGCGTAGACTGTAGATATTCGAATACATATTCGAACCATCCTTCATCTGCAGCACCTTCATCTTGGTTTCCGGAGGCACCTATGGGCATGTTCAGCGAGTCCGTGGACGTTGCTTGTGGACCAGAAGGCCAGCCCGTGGAACTGCAGTGGGGCGGGCGGAGGTACACGGTCTGCGCCGAGCCGGTTCACTGGTATGAACGCCGCCAGTGGTGGGCCGAGGAACAGCGGGCTCCACTGGGCAGTGGGCCCGGACTTGTGGATCACGAGATCTGGAGAGTTCAGGTAACACCCGTGGAACCCCCACTGTCCGAAGAGGCCCCTGCGGCCCCTGAACACCTGACACTCGATCTGGTCCGGCATACCGGCAGCGGACGCTGGCGGCTGCTCCGGATCCACGACGCACTCCGGCATAAGACAGCATGAGCTTTACCCACCTGCACGTTTCAACCGCCTTCAGCGCCCACTACGGCGTTTCCTGGCCCGATGAACTCGCCCAGTCGGCGGCGGCCCAGGGTGCAACCGCCCTTGCCTGCACAGACAGGGACGGCCTGTACGGAACGGTCAAGCACCTGAAAGCCTGCATGGCTGCCGGCCTGGACCCGGTGGTCGGGGTGGACCTCGCCGTTTTCGACGACGAGGGAGATCTTCGCACCCAGCTTTCCGGCCGCGTCGTGGTGCTTGCGCACGGCCACAACAACGGGGCTGGCTACAAGGCGCTCTGCCGGTTGATTTCCGATGCCCATGCCCGCACCACGGGCAAGGCAGGGGGAACGGTGCCGGCTGCAGTCACCCGGGCGGAACTGGCATCAAGGATTCTTGACCCGCACACCCTGAAGCCCGTGCTCAGCGTGCTGATCGGGCCGGATTCCGACGTCGGAAGGGCCATGGGCGGGCGCCGTTACCTCCGGCCCCGCACGCTCTTCAAGAGCTGGCTGGATTCCCTGCCGGCCGGAAGCGTCGTGGCGGAGGTCGTCTCGCATCTCAGCGCCCCGGGAGAGCCCCTCAGCACCGCCCATGCCGTCCGCATGCTCAAGCTCGCCCAGGAGTACAGTGTTCCGGCGGTCCTCACCAATGCAGTCCGTTATTGTGCCGAGGACGGTGCCGCCACGGCCGATGTCCTCGACTCAGCCCGGACCCTGAAGTCCCTGCCCGAACTCTCGGCCGCGCCACTGCTCCAGCCCAATGGGCAGGGCTGGCTGAAGTCCCCTGACCAGATGCTGCAGCTGGGCAAGGAAATTATTCACGCTGCCGGGTATGGTGTGGCGGATCTTCAGGTCCTGCTCGCGCAAACGGAGGCGCTCGCCGACCGCTGCAGGATGGATCCCGTCACGGACATGGGCTGGAAGCAGCCCGTCGTTCCGGAGACTTCGGTGATCGGCATCGAAGGTGACCCACTGGCGGAACTGGCCTTGAGGTGCGAGGCCGGTGTGGCACGCCGCTTTCCGGGTATTTCCGGGAAGGCCGAGGCTGAAATGCGCAGCAGGCTGGATCACGAACTGAAGATCATCGCCAACCTCGGCTTCGCCTCCTATTTTCTGACGGTGGCCGAGGTATCGCGGATGATCCTGGACATGGGCGTGCGGGCCGCTGCCAGGGGCTCGGGAGCGTCCAGTCTGGTGAACTACCTGCTCGATATCAGCCAGGTGAACCCGCTGCAGCATGACCTTATTTTTGAACGCTTCCTGTCGCAGGACAGGTCCACCCTTCCGGATATCGATATCGACGTCGAAAGCGCTGAGCGGCACAACGTTTACCGGAGGATCTTTGACCGTTTTGGCGCCGAGCGTGTGACGCTCATGAGTATGCAGAACGGCTACCGTGCCCGGGGGGCCGTGCGGGACGCCGGGATGGCCTTGGGCATGGACGACGGCGACATTGGAGAAATTGCCAAGCAGCTGTGGCGATTTTCCGCCCGCAGGTTCAGGGAAGCCCTGGAAGAAAAACCCGAGCTCCGTGAATTTGCTGACCGGGTGGAGCAGCGGGATGCTTCAGGCAACCAGCAACTGGACCTGCTCGTGGACCTCACCGAACGTCTGGACAGGCTTCCCCGCCACATCTCCATGCACCCCTGCGGAGTCATCCTTGGCGACGCGACCCTGCTGGACAGAACACCCGTGCAGCCCAGCGGGCTGGGGCTGCCCATGAGCCAGTTCGACAAGCACGACATGGATCCGATGGGAATGCTCAAACTGGACGTGCTGGGAGTCCGGATGCAAAGCGCCATGGCGTTCGCCGTCCGGGAGATCATCCGCATCCATCCCACCAAAGCCGATGTGGTGGCTGCGGGCGCCCACCCCGCGGGTCCGGACGGCAAGGGCCCGGACTACATCAGGGAGGACGGCTTTATCGACCTCAATGCGGTGCCGCTGGATGATGAGCCCACCTACGAGCTCATCCGGAGCACCCACACCCTGGGATGTTTCCAGATCGAATCGCCGGGCCAGCGCGAACTGGTCGGCAAGATGGCGCCAAGGGAATTTAACGATCTCATCATCGACATTTCCCTGTTCCGTCCCGGGCCCATGAAATCCGACATGGTGCGGCCGTTCCTCGAGCACCGGCACGGATTCGCGCCGGAAGTCTATCCCCATCCGGATCTCAAACCCGTGCTGCAGGAAACCCACGGTGTCACCGTGTTCCACGAGCAGATCCTGAGGACCTTTGACGTGATGACTGGCTGCGGGCTGGCCAAAGCCGACGAGTTCCGCAGGGCGTTGAGCAGCGAGGTCATGGAATCCCAGGTGGAGGAGTTTTTCCGCCGCAGGGCAAAGGCCAAGGGGTATTCGCCGGACGTCGTTGACAAGGTCTGGGGGACCTTGAAGTCCTTCGCCAGCTTTGGCTTCTGCAAGGCCCACGGCGCTGCCTTTGCCGTGCCCACCTACCAGTCGGCCTGGCTGAAAGCCCATCATCCGGAGGCCTTCCTCGCAGGACTGTGGGAGCACGATCCGGGCATGTACCCCAAGCGCCTGCTTGTCGCCGAAGCCCGCCGCCTGGGAATCCCCATCCTGCCGCTGGACATTAACCGCAGCGGCGCGGAGTACCGGGTGGAGCGCATCGTTTCGGGGCCGGACCAGGGCAAACTCGGCATCAGGCTGAGCCTGAAAGGCATCTTCGGGCTCTCCGGGGCCGAACTGAAGCGGATAGTGGCCGGACAGCCCTTCGACTCCCTGGCTGACCTGAGGGCGCGGTCCAGGCTGACGAAACCGAGCATCAAGAGGCTGGCCCAGCTGGGAGCCTTCGATTCCTTGCACCGGGAATCCGGCGGAGTGGCCAACCGGGCGGACCTGGTCCAGCATCTGCAGACCCTGCAGAACAGCCAGCACCGGAAAGCACCCGACGTCGTTGAGGGCCAGCTGGCTCTGCCCCTCGGAGACATTGAACTGAGGAACGTCAAGGGCGAGCTCCCGCCACCCACCGTCGTGGAGAATGTCAGGGCAGAACTTGACCTCATGGCCGTTGACGTCAGCGAGCACCTGATGTCCAGCCACCGTCCGCTGCTGGACAGGCTGGGCGTCACCACTGCCGACAAGCTCCTCGGACTGAGGAACGGCACTGAAGTTCTGGTGGCCGGAGTCCGCATCGCCACCCAGACCCCGCCCATGCGCGGAGGCAAAAGGGTGGTGTTCATCAGCATCGATGACGGCACCGGCTGCGTTGACTCTGTCTTCTTCCATGAGGCCCAGGAGAAGTCGGGACCTCTGCTGTTCGGTACCCGCCTGCTGCTCATCAGGGGAACCACCCGGCGGACGGGCCCCCGGGGGATCAGCCTCAGCGCCAGCATGGCCTGGGACCTGAGCAGGATTGAGACCCTGCCCTTCCCTGCGAAGGATTCCCCCTCCGGGCGCGGACCGGAGAGCGGGGAACCCACCACCGGCGCCGTCATCCCCGCCGAGTTCCGGACACCTGGCCCGTTGAGCGGGATCGGCAGGAACCTGGCCATCACCGGCCTGGGCGGCTGAACCGCAGCCCTGCCCGTGTGCCGCTTTGGCTGGCCTCAGCCGTAACCGATACGATTGACGAGGCTGGCTGTGGTCCCCGTATGCCACAAGCTACGAAGCCTTAACTTTGAATAGGAGACACCCGTGTCAGAAGCCCAGCAGATCACCCTCATCGTCGATGGCGAAGAGATGAAGGTGACTACCGGGACCACCGGCGCGGAAGTCTTCTTTGAGCGCCGCGACGTCGTTGTGGCCCGCGTTGACGGCGAGCTGAAGGACCTTGACCAGCCGCTTCCCGAAGGTGCCGAGGTCCAAGGCGTCACCATCGACTCCCCGGATGGCCTCAACGTCCTCCGCCACTCCACCGCCCACGTCATGGCCCAGGCCGTGCAGCAGCTGCGCCCCGACGCCAAGCTCGGCATCGGCCCGTACATCACCGACGGCTTCTACTTCGACTTCGACGTCGCGGAGCCCTTCACCCCCGAAGACCTCCGGCAGCTGGAAAAGATGATGCTCAAAATCGTCAACCAGAACCAGAAGTTCGTGCGGCGCGTCGTTTCCGAGGATGAAGCCCGCGAGGCGATGAAGAACGAGCCCTACAAGCTGGAACTGCTGGGCAAGAAGAACGACGCCGCCGACGCCGGGGAAGGCGTCAACGTCGAGGTGGGCGCCGGCGACATCACCATCTACGACAATGTTGACCGCAAGAGCGGTGACAGCGTCTGGTGCGACCTGTGCCGCGGCCCGCACCTGCCCAATACCAAGCTGATCTCCAACGCCTTCGCCCTGACCCGTTCCTCGGCCGCCTACTGGCTCGGAAACCAGAACAACCAGCAGCTGCAGCGCATCTACGGCACGGCCTGGCCCACCAAGGACGCACTGAAGGCTTACCAGGAGCGCATCGCCGAGGCCGAGCGGCGCGACCACCGCAAGCTCGGCGCCGAGCTGGACCTATTCTCCTTCCCGGATGAGCTGGGCTCGGGCCTGCCGGTGTTCCACCCGAAGGGCGGCATCATCCGCAAGGCCATGGAGGACTACTCGCGACAGCGGCACGTGGATGCCGGCTATGAGTTCGTCTATACCCCGCACATCACCAAGGGGCACCTCTACGAAGTCTCCGGCCACCTGGACTGGTACAAGGAAGGCATGTTCCCGGCGATGCACATCGACGCGGAACTGAACGAAGACGGCACCGTGCGCAAGCCCGGCCAGGATTACTACCTGAAGCCGATGAACTGCCCCATGCACAACCTCATCTTCCGTTCCCGAGGCCGCTCGTACCGCGAGCTGCCCCTGCGCCTGTTCGAATTCGGTTCCGTCTACCGGTATGAAAAGTCCGGTGTGGTGCATGGCCTGACCCGGGTCCGCGGCATGACACAGGACGACGCCCACATCTACTGCACCCGCGAACAGATGAAGGACGAACTCACCGGCACGCTGAACTTCGTCCTGGGCCTCCTCAAGGACTACGGCCTTGACGATTTCTATCTGGAGCTTTCCACCAAGAACGAAGACAAGTTCGTGGGTGACGACACCGCCTGGGAGGAAGCCACCCGCACCTTGGCCGAAGTGGCCGAAGCGTCCGGACTGGAGCTGGTCCCGGATCCCGGGGGAGCTGCGTTCTACGGCCCGAAGATCTCCGTCCAGGCCAAGGACGCGCTGGGCCGCACCTGGCAGATGTCCACGATTCAGCTCGACTTCAACCTGCCGGAACGCTTCGAACTCGAGTACCAGGCTGCAGACGGCACACGCCAGCGCCCGGTCATGATTCACCGTGCGCTATTTGGCTCGGTGGAAAGGTTCATGGGCGTGCTCACCGAGCACTATGCAGGAGCCTTCCCCGCCTGGCTGGCTCCCGTCCAGGTGGTCGGCATCCCCGTGGCGGAAACCTTCAACGACTACATGTTCGACGTCGTGGACCAGCTGAAGGCCGCCGGGATCCGCGCCGAGGTTGACATCTCCTCGGACCGTTTCCCCAAGAAGATCCGCACCGCCAGCAAGGACAAGATCCCGTTCGTGCTGATCGCCGGCGGCGAGGACGCCGAAGCGGGAGCGGTGTCGTTCCGTTTCCGCGACGGCAGCCAGGACAACGGCGTGCCGGTGGCAGAGGCGGTCCAGCGGATCGTGGACGCCGTCCGCAACCGGACCAGCTAGCCGCGAACGAGAGGCACACGTGCAGGAGAACACAGGCGCAGGCTATTCCGGCGACGCCGAGGTGACGGACGACTTTGGCCTCGCCGGCGTTCCGGACGCTTTCCAGCGCCTCTGGACTCCGCACCGCATGGCATATATCAAGGGCGGGCAGCACCAGTACAAGAACCAGGACGACTGCCCATTCTGCGTTGCTCCGGCCCGCACCGATGAGGAATCCCTGATCGTGTACCGCGGCCGCACCAGCTACGTGGTGCTGAACCTGTTTCCCTACAACCCCGGCCACCTGCTCGTGTGCCCGTACCGCCACGTTCCTGACTACACGGACCTGACCGTCGAGGAGACCGCCGAATTCGCCGATCTCACGCAGACAGCCATGCGCGTGCTGCGGAAGGTGGCAAATCCTGGCGGATTCAACCTGGGCATGAACCAGGGCGTGGTGGGCGGGGCAGGGATTGCCGGGCACCTGCACCAGCACATCGTTCCGCGGTGGGGCGGGGATGGAAACTTCTTCCCCATCATCGCCCAGACCAAGGCGATCACGCAGACACTCGACGAAGTGCGCCAGCAGGTGGCCGAAGCATGGCCGGGGGAGACGCATGCTGAATAGGCATGCCCGCGGTTTCTTCACCGCGCTGTTCTCCCCGCTTGCCCGCTGGCTGCTGAAAATGGGTGTCTCTCCGGACGCCATCACCATTGTCGGCACTGCCGGCGTGGTGATCGGCTCACTCGTGTTCTACCCGCTCGGGCAGCTCTGGTGGGGGACCCTTTTCATCACCGCCTTCATCTTCTCCGATGTCATCGACGGCATCATGGCGAGGATGCAGGACCGCGAAGGCGCCTGGGGCAACTTCCTGGACTCCACCCTGGACCGGCTGGCCGACGGCGCATTGTTCGCAGGCGTGGCCATCTGGTTTTTCACCGGCGGAGGGGATACCGCGATTGCCGTCGCCGCCGTCGTCTGCCTGGTCCTGGGCATGGTGGTGTCCTACGTCAGGGCCAAGGCTGAGTCCCTGGGCTTCCAGGCGAATGTGGGCATCGCCGAACGCGCCGAACGCCTTGTTTCGCTGCTCGTCGTTACCGGCTTCACCGGGCTGGGACTGCCGAGCATCGTGCTGTTCGTGACCCTGGTGCTGCTTGCCGGTGCCAGCCTCGTCACCGTGGTGCAGCGCGTGCTGGCGGTCCGCCGCCAGGCCACCCAGGACACAGCGCAACCCTGATTAAGCCCCGCCGCCACGGTGGGACTAGTATTAGGACTACCTGGTCCATGGATCCGGGAATCCGGTGTGTGCGAATTGGGGCATTGTGTGCCGTCTGCACCGGGTCGAGAGACCGGATCCAGCAACGTCTATCTACCCATAGGGGTTTTTGTGTCTACACCTGATGTAAGCAGCGAAGCCGGCTCGTCCGCCAACAGCGTCACGGGCAGCAACCGCGTCAAGCGCGGCATGGCAGAGATGCTCAAGGGCGGCGTCATCATGGACGTCGTCAACGTCGAACAGGCCCGCATCGCCGAAGACGCCGGTGCCGTTGCCGTGATGGCGCTCGAGCGCGTCCCGGCCGACATCCGCGCCCAGGGCGGCGTGTCGCGCATGTCCGATCCGGACATGATCGACAAGATCATCGACGCCGTCTCCGTGCCGGTCATGGCCAAGGCCCGGATCGGCCACTTCGTCGAGGCGCAGGTCCTGCAGTCCCTCGGCGTGGACTACATCGACGAGTCCGAGGTCCTGACCCCGGCCGATTACACCAACCACATCGACAAGTGGAACTTCACCGTTCCCTTCGTCTGTGGTGCCACCAACCTCGGTGAGGCGCTGCGCCGCATCAATGAGGGCGCGGCGATGATCCGCTCCAAGGGCGAGGCCGGCACCGGCGACGTCTCCAACGCCACCACGCATATGCGCCAGATCCGCGCCGAGCTCCTCAAGCTCGCGGCCCTGCCCGAGGACGAGCTGTACGTCGCGGCCAAGGAACTGCAGGCACCGTACGAACTGGTCAAGGAAGTTGCCTCCACCGGCAAGCTGCCCGTGGTGCTCTTCACCGCCGGCGGCATCGCCACCCCGGCCGACGCCGCAATGATGATGCAGCTCGGCGCCGACGGCGTGTTCGTCGGCTCGGGCATCTTCAAGTCCGGCAACCCGGCCCAGCGCGCGGCCGCCGTCGTGAAGGCCACCACCTTCTTCGATGACCCGGACGTCATCGCGAAGGCCTCCCGCGGCCTGGGCGAAGCCATGGTCGGCATCAACGTGGACGAGATCCCGCAGCCGCACCGCCTCGCCGAGCGCGGCTGGTAGCGTTCGGGCGCTTCTCAAGGAGCGTGGCGCTGGGCGCCCCGCTTCTTGAGCCTCGGCGCCCTCTCTTATTAAGCCGAGAGAGTTAGGCGGCATTGTCGCCAGGCTTAGATCCGACGCCGGCCGGTCACCTTGTGAGGTGACCGGCCGGCGTCGTTGTTTCTTGGGTTACTCGAGGCCGCGGCGCTTCAGCAGCGGCTCAAGGGCGGCATCACGGCCGCGGAAGGTGCGGAAGGACTCGAGCGGATCCCGGCTGTTGCCACGCGCGAGGAGCTCCGCGCGGAATCGGTCCCCGTTGTTCCGGTTGAGCCCTCCGTTCTCGACAAACCAGTCCACGGTCTCTGCGTCAAGGACTTCACTCCAGATATAGGAGTAGTAGCCGGCGGCGTAGTAGTCGCCCGCGAAGATGTGCTGGAAGTAGCCGGTGCGGTACCGCGGCGGGATGAGCGTGTGCGCCACGCCGGCCGCGGCCAGGGCCTTCGCCTCGAACTCCACCACGTCCTGCGGAACGCTGCCGGCGTCCAGCACGTGCCACGCCAGGTCTAGCAGCGCTGCGCCGAGGTATTCGGTGGTCGCGAAACCCTCGCCCCACAGCCGTGACTCGTTCAGCCGGTCCACAACATCCTGGGGGAGCGGTTCGCCCGTGGCATGGTGGCGGGCATAGTTTGCCAGGACCTCCGGCCACATGAGCCACATTTCGTTGACCTGCGACGGATACTCCACGAAGTCCCGGGGCACGTTGGTGCCCGAAAACCGCGGATAGGTGACCTCGGAAAAAAGCCCGTGCAGGGCGTGCCCGAACTCGTGGAAAAGGGTGCGGACCTCATCCAGGGTCAGGAGCGTGGGCTCACCGGCCGGCGGCTTGGAGATGTTGAGGTTGTTGATCACCACGGGCTGGGTGCCCAGGAGGGCCGACTGGTCGACCAGGGAATCCATCCAGGCTCCGCCGCGCTTGGATTCCCGCGTGTAATAGTCCCCCAGGAACAGTCCCAGCCCGGAGCCGTCGGCGTCGCGCACTTCCCAGACGCGGACATCGGCATGATAGCCGGAGAGATCCGGACGCTCGTGGAACGTGATGCCATACAGCGAGGTGGCAGCGAAGAACACTCCGTCCACGAGGACCCGGTCCAGTTCAAAGTAGGGCCTGATGGCCTGCTCATCCACCGCATAGCGTTCTCGGCGCACCTTCGCGGAATAGTAGGACCAGTCCCATGCCTCGAGCGGGTGCCCGGCACTCTCGGCCAGGGCCGCAGCCTCTGTGTCAGCGTTCCGGACAGCGGCCGGGGCCAGCCGGTTGAGCATGGACCGGACCGCCTCGAAATCCGGGGCCGTCTGCCGGTCCACCACGAGTTCGGCGAAGTTGCCGAAGCCCAGCAGGGCGGCCTTCTCGGCGCGCAGCCGCACCATGGACTTGACCAGGTCCTGCACGTCAAGGCTCCCGCCGCTGCTGCCGCGGGCGATGGATGCCTCGTAAAGACGGCGGCGGACGCCCCGGTTCTCCAGCGCGGCGAGGGCGGGCTGGTTGCTGGGCTGGATGAGCGTGAGCAGGAACTTTCCCTCGTGGCCCGCCACACGGGCCGCTTCCGCTGCGCTGGCGACGTCGTCGGCCGGCAGGCCCGCCAGATCCACGGCGTCGTCCAACAGCAGGGCGGCACTCTTCATCGCATCCTTGACGCGCTGTCCGAACTCCGTGCCAAGGCGCGACAATTCCGCATTCAGCTCCTTGAGCTTTTCCTGGCCTTCGTCATCGAGTTGGATCCCGGACTGCCGGAACTCCTTGAGGTACTCCTCGACAAGCCGGACGGACTCGGCATCGAGGTTTGCTATGTCGATGGCGGCGAAGCGTTCGTACAGGCCCCGGTTGAGGTAGACGGCATCCTGATGGGCAGCGAATCGCGGCGCGAGTTCCGTTTCGAGATCCTGGATCGCCTCCGAAGCGTCCGCCGATACCACGGTGAAGAATGCCGAAGCAGCCCGCTGCAGCAGGCGGCCGGAGCGTTCCATGGCCAGCGCGGTGTTCTCGAACGTCGCCGGGTCGGGGTTGCCTGCGATGGCCTGGATCTCGGCCAGGTGTTCGGCCAGGCCGGCGTCCACGGCCTCGGCGTAGTGGGTGTCCTCGATGGCCTCAAAGGGAGGCAGCCCGAACGGCAATCCGCTCGGGCTCAGCAGGGGATTAGTCATGAAGCAACCCTTTCATGCAGGCGCGGCGTTCACAATGACAGCGTGCGCGTTTTTGGATGGTGTGCCACCGTAGGATGGCGGATATGGGGAATACATACACCATGCTGATCAGCCGCACTGCCCGGGCCTTTGCGGCGGCGGCACTCATTGCAGCGCTGGCGTCCTGCGGAGTCATTGCCGGGCAGGGCAACGGCCAGGGCAGATCCGACGGCGGCCCCGGGCAGGGGAGCGCCAGCGCAACAGCTGCTGCGCCGGCGGGATCACCGGGTACGTCGCCCAGCGCGTCAGTTCCGCCGGCCACGGAATCGTCCGGTGCACCCGCTTCCAGCCAAGACGCGACCTCCAGCCAGAACCCGGTTCCCAGCCAGGCGCCGACGCCCGGTGCCGGGCCTGAATGCCGGGCTGTCCGCTGTACCTCCGTGGTGGTCACCGGCGACATGCTGGTGCACACACAGCTGTGGGAGCAGGCCCGCCAGGATGCCTTGGCGGCGGGTTCCAAGGGACTGGACTTCGGACCGCTGCTGGAGGGCCAGCGGCGGTATATCGAGCAGAGCGACCTCGCCATTTGCCACCAAGAGACTCCCGTGGCGGCCCCGGCGGGCCCGTTCTCGGCGTACCCGTCGTTCAATGTGCCGCCGCAGATCATCGCGGCAGCCAAGGCCGTGGGATACCAGGCATGCACCACAGCAAGCAACCACACCATCGACCAGGGTACGGCAGGCCTGGTCCGGACGCTGGACGCGCTGGACGCCTCCGGGCTGCAGCACACCGGCTCCTACCGGACCGAGGCGGATTCGAACGGCATCCTAATCATGCCGACGGCGGCCGCCGACATCGCGGTCATCCAGGGCACGTACGGCCTGAACGGCCAGATCCCGGAACAGGACTGGCAGGTGGACATGCTCGACGCCCCGACCATGATCGCCAAGGCGAAGAAGGCTCGGCAGCTCGGCGCGGACATCGTGCTCGGGGTCATGCATGCGGGGGACGAATACGCCAGTGTCCCGAATGTGCAGCAGCAGGAGACGGCCCACGCGCTGGTGGACAGCGGACAGTTCACCATGATCTACGGCCACCACACGCACTCGGTGCTGCCGATTGAAAAGTACAAGGGAACGTGGATCGTCTACGGCCTGGGCAACGGCGTGACGGAACTCTCGCCGGTCTATGCGGTCAACAACGAAGGTCTGCTGGTCCGTGCCCAGTTCAGCCAGGATGCAGCGGGCAAATGGACGGCGGCCGACCTCGGCTGGGCACCGTCAGTCATTGTCAACGCGCCCTACCGCTGGTGTTCCGTTGCATCCGACGCACCGCAGGGCGTCTGTGCAAGCCCAGCAGCTGACGCCGAAACCCGGCAGCGGACCAAGGCCGTGGTGGAATCGATGGGGGCCGCGAAGGCGGGGGCCCACGAACTCCTGATCAGCAAGGAGAAGTAGCGGCCCTGTTCAGCGCGGCCGGCGGGCCGCGTGTTCCCTGGCAAGCACGGCGAAGCGGTCGTCGGGTTCGCCTGGCGTGAAGGACCCGTACTTGCGTTCGGCGGCGTTCCGGATCAGGAAGTCCGCGATGGCCGGGTTCTTGGGGAGCAGCGACCCGTGAAGGTAGCTCGCTACGATATTGCGGTAGCGGGCGCCCTCGTGGCCATCCTTGCTGTTGTTGCCGGTCCCTTTTTCAACGGTGCCCAGGGGCATAACCCCGGGGCCGAGGGTCGTCTGGCCGCTGTGGTTTTCGTAGCCAAGGACCTCGCCGAACTCGGGGGTGGTCACCTTCACGTTGCCGATCAGGCGTTCGTCCGTTCCGTGGGTCTCCACATCCAGGATTCCGATGCCCGGAATAACGGTGCCCGAGCGGGTCTTGAAGAAGTGCCCGAACAACTGGTAGAGGCCGCAGATCACCAGCATGGGTGCGCCGTCCTCCGCAAGGCCCCGAAGGGTGTCCGCCCTCATCTGCAGGTCGTCCTGGATCACCAACTGGCCGCTGTCCTGCCCGCCGCCGGCGACGATCACATCCACCTCGTCGGGAAAATCGTCGCCCGGGTTGTAATCGAGCAGTTCCGGCGTGTAGCCATGCCATTTCAGCCGCTGCTGCAGCACCAGTGCGTTGCCCCAGTCACCGTAGATGTTCATGTCGCGCGGATAAAGCTGCAGGACCCGGATGGTCCCCTTGCTGCCTGACGCCCCGGGGGTCATGAGACCACCTCCACTGTGGTGATTTTGGAGAGCTCACGGCGAATGGCGAGCATGGCCGTATATGTGCAGAATACGCGCTTCGGCTTGTCCTTCGCACCGGCGATAAAGGCGGCCAGCGCAGGGGCAATCTCCGTGTCGACAGAGCGGACGGCCACTTCGTCGTACTGCAGGCGCAGGGCCATGTCATAGGCGCGGGAGCCGCTGACCTGGTCCACGCCGTCTTCCCGCAGCGATTCGAAATCGACGTCCCACAGCCAGGACATGTCCCGCCCGTCCGCGTAGTTGTCGTTGATCGCGATCATGGTGGCGTACCCGCCCGAGGGGAAGGACTTCAGTCCCAGCCGGAACCCGCTGGGGTTCTTCACGAGCACGAGGTCTAGCGGCAGCCCGTCCACCACCAGGCTTTCGCCGCGGCCGAAGGCGGGAGCCACCTTGGACAGCGCGTCGAGCAGGGCAGCGTGGTCCGCCGTCGCAGCACCGCTGCCGCAGATGCTGCGGGCCAGCACCAGGGCCGCAGCGGCGTTGAAGATGTTGTAGACGCCGCGGAGCTTCATTGAGGTGGTGACCGTGGCGCCGTCGTACTCGAAGTCGGCGCTGTCGGCACCCACTTTGCGAAGCACGACGTCGGCAGCCGGCCTTTGGGGGACAGCCGCCGGAGTGGGGCTGCCGGGTCCGGCGCGCAGCTCGTCGTCGCTGGGAAAGGTGCCCAGCAGGGAATCGTCGAGGCCGAAGTAGCGGACGTCAGGTCCGTGCAGTGTCTCGGCGATCCGCGCCACCCGCGGATCCTCGCGGTTCAAGACCACCGTCCCGGTGGTCTTGTCGGCGATGTGCTGCAGGAGCTGGGCCGTCTTGTCGATTTCCCCGAAGCGGTCCAGCTGGTCGCGCAGCACGTTCAGCAGGAGGCTGTAGCGGGGCGGGACCCGGTTGACGAAGTGCACTGCATGGGCTTCATCAAGTTCAAGCACCGCAATGTCGGCATCAAGGCGTCCCCGCCAGTCGACGTCGCCCAGCAGGGCTGCGGCAACGCCGCGCGTGAAGTTGCTGCCGGTGCGGTTGGTGAAGACCTTCAGGCCCTGGCTTTCCAGGAGCTCCACCACCATCTTCGTGGTGGTGGTTTTGCCGTTGGTTCCGCTGACCACCGCCACCCCGTGGGGGAGCGTGGACAGTGTCCGCTGCATGAAGCCGGGATCGATTTTTTCGACCACCAGACCTGGAAAAGCGGAGCCTCCGCCCCTGAGCCGGGTGACCCGGCGGACGAGCTTGCCGAGCGGAACGCTGAAGGAAAACATGCTCTGTAATATATCCCAGTTGAGGCATGGAACGGGCGGTCGCCCTGCCGGCGGGGGCCGGATCCAGCTCCCGGGACACTATGATTATTGGATGACCAATCCCCTTTCTGCCGCGGAGCCGCGCGTTCGTCCAGGTATCGGTTCAGGGTTGCGCATCGGCGTCCTGGCGCTCCAAGGCGACTTTCGCGAGCACCTCCGATCCGTGGAGGCATCCGGCGCTACCGGCGTCGGGGTCCGCCGTCCGGCGGAACTTGACGGCCTGGACGGGCTCATTATTCCCGGGGGAGAATCCACTGCCATTGACAAGCTGGCGCGGGCCTTTGAGCTCGCGGACCCGCTGCGGAAGCACATCGCCGAAGGGTTGCCCGTCTATGGATCCTGCGCCGGGATGATCCTCCTCGCCCATGACATTGCGGACCCCGCCACCGATCTTGCCGGCAATCCGCAGCAGACCTTTGGCGGCCTGGATATCACCGTGCGGCGCAATGCCTTCGGGCGCCAGCGGGAATCTTTCGAGACCGACCTTGAGTTCAGGGGCCTGGACTTCAGCGCCACCGAACAGGGTGTCGCTCCCGTGCACGCCGTTTTCATCCGCGGCCCGTGGGTGGAACGGGTGGGGCCGGACGTCGAGGTCCTTGCCCAGGTGGAGCCGGCAGACCCGGCCCATGCCTCCCACGCAGCCGATCTGCAGGGGACAGCTAGAATTGTTGCAGTGCGTTCCGGCCAACTGCTGGCCACCTCCTTCCACCCGGAAGTGACAGGGGAGAAGCGCGTGCATGAACTTTTTATCCGCATGATCAGAGGAGAAGCGTAAAGCATGTCAGGCCACTCCAAATGGGCAACGACCAAGCACAAGAAGGCCATCATTGATAGCCGCAGGGCAAAGTCGTTCGCCAAGCTGATCAAGAACATCGAAGTCGCGGCGCGCATGGGCGGACCGGACCTCGCCGGCAACCCCGGGCTGGAACTGGCCGTGACCAAGGCCAAGAAGACCTCCGTGCCGAACGACAACATCGACCGTGCCATCAAGCGCGGTGCCGGGCTCACCGGCGAAGTGGTGGACTACACGGAGATCATGTACGAAGCCCGCGGCCCGCAGGGCTCAGCGCTGCTGATCGAGTGCCTCACCGACAACAAGAACCGCGCCGCCTCCGAGGTGCGTCTCGCCATTTCCCGCAACGGCGGCACCATCGCCGACCCCGGGTCGGTCAGCTACCTGTTCACCCGCAAGGGCGTGGTGACCCTGCCGAAGAACGAGCTCAGCGAGGACGACGTCCTCATGGCAGTCCTCGACGCCGGCGCCGAGGAAGTCAAGGACAACGGCGACACCTTCGAAATTCACTCGGATCCGAAGGACCTCCAGGCCGTCCGCGACGCACTCAAGGAGGCCGGGATCGAATACGACACCGACGAAGCTGAGTTCGTGCCGTCCATGGAGGTGCCCCTCGACCTGGATGCCGCCAAAAAGTTCATGAAACTCGTTGATGCCCTGGAAGACCTGGACGACGTCCAGAATGTCTACAGCAACGCCGACCTCAGCGACGAAGTGCAGGCCGCGCTGGAAGCCGAGTGATCCCGCAGCCCTGCTGTGATTTCGAGGCCCGGCCTTGACGCTGCGTGTCCTGGGCGTCGATCCCGGCCTCACCCGCTGCGGCATCGGCGTGGTGGACGTGGAAAAGAACCGTCGCGCCACCATGGTTGCGGTGGGCGTGGTGGGGACCTCGGCCGAGGAGACCCTGGATCAGCGTCTGCTGGTCATTGCCCTCGCCATCGACGAGTGGCTCGACCGGTATGAACCGCACGTGCTGGCCGTGGAACGGGTCTTCTCCCAGCTCAACGTCAGTACCGTCATGGGCGTCGCCCAGGCCTCCGGCGTCGTGATAGCAGCAGCCGCCCGGCGGGGAATCCCGGTGGCGCTCCACACGCCGTCGGAAGTCAAAGCGGCGGTGACGGGCAGTGGCAACTCCAACAAGGACGCCGTCACGAAGCTCGTGACCAAGATCCTGCGGCTGGACGCCCCGCCGCGGCCGGCAGACGCCGCCGATGCCCTCGCCCTGGCCATAACCCACGCGTGGCGGGCCGGCAGCGGGGCCGCGGTTGCCACCACCGGACCGGGCAGCAGTTCGCTGACTCCGGCCCAGCGGGCGTGGGCGGAAGCGGAAGCCAAGGCGCGGCGCGCCCGGTGAGTGTCCGGGTATATGACCGGGGAACTTGTTAGGGTATTCGTAGATATGTTCGGATAGTCGGTCTTTTTCCGGCGGTAGTTCAGGAGCCCGGCCTTGATAAGTTTTCTTCGCGGAACCGTAGCGCAGGTGGGCCTGTCCACCGCCGTGATCGACCTCAACGGCGCCGGGATGAGCGTGAACGCCACCCCGCGGACCCTCAGCCGGCTCCGCGCGGGCGAGGAGGGTCAACTCTTCACCTCACTGATCGTCAGGGAGGATTCCCTGACACTCTTCGGATTTGCCAGCGACGACGAGCGTGAGGTCTTTGATGTCCTGCTCAGCGTCAGCGGGGTGGGGCCGCGGCTTGCCCTCGCGGTGCTGGCGGTCCATGACCCGGAAGCCATTCGCGTCGCTGCCCACACCGGGGACAGCAAAACGTTCACGAAAGTTCCCGGGATCGGCCCTAAGGTCGCCGGGCGCATCGTGCTGGAACTGGCCGGCAAGCTGGTTCCCCAAGGCACTGCGCCGACTGCAGCGCCTGCCCCGTCCGGGGAAGCGGTCTGGAAGCCGCAGGTGGTGGCCGCCATGACCAGCCTCGGCTGGTCCGAAAAGGATGCCACCGGCAGCATCGACAAAGCCCTGGCCGACGCGCCCGACCTTGCCGACCGGGGCAATGTCGCCGAAATACTGCGGACCACGCTGCGGTGGCTTGGCCAGGACGGCGCCCGTGCCGGCAACAGGGTAGGCAGCCGTGGCTGAGCCGTCCCTCGTCGCCGGAGGGGAAGAACCCGAGGAAAAGGCGATCGAGGCCGCCCTGCGGCCCAAGAACCTGCACGATTTCGTGGGCCAGCACCGTGTCCGCAAACAGTTGTCCCTCGTGCTGCAGGCGTCCCGGATGCGCGGCCGCAGCGCCGACCACGTGCTTTTCTCCGGTCCGCCGGGCCTGGGCAAAACCACGCTGGCCATGATTGTCGCAGCCGAAATGAACGCACCCCTCCGGATCAGCAGCGGTCCGGCGATCCAGCATGCGGGGGATCTCGCCGCCATCCTTTCGTCGCTGTCTGAGGGCGAGGTCCTTTTCCTTGATGAAATCCACCGGATGTCCCGGCCCGCGGAGGAAATGCTCTACATGGCGATGGAGGACTTCCGGGTGGACATTGTGGTGGGAAAGGGCGCCGGAGCCACGGCCATCCCGCTGGAACTGCCGGCATTCACCCTGGTCGGCGCCACCACCCGCGCCGGGCTGCTGCCTGGACCGCTGCGTGACCGGTTCGGTTTCACCGGTCACCTGGAGTTCTACTCCGTGGAGGAGCTGGAGCTGGTCCTGCGCAGGTCCGCCGGTCTCCTGGACCTGAAGGTGAACTCGGCAGGGTTCAGCGAAATCGCCGGACGGTCCCGCGGGACGCCGCGAATCGCCAACCGGCTGCTGCGAAGGGTGAGGGACTGGGCCCTGGTGCACGGCATTGAGCAGATCGACGCCAGATCCGCCTCGGCCGCGCTGGACATGTACGAAGTGGACAAGCGCGGCCTGGACCGGTTGGACCGGTCCGTGCTCGAGGCGCTCATCACCAAATTCGGCGGAGGGCCGGTAGGCCTCTCCACGCTGGCGATCGCCGTCGGCGAGGAACCCGAAACGGTCGAGACCGTTGCCGAGCCGTACCTGGTCCGGGAGGGGCTCCTCGGCCGGACGCCCCGGGGACGCATCGCCATGGCCCCGGCATGGACCCACTTGGGATTCGCCGTTCCCGACGGCGTCTTCGGGCAGGAGGCTCTGGACCTGTTCGGATCGGACCCGGAAGATGAACAATCCGCTGCGGACTGGATCTCAAACGCCCAATAACAGCGGCCTTTCAGCTTTTCCCTCTAGACTGGAATGACGCTCGGCACGTCCGTGTCTTCGTTTCCGTGGCCGGCCCTCCGGGGGGCGGTCGACCCGGGCATGTATCCTGCCCGGGAGTGCGGCGCGAAACGGACGCTGCTGTCAACCAGCTACGCAAGTACAGAATGGAACTTCCACGTGTTCGGAAATATAACTGCCCAGGCCCAGCCTCAGGCCGGTGGCGGCATCGACATCATGACCATCCTGCTGTTCGTCATGCTCGGCATCTTTATCTTCATGATGTTCCGCCGCAACAAGAAGACGCAGCAGCAGCAGGCCGCGCTGCAGTCGCAGTTCGCTCCCGGCGTTGAGGTCATGACGAGCTTCGGCCTTTTCGGCCGCATCGTCTCGATCGATAACGAGGAGAACAAGGTTGTGCTGGAACTGTCTCCCGGCAACCTGGCCACCGTCCACCGCCAGGCCGTCACCAAGATCCTGGAGCCCGCGGCGGCTGACACCACCCCCGTGCCGGACGACGCTTCGTCCCTTACCGCCGACACCGAGGGCAGCACGCCGACGACGGCCGAAGCCCAGGACGACGCCGCGAAGCGCAGCAATGACGAAGGCAAGAAGGACATCTAGTCCGCCGGCGCGTTAGCGCGCCGCTTATTATCTCTTCGGCCGCGGCCCGCCGTCGGGACGGGCGCCCAGCCCGCACCGGCGGCTGCTCCGTAACAACAGAAAGATCGACAATGGCACGAACTGGCCACAAGAAATCAGCCATCAGGGTGCTGGTCTGGCTTGGCGTAATTCTGGCTGTCATGACGGCCGTCCTCGCGGGCGGCACCATGGCCGGACAAGCCAGCTGGACCCCCAAGCTGGCCCTTGACCTTGAGGGCGGCACCCAGATGATCCTGGCGCCCAAGGTGGAGGGCGGTTCGGACATCAACGAGGAGCAGCTCAACCAGGCCGTCGCGATCATCCGCCAGCGCGTCGACGGTTCGGGTGTCGCTGAGGCTGAAATCAGCACCCAGTCCGGCCGCAACGTCGTGGTGAGCCTTCCGGGCACGCCCTCCTCGGAGACCCGGGCGCTGATCCAGGCGTCGGCCGACATGAACTTCCGTCCTGTGCTGTTGAACGGGCCCGGAACGCCGGTTCCTGCGGCAGAGCGCACCCCGGAGGCGCAACTGCCCAAGCCCACCGCCAAGCCGGAGAACGGCAGCGATTCGAACTGGATCACAGCGGACATCATGAAGCAGTTTGAGGCACTGGACTGTGCCAATCCTGCACAGGACAAGCAGGAGCGCTCGGATCCCGCCAAGCCTCTGGTCACCTGCGAGCCGGCCACCGACGAGACCCCGGCGATCAAGTACATTCTGGGCCCGGTTGAGGTCAAGGGCGTCGAGATCCAGGGTTCCACGTTCCAGCTCCAGCAGGGCGCCCAGGGTGCTGTCACCAACGAGTGGGCAGTCAACATCCAGTTCAACGCCGAGGGTACGGCCAAGTTCAAGACGGTCACCGAACGGCTCAACCAGTTCTACGTGGCGGCCGGCGGAGATACCGGTACCGATCCCAAGTCGCAGTTCGCCATCGTCCTCGATGACCAGGTCATCTCCGCTCCGCGGTCCCAGGCCGTGATCACCGACGGCCGGCCGCAGATCACCGGCGGATTCACCGAGCAGTCCGCCAAAGCGCTGTCCGACCAGCTGCGATTCGGCGCGCTGCCCATCAGCTTTGACATTCAGAGTGAGCAGCAGATTTCGGCGACCCTGGGTGGTGAGCAGCTCCGGATGGGGCTGCTGGCAGGCCTGATCGGGCTGCTGCTCGTGGTTGTCTACTCCCTGTTCCAGTACCGGGCCCTCGGCTTCGTCACCATCGCCTCACTGGTTGTGGCCGGTGCACTGACCTACCTGGCGATCGCCGTTCTTGGCTGGACGGAAAACTACCGTCTGTCCCTGGCAGGCGTCGCCGGTATCATCGTCGCCATCGGCCAGACCGCCGACTCGTTCATTGTGTACTTCGAACGCATCCGTGATGAGCTCCGTGAGGGCCGCGGCCTGGTTTCGGCCGTTGAGAACGGATGGAAGCGGGCCAAGCGCACGGTGCTGGCCTCCAAGGCGGTCAACCTCCTGGCGGCACTGGTGCTCTACTTCGTGGCCGTCGGTAACGTGCGCGGCTTCGCCTTCACCCTCGGCCTGACCGCCATCGCCGACCTGATTGTCGTCTTCATGTTCACACACCCGACCCTCCAGCTCCTGGCCCGGACCCGCTTCTTCGGTGAAGGCCACCGGTTCTCGGGCCTCGACCCCGAACGCCTGGGCGCCGTCCCGCTCTACAGGGGCGCCGGCAGGATCCGGACCCCGGAGGAAAGGCCCGCCGTCGTGCGCGCCAAGAATACGGGAGCGTCAGCCGAGGCGGAGCGCCGGATGACGATCGCAGAACGACGCCTCGCGGAAAAGCAGCAGCAGCTTGCGGGTTCCTCCAAGGGCGCCAACAAGGAGGGCAAGTAATGGCTAGAAGCTTTGCGACATTCGGTAACGAGCTCTACACGGGAAAACGCTCCTACGACTTTGTCGAGCGGAAGAAACTGTGGTTCCTGATCGCGCTTGCCGCGGTTGCACTGTCGATCCTTATCCCGGTGGTCAAGGGCGGGTTCAACCTGGGCATCGAGTTCCGGGGTGGCTCGGAATTCACCGTTTCCAACGTCAAGAGCACGGACGCGGGACTCGGCGAAAAGGCCGTGGAGGACGTCGTCCCGGGCAGTGTTCCCCGCGTCGCCAACGTCGCCGGGACCACGATGCGCATCCAGACGGACAAGCTTTCGGATGACGAAACCCTGAAAATCAAGGAAGGCCTGACCACTGCCTACGGCGTCACCGATAACGAGGTGACCTCGACGTTCGTCGGGCCCACCTGGGGTGCGGACGTCACCAAGCAGGCGCTCATCGGCCTGGTGATCTTCGTGGGGCTGGCGACCGTCCTCATGGCGCTGTACTTCCGGACCTGGAAGATGTCCCTGTCGGCGATCGCGGGCATGGTGGTGACGATGTTCATTACGGCCGGCGTGTACGCCCTCAGCGACTTTGAAGTGACGCCGTCGGCCATCATTGGCTTCCTGACGGTGCTCAGCTACTCGCTGTATGACACCGTGGTGGTGTTCGATAAGATCCGCGAAAACACGGCCGACATCGACATATCCACCCGGCGGACGTTCGGCGAGGAAGTCAACCTGGCCGTCAACCAGACCCTCGTCCGTTCGATCAACACCATGATGGTGGCCATTCTCCCGGTGGCCGCGATCTTGTTCATTGGTGCCGGCCTGCTGGGTGCCGGAACCCTGCGGGACCTTTCGCTGGCGCTGTTCGTCGGGATCCTGATCGGCACGGCAGCCACGATATTCATCGCCGCGCCCATGTACGCGTGGCTGCGTCAGAACGAGCCAGAACTGGTCAAGCAGGCAAAGCGCGTGGAGCACCGCCGTGCGGACGCCGCCGCCAAGGCTTCCGCCGAACCAGCCAAGGCCTGACAGCCCCAAGCTGAAGGCCGGACGCCGTCGTTTTGACGGTATCCGGCCTTTTGCGTCGGTGTGCTGTCGTTCGGCGACGTTCCGGTTATCAGGCAGGCCCGCGGCGGGAATAGACTGGAATAATTAACGGGTCGTGAGGGGTGCTTCATTGGAAGAACGTTCGACGTCGGCGCCAGAGGCTGCCGGTCATGACGGTTCGGGCCAGGGTCCGCAGACTGGTCTCGTGGCTGCCGGACGTCCCGGCCCGGGTGTGCCGGTGGACAACTCCGGCGTGCGTCCCACATTTCCCGGCCGGCGTGAGCGTACCCGTTCCCGGCTCGCGAGGCTGACCGGCCGCGGCACCGCAACGTATTCGCCCATCCTGGAGCCCCTGCTCCGGACCGTCCGGGCGAACAATCCCAAAGAGGACTTCGACCTCATCCAGCGCGCTTTCGTGGTGGCCGAGCAGAGCCACCGCGGACAGAAGCGCAAGAGCGGCGATCCGTACATCACGCACCCCGTGGCAGTGGCTACGATCCTCGCCGAACTCGGGCTCAGCGGGACCACGCTGGCCGCTGCGCTGCTGCACGACACCGTCGAAGACACTCCCTATACCCTCGACGACCTGAAGGCCGACTTCGGACCGGAAGTGGCCATGCTAGTGGACGGTGTCACCAAGCTGGACAAGGTCAGCTTCGGCGAGGCCGCGCAGTCCGAAACCGTCCGCAAGATGGTCGTGGCGATGGCCAAGGACATCCGCGTGCTGATGATCAAACTGGCCGACCGGCTGCACAACGCCCGGACGTGGCGCTTCGTGTCCGCGGAGTCGTCGGCACGCAAGGCACGCGAGACGCTCGAGATTTTTGCCCCCCTCGCGCACCGGCTTGGCATGAACACCATCAAGTGGGAACTCGAAGATCTTTCCTTTGCCGCACTGTACCCCAAGGTCTATGAGGAAATAGTCCGCATGGTGGGTGACCGGACACCTGAGCGCGAAAAGAGCCTGAGCGTGATCCGGAACCAGATCGCCGAGGACCTTCGCGTCGCCAAAATCAAGGCCACCATCACCGGCCGGCCGAAGCATTACTACTCGATTTATCAGAAGATGATCGTCCGGGACAAGGACTTCGACGACATCAACGACCTCATGGGCGTGCGGGTGCTGGTGGACTCGGTGCGTGACTGTTACGCCGCGCTGGGCACCCTGCATTCGCGCTGGAACCCCCTTCCCGGGCGGTTCAAGGATTACATTGCCATGCCGAAGTTCAACATGTACCAGTCGTTGCACACCACCGTGATCGGGCCGGGCGGCAAGCCCGTGGAGATCCAGATCCGCACCCACGAGATGCACCGGCGGGCCGAGTACGGCGTTGCCGCCCACTGGAAATACAAGGACCAGCCCAACCGCACGGCCGCCGCGCCAGGCAGCCCCCGCGACGGCGACATGGGCTGGCTGCGGTCACTCGTGGACTGGCAGCAGGAAACCTCCGACCCAGGTGAATTCCTGGACTCGCTGCGCTTTGAGATCAACGCCAGGGAAGTCTTCGTGTTCACGCCCAAGGGCGAAGTCATGGCGCTGCCGGCCGGCTCCACACCCGTGGACTTTGCCTATGCGGTGCACACCGAGGTGGGGCACCGCACCATCGGCGCCCGGGTCAACGGGAAGCTCGTGCCGCTCAACAGCGAACTGAACCACGGCGACTGGGTGGAGATCTTCACCTCGAAGGCCGAAGGGGCCGGACCGAGCCAGGACTGGCAGCACTTCGTCAAGAGCGCCCGGGCACGGAACAAGATCCGCCAGTGGTTCAGCAAGGAACGCCGCGAGGAGGCCATTGACCGCGGCAAGGAGCTGCTGACCCGCGCCATGCGGAAGCAGAACCTGCCGCTGCAGCGCCTGATGACCCACGATGCGCTGGCCGCAGTGGCCGAGGAATTCAAGTACGTCGACATCTCCGGGCTGTACGCGGGCGTGGGCGACGGGCACACCTCGGCGCAGCACGTCATGGAAAAGCTCATCGACATGCTCGGCGGGAACGAGACGCCGGAAGATGACCTCACCGAGGTCAGCATCCCCACCCAGGTCAGCAAGGCGCGTTTCTCCGACTCCGGCGTAGTGGTCCGGGGCGTAGGCGACGTCTGGGTCAAGCTGGCGCGCTGTTGCACTCCGGTGCCGCCAGACCCCATCCTGGGGTTCGTCACGCGGGGCTCGGGCGTTTCCGTGCACCGCACCGACTGCACGAACATCTCCGACCTGAAGGACCAGCCGGACAGGATCGTGGATGTTGACTGGGCACCGACGCAGTCCAGCGTGTTCCTCGTGGAGATTCAGGTGGAGGCCCTGGACAGGAAGTCGCTGCTCTCGGACGTCACCCGCGTGCTTTCGGAGAACCACGTGAACATCCTCGCCGCGAGTGTGCACACATCAACGGACCGTGTGGCCATCTCCAAGTTTGCCTTCGAGATGGGTGATCCCAAGTACCTGAGCCACGTGCTCAGCGCCGTCCGGCGGATCGACGGCGTCTTTGATGTCTACCGGACCACAGGGAACCGCCGGCGAAGCTAGGGCCAGTTTGTCCAAGGCCGCCTTCTTGTGGGGCAGCCTGGGCGATGCCTCCACTGCCAGCACCAGCAACCGGACACGGACATCAAGTTCGGGCCTTTCCAACAGCTGGCGCAATGCCGGAACGGCACGCTCGGCGTCCACGTGCAGGGCGATGTCCAGCGCCGTGCGCAGCGGGCTGGAAACCATCAGGCCGCCGAGGCTGACGACGTCAAAGGGACCGAGCCGTACCTCATGGAGCGTACAGCCGCGGGTTGCGCGCAGACTGGAAATACGGCGCTTGGCATCCACGAGGAGAGCCATCCGGTCCGGTTCACGGGCGCACCCGTAGATCCAGGCAGCCGTCATCCGTCCGGCCACCACACGTTGCCGGATGGCAGGCGGCACCGCATTCGCTGCCGCGCGTGCCCGCAGCTGCGGCGAAGCCTCCATGCCCGGCACCGTGTAACCGTGCTGATGGAGCTGCGTCAGCACGCCGTCGGCCGCCATGGACTGCAGCTCGGGCGACGAAAACAGCTGCCCGGGCGCGTAGAGGTCCAGGAACTGGCCGGGGGAGTCAGAGGGGCCCGATGCGAGTGGGACCGACGTGCGCGGAGACGCCCTGCCGGGCGTTGTGGACGCTTCCATCCAGCCATCGTGCCTGACGGGCCGGAACGCGTACAGGCCCCGCCTCGGTCATGTGGATAACCGGTGCGGGGCCTGCAAAATTCTGACTAGGAGAGCTCGCTGGCGGATCGCTGGATCTGGTCCAGCCAGGCCTGGCGGGCGTCAAGGGCTTCCCGGGCGGCCTTGATCTTGCGCTGGTCCCCGGCCTTCTCGGCCTTCTCCAGATCGTCCTTGAGCCCGGCGATGGCGGACTCGAGCTGGCTCAGGGCGCTGTTGGTGCGGGCCTTGGTCTCAGGGTTGGAACGCTGCCAGTTTTCCTCCTCGGCCTGCCGGACGGCGTCCTCAATCCTGCGCAGTCCTGCCTCGACCCGTCCCATGTCCGCGCGGGGCACCTTTCCGGCGTCCTCCCAGCGGTCACGGATGGACTGCAGCGCCTTCTTGGCGGCATTGAGGTCCTTGACGGGAAGGATCGTGTTTGCCTCCTCGAGAAGGGCTTCCTTCACTTTGAGGTTGGCGGCGTATTCCTGGTCGATCTCGTCGTTCGCGGCCTGCCGGTTCGTGAAGAAGACGTCCTGGGCGGCACGG
This sequence comes from Arthrobacter sp. B2060, assembly GCF_059090445.1. Lineage (NCBI taxonomy): Bacteria > Bacillati > Actinomycetota > Actinomycetes > Micrococcales > Micrococcaceae > Arthrobacter > Arthrobacter sp. B2060. The sequence goes on from NZ_JBNHFR010000003.1 coordinate 319,910, forward strand.
AACCGTGCCCACAGCGCGTCGTCGTCCTTGCGGCTGGCGCGCGGGGAGGCCTTCCACTCGTCCATCAGGCGGCGGTATTCGCCTGCAGCGAATCCCCAGTCCGTTGAGGAGGACAGGGCCTCCGCCTCGGCGATCAGCTTTTCTTTGGCGGCCTTGGCTGCCGAGTTGTTGCTGTCCAGCTGGGAGAAGTAGGCGCGGCGGTGGCGGTCAAACACGGTGCGGGCGGCACGGAACCGCTTCCAGAGGGCGTCCTCATTGCTGCGGCCGAGGCGGATACCGCTCTTTTGCGCGGTCTTCCAGCTCTCGAACAGTTCGTTCATCCTGGCGCTGGAGGTCTTCCACTGGATATGGGCCGGATCTGTTCCCGAGATGGCTTCGGCTTCGGCGACGATGGCCTCACGCGCGGCCAGTTCGGCTGCGCGGACGGCGTCGTGCTGTGCCTTCTCTGCCTTTTCGAGCTCGGTGATCTGTGTGGCCAGCGTGTCCAGGCGGCCTTCAGCCGAACGGATGTCGCCCACCATGTTGCGCTCAGCCAGCTGCTCGCGCAGGTGCGTGACAGTCTTCTGCATATCGGTGGTGGGGGCCTTGGACGCAACCCGCTGCTCCAGCAGAAGGATCTGGGCCACGACGTCGTCGTACTTCCGGGCAAAGTAGGCCAGGGCCTCGTCATCGCTGACGTCCGGGTACTGGCCGACCGGGTGTTCCTCGCCGTCGATGGTCAGGAAAACGTGGCCGTCTCCTTCAACACGGCCCCAGCGGGCCGCTTCCGCGAGCGACGTGGCCGAAGGCGCGGTCACCGGCGCGACAGTGGCCGCGGGGCCTGCCTTCGGGCGCGCAGCAAAAGCTGCCGGTGACGGGGCGGGCCGCGGCGACGGGGCCGGGCGGGCGGCGGGCGACTCCGCGGGTGCCTGTTCTGCAGAAACAGCTTCCGCAGGAGCAGCGTCTGCCGGTGCAGCCTCCTCCGGAGCTTCTGCCGGCTGCGATTCGTCTGCCTGGGTACCTTCGGCAGCTGCCGCCTCGGGCCCGGCCGGAGGAGCCGGGGCCTCAATCAGGTCTGCTGCTGCTGTTTCGTCGGATTTCTGACTGTCTGTCACCGCTAAAAGTCTTTCGCTTGGAGGAAAATACTCTCGTAATTCACCTGGGGCCGCTTGGGAACCTGGGCTTATTACTTCAGAGAAAACGAGTCTATCGTGACTGGTTCCACAGGCGTGCCGTCGGTGGCATTTTCACCCTGCTTAAGACCTGCCGCCGCAATCTTTGTGACCACGTCCAGTCCTGAAGTCACTTTGCCTACCACCGTGTAGCCGCCGGCGGCGTCAGACGGAATCACGGTGTCCTTGTACACAATGAAGAACTGTGTCCCGTTGCCATAGGCGTTTCCGCCGGTCCGGGCCACCGCGATGGTGCCGGCCGCATACTTGTTGTCCGCGGGCGTGTTTTCCAGCGGACCCCAGGTGTAATTGGGGTCGCCCTGCCCGTCACCACTTTTGGAGCCGCATTGCAGCACGCCGAAATTCTCGGCGGTGGTGAGCCGGTGGCAACTCACGCCCTTGTAATAGCCCTGGTCGGCGAGGGACTTAAACACAGCTGCGGCCTGCGGCGCTTTGGTGCCATCCAGCTGCACTCCCACGGCCCCGCGATTTAGTTTGAGTTCACCGGTGAAAACCTTGCCCGCTGCTGTTTCCGGCTTGGGAATGTTGGCGGCGTTGGTGGCCGGTGCTGACGGCGACGCGGAAGGGGACTGCAGCCCCGCCTCGGCCGCCGCGAATTCCTCTTCGGTCGGGTTTCCGGAGTAGACCGCGAGCTGAAGCACGACGGCGAGTATCACCGCCGCCGTTCCGGCGCCGCCTGCAATCAGGTTGTCCCGCCTGCGCCGCTTCTCCTGGTCACGGCGAAGCTCGCGCTTGGCTTCCATCTGCTGGATACGCCGCCTGGCTTCACGCATATCGCGTGGAGATGCCGCCACAGGTCCTCCTCGTTGATCGGGCTGCCCCCGGGGTCACCCGCTGAAGGCATCCCCGGCTGCAGCTGCACCGCGGCAGCCTGTTCCGGCGCCTGCATTAGAGATGCAGGCGCCAAAAGCATAAACTGACTGCCGCACATAGTTTATGCATGACAGCCTGGACTCCCGCCCTTGCCCGCCGTTTTTGATCAATGGCGATTTCGGAATGCTGGGCAGCGGACTCCGGCGGTCGGTTACCTGAGGAGAAATTCCACCATGGCACGCACAGCCTCCCTGTCCGGATTCCCCGAGTGGCTTCCCGAGGAGCGGCTGGTGGAGCAGCATGTCCTGGACAGCCTGCGGCGCACCTTTGAACTGCACGGTTTCTCCTCCATCGAGACCCGCGCAGTGGAGACGGTGGGCCAGCTGCTGCGCAAGGGCGAGATCGACAAAGAGGTGTATGGTCTCAGCCGGCTTCAGGACGACGAAGATGAAGCCGCAACTGGTGCAGGCAAAGGGAAGCACGACCCCCACGCGCTTGCCCTCCACTTCGACCTGACGGTTCCGTTCGCCCGTTACGTCGTGGAGAACGCCGGCTACCTCGCGTTCCCGTTCCGCCGTTACCAGATCCAGAAGGTGTGGCGCGGCGAGCGTCCGCAGGAGGGCCGGGCCCGCGAGTTCACCCAGGCTGACATCGACGTGGTGGGGGACGGCGACCTGCCCTTCCGCTACGACGTCGAGATCGCACTGGTCATCGCGGAAGCGCTCAGTGCGCTGCCGATTCCGGATTTCCGTCTCCGCATCAACAACAGGAAGCTGGCCGAGGGCTTCTACCGGGGCATCGGGCTGGACGACACTGCGGGCGTGCTGCGCAGCATCGACAAGCTGGAAAAGATCGGTCCGGCCAAGGTGGCGGAGCTCCTCAAGACCGAGCTCGGTGCCACCGATGACCAGGCGCAGGCGGCCCTCAAGCTGGCCGGCATCCGCACGGAGGACACGTCCTTCGTGGCCCAGGTCCGCTCCCTCGGGGTAAGCAACGAGCTCCTCGAGGAGGGCCTGGACGAGCTCGAGCAGGTCATCGAGGCTGCCGTGAAGCGGGCACCGGGCAAGGTCATTGCCGATTTGAGCATCGCCCGGGGGCTTGACTACTACACGGGAACAGTCGTGGAAACCGTGCTCGTCGGCCACGAGCAGCTCGGATCCATCTGCTCGGGCGGCCGCTACGATGCCCTTGCCAGCAAAGGCAACCGGAAGTTCCCCGGCGTCGGGCTCTCCATCGGCGTGACCCGGCTGGTGTCCCGCATCCTCAGCCAGGACCTGGCAAAGGCGTCCCGCTCCGTCCCCACCGCCGTTCTCGTCGCCCTCAACGCGGACGACACCTGGGGCGAGGCCCAGGACGTCGCCACGCAGCTGCGCAGCCGGGGCATCGCCACCGAAGTCGCCGCGAAGGCAGAGAAGTTCGGAAAGCAGATCAAGTTCGCGGACCGCCGCGGCATTCCGTTCGTCTGGTTTACCGACGACGACGGCAAGCACCAGGTGAAGGACATCCGCTCGGGCGAGCAGGTCGACGCCGATCCGGCGACGTGGACGCCGTCGGACGAAGACCTGTACGTCCGGGTCACGGGTGCCTCCCCGGAGTAGGCCCGTTTCAGCCGGCGGTGCTGCTCAGCTCGTGTAGCTCAGGCGGTAATGCTCAGCTGGTGCTGCGGCGGCCCCGCCGCTGCAGCACCACCGCCCGGCCTGCCACGCCGGCTGCCAGCACCGCCGCCATGGTCAGGACTGATGACGCCGGCAGCGTGAAGGCCAGGACCAAGCAGCCCGCAAGCCCCACTGCGTTGAGCCACCGCGGCGCGTGCCATGGCCGGTCCGTAAGGCTGTATGCCGCAGCGTTTGCCACCGCGTAGTACACGAGGACGCCGAAGCTGGAAAAGCCCACCACGGTCAGTACGTTGCTGGTCAGCAACAGCACAATCACGACGGCGGCAACGGCCAGTTCAGCGACGAACGGCACCGTGTGGCGTCCGCCGACCCGGGCGAGCGGGCCCGGCAGATCCCCTTCCCGCGCCATGGCCATCGCCGTGCGTCCCACTCCCGTGATAAGTGCCAGCAGCGCGCCCAGGGATGCCGCGGCGGCTCCGCCCTGCACGAAGGCCGCGCCGGCAGCCAAATCCGAGTTCGTCACCGCCTCCAGCAGCGGGGCCGACGAGGCGGCGAGCTGGGGCACGGGAAGGTGCCCCAGCAGCAGCAGCGCCAAGGCCAGGTAAATGCCAAACGCTGCCGCGAGGGCGCCCAGGATGGACCGCGGGATAACCCTGGCAGGGTCTTTAACCTCTTCGCCGAGCGTGGCGATGCGCGCATATCCGGCGAACGCGAAGAACATCAGGCCCGCGGCGGGAAGGACACCCCAGGCGCTGCCCGCGCCGTCCGGGACCGCAGTGGAGGGCGACGGGCCGGCATCCGCGGGATGAGGCCCAAGGATGCTGGCTGCAGCCACAAAGACGAGGGTTGCCAGAACGATGCCCAGCAGGATGCGCGTCAGGAACGCCGTCCGGGTGATGCCCAGAAGATTGACCACTGTCAGTACGGCCACGGCCGCGATGGCCACAGGGACGGCAAAATCCGGCGAGACATACTGCCCGAACGTCAGCGCCATTGCTGCGCAGGACGCCGTCTTGCCGGTCACAAACCCCCAGCCGGCGATGAAGCCGGGCCATTCTCCGAGCTGCTTGCGGCCATAGACATACGTGCCGCCGCTTTCCGGGTATTTGGCTGCGAGCTGGGCGGACGCCATGGCGTTGCAGTAGGCCACGGCACCTGCGATGACGATGGAAACGACGAGCAGCGTTCCCGCCAGCCCGGCGGCCGGGGCGAACACCACAAAGACGCCGGCACCCAGCATTGATCCGAGGCCGATCGACGTGGCATCGAACACACCGAGCCTCCGCTGCAGGTGCTGATGCTTGGTCATGGCGGGGCAGGGACCTTTCCAGCGGGTAAACTCGGACGGGATCGTTCCGCAACGATCCTAATAAAACTTCTGTCTTCCTTCTGAAAGGAATGTTGTGCTGCGCACACATGACCTCGGGTCGCTTCGCTCCGAGCATATTGGACAAACCGTTACCCTGGCCGGCTGGGTAGGTCGCCGTCGTGATCACGGTGGTGTCGCATTCGTCGATCTGCGTGACGCTTCGGGAGTCGCCCAGGTCGTGGTCCGTGAGGAAGAGGTGTTCCACGGCCTGCGCAACGAGTACGTGCTGCAGGTGACCGGCACGGTGTCCAAGCGCCCTGAGGGCAACGAGAACCCGGCACTCGCCACCGGCGAGATCGAGGTCATGGCGGACAAGGTGATCATCCTCAACACCGCCGAGCCGCTGCCCTTCCAGATCGACGAGCACGTGGAAGTCGGCGAGGAGGCGCGGCTCAAGCACCGCTACCTGGATCTTCGCCGTCCCGGCCCCAGCCGCAACCTCCGCCTCCGTTCAGAGGCCAACCGCGTCGCACGCGAGCTCCTGCACCGTGAGGGCTACGTGGAAATCGAAACCCCGACGCTGACGCGTTCGACGCCGGAAGGCGCCCGCGACTTTGTGGTCCCCGCACGCCTGGCCCCGGGTTCCTGGTACGCGCTGCCGCAGTCGCCGCAGCTTTTCAAGCAGCTGCTGCAGGTGGGCGGCTTCGAGAAGTATTACCAGATCGCCCGCTGCTACCGCGACGAGGATTTCCGCGCCGACCGTCAGCCGGAGTTCACGCAGCTGGACATCGAAGCCAGCTTCGTGGAGCAGGACGACATCATCTCGCTCGGCGAGAACATCGTGCAGGCACTCTGGAGGCTGATCGACGTCGAGATCCCGACGCCGATCCAGCGCATCACCTATGCGGACGCCATGGCCCGCTACGGTTCCGACAAGCCGGACCTCCGCTTCGGCCAGGAACTGACCGAGCTGACGGAATTCTTCAAGGACACCAACTTCGGCGTCTTTAAGGCACCCTATGTCGGTGCCGTCGTCATGCCCGGCGGCGCCTCGCAGGCACGGCGTGCCCTGGACGCGTGGCAGGAGTGGGCCAAGCAGCGCGGAGCCAAGGGCCTGGCGTACGTGCTGTACAAGGAAGACGGCGAGCTCGCCGGTCCCGTGGCGAAGAACCTCACCGACACCGAACGTGCCGGCCTGGCCGACGCCGTGGGCGCCAAGCCCGGCGACTGCATCTTCTTCGCCGCCGGTGAGAAGACGCCGTCCCGTGCGCTCCTCGGCGCGGCCCGCGTTGAGATCGGACACCGCACAGGCCTGATCAACCCCAACGACTGGGCCTTCTGCTGGGTAGTGGACGCACCGATGTTCGAACCGGCCGCCGCTGCAGTAGCGTCCGGAGATGTCGCCGTCGGCGGCGGCCAGTGGACAGCTGTCCACCACGCCTTCACCTCGCCCAAGCCGGAGTTCCTGGACACCTTCGACAAGGATCCGGAATCGGCGCTGTCCTACGCCTACGACATCGTCTGCAACGGCAACGAAATCGGCGGCGGCTCGATCCGTATCCATGAGCGCGATGTCCAGGAGCGCGTGTTTGAACTCATGGGACTCGACCGGGCGGATGCGCAGACCAAGTTCGGCTTCCTGCTCGAAGGCTTCAAGTACGGCGCCCCGCCGCACGGCGGCATCGCCTTCGGCTGGGACCGCGTTGTCGCCCTGATGGCAGGAGTGGACTCCATCCGCGACGTCATCGCGTTCCCGAAGTCCGGTGGAGGCCACGACCCCCTCACGGACGCTCCGGCGCCCATCACCCCGCAGCAGCGCAAGGAAGCCGGCGTTGACTTCAGGCCCGAGGTCAAGAAGCTTGAGGGGAAGCAGGGAGAGTAGCTTCAACAGGCTCAGTGGCTTCAACAAATGAGCCTCAGGGGGCTCCCCGGAAAACGGGGAGCCCCTTCTTTGGCTAGCGCGCCATGCAGCCGCGGACGGAGGACCTCGATGACGGCCGAATCACTGCCCGGCCTGGAAGTGCTGATGGATGCCGCGTGGCCCGCTCCTGACCGCCTCGACACAGGGGAGTGGGTGCTCCGGGCGGCGGAGGGCGTCACACAGCGGGCGAACTCCGTCTGGCCTCGCATGCCCGCTGCGGATCCGGCGGCCGCCGCACGGGAGGCAGTTGCCTGGTACCGGAAGCGCCGGCTGCCGGTGATCTACCAGGTCTTCGACAGCCCTTCCGCAGCCCAGCTGAATTGCCTGCTCGACCGGCAGGGCTTCACCAAACAGTCCGAAACGCTCGTCATGGCCCTGGGATCGGCGGAGGCGGAGGGCACAGTCGCCGCGGATGCCGCCGTCGAACTCTCCGAGCATCCTTCCGCGGAATGGCTCGAGCTGTGGTGGTCCGTCGATGGCCGCGGGGGTGCCGCGGCGCTCAAGACCGCCCAGGAAATCCTCACCGGATGCCCGTCGGTGTATGCCCTGGTGAGGGACGACGGCGGCAGGCCCGCCGCCGTCGGACGGCTCGCTCTTCCGCCAGGTGGGACAGACAAACCAGGCGGGGCAGGCAAATACGGTGGCTTGTACTGCATGGCCACCCGGCCCGATGCCCGGCGCCGCGGTCACGCGACGCGGATTCTGCAGTCATTGCTGGTGGCCGGAGCGGCACGGAAGCTGGACGGCTACTGGCTCCTGGTCACCGCAGCCAACCTGGCCGCCAGAGAACTCTATGCCCGGTCAGGATTCCGGGAGGCCGGCCGCTACTTCTACCGGCAGGAGCGGCCCAAGCGGCACCTGACCGGCTGCTAGGCGTGGGCGCCGGGCCGCCGTTTCGACGGTTCCCTGCGCACTCGACGCCGCGAAGCATCGGACCGGCAGGGAACCGTCGAAATGGCAACATCGAAATGGCAGGTGGCGGCGGGTTTAGACGCGCGCTAGGCCGGCGGATCGTTCACCGTGACCCGCACTGCGCAGGCGTCCGCCGCTGCCTTCCTCAGCACGGCCGCACGCGGATCGGGGACATCCAGGTAGGCCAGGCGAGACACTGGGGCGTAAGCCTTGAGGGCAGGCTGGCTGAGCACCTGGTCTGCCAGTGAACGGTCGCCGCCGGGCACGAGATATTCAAAGGCCTGTCCGTTAAAAACATGCCTGGCCTGTTCAGCGACGGCCTCCACCATCGCGTCGGCCTGGTTGGAGCGGCGCCGCGCGAACCTTTGCTGGGACTGGCCCCCGGCGGCCGTCCGGGACTGCACGTACTTGGAGCCTGTTTTGGATGCAAGGATGACACCGCCGCTGGCGACGGCCACACCGTATCCGCCGCGGCGCACCAGCAGCAGGCCGATGCTGCGGGGCTGGGAGGACAGCGAGGCCAGCCGCTCCACGAGTCCGGCTCCGCGACCCGGCCGGCCGTCATCCGGCCAGGGCGCCTGCAGCAGCGCGCTGGCGCCATCAGCGGCAAGCAGCCGCACGCCGTCGTCGTGGTCCTCAATCTCAAGCGCGCCGTGGCTGGCGCCGAACCGCTCCACCCAGCCGGCCAGCCGCGGACCTGGCACAAAGGCTGTCCGGGTCGGCGGAGCGGGACGTCCGGCTGGTGCACCGCTGTGTGGCATTGCCGCATCCTCTGCTTTTCGTGCCCGGACTTACGTGACCGGACTCCGTGACCGGATCTTGCCCGCTCAATCTATGAGTAGCCTATCTATGTGGATGATCTCTTCGGCTCCGGGCGGGGCAACGACGACGACGGCGACGACGGCGGCAGTGACGCCGTCAGCGCGGGCAATGTCGCCAGTGCCGGCGGCCGCTTGCCGTCGGGGACACCGGGCGGGTTCCGGACCGCCTCGCCGCGCAGCCCGCTTGCCGTCCGGATGCGGCCGCGCACCATCGACGACGTCGTGGGTCAGCAGCACCTGCTGGGACCGGGTTCACCGCTGCGCCAGCTCGCCGCCGGCGCAGACGCCGGGGGTCCGGCCGGCCCCAGCTCCCTCATTCTCTGGGGGCCGCCGGGCACCGGAAAGACAACCCTTGCGCACGTGATTGCCAGGGGCCCAGGGCGGAAGTTCGTGGAACTCTCGGCCATCACGGCCGGAATCAAGGATGTCCGCAGGGTTATGGATGAGGCGCTGACGGCCCGGGACCTGTACAAGACCACCACCGTGCTGTTCCTGGACGAGATCCACCGGTTCAACAAGGCCCAGCAGGACGCGCTGCTGCCTGGTGTCGAGAACCGCTGGGTGGTGCTAGTGGCGGCTACGACCGAGAATCCGTCCTTCTCCGTGGTCTCGCCCCTGCTCTCCCGCTCCCTGCTTCTCACCCTCAAGCCGCTGACCGACGCCGACATAGAAGGCCTGCTGGTGCGGGCGGTCGAGGATCCAAGGGGGCTGAACGGCAAAGTCCGGCTGACTCCGGAGGCTCTTGACCACCTCGTGCGGCTGTCCGGCGGGGACGCACGGCGGGCCCTGACAGCACTCGAAGCGGCGGCCGGGGTTGCGTACGGCGACGCCGACGACGTCGGCCATACCAAACCCGACGAAGCGGCCGGTGAGGACACAAGCGGTGCGGATGCGGGTGAGGACACGGCCGCTGCGGGTGCCGGCGAGCCGGTGATAGTCGAGCTGCGTCACACCGAACGCGCGCTGGATGCCGCGGCTGTCCGCTACGACCGCGCCGGAGACCAGCACTATGACGTCGCCAGCGCCTTCATCAAATCCATCCGGGGCTCCGACGTGGACGCGTCCCTGCACTACCTCGCCAGGATGCTGGAGGCGGGGGAGGACCCGCGCTTCGTGGCCCGCCGCCTTGTGATCTCCGCAGCCGAGGACGTCGGCATGGCGGACCCCACCGCCCTGCAGACCGCCGTGGCGGCGGCCCAGGCGGTCCAGCTGATCGGCATGCCGGAGGGCCGGATCGTCCTTGCCGAGGCCGTGGTCCACCTGGCTACCGCGCCAAAATCAAACGCCGCGTATATGGGCATCAACAAGGCCATTGCCGATGTACGCGCCGGGCTGGGCGTCGGCATCCCCCCGCATCTGCGCGATGCGCACTACCCCGGTTCCAAGCAGCTGGGCCATGGGGTGGGCTACAAGTACGCCCACGATGCCCCGCACTCCGTGGCCAGCCAGCAGTATCCGCCCGACGACCTCGTGGGCCGTGACTACTACGAGCCCACCGGCAACGGCGCGGAGCGTGACATCGCAGTGCGGCTGGAGCGGCTGAGGAAGATCATCCGGGGCAGGTGAGCCCCGTGGTAGGATGGATGTTTGTCTGGCAAGGCACGGACGCAAAATCCACTGTATTTCAGCATTTCATGCTGTTGGTGAGGTTATGCCTGTGCCCAGTAGCAAAAGGCAGCGGTTGGCCGATGCTCTCCATCGTGGAGGCCAGTAACACTGACACACCGCAGATATTGGAAGGACACAAGTGGCTAACAACACTCGTGCTCGCCGTCAGGCCCGCCTCTCGCGGTCCCTCGGCATCGCTCTGACCCCCAAGGCCGCCAAGTACATGGAGCGCCGCCCGTACGGCCCCGGTGAGCATGGCCGTGCCCGCAAGAAGCAGGACTCCGACTACGCCGTTCGTCTGCGCGAAAAGCAGCGCCTGCGCGCCCAGTACGGCATCCGCGAAGCCCAGATGACCCGTGCCTTCGAAGAAGCACGCCGCACCAAGGGCCTGACCGGTGAAAACCTGATCGAACTGCTCGAAATGCGCCTTGACGCCCTCGTGCTCCGTGCCGGCTTCGCCCGCACGATCGCCCAGGCCCGCCAGCTGGTTGTGCACCGCCACATCCTGGTTGACGGCATCCGCGTTGACCGCCCGTCCTTCCGCGTCGGCGAGGGCCAGCTGGTCCACGTTCACAGCCGCAGCGAAACCATGCCTCCGTTCCAGGTTGCAGCAGCCGGCGCACACCGCGACGTCCTGCCCGCCGTTCCGGCCTACCTGGACGTCAAGCTTGACGCCCTGCAGGCACGCCTGGTTCGCCGCCCGAAGCGCTCCGAGGTCCCCGTGACCTGCGAAGAGCAGCTCGTCGTCGAATTCTACGCACGCTAAATCTTCGGCAGCGTTCCAAAGAAGCCCGTGGCAAGCGCCGCGGGCTTCTTTGTATGTAAGGTACTTGGGGGACATCCGCGGTTGCAGCACGCTGCCGCCGAGCACGATGTTCCGTTCCACGGAGTTTCAAGGAGATGAACGTCTATGTCTGGTGGCGATATTGCCGGCCTGATCGCGGCCGGGGTATTTGCGCTCCTGGTCCTGTTGCTTGCTGTCCCCATCCTCAAGCTGGGGCGGGTCTTCGATGAGGTGCGGACCTCGATCCGTTCCATCAGCGACGGAGCGACGCCCCTCATGGACGAAGTCACGGCGACCGTCTCCACCACGAACCAGCAGCTGAAGAAGGTGGACGGCATCGCGTCCAACGTTTCGGACGCCTCGGCGAACATCTCGGCGCTGTCCTCCCTCGTTGCCGCCACGGTGGGCTCTCCGCTGATCAAGGTGGCCGCCTTCAGCTATGGCGTGCGCTCCGCCCTGGCCGCCCGCAAGAAGCCCGCCACCGGCCGTCGCAGCCGCTAACCATCCGGAGAATTGATATGAAGAGACTTGTCTGGATGGGAATCGGCGTCGCCATCGGTGTCATCGCGTTCCGCAAGGTCACAGAGGCGCAGGCAAACCTGGGGCCGGAAGGCCTGAACCGGGCGGTGGGGCGGCTGGCTGACGGCGTCTACGACTTCGCCGATGCCGTCCGTGCCGGAATGCGGGAGCGGGAAACCGACCTGCGCAGCGCGCTCGGCGTCGAGTCCCAGGACCTTGCCCGCAGCTAGGCACGGCCGCGCGGCGGAAACGCGCGAGAATTAAACCAGCGGGCCGGCTACGCCGGGCCTGCATCTGAAACAAAACTGTCACGCGCCACACCGCGTGAACCACGAAGGGTATGAAATCAGCTCATGAAGTCGCAGGAGATCACAAAGCGCTGGGTGGACTTTTTTGTCAGCAAAGGCCACACCGCGGTTCCCTCCGCGTCGCTGGTCTCCAGCGACCCGTCCCTGCTGTTCACGGTTGCGGGCATGGTCCCGTTCATCCCTTACCTGACCGCCCGTGAGGAAGCCCCCTACTCCCGTGCCACCAGCGTCCAGAAGTGCATCCGCACCGGTGACATCGAAGAAGTGGGCAAGACAGCCCGCCACGGCACGTTCTTCCAGATGTGCGGCAACTTTTCCTTCGGCGACTACTTCAAGGAAGACGCCATCAAGTTCGCTTGGGAACTGCTCACCACGAGCGTGGACGACGGCGGGTATGGACTTCCGCCGGAACTGCTCTGGGTGACCGTCTACGAAGAAGACGACGAAGCCAAGGACCTCTGGCTGAAGAACACCGGCGTCCCGGCCAGCCGGATCCAGCGCATGGGCAAGGCTGACAACTACTGGCACACCGGCCAGCCCGGCCCGGCCGGCCCCTGCTCGGAGATCTACTACGACCGCGGCACCGAATACGGCGTCGAAGGCGGCCCCATCGCCGACGAGAACCGCTACGTCGAAATCTGGAACCTGGTGTTCATGCAGTACCAGATCGACAACGTCCGCTCGAAGGACGATTTCGACATCGTTGGTGAACTGCCCAAGAAGAACATCGACACCGGCCTCGGCATGGAGCGGCTCGCCATGATCCTGCAGGGCGTCGAGAACATGTACGAGACCGACCAGGTCCGGCCCGTGATCGACAAGGCCGCCGAGCTCTCCGGCAAGGAATACACCTCCGCCGAAACCGTGGACGACCCCCACCACACGGACGACGTCCGCATGCGCGTCGTCGGCGACCACATCCGTTCGGCCCTGATGCTCATCGCCGACGGTGTGACGCCCTCCAACGAAGGCCGCGGCTACGTGCTGCGCCGGCTGATCCGCCGTGCCGTGCGTTCGATGCGCCTGCTCGGCGTCGAAAAGGCCTGCCTGCCGGACCTCCTGCCCGCGTCCCGCGACGCCATGAAGGGTGTCTACCCGGTGGTGGAGACGGACTTCGACCGCATCAGCCGCATCGCCTACGCAGAAGAAAAGGCCTTCCTGCGGACCATCGCCTCGGGCACCGCGCGCCTCGAAGACGCCGTCAACGAATCCAAGGCCGCCGGGCGTCCGCTGTCCGGAGCCGACGCCTTCACCCTCCACGACACGTACGGGTTCCCGATCGACCTGACCCTGGAAATGGCCGAGGAAGCCGGCCTGAAGGTGGACGAGCCCGAGTTCCGCAAGCTCATGCTCGAACAGCGCAAGCGCGCCCAGGCGGACGCCAAGGGCAAGAAGGGCGCCCACGCCGACGTCAGCGCCTTCCAGGAACTGCTGTCCGAGGGCGAAACGGTCTTCACGGGTTACACCGAGCTCGAGGGCGAATCCCGGGTCCGCGGAATCCTCAACGCCGGCCGCAAGGTCTCCCAGGCCGCCACCGGCGACGAGATCGAACTGGTCCTCGCCGAAACCCCGTTCTACGCGGAAGCCGGCGGCCAGGCTGCCGACACCGGCCTGATCACGGGCGACGGCTTCGTCGTCGAAGTCCTGGACGTGCAGCGTCCAGTGAGGGGCCTGAGCGTCCACAAGGCCGTGGTCCGCGAAGGTGAAATCGCCGCCGACGCCCTGGTCAGGGCCGCGGTGGACCGCGAACGGCGCCACGCGGCCGAGCAGGCGCACACCGGCACGCACATCGTGCACGCTGCCCTGCACCAGATTCTGGGCCCGCAGGCCACCCAGCGCGGCTCGTACAACAAGGCCGGCTACCTGCGCTTCGACTTCGCCTGGGGCGAGGGCCTCAGCTCCGCCACCCGGTCCGAGATCGAGGAGGTCTCCAACCTCGCCATCCGGAACAACTTCCGCGTGGACACCAAGGTGATGCCCCTCGCCGAGGCCAAGGCCCTCGGCGCCATGGCGCTGTTCGGCGAGAACTACGGCAGCGAAGTGCGCGTCGTGGAGATCGACGGCGCGTGGTCGCGCGAGCTGTGCGGCGGAACGCACGTCTCGAACACGTCACTCATCGGCAGCCTGTCGCTGCTCGGCGAGCAGTCGGTGGGCTCGGGAAACCGCCGTGTGGAGGCCTTCGTGGGCATGGATGCATTCCGGCACCTTGCCGCGGAACGCGCCCTCGTCACGGAGCTGACAGAAATGCTGAAGGTGCCCTCCGGCCAGCTTGCCGACCGCATCGCCACCACGCTGACCAAACTCAAGACGGCGGAAAAGGAGCTCGAGCGTCTCCGCAAGGAACAGCTCGCAGCGGCGGCCGCCCAGCTGGTCGGGACCGCCCAGGACGCTGCCGGCGTCCGTGTCATTGCCCATGATGCAGGGCAGGTCGGCGGAGCCGACGACCTCCGGGGCCTGGCCCTCGACCTGCGGAACCGTCTCGGGTCAGAGGCGTCCACGGTGGCGGTCGCCGGCGTCAGCAACGACCGTCCGGTGATTCTCATCGCCACCAACGAGGCTGCCCGTGCTGCGGGCGTCAAGGCCGGCGCGCTGGTACGGCTCGCGGCCGGCATCCTCGGCGGCGGCGGAGGCGGCAAGGACGACGTCGCCCAGGGCGGCGGCACCGACGCGTCCAAGGTCGGCGCCGCGCTGTCTGCAGTCGTCGACGCCGTCACCCGGCGCTAGCGGATCCGTGACCTCAGCTGCTGAATCCGGCGTCTATCCCCAGGGCATCAAACTGGGGGTAGACGTAGGCACCGTTCGGGTCGGCGTCGCCATTTGCGACAGCGACGCCATCCTGGCCACGCCCTTGAAAACCCTTGACCGCAATCCGAAAAAGAACTCGGACGTGCGGGTCATTGCCGCCCTTGCGGCGGACCGGGGCGCCGTGCAGATTTTCGTCGGCCTCCCGAGGACCATGAAGGGCGAAGAACACGCCTCAGCCCGCATGGCCACAGAGTATGCCCAGCTGCTGGTGCAGGCACTCGAGCGCGCCGGATTGGACGTTCCCGTGCACCTTGTGGATGAGCGCCTGAGCACGGTAACGGCACACCGACACCTGCACCAAGCTGGCATGAGCAGCAAAAATCACCGTAAAGTGGTGGATCAGGTTGCTGCTGCGGGGATTCTGCAGCACGCCATCGACATGCAAAAAGCCAGGGGAACGGATGTGGGAAGCCGCGTACGCGCGCTTCCGCAGCCGGGGCTGACCGGTGACGCCGCAACGCAGAATGATGCGCAGGCTGTCCCGGGAAAAGACACGCAATCTTCAGAAGATGGAAGGCTACAGTGAGCCCGGTCAATAGCGACGACTCCTCCGGCAGGAACTTCAGGGGTACCGGACGGCCGCTGACGCGCAAGGAAATCCGTGCCCGTGAGAAGTCCCTCACGGCGGACGCCGCGGACCTTGTGCCTGAACAGGCCTACGAGTCCGGAAACGATGCCCCGGACGTCCCGGACGTCCCGGAACGCCGCCCGTCAGTGCCGCAGTCCGCGGCCCCTGCGCCGGCACAGCGGCGGGTCGAGCCAACAGTCTCCGGGACGCTGCCCGGGGCCGCGGCTTCGCCGGTCCCGTCCCCGGACGCGGTGGCCCCCACGCTCGGCGTTCCACTGGTTCCGCCCGTGCCGCCGACCATTCAGGAACCGGCCATTCAGGAACCGGCCAGCCGGACACCAGGCTTCGAGGAACCGACCATTCAGGAACCGGCCAGCCGGGTGCCTGCCTCCGATGCGCCGAGTGAGGGCGCACATGGCGTGCACGCTGACGCTGGCCACCATGCTGACCATCATGCCGCCGCGCACCGCGCCGCAGCCCACCGGGCCGCTGCCGGCGACGCCACCGATTACACACACACAGATCACGCACACTCAGACCACACACTCTCAGACCACGGGCACGCTGACCCTGCACACACCGGCCACGATGCCGCCCATCACGCAGGCGCTGGCTACGCCGATGACGGGTCCGGGGACCCGGCGATCCACGCCGACGAGGCCCACTACCATGCAGCGCCCGCAGACGTGGACTACGCGGCGTACCACCACGACGCCCACCATGAGAGCTACGAGGACCATGTGCCGTACGAAGATGAGGCTATGGGCCATCAGCTGCTCGCCAACCCGCAGAGCGTGACACCGGTGGCCCGCCCTTCCAAGAAGGTCCGCAGGCGGCGCCGCCTCGTGGCGCTGCTGCTCACGTTGGCGCTTTTCGTCACGGCCACCGTCGTCGGTGCCCAGTTCCTGAAGCCGCTGCTTGGTACCGACAAGCCCAGCGATTACCCGGGACCCGGCACGGGACAGGTCAAGCTGTCAGTCCAGCCTGGCGAAGGGCCGGTGTCGGTGGCCGCCAAGCTCGAAGAAGCCAGAGTCGTGGCAAATGCAGACACGTTCATTTCTGCACTTAGCGCCTCGGGGGGCACACTGTCTCCCGGCGAGTACGACTTCAAACAGGAAATGAAGAATTCGGACGCCGTTGCTGTCCTGCTGAACGAGCAGCAGGCCAAGGTCATGTACTTTGCGCTGAGCGCCGGGCTCAGGATCAACGAGTCGCTGGAGGCGATCTCTGAGGGCTCCGGCATCCCCGTGGCCCAGCTTAAATCGTTAAGTGATTCTCCCCAGCAGTTCGGACTCCCGGCGAAGGCAAAGAACCTTGAGGGCTATCTTGCCCCAGGCGAGCACCGGTTCCCGCTGGGAACTACGCCCAAGGAGATCCTCACGCAGCTTGTCAAGATCACGCAGGACGAGCTGAAGGCTCAGGGCGTCACCGATCCCGCCAAGCAGTACGACGTGGTGACGGTGGCGAGCATCGTCCAGGCTGAAGGCGGCCAGGCGGAATACAAGGACGTTGCAGGCGCCATCTACAACCGGCTCAAGCCCAACAACACGGAGACGGCCGGGCTGATCCAGTCCGACGCCACGGTCACCTACGGCCTGGGCCGAAAAAGCTTCCACATTACCGAAGAGGAGAAGGCGGACAAGTCCAATCCGTACAACACGTACGCGAACCAGGGACTGCCCGTGGGCCCCATCGGTTCACCGGGGAAGACTGCCATCGATGCTTCGGCCAAGCCGAAGAACAATGAGTACATGTACTGGGTGACCATCAACCTGGACACCAAGGAGACCAAGTTCTCCAAAACGCTTGAGGAGCACCAGCGGTACGTTGACCAGTACAACGCGTGGTGTGAGGCCAACCCCGGCCGTTGCGTATGAGCCGCCGGGCGGCCGTCCTCGGTCATCCGATCGGGCACTCCAAATCGCCTGCCCTCCATCTGGCCGCTTACGCGGAACTGGGGGAGGAGATCGATTACAGCGCCATTGATGTGACCGAGGAATCCCTGCCGGCCTTCATGGCTTCCGTACGCGGCGAACAGGGCTGGTGCGGGCTGTCCGTCACCATGCCCCTCAAGAAGGCCATGGTCCGGGAGGTCGATGAAGTCCGCGGCGTGGCCCGTGTACTCGGCGTCATCAACACTGTGGTGTTCGACGGCGAAGGCGCTTCCCGCCGGCGGATCGGGTACAACACGGACGTTGCCGGCATCGTCAACGCGCTTCGCAATGCCGGTGCCGCCGAAGCTCCTGCCGCGGCGGTGCTTGGCGGCGGGGGGACTGCGGCAGCCGCTGTGGCTGCGCTGCAGGAGCTCGGCGCGACGTCCGTGGACGTCTATGTCCGGGACACGCGCCGGGCCGCGGAAGCCAGGGCTGCCGCCCGGGGCCTGGCGATGGACATCGCCGTGCGTCCCATGACTGAAGCCGTCAGCGGCATGCTGGCCGCCGACGTCGTCATATCCACCCTGCCGCCGCGCGCCGCCGACGGAATGGCGGGCGAACTGGAGGGGCTCGGCGTGACAACGGAGGGTGTCCTGCTTGACGTCGCCTACGACCCCTGGCCGAGCCGCATCGCCGCCGCGTGGCGGAAAGGCGGGGGGAACGTGGTGCCCGGACTCGAGATGCTGCTTTACCAGGCCGTCGAGCAGGTCCGCTACTTCACGGGCCGCGAGGATGCCGTCAGCGCCGAAGTCATAGATGTGATGTGCGACTCAGTCGGGGCACCCCGACGCGTCTTCTGACCGCCCCACGTGGCAGGATGGATGCTATGTTGCGTTGGTTGACTGCCGGTGAATCCCATGGCCCGGCCCTCGTCGGAATTATCGAAGGCGTTCCCGCCGGTGTTGAACTCACCAGCGGGCAGATCGCCGATGCCCTGGCGCGCCGCCGCCTCGGTTACGGCCGCGGTGCCAGGATGAAGTTCGAGCAGGATGTGGTCACCATCCTCGGCGGTGTCCGCCACGGACTGACCCAGGGCGGGCCCATCGCCGTCCAGGTCGGCAACACGGAATGGCCCAAGTGGGAGCAGATCATGTCTGCCGATCCCGTTGACCCCGAGTCACTCGCGGACCAGGCCCGCAACGCTCCGCTGACCCGTCCGCGGCCTGGGCACGCAGACTTCACCGGGATGCAGAAATACGGCTTCGACGAAGCACGGCCCGTCCTTGAACGTGCCAGCGCCCGCGAGACTGCCACGCGTGTCGCCATGGGGACGGTCGCCGCGCAGTTCCTGAAGCACCTCGGCATCGAACTCGTAAGCCACACCGTGTCCATCGCCAGCGTCACGGTCCCCGAGGGCAGGCCCCGCCCCGTCCCGGACAACGTCATCGCGCTCGACGCCGACCCGCTGCGGTGCTTTGACCGCGAAACCTCGGACGCCATGGTGGCCGAGGTGGACGCCGCCCACAAGGAAGGCGAAACCCTCGGTGGCGTGGTGGAGGTGCTCGCCTACGGGCTCCCGCCGGGACTCGGCAGCTACGTCCACTGGGACCGCCGGCTTGATTCACGCCTGGCCGCCGCCCTCATGGGCATCCAGGCCATCAAGGGCGTGGAGGTGGGGGACGGGTTCGGAACCGCGGCCCGCCGCGGTTCTGCCGCGCACGACGAAATCGTCAAGGACGCCGACGGCAGGATTATCCGCACCACCAACCGCGCCGGCGGCATCGAAGGCGGCATGAGCATTGGCGACGTCCTGCGTGTGCGGGCTGCCATGAAGCCGATCGCCACGGTTCCCCGCGCCCTGAAAACCATCGATATCAGCACCGGCGAGCCCGCCAAAGCCCACCACCAGCGCTCCGACGTCTGTGCCGTCCCGGCCGCCGGTGTCGTGGCGGAGGCCATGGTTGCCCTCGTCCTCGCGGAAGCCGTCACCGAGAAGTTCGGCGGTGACTCCGTGGCGGAGACGGCCCGGAACATCAGGGGCTACATCGAGAACATTCCGGCGTCCCTGGACTCGATCGGACAGTAGTGTCCTTCAGCAATACACCCCGCACGGGCAACCGGCCAGTCGTGCTCATTGGCCCCATGGCCGTGGGCAAGTCGGCGATCGGGCACCAGTTGGCACAGCAGCTCGGTGCGCCCTTCGTGGACACCGACGCCGTCATCGTGGAGAACCACGGCTCCATTGCCGACATCTTCGCGGGACGCGGCGAGCACGCGTTCCGCGAGATCGAAGCGCGGATCGTGGCGCGCGTCGTCGAAGAAGCCACCGGCACGTCAACGGTCATCTCCCTCGGCGGGGGCTCCGTCCTGGATTCCGGAACACAGCAGCTGTTGGAGCGCTGTACCGTGGTGTACCTCGAATGCGATGTGGACACCGTCGCCGCGAGGATCACCAGGAATTCCGGACGCCCGCTGCTGGCCGGTGACGGAATCCGCCGCTGGAAGACGCTGTTCGCCACCAGGAAGCCGGTTTACGAGCGCTTGGCGGACATTGTCCTGGACGTCCGCCGCGGTTCGGTACCGGAACTGGGACGCCGGCTCGAGGAAGCGCTGCGCGCCTACGCCACAGGGACCGGCGACACAGGGACCGGCGACACAGGGACCGGCGGGGCAGCGACGGGCGGCACAGCCGACGGCGCCATACGGAACACCACCGCGGCGCCCTCCGCCACGGAGAAAACACGCGCGGCAAACACAGCCGCGAATACTGCGGCCAGCGCCATCCCGGCCGAAAAACAGGAAGTTGAAAAGTGAGCGAATCAACTGTCATCAAGGTCACCGGCAAATCGGCTGGGGACAACTACGACGTCGTAGTCGGACGAGGCCTGCTCGGCGCCTTGTCGGAACTGCTCGGTGAACGGGTCCGCCGCGTCCTGGTGATCCATCCCCGGGCCCTCCGCCTCACGGGCGACACCGTCAGGGACGAACTGGAAGCCGCCGGCTTCATCGCCCTTACCGCGGAAATCCCCGATGCCGAAGAAGGCAAGCACATCCAGGTGGCCGCCTTCTGCTGGCAGGTGCTGGGACAAAACGACTTCACGCGGTCGGACGCCGTCGTTTCGGTCGGCGGCGGGGCTGTCACCGACCTCGCCGGCTTCGTCGCCGCCACATGGCTCAGGGGAGTCAAAGTCATCCATATGCCCACCAGCCTGCTCGGCATGGTGGATGCCTCCGTGGGCGGCAAGACCGGCATCAACACGGCCGAAGGCAAGAACCTCGTGGGCGCCTTCCATCCGCCTGCCGCCGTGCTGGCGGATCTGGACACGCTGAACACCCTGCCCAAGAACGAGCTGATCTCCGGCATGGCCGAGGTCATCAAGTGCGGCTTCATTGCCGACCCCGCCATCCTGGACCTCGTGGAGCAAAACCCGGATGCCGTCACCGACCCGCAGTCGGACGTCCTCCGTGAACTCATTGAACGCGCCATCGCGGTCAAGGCCCGCGTCGTGTCCGAGGACCTCAAGGAATCCGGGCTGCGCGAAATCCTGAATTACGGCCACACCCTCGGCCATGCGATTGAACTCGTGGAACGCTACTCTTGGCGGCACGGCGCCGCGGTATCGGTGGGCATGATGTTCGCCGCAGAACTGTCCCGCAGCGTGGGCAGGCTCGGAGACGCCGACGCCGATCGCCACCGGAGCATCCTGGAATCCCTGGGACTTCCCGTCACCTACCGCCGCGACCGCTGGCAGGGCCTGCTGGACGGCATGCGCCGCGACAAGAAGTCCCGCGGCGACCTGCTCCGTTTTGTGGTGCTCGACGGCGTCGGCAAGCCCGGGATCCTGGAGGTTCCCGATACCTCCCTGCTCTTTGCCGCCTACCAGGAGATCGCGTCCTGATGAGCGACATCACAGGTGAAACCATTGAGTGGCCCGACGGCGGCTTCCCCGGCATCAGGATCAACCCGGAGGACCTGATTCCGGAGATCACCGGCCCCGAGGCCTGTGCCGCAGCATTGGATGCGTCCACGGATCCGGCAGACCGCGTGTTCGTGTTGCTGGTGGAGGGGCACGCGTGCGATGCCGCTGAACTGCTGGCCGAGGCGCGGTACAAAGATCCCGAGTCGTTCCGGCTGAGGGCTTTCGAGGCTGAAGTGCTGCGCGTCTCCCACCGCTACGACCTTGCCGTTGAGCTCTACAGGCAACTCCTCGCAGAGGCGGCGGGAACGCCCAACGAGGCGCTCGTGTACCAGTATCTCGGCAGGACCCACTTCGCCGCGGGAAACATCGGCGCCGCCGTGGAGTCATTCGCCCGGGCGCTGGACCTGAGGGTTGAACAGTCGGCCGACGCTGCGCTGATCTACTCGTCCACGGTGGCGCTGCAGCGTGCCCGGGACGTGCTCGACCTGGCTTCCTGACCGGCGGCGGTGGGCCGGGCTGACGGAGCCGGTCCACATTTCCGTTAGAATGGTTCTTGGATTTTTGATAAACACACGCTGGCGGCGCCGTTCGGCATGCCGGCTTGGCATATACGGCTGGCAGCCAGAGGCAGTCAGATAGAAACCAGAGGAAACCAGTGGCAACCACAAACGACATCAAGAACGGGACCGTCCTGAAGCTCGAGGGCCAGCTCTGGAACGTCATCGAGTTCCAGCACGTCAAGCCTGGCAAGGGTGGAGCGTTCGTGCGCACCAAGATGCGCAACGTCATGTCCGGCAAGGTGGTCGACAAGACTTTCAACGCCGGCCTCAAGATCGAGACCGCCACTGTGGACCGCCGCGATTACCAGTACCTGTACCAGGACGGCGCGGACTTCGTGTTCATGGACACCCAGGACTACGACCAGATCACCGTCTCCGGCGCCACGGTGGGCGACGCCACCAACTTCATGCTCGAAAACCAGATGGTCAACATCGCCATCCACGAAGGCACCCCGCTCTACATCGAGCTGCCGCCGAGCGTTGTGCTCGAAATCACCTACACCGAGCCGGGCCTGCAGGGCGACCGCTCGTCCGCCGGAACGAAGCCGGCCACCCTGGAGACCGGTTACGAGATCCAGGTGCCCCTGTTCGTCGAGAACAACACCAAGGTCAAGGTCGACACCCGTGACGGCAGCTACCTGGGCAGGGTCAGCGAGTAGTGAGCGCCCGCGGTAAAGCCCGTAACAGGGCCTTGGACGTCCTCTTTGAGGCTGAGCAGCGCTCGGTTTCCGCGTTTGACGTGCTGCGCGCCCGGCGTGAGAAGACTGACCAGATCGTCAACCCCTACACGGTGGAAATCGTCGAGGGTGTCGTGTCGCTGCAGCCGGCAATCGATGAGTTCCTCGAAACGTACTCGCAAGGCTGGACCCTGGAGCGCATGCCCTCCGTTGACCGCATCATCCTGCGTATTGGCACCTGGGAGCTCCTGTACAACGACGACGTACCCGACGGCGTCGCCGTCAGCGAAGCCGTGGCCCTGGCCAAGACGCTCTCAACGGATGAATCGCCGTCGTTCATTAACGGCCTGCTCGGCCGCCTCCAGCAGCTGAAGCCCTCGCTGCTGGCCTGACTTCTGCGTCATGCAAGCAGCTGCATGCATAAAAGCCCCGACCCCCTGTGAATGAACTGGGTCGGGGCTTTTTGCTGCCCGTTGAGACGTCAGGGGCGGCTTTTCTAATGCCCGACGGCGGCGCGCAGCGCCACGAGGTGGTGCAGCTGCTGTAGCTCGTCCTGCTGGTGCAGCGCAACGTCCCGGCCACTCAGGATCCGCTGGCGTATGAAGGCCAGCTGAGTTGCAGCCTTCACGAAGGCCTTCATCTGGGGACCGCGGTTGTATGCACTGGCCCAGCGGACCGCCTGCCGCCGTCCGCCGGCGGTGGCAAGCATGCCGACCTCGGCGGGCGTGAACCAGCCCGCTGCGGCGTATTCATGCAGCCGCTGGCGGGTGAGGCGTGACTCGGCGACCCGCAGGGCCACAATGCAGCCCACGGCCAGCAGGAAAATGGGGACCTGGACCAGAACATACTGGGCCAGGAAGTCCTGCCCCATGCTGTTCCAGCGGTTGTGCAGGACCATGGCGGGAATGAGCCCCACGGCGAACCCGGCAACGGAAACACCGGAGTGCCAGCGGCGCGCAGCGAAACCCATGATCAGCCCGGTGGTTCCGGTGAAGATCGCGTGCGCGAAGGGCGACATGACGCCGCGGAGGAAGAAGATCTGGGCGAGGTCGCTGCCGGGAGTGGCGGACTCGGCGATGGCCCGGCCGAAGTAGAGGATGTTCTCCGTGAAGGCAAAGCCCCCGGCAATGGTGAAGGCGAACACCACGCCGTCCACGGGACCGTCGAAATGCCGGCGGGCGAGCAGCAGCAGGAGGAGCAGCCCCAGGGATTTCGCGAACTCCTCGACAACGGGGGCCTGGACGGTGGTCATGAAGTCCCGGAAGGACGCCTCGTCGGACGTGGGCGCCGCAAGTGCGAAGACCGGCTGGATCAGCAGCGTTACGGCGATGGAAACCGCCGCTCCCCACGTAAACGCGAACAGGAGCAGCCGTTTCGGCTCGGGCTCCCATCGGTCAATGATGTGCACAGCAAAGAGCACGGCCCCCAGCGGAATCAGTGAGGCGACAAACCCGATGGCAAAGCCGGTAACACCGGTGTTGGCCAGCAGGAAGGGGACCACCAGGAACAGGCTGACGAAGGCGAGGACAACTCCTCCCACCACCAGGGACAGCACCCCGGAGGACGGGCGGACCGCAACGGTCGTGGCGGACTCAGGAATGACCTGGGCCACCGAGCCGCCGCGGTGTCCTGGCGCCGGACGGTAATCCTGCGGGCGGACATGGCCCATCCAGCTGGGGTTCGTCTGCTCATGGAACTGCCACCGGGGGTCTCCGGGGCGGTTGCCGGACGGTCCGGGTGCAGGCTGCTGCGGGTTCATGGACATAGTCATGAGCCTATCGGCAGACGGGCCGCCCGGATGTGACGGACGACGCCTTCCCGCGGGCCAATTGGCAAATGTCCGTGTGGTAATTTGGGAAAGCAATGTTCCTTTTTTAATTCCGTCCCGTGAGGCGGGGAAAGGGGAGACGAGCGTTGACTCCTGTCACACAGGCACCGGTTCCGGCCAGGGTTGTACTCAACCAGGCTGATATTGACCGTGCACTCACTCGTATCGCCCATGAGATCCTCGAGGCCAACAAAGGCTCCCAGGACCTGGTGCTGCTGGGCATTCCACGCCGCGGCTACCCGCTGGCCGTCCGGCTCGCCCAGAAAATCGCTGCCGCGGACCCCGCCGTGAACGCCGCCGCCATCGTTGGCCAGCTTGACGTCACGATGTTCCGCGACGATCTGTCCCACCAGCCCACCAGGCCGCCCCACCGCACCCAGTTGCCGCTGTCCGGCATCGACAACAAGGTTGTTGTCCTGATCGACGACGTGCTGTACTCCGGCCGCACCATCCGCGCCGCCCTGGACGCCCTCGTCGACCTCGGACGGCCCCGCATCGTGCGCCTTGCCGTCCTCGTCGACCGCGGACACCGTGAGCTTCCCATCCGGGCGGACCACGTGGGCAAGAACCTGCCGACTTCCTCCTCCGAAAAGGTCCGCGTACGCCTCGAGGAAACCGACGTCATTGACGGCCAGACGGTCAATGAGGTCGTCATCGAGGCCGGCGCATGAAGCACCTGCTGTCCACCGAAAACCTGAGCCTCGCCAACGCCGTGCGGATCCTCGACACGGCCGAGGAAATGGCTGCCGTCGGTGACCGAGAGGTCAAGAAACTTCCCGCGCTGCGCGGCCGCACGGTGGTGAACCTCTTCTTCGAGGATTCAACCCGCACGCGGATCTCGTTCGAGGCCGCTGCCAAACGGCTTTCCGCGGACGTCATCAACTTTGCCGCCAAGGGGTCATCGGTCTCCAAGGGGGAGTCCCTCAAGGACACCGCCCAGACGCTATCCGCGATGGGTGCAGACGCCGTCGTGATCCGCCACTGGGCCTCCGGTGCCCCGCACAGGCTCGCCGCGACCGACTGGATTGACGCCGCCGTCATCAACGCCGGCGACGGCACGCACGAACACCCCACCCAGGCCCTGCTGGACGCCTTCACCATGCGCCGGCACTGGGCAAAACTCGGGGGCCTGCCATCCACCGGGGCTGACCTGAAGGGCATGCGCGTAGCGATAGCCGGCGACGTCCTGCACTCACGGGTTGCGCGGTCCAACGTATGGCTGCTGCGCACCCTGGGAGCCGAAGTCACACTCGTGGCGCCGCCCACGCTGCTGCCCATCGGCGTCGAAACCTGGCCCTGCAAGGTCAGCTACAACATGGACCAGACGCTCGAAAAGGGCGTGGACGCCGTGATGATGCTCCGGGTCCAGGGCGAGCGGATGAATGCCTCGTACTTCCCCTCCACCCGCGAGTACTCGCGCCGCTGGGGCTTTGACGACGCCAGGCTCCGGGCGCTGGACACCCTCGGACTCAAAGACACCATCATCATGCACCCCGGGCCCATGAACCGTGGGCTGGAAATTTCCGCCGCGGCCGCCGACTCGCCCCGTTCCACCGTGCTCGCACAGGTCCGGAACGGCGTGTCCGTCCGCATGGCCGCCCTGTACCTGCTGCTCTCCGGGGACACCCGCGAACCAGCCGCCACCCTGAAAGAGAGCAAGTAATGGCTGACCAGACCGCCAGCAATGGCACGAAGAGCAACGGCACGAACACCAGCGGAACCTACCTCATCCGCGGCGCGTCGATCCTCGGCGAAGGCGCGGAGGACCTGCTCATCCGCGACGGCGTCATCGCCGGGCGGGGCAAGGACCTG
Source organism: Arthrobacter sp. B2060 (assembly GCF_059090445.1). Lineage (NCBI taxonomy): Bacteria > Bacillati > Actinomycetota > Actinomycetes > Micrococcales > Micrococcaceae > Arthrobacter > Arthrobacter sp. B2060. The sequence goes on from NZ_JBNHFR010000003.1 coordinate 345,737, forward strand.
TCGGAGACAGACGCGGCTGACGACGCCACCATCATCGACGCTGACGGCCTCATCGCGCTGCCGGGCATGGTGGACGTGCACACGCACCTCCGCGAGCCGGGCCGCGAAGACGCCGAGACCGTCGAAACCGGAACCCGGGCGGCGGCGCTCGGTGGCTTCACCGCCGTGCACGCCATGGCCAACAGCACCCCCGTCGCCGACACGGCCGGCGTCGTGGAGCAGGTCCACAGCCTGGGCCGCGCCGCAGGCTGGGTGGACGTCCGCCCGGTGGGTGCTGTCACCGTAGGCCTGGCGGGGGAGCAGTTGGCCGAGCTCGGCGCCATGGCCGACTCCCGGGCGCAGGTCCGGATGTTCTCCGATGACGGCATCTGCGTCCACGATCCGGTCCTGATGCGCCGCGCCCTCGAATACGTCAAGGCCTTCGACGGCGTGGTGGCCCAGCACGCGCAGGAACCCCGCCTCACTGCCGGTGCGCAGATGAACGAGGGTGAAGTATCCGCTGTCCTGGGGCTGACCGGCTGGCCGGCAGTTGCCGAGGAAAGCATCATTGCCCGCGACGTCCTGCTCGCCCAGCACGTAGGGTCCCGGCTCCACGTCTGCCACGTGTCCACCGCCGGATCGGTGGAGATCATCCGCTGGGCCAAGGGCCGCGGGATCAACGTCACCGCTGAAGTAACACCCCACCACCTTCTGCTCACCGACGACCTGGTCCGCAGCTATGACCCCGTGTACAAGGTCAACCCGCCGCTGCGCACCAATGCCGATGTGGAGGCGCTGCGGGCTGCCCTGGCCGACGGCACCATCGACGTCGTGGGCACGGACCACGCTCCGCACCCCAGCGAACACAAGGAATGCGAGTGGGCACAGGCGGCCATGGGCATGACCGGGCTGGAAACCGCCCTGTCCGTCGTGCAGCACGCCATGATCGAGACCGGCCTCATGACCTGGGCGGATTTCGCCAGGGCAACCTCCGTGGCGCCTGCGGGAATCGGCCGTCTCGCCGACCAGGGCCGACCCCTCGAAAAGGGGGAGCCTGCCAACATCATCCTGGTGGACCCCGCGGCCCGCTGGACCGTTGACCCCTCTGCCATGGCCACGATGGGGCGCAACTCGCCCTTCCGCGGCATGGAGCTCCCCGGCAAGGTGGTGGCCACTTTCTTCAAGGGGCACCCCACCGTCCTTGACGGCAAACTCAACACCCCCTACCGTTACCCCGCCGAAGCTCCGGCTGCCGGCATGGCGGGCGCGAACTGATGGAGAAGGAGCTCCTTGCCGGGCTGATCACGGCGGTCCTCATCGCCGTCGCCCTTGGCCTGATCTGGATGGGGTGGCGCAACCGGCTCCGGCGCCAGTCGGACATCGAGCCACTTCCTCCGGTTCCCGCCGAACTGGGGGAGCCGTTGCTGACGGCCGAAGGCCAGTACGTGGCGTCCACCACGGCCGGCGACTGGCTGGACCGGATTGCCGTGCACGGCCTCGGCATCCGCACCAACGCCCAGCTCAGCGTGCATCCCCAGGGCGTGCTCCTGGACCGCTCCGGTGCCGCGCCGCTGTTCATCCCGGCAGCCGGGCTGAGCGGCGTCCGGCAGGACAGCGGCATGGCCGGCAAGTTCGTCGAAAAGGACGGACTGCTGGTCCTCACCTGGGCGCTCGGCACCCATCAGCTGGACACCGGCTTCCGAACCCGCCGGGCCGCGGACAAACCGGCCCTCTTCCAAAAACTTCAAGAACTAATCTCCGCAGGCCCGCAGGCCGATGCCCAGAGTGGAAAGTAATACAGTGACGGACAACAACACAGCAAGCTCCCCGGCCGCCCTGGTGCTCGAAGACGGCCGCATCTTCCGCGGCAGCAGCTACGGCGCCCAGGGCACCGCGCTCGGCGAGGCGGTCTTCGCCACCGGCATGACCGGCTACCAGGAGACCATCACCGACCCGTCCTACGCCCGCCAGCTGGTGGTGCAGACGGCGCCGCACATCGGCAACACCGGCGTGAACAGCGAAGACGCCGAGTCCCGCCGCATCTGGGTGGCCGGCTACATCGTCCGCGACGCCGCCCGCCGCCCCTCCAACTGGCGCTCGGAGCGCAGTCTCGACGACGAACTCGTCGAGCAGGGCATCGTGGGCATCCAGGGCGTGGACACGCGGGCCATCACCCGGCACCTGCGCGAGCACAAGACCATGCGCGCCGGCATCTTCTCGGGCGAGGCGGCAGAGGCCACGGAAAAGGAGCTCCTTGACGCGGTCCTGGCCAGCGCCCCGATGGAAGGCGCCCGGCTGGCCGAGGAAGTCAGCATCGACGAGGCCTACGTGGTGGAGCCCAAGGACCACGGCTGGGAAGGCGACGCCCGGTTCAGCATCGCCGCCATCGACCTCGGCATCAAGGCCATGACGCCGGTCCGGTTCGCCGAGCGCGGCGTCCGTGTCCACGTGCTGCCCGCCACCGCCACCATCGAGGACGTCAAGGCCGTCAACCCGGACGGGTTCTTCATGTCCAACGGCCCCGGCGACCCCGCCACGGCCGACAACCAGGTCAAGCTGCTCCGTACCGTGCTGGATGAGAAGCTGCCGTACTTCGGCATCTGCTTCGGCAACCAGATCCTGGGCCGTGCCCTGGGGTTCGGCACGTACAAGCTCAAGTACGGCCACCGCGGGATCAACCAGCCGGTCATGGACCGCCGCACCGGCAAAGTGGAAATCACCTCACAGAATCACGGCTTCGCCGTCGACGCCCCGCTGGACGGCCCCACCACAGCGCCCGAAGAGCGCTACGGCCGGGTCGAAGTGAGCCACATCAGCCTCAACGACGACGTCGTTGAAGGGCTCGCGTGCCTGGACATCCCGGCCTTCTCGGTCCAGTACCACCCGGAAGCAGCGGCCGGGCCGCACGACGCCGCGTACCTTTTCGACCGCTTCATCGAGCTGATGGAGGGCACGCGCAACGGCCGCACCGCCAACCTGTCGGAGAAGCCGGCAGACGATCAGAACACCACCGATTCCAAGACTGAGGACAAGAAGTAATGCCCAAGAGAACTGACCTTAAGAGCGTCCTGGTCATCGGTTCCGGCCCGATCGTGATCGGCCAGGCCGCCGAATTCGACTACTCCGGCACGCAGGCCCTTCGCGTCCTCAAGGATGAGGGCCTGCGGGTCATCCTCGTCAACTCCAATCCGGCAACCATCATGACGGACCCCGAGTTCGCAGACGCCACCTACATCGAGCCGATCACTCCGGAGGTGGTCGAGAAGATCATCGCCAAGGAGCGCCCCGACGCCGTGCTGCCCACCCTGGGCGGCCAGACCGCCCTCAACACTGCCATCGCGCTGGACAAGAACGGCGTGCTGGAGAAGTACAACGTGGAATTGATCGGCGCCAACATCGCGGCGATCGAACTCGGCGAGGACCGGGAGAAGTTCAAGGGCGTGGTGGAGCGGTGCGGCGCGGAATCTGCGCGCAGCCACATCATCCACACCATGGACGAGGCCCTGAAGGCAGCCGACGATCTTGGCTACCCCATGGTGGTCCGCCCGTCGTTCACCATGGGCGGCCTGGGCTCCGGGCTCGCCTACAGTGAAGACGACCTGCGCCGGATTGTCGGCCAGGGCCTGCAGTACAGCCCCACCAGCGAGGTGCTCCTGGAAGAGAGCATTCTCGGCTGGAAGGAATACGAACTCGAAATGATGCGGGACAAGAACGACAACGTCGTTGTTGTCTGTTCCATCGAGAACTTCGATCCCGTGGGCGTGCACACCGGTGACTCCATCACCGTGGCCCCGGCACTGACCCTCACGGACCGCGAATACCAGCGGCTGCGCGACATCTCCATCGCGGTGATCCGTGAAGTCGGCGTGGACACCGGCGGCTGCAACATCCAGTTCGCCATTGATCCCCAGACCGGCCGTGTTGTGGTCATCGAGATGAACCCGCGCGTTTCCCGCTCCTCGGCCCTGGCCTCCAAGGCAACCGGCTTTGCCATCGCCAAGATCGCCACCAAGCTCTCGCTCGGCTACACCCTGGACGAGATCCCCAACGACATCACCCAGCAGACCCCCGCGTCCTTCGAGCCCACGCTCGACTACGTGGTGGTCAAGGTCCCGCGGTTCGCCTTCGAGAAGTTCCCCGCCGCCGACCCCACGCTCACCACCACGATGAAGTCCGTCGGCGAAGCCATGGCCATGGGGCGCAACTTCACCGAGGCCCTGCAGAAGGCGCTGCGGTCCCTGGAGCAGAAGGGCTCGCAGCTGGACTTCAGCTCCGTTCCCGAATGGGAAGTGCCGGAGCTCATCGAAAAGGCCAAGCGCCCGACGACGGAACGCCTGCACCAGGTGCAGCGCGCCCTGCTCGGCGGCGCCAGTGTGGAGGAACTCTTCGAGGCCACAAAGATCGATCCCTGGTTCCTTGACCAGCTCCAGCTGCTGAACGAGATTTCCCGCGAGATCCGGCAGTCAGGCGCGCTCACGCAGGAGATGCTGAAGCGCGCGAAGCGCCACGGCTTCTCCGATGAGCAGATCGGTGCCCTGACGCACAACCCGGAGGCCGTGGTACGCGGGGTCCGGCAGGCCCTGGGGATCCGTCCGGTGTACAAGACCGTGGACACCTGTGCCGCCGAATTCGCGGCATACACCCCGTACCACTACTCGTCGTACGACGAGGAGGACGAGGTTGCGCTGCACTCCAAGCCGTCCATCCTGATCCTCGGCTCCGGCCCCAACCGCATCGGGCAGGGCATCGAGTTCGACTACTCCTGCGTCCACGCCTCCATGGCGCTGCGCAAGGCCGGCTACGAGACCGTGATGGTCAACTGCAACCCGGAAACCGTCTCGACCGACTATGACGTCTCCACCCGCCTGTACTTCGAGCCGCTGACCCTCGAGGACGTCCTCGAGGTCATCGCCGCGGAAGAACGCACCGGCGGCGTCATGGGCGTGTTCGTGCAGCTCGGCGGCCAGACCCCGCTGAAGCTCGCCCAACAGCTGGCCGACGCCGGCGTGCCCATCCTGGGCACCTCGCCGGAAGCCATCGACCTCGCCGAGCACCGCGGAGCCTTCGCCCGCGTCCTGGACGAAGCCGGGCTTATTTCCCCGAAGAACGGCACGGCCGTGTCCTTTGAGGACGCCAAGAAGATCGCCGACGAGATCGGCTACCCCGTGCTGGTGCGCCCGTCCTACGTGCTGGGCGGCCGCGGCATGGAAATCGTCTATGACGAGCCCAACCTGTCCCGCTACATCGCCAACGCCACGGAAATCACCCCGGACCACCCGGTGCTGATCGACCGGTTCCTGGAGGACGCGGTTGAGATTGACGTCGACGCGCTGTTCGACGGCAAGGACATGTACCTCGGCGGCATCATGGAGCACATCGAGGAAGCGGGCATCCACTCCGGCGACTCCGCCTGCGTCCTGCCTCCCATCACCTTGGGCGGCAACGTCCTGGAGCGCGTCCGGACGGCCACCCAGGCGATTGCCGAGGGCGTGGGTGTGCGCGGCCTGATCAACATCCAGTTCGCCCTGGCGTCGGACGTCCTGTACGTGCTGGAAGCCAACCCGCGGGCCTCACGCACGGTTCCGTTCGTCTCGAAGGCCACCGGCGTGCAGATGGCAAAGGCGGCTGCCCTGATCGGCACCGGCGTCACCATTAACCAGCTCCGGAGCGCCTACAAGATGCTCCCGGAAACCGGCGACGGCTCCACACTGCCGCTGGATGCGCCCGTCTCGGTCAAGGAAGCGGTCCTGCCGTTCAGCCGCTTCCGCACGCCGGAGGGCACTGTGGTGGACTCTCTCCTCGGGCCGGAAATGCGCTCCACCGGCGAAGTCATGGGCATCGACAAGCACTTCGACACTGCGTTCGCCAAGAGCCAGGCCGGAGCGAACAATGCCCTGCCCACGGAGGGCAAGATCTTCGTCTCCGTGGCCAACCGGGACAAGCGTTCGGTGATCATGGGCGTCAAGCGGCTCTCCGACCTCGGTTTCGAGATCGTCTCGACCGGGGGCACGGCCGACGTCCTGCGCCGCAACGGCATCCAGGCCACGCCGGTCCGGAAGGTAGCCGAGGGCAGCAGCGCCGAAGGCGAAGGCACCATCGCCGACCTCGTGATCGCAGGCGAAATCGACATGGTGTTCAACACCCCGTCCGGTGGCGAAGCCCGCAGCGACGGCTACGAGCTCCGGGCGGCGGCCACCTCCATTGGCATCCCCTGCATCACCACGGTGGCCGAGTTCAACGCCGCCGTCCAGGCCATCGAGGCACTGCGCACGTACGAGTGGTCCGTCACGAGCCTGCAGGAGCACGCCGCCAATCTCAAGGCGTCCTGGCATGCCTGAGGGTGCACGAACCCGAAGCGCGGAAGCTGCAGAAACGGCCGGCCGGGAGTCCTTCGGCTCCCGGCTCGGCCGGGCCATGGCTGAGCGCGGCCCGCTGTGTGTCGGCATCGATCCGCACCCGGCGCTGCTCAGCGAGTGGGGACTGAACGACGACGCCGCCGGCCTGGAGCGCTTTTCCCTGACGGTCCTGGAGGCCGTCGGTTCCCTCGCTGCCGCCGTCAAGCCGCAGGTGGCGCTCTACGAGCGCCACGGCTCCAAGGGCATGGCCGCCCTGGAGCGGACGCTGGCCGCCGCGGCAGACGCCGGAGTGCTGAGCATCGCCGACGCGAAGCGCGGGGACATCGGATCCACGATGGCGGCGTACGCCGACGCCTGGCTGCGTGACGGCTCAGCGTTGGCGGCCGACTCAGTGACCCTGAGCCCGTACCTTGGCTTCGAGTCGCTGCGCCCGGCGTTGGACCTCGCGGCCGAGCACGGCCGCGGCGTCTTTGTCCTGGCCCTGACGTCAAACCCGGAGGGTGCCTCGGTTCAGCACGTCGGCGGCAGCGATTCTGTTGCGCGCCGGATTGTCGAAGCTGCGGCCGGAGAAAACAAACGCTACGACGGGACGCTTGGCTCCGTTGGACTCGTGGTGGGGGCCACCGTGGGCACGGCACTGGCGGACCTGGGTCTGGACCTCGGAGCCGTCCGCGGACCCATCCTGGCCCCCGGGCTGGGTGCCCAGGGCGCCACGCCTGCCGATCTGCGCACGACGTTCGGTGCCGCCTATCCCCAAGTGCTGGGGACGTCCAGCAGGGACATCCTCAAGGCCGGGCCAGGTGTCCGCAGCCTGCAGGACGCAGCCACAAGCACCCTGGACGGGCTCCGCGCCGAATAGTCCATTGATTTCTGCCGCCGCCGAGGAGTAGGTTCAGGACAAGTCCAACGGCCCAGGCCGTGGATCCATAGGCGACCCCCGGGGGATGACCGTGACCTTGCGACCCTTGTCAGCCCAGGAACGTGCTGATGCGCTCAAGAAAGCCGCCGCTGCCAGGGCCGCCAGGGCCGCCGCCAAGGAGAGGCTCAAAACCGGAGACCTGTCCATCGCGGAGGTGCTGGATTCGGGAGGCAGCGAGGACGCCATCGCCCGGATGCGGGTGTCCGAGTTGCTCGAGGCCCTGCCGGGCATCGGGAAGGTGCGGGCGGCCGCCATCATGGAGACCGTGGGCATCGCAGCGTCACGGCGGGTACGGGGGCTGGGAGTGCACCAGCGCCGGGCGCTGGTAGATTTTATGAACGAGAAATAGATTCATCCGAAACAGATTCATCTGAAGACTGCCCAAAGGAATACGTGAGCAAGAAACCCGGACTGACAGTCCTCGCTGGTCCTACGGCTGTTGGCAAAGGCACCGTGTCCACCTATATCAGGGACAACTACCCGGAGGTCTGGCTGTCCGTTTCAGCCACCACCCGTGCTCCGCGGCCCGGTGAGATCGATGGAGTGCACTACTACTTCAAGTCCAAGGAGGAGTTCGAGTCCCTCGTGGCCGCCGGAGAATTCCTGGAATGGGCTGTGGTGCATGGGCAGAACACCTACGGCACGCTGAAGAGCACGGTAAAGCAGGCCATCGCCGAGGGCCGCTCAGTGCTGCTGGAGATCGATCTGCAAGGGGCGCGCCAGGTCAAGCAGGCCCTTCCGGACGCGCAGTTCGTGTTCCTGGCACCGCCCAGCTGGGAAGAATTGGTGCGCCGTCTGGTGGGCCGCGGCACGGAATCGGCCGAGGAACAGCAGCGACGGCTGGAAACCGGTAAAGTAGAGCTTGCTGCTGAACCGGAGTTCGACCACACCGTCATCAATGACGACGTTCGCCGGGCAGCGGACGAGCTTGTTTCACTCATGGGGCTGACCCCGCACCCGCGCTAACCGCAGAAGCGATCAGCCCGTTAGAAATTTGGAGAATTCGTGTCCACGAACCTTGAAGGCATCATCAACCCGCCGATCGACTCGCTGCTTAAGGCAGCCGATTCCAAGTACGGCCTGGTGATCTTCGGTGCCAAGCGAGCACGTCAGATCAACGCTTACTACGCCCAGCTCCACGAGGGCCTGTTCGAGTACGTCGGCCCGCTGGTCGACACCAAGCTGAACGAGAAGTCGCTGTCCATCGCCCTGCGCGAGATCAACGAAGGCAAGCTCGTCTCTACGCCCATCGAGGCGTCCGAGTAACATCCGCAGAGTAAAAGACTGCCTGTTGACGGAGATCACGTGCGCATAGTCCTCGGAGTCGGGGGAGGGATTGCCGCCTACAAAGTGGCATCGCTCCTCCGGCTTTTTACTGAAGCCGGCCATGACGTCACCGTCATCCCCACCGAAGCGGCAACCCGCTTCGTCGGCGTGGCAACCTGGGAGGCGCTCTCCGGAAATACGGTCAGCAACAGCGTCTTCGACGACGTCCACCTCGTGAACCACGTGCGCCTGGGCCACGAGGCAGACCTGATCGTCGTGGCCCCTGCCACGGCCGACCTGCTGGCCCGCGCTGCCACAGGGCAGGCTAACGATCTCCTGACAAATACGCTGCTGATGGCCGGCGGGCCCGTTCTTTTTGCCCCGGCCATGCACACCGAGATGTGGCTGCACGCCGCCACCCAGGCCAACGTCGAAACGCTGCGCAGCCGGGGCGTCACCGTCCTCGAACCTGCCAGCGGCAGGCTGACCGGTTCTGATTCCGGACCTGGACGGCTCCCCGAACCCGAGGCAATCTACGAAGCGGCCATGGCCCTGGTCCACGGTCTCCGTGACGCCGTCCCCGGCTCTCCGGAGGCTGCGCTCTTCCCCCTCGCCGGACGGACCGTGACCATCAGCGCCGGAGGAACACGTGAGCCGCTGGACCCGGTGCGGTTCCTGGGCAACCGTTCCTCCGGAAAGCAGGGCGTTGCCCTCGCAGAGGCGGCCAGGGATGCCGGAGCCAATGTGCGCCTCGTGGCCGCCCACATGGAGGTCCCCGTTCCGGCGGGTGTCGAGTTGGTGGAGGTCGAAACTGCCCTGCAACTCCGGGAAGCCATGCTGACGGCGGCAGCCGGTTCCGACGTCGTCATCATGGCCGCGGCCGTGGCGGATTTCCGCCCGGCGGACGTTTCCGGTACCAAAATCAAAAAACGGGATGACCACGCCGACCCCGTCATCTCGCTCGTCCGCAACCCGGACATCCTGCATGAACTCGTAGCGGTACGCGACGCTGGCGGAAACAGCCAGCTGGTGGTGGGCTTTGCTGCCGAAACCGGTGATGCCCAGGGTGACGTCCTTGAATACGCCGAAGCGAAGCTCAAGCGCAAGGGCTGCGACCTCCTCGTGGTCAACCATGTGGGCTCGGACAAGGTCTTTGGCCAGGACCACAATTCCGTGATCATCCTTTCCCGCGCCGGCGCTGAACCCCAGTCGGCGTCGGGCTCCAAACACGACGTCGCCGCCGTCGTTATTGACCGCATCAGCGCCGAGCTGAGCAGGGTCTTCCCGCGAACCTGACGGGCGTAAGCAACGTCTCCTTAGCATGGGGACACACGCTGCCGCCCGGCCGATTGCCAACCAGTAAGGTAGTTGAGTGACTTTACCGCTGCACATTCCTGAATCCCACGGGTCCGTACCCTCCGCGCTCCGGCTCTTCACCTCCGAGTCGGTGACTGAAGGCCACCCGGACAAGATCTGTGACCAGATCAGCGACGCCATTCTTGACGCCCTGCTGGCGAAGGATCCGGAATCGCGGGTCGCCGTGGAAACCATGGCCACCACAGGCCTGGTCCATGTTGCCGGTGAAGTGACCACGGATGCCTACGTTGAGATTCCGCAGATTGTCCGCGAGACCATCTTGGGCATTGGCTACGACTCGTCGGCCAACGGCTTCGACGGTGCCCGCTGCGGCGTGTCGGTGTCCATCGGCCAGCAGTCCAACGACATCGCGGGTGGGGTCTTCAACTCCCTGGAAGCCAGGGAAGGCCGCCAGGAGGACGACTACGACCTTCAGGGCGCCGGGGACCAGGGCCTCATGTTCGGCTACGCCAGCGACGAGACGCCGTCCTACATGCCGACCCCGATCTGGGTCGCCCACCGCCTCTCCGAGCGGCTCACCGAGGTGCGCAAGAGCGGCGAACTCTCCTACCTGCGTCCCGATGGCAAGACCCAGGCAACCATCGGCTACGAAGGCGACCGTCCGGTATCGGTCGAGACCATCGTGATTTCCAGCCAGCACGCCGAGGGCTTCAGCCTCGACCAGCTCCGCGCAGACCTCGCCGCGCACGTGATTGACCCCGTACTTGCCCTCGCGGACCTGGACATCTCACGCACTGCCAACATCCTGAACCCCGCCGGCGCGTTCGTCATCGGCGGCCCGGTGGGAGATGCCGGCCTCACGGGCCGCAAGATCATCGTCGACACGTACGGTGGCATGGCCCGCCACGGCGGCGGCGCGTTCTCGGGCAAGGATCCGTCAAAGGTGGACCGTTCAGCTGCCTACGCGATGCGCTGGGTGGCCAAGAACGTTGTGGCGGCGGGACTCGCCAAGCGCGCCGAGATCCAGATCGCCTATGCGATCGGCCAGGCCCGTCCGGTGGGCACCTACGTGGAGACCTTCGGCACGGAAACGGTCGATCCCGCAAAGATCAGCGCCGCGATCGCCGAGATTTTCGATCTCCGGCCCCGCGCCATCATCGACGCCCTCGACCTGAAGCGTCCCATCTACGCCAAGACTGCCGCCCACGGCCACTTCGGCCGCGACGACCCGGACTTCACCTGGGAGCGCCTGGACCGCGTGGACGACCTGAAGGCGTACTTTAACGCCTGAGCTGCGGCGGAAGCGCCGGAACCGGAAGACGAGGGACTGAAACGCCGGTGCCCGGAAGACCGTTGGACCGGAAAGCCGGTGCCTGGGGACCGTCCGCCAAAATGTCCTACCCAGGTGATTGGCTGGTGTTTGATCCGGGACAGAGGCAGGCGACATGGCACTGAATGCAGGGCAGGCAATGACGAACGAGCCGCAGCAGCTTTCCCTGCTCCAGGGCTTTCCCGCCAGTCCCAAAACCGCACCGGGGCCGCCCCTGGCAGCCCGCCTTCCGGTGGCACGTGTCCTTATCGAGTCACCGCTGCCGCACCTGGACCGGCCGTTCGACTACAGCGTCCCGGCGGAGATGGCCGACGCCGCCCAGCCGGGGGTACGTGTCAAGGTCAAGTTCAGTGGACAGGAACTCAGCGGCTACGTTCTTGAACGGATCGCCGAGTCCGACGCCGGCCAGGCGCTGGTGCCGCTCCACAAGGTCATTTCCCCTGTCGCCGTCCTGACACCCGGGCTCAGGGAGCTCGCCAACCGTGTTGCGGCCCGCTACGCCGGCACTGTCAGCGATGTCCTGCGCGTTGCCATCCCCCCGCGGGTCGCCAAAGTGGAGAAGGAGCTTGCGGCGGGCGAAACGGGCGGGCACCCTCCCGTTGAGGCGGGGATGGCCCCCCTGCCCTCAGAACCACCCGGCGCCGGCCCGGCTTGGACGGATTACCGGAACGGAACTGCCTTCCTGCGCCACCTCAACGCCGGCGGATCGCCGCGGGCCGTGCTCAGCGTCCTGCAGGGTTTCGGTCCCCGCGGCTGGCCTCGGCTGATCGCCGAGGCCGTGGCCGCGGTTCGGCAATCCGGACGCGGCGCTGTTGTGGTGGTACCCGATTATCGCGACCTGGACCGGGTCCAGGCAGCTTTGGAGGAGTTGCTCCCGGCCTCCGAGGTTGCCAGGCTCACGGCGGACGACGGCCAGACGCCGCGCTACCGCAGCTACCTCCAGGTCCTCAACGGCACCGCCAGCGTGGCCGTGGGCACGCGCTCGGCGGCCTATGCCCCCGTTCGGAACCTCGGCCTCGTGGTGTGCTGGGATGACGGCGACGACCTCCACATCGAGCAGCGCTCTCCCTACGCTCACACACGGGAAGTGCTGCTGCTCCGTGCAGAGCAGGACGGCGCCGCCTGCCTGCTGGCCGGGCACACTCGCAGCACCGAGGCGCAGCGCCTCGTGGACGCCGGCTGGGCCATGCCGGTGGATGCCGAACGCGTTGTGGTCCGCAGGAGCGTACCCCGCGTCCTGAACACCGCCGACAGCTTTGAACAGGAGCGCGATCCCCTTGCCCGGATCGCCCGGCTGCCCGGCGCGGCCTGGCGGACCGCCAAGGAGGGCCTGGAACGCGGCCCCGTCCTGGTCCAGGTGGCCCGCGCGGGCTACGCGCCCTCCCTTGTCTGCGACGCGTGCCGTGAACCGGCCCGCTGCCAGTCGTGTCAGGGGCCCTTGGCAATTGCCGGAGCCTCCGGCAGCTCCGCCGTGCCGCAGTGCCGGTGGTGTTCGGTCCCGGCGCCGGCGTGGCGGTGCAGCCACTGCAACAACACCCATCTGCGCCGCGGTGCCACCGGGGCGTTGCGCACCGCGGAGGAACTCGGCAGGGCCTTCCCCGGAAAACCCGTGGTCACGTCATCAGGAGACCACGTCAAAGCGGCCGTCCCAGGTGCCGCATCGCTCGTGGTGGCCACCGTCGGCGCCGAGCCCGTGGCTGACGGCGGTTACGCAGCGGCCCTGCTTCTCGACGGCGACTCCCTGCTGCGGCGCGAGAACCTGCGGGCGGGGGAAGACGCCGTACGGCGCTGGTTCAACGCTGCTGCGCTGGTGAGGCCCGCAACGGAGGGCGGAATCGTGGTGATCACGGCCGACGACACCGCCGCTGTGGGCGCGCTGCTGCGCTGGGACCCGGCGGGCTATGCGCAGCGGGAACTGGGACTTCGCACGGAACTGCAGCTTCCGCCCGCCGTGCGGGTGGCCTCCGTGACCGGCGGCCGCACCGCCGTCGGGCATTTCACGGAATCCGTCACCGGGCGGCTGAAGGCGGAAGGAGTGGAGCTGCGCGTTGCCGGCCCCGCGCCGCTGCTGACGGGACACCCAGCTTCCACAGGTAAAGCGGGAGCGAATACGGCGAACGCCGCAAGCGAGGACGTCCGGACGCTGCTCTTCATTCCCTATGGCCAGGCGGGCACGGTGACCCGGATTCTGCGGGCGGTGAAAGCCGCCAGCGCCGCGAAGCGCACCGACGACCCCGTCCAGCTGAGGCTGGACGGGGTGGACGTTCTCTAGCGGAGTTGCTTTTTGCCGCGCAGGGCCACGACTTCCGCGGCCACGTCCACCAGCTGCCGCGCGGAGGCGTCCCAGCTGAAGTCGCGCGCCCGTTGCACCGAGCGCCGCGACACGTCCTGCCAATGCAGGACGTCGTCCAGGCTGCGCACCGCCGCGGTGAAGGCAGCCGGAGAACCCGGATCCACGTAGGTGGCAGCGTCGGCGCCCACTTCGCGGAAAATCGGAATATCGCTGGCGATGACGGGGGTGCCGAGCGCCATTGCCTCAACGAGAGGCAGGCCGTAGCCCTCGGCCTTCGACAGGCTGACAAGGGCGGTGGTGCGCTTGAGCAGGGCGGTGTACTCCTCGTCGGTCACGCCGTTGTGGAAGACCACCTTCGCCCCGGCCGGCATCCGGGATTCCAGTTCGGCTTGCCGCTGCGGAGTGATCCGGCTCAGCAAGTGGAGCGTGTGTCCGGGCAGGTCCGCCATACCGGCAAGCATGGTCTCAACATTCTTGTACGGCATGAACGAACCCATGTAGAGGAGGGTCTTCTCGGCGCCTGCCTCCGGATCGCGGGGGAGCTGGGCAGGCTGCGGGGCGTTGCTGACGATCCGGACCGGACGGTTCGTCAGCCGGTACTTGGCCATCAGTGCCTCGGTGGTGCGGCTGATGGTAGCCACAATGTCTGCCCGGTTGAGCAGCAGCCGCTGGGGCCAAAACGCTTTGTGGTACAGCCGCCACAGGACGCGCACCGGGGCCGGCAGGAAACCGGGCGGCGCCGGGTGCTCGTAGTAAATCAGGTCATGCAGCGTCAGCACGAGCCCGTACCTGCGGCCCCACGTGCCCATGGTCTGCATTGGGCAGACCACGACGTCGGCGCCCAGCTGGTTCACCGTCCTCGCGACAAACAGTTCCGTGGGGGACAGCGGGCTGTTGATCAGCGTGTACGGCACGTCGGGCAGCAGGGCGAGCTGCCGGAGGTCGCTGATCAGCATGGACACATCCGCGATTTTCGAGGTTGCGGCGATGAGGCTAGCCCCGTAGCGGCTGATGCCGTCGTGGTGGTCCGTCCTGGTGAAGCGGGCGTCGATGACAATTTTCACGCAGCGTGGTCCTTCAGGAAGCGGCGGATGAAACGCGCGGCAGGTTCCGGAGTTTCGTAGTGGATCAGGTGCCCCACGCCGGGAATCACCTCCAGTGTGGCGTCCGGAAGGGCGCCTGCGAGTTTGTGCTGGTCGCTGAGAAGCGCGATTTCGTCCTTTTCGCCGGCCACCAACAGGACAGGCAGGGTGAGCTTTCCGGCCACCTCGGTGACGTTGCTGCTGACGGATGCCGTGAAGGATTCCAGCAGGCTCTCGCGGTTGGCGAAGGCGCTGAAGTAGGCTTCGTGCTGCCCGTGGATGAACCGCAGGAGCTCCTTGTCCTTGGTTTTCGCCATGGCAACGCTCATGACGCGCACAATGAGCCGGCTGCGCAGCAGAAGCATGCCCGTGGGGCGGGGGAGGCGTGCGGAGAGCCGGTAGTACAGCACCGCGAGCCGGGTCATGAGTCCTTTGGGGCCCTCCAGAGCGGGCGCCGCTATGGGGTTGATGAGGATCAGCGGCCGCACAGCGTGCGGATTGTCGGCCACGAAGTGGGCAGCGATGATGGATCCGAACGAATGCCCCAAAAGGACCGTATCCGTCCCGAGGCCCAGTGCCTCCATGAAGTCACTGATGAACTGCCCGTACCGGCGGACGCTGTGTTCGCCGTCGACAAACGCCTCAGAGCTGCCGAAGCCGGGAAGGTCAGGCATGATGAGGCGCATTTCGGGCAGTTGGTCCGCCACCCGAAGCAGGCCGTGGTGGTCGCCGCGGAAGCCGTGGATGACCAGGATGGTGCGCGTTTCCGGGGTTGTCCGGACGGGCTCGTATGTCCAGTACGCCACACTGCTGCCCCGGAGGCTGACCTCGGACGCCCTGGTCCGGGCGGCAAGCTTGCCGCTGAAGAGGGACGCGCCGGTGGACGGCTCGGAGTCTGCTGTTTTCATGCGGTGTGGTCCTAGTTGACGTTGTCAGGGTGGGAGCCGGTGCGGTGGCCGCGGTCCAGGCCTGCGACGTCAGCCATGTCGAGGGCGGACAGTTCAAAGCCGAAAATGTCGAGGTTCTGGCGGATCCGGTCCCAGGAGCTTGCCTTGGGGATCGCGACGTGTCCCTGTTGCAGGTGCCACCGCAGGATGACCTGGGCCGCCGTGACTTTGTGCTCGGCGGCGAGCGCCAGGATGTCCGGATCCTCCAGGACCTGCCCGCGGCCCAGAGGGCTCCACGCTTCGGTGACGATGCCCAGCTCCCGGTGCTTTTCCCTCAGTTCCGTCTGCTGCAGCCAGGGATGGAGCTCGACCTGGTTGACGGCAGGCACAACTTCGGCGGTCTCCAGGAGCCGGTCCAGGTGCTGCGCCTGGAAGTTGGATACGCCGATCGCCCGCACCTTGCCCTCCCGGTAGAGCGTCTCGAGCGCGCGGTAGGTCTCCTGGAACAGTCCGCGCTTGGGGCACGGCCAGTGGATCAGGTACATGTCCACGTATTCCAGGCCCAAATTGATCATTGACCGGTCGAAGGCCCGCAGCGTGGCGTCGTAGCCGTGGTCGTCGTTCCAGACTTTGGTGGTGATGAACAGGTCTTCCCGCGAGGTGGGTGGTGCGGACTCGCCCGAGCCCCCGCGTGTCGCCTCCACGCCGTACAGTGAAACGATGCCGCGGGCCACGCCGGATTCGTTGCCGTACATCGCCGCGGTGTCGAAGTGGCGGTATCCGGCTTCGAGTGCCATGGTGACCAGCTTCGCTGTCTCGTCCCGGGGGACCTTGTAGAGCCCGAATCCCAACTGGTCGATCAGCACGCCGTTGTTCAGGCTGAGCCGGGGTGAGGTAGTCATGGCTATGACTCTACCGATATGGCTGGCCTGCCGCGCGAAATCGGTCAGCGGCGCCGGTGACCGTGGCACCGGCGATATCCTTGATAGATGAGTGACACAGCCCAGTCCGCCGTCACCTTTGATGGCCGCTTCGCCCGGGAGTTTGCGGAGCTGGCCATTCCGTGGCGGGCCGAAGAGGCCCCCGACCCGCAACTGCTGGTGCTCAACGAGCCACTCGCCACGGATCTTGGCCTCGACCCCGCATTCCTGCGGAGTCCTGAAGGGTTGCTTCTGCTGATCGGCAATGCGGTCCCCGCGGAGGCCACGCCGGTGGCTCAGGCCTACGCCGGCCACCAGTTCGGCTGGTACGCCCCCCGCCTCGGCGACGGGCGTGCCCTTCTGCTCGGAGAGATTGCACACGCGGACGGCCAGCTTCGAGACGTCCACCTCAAAGGCTCGGGGCGCACTCCCTTCGCCCGGGGCGGGGACGGCTGCGCCGTGGTCGGGCCGATGCTGCGCGAATACCTCGTGAGCGAAGCGATGCATGCGTTGGGCATCCCCACCACACGCTCCCTCGCCGTGGTGGCGACGGGGCGCCAGGTGCAGCGAGAGACTCTCCTCCCCGGGGCCGTGCTCACCCGGGTCGCGAGCAGCCACCTGCGCATCGGCAGCTTCCAGTACGCACGGGCTACAGGCAACCTGGGCCTCCTTCGCCGCCTGGCCGACCACGCAATCACGCGTCACTACCCGGCCGCGGCGGACGGCGGGAACCCCTATGCTGTCCTGTTCCAGTCGGTGGTGGCCGCCCAGGCGTCCCTGGTGGCCCGCTGGATGCTGGTGGGGTTCGTGCACGGGGTCATGAATACAGACAACATGGCCATCTCGGGGGAGACCATCGACTACGGCCCGTGTGCCTTCATGGAGGCCTTCGACCCGGCTGCGGTCTACAGTTCCATCGACGAGGGCGGACGGTACGCCTACCGCAACCAGCCCCTGGTGGCGGAGTGGAACCTTGCCCGGCTGGCCGAGTCGCTCCTGCCCCTTCTCCACGACGACGAGGAGAAGGCTGTGGAACTCGCCGTGGAATCACTCGGCGGGTTCCGCCGGCAGTACAGTGCAGCCTGGTCGGCGGGCATGTCGGCCAAGCTGGGACTGCAGGATAGTTCCGACGACGACGTGGCGTCGGGTCTCGTCGACGAGATTCTGGCCCTCCTTCAGGCGGGGCACGTCGACTACACATCGTTCTTCCGGCGCCTCGGCAGGGCCGCCAGCGGCGAGACCGAGCCTGCGCGGAGCATGTTCCCGGAACCCTCCGGATTCGACGGCTGGGTTCAGCGCTGGCGCGCCCTGGACCCGGACGCCGACGCGATGGACCGGGTCAACCCTGCCTACATTCCCCGCAACCATCTGGTGGAGGAAGCCCTCGACGCCGCCACCGCAGATGACCTGGCTCCATTCGAACGGCTCCTGGACGCGGTAACCACGCCCTTTACGGAGCGGCCCGGCCTGGAGCGCTACGCGTCTGCCGCCCCGGAAGATTTCGGCACCTACCGGACCTTCTGCGGCACCTGAGCCCCAGTGCGGCTTCCTGTTGCTCGCCGGGATTGCTCAGCTTCCTGTGAAGATTTCCGCAGTTTGGATCAAGCGGGGGCAAGGATTTTCCTAGCTTATCCACATACCCGGCTATCTCGATTCCTCCTGCCTGCCCGTCATGTTCCCATGGTAGAAACGACCGCCACGCAGAAGCATCCAGGCGGCCTTCATGGGGGAGAATCCGTTGGCAAAACATCTGGCACAGGCCGCTGTCCGGCGCGCGGCCCAGCATCGTCGTCACGCCGTTCGGCTGGCCGTAGCGGGTACCGCTTTCCTTGCGGCAAATGCCGTTGGATTCGATGGCAGCGGCCCAGTTCTTTCGTCCGGGGAGGCGGCAGCCCAGGTGACTGGCAACGTCTCGGTGAAAACATCGCTCGGCTCCGCTGCCGTTGCGTTGGCCGGGCGGGATTCCGCTCCGGGCGCCGGTGTTATCTCGGCACCGGCCGGGGCAGTTCTTTCGTACAGCCGAACCGAAGTCCAAACCAGGCCGAAGGAAGTGGTCCGGAAACTCGATGCGGCGCAGGCCCAACGGCGGCGTCCCTCAGCCGGAACCCTGATGGCGCCACTGGAGGTCCTTAACCGCAGTTCACACTTCGGGCTGCGAAAAAGTCCGATCACTGGCTCGGCGGGGGAGTTCCACTGGGGTCTGGACTTTGCCGCCGCCTGCGGAACCCGCGTGTACTCAGCGGATGCCGGCGTAGTGCGGGCAGTGGGATGGCATCGATGGGGTGGCGGCAACAGAGTGGAAGTCGATCACGGCAACGGCCTCATTACAACTTACAACCACCTTGAAGGCATTGGCGTCAAGAAGGGCCAGTCGGTAGAGGTCGGGGAAGTCATTGCAAAGGTCGGGACCACCGGTGCATCAACAGGATGCCACCTCCATTTCGAAACGGTTCTGAACGGCAGCCACACGGATCCTGCGAAATGGACGCTGCTGCCGCTGCGCCCATCGCTGCCCTTTGCCGACGTCGCTATGACGGACTACCGGAAGGCCGGCCGGACGCCGGACGAGCCCGCGTGGGCGGTCCCGGTCACTAAAGGCCACGACCATGACGCGGCGGACCACGAGCATGAAGCGCCGAAGCGCACTGCTTCAAAGGCGAAGAAGTCCTCTACTCCAGCCAAAGCTGTTCCCGCACCGGCTCCGACGAGGACGCCCGCCCCTGCGCCGACCAGGACGCCCGCCCCTGCGCCGACTAAGGCGGCTCCGAAGGTCGCACCTGCCCCGGCTGCTCCTTCGCCGCCCCCCTCGCCAAGTGCGGCACCAAGCTCCGCACCGGCTCCAAAGCCCGTTCCTGCCCAGGACGTCACGAAGGAACCTGCAAAGCAGCCGCTGCGGGACTCTGAACCAACAGCTGTGCCGTCTGCTGCCGGTTCACTGGCTGTGGCGGAATTGCCGGCCACGGTGCCGGCGACGGAAGGCGCCACGTCCACTCGGCCGTGAAAGCCGGGAGCGCAGGAGGCGCCGTTCAGTTCCCGTCGAGACTGACCAGCCGGCGGGCCGACGCCTCGTCCAGGATCAGGTCGGTGGCGAGGCCGGCTGCCAATGCTCCACGCAGCCCGTTGATCTTGGATGCACCGGACACCACGCAGATCCGCCGGCGAACCTGGCGCAATTGGTCAAGGGAAGGTCCGGTGGAGCGCTCGTTCAGCGTGATGCCGTCGGAGGAGCCATCGGCCCGGAAGAATACCGTGGCCACGTCCCCCACCACGTCGGAGCTGGCCAGGATGTTCAGGTCGTCCTCGTCGAGGTAGCCGCCGGCATACACGTGGCTGGGATAGTCCGCATCCACGGAGCCGACACCGAAGATCGCAATGCTCATCCGGGCCTGCAGATCCAGGATGCGCTGAACGCTCCGCTCATTCCACATGGCCGTTTTTGTTGCCGCGTGGTCGAAGAAGGCCGGTACGGGAAACTGCTCAACACGCGCCCCGTATGCGCTGCCGAAGCGGCGCATGATGTCGCTCGCGTACGTAATGCCTGTGGTCTGCATATTGCCCGCCCCGTTCAGTTGCACCACGATGGTGTCGTGGATGATTTTCCGCGTGAGATGCCGGCTGACGGCGCTGAGTGTGGCCCCCCAGGCCACGCCGATGATGGCGTTGGAATCCACGAGAGGGCCAATGGTCCGGGCGGCCTGCATGGCCACACGGTCGAGTGTTTCCGCTTCATTAAGCGTGTCCAGGACCGGTACCACGTGCACGACCACCCCGTATTCCGAGCGGATCAGCCGCTCCAATTCGGGGCCTGTGTCCAACGGACTGCGGATCTGGATCTGCACCAGGCCCGTTTCGCGGGCCGTCGAAAGGAGCCGGGAAACCGTGGAGCGGGAGGTGCACAGCTCCCGGGCTATTGCGTCCATGGTGAGGTCCTGCAGGTAGTAGAGCTGGGCAGCCCGAAGGGCTTCGGAATGGCGTGGGCGCGGCACCGCGGCTCCGTTCTGCACGTTTGTGCATAGTGCTTGACGATATTTTCCAATACTTCGAAGAATAGGGGATGCAAGGCAGTCCGTTCCACAGCGTGCCGCCGACAACAACCAACCCAAAGGAGCAGTTTTGGGATTCAAGGATTCATCCGGCCATCCGTTCACCTCCGGCGCAGAGCACACCTCAGCGCGTGCATCCGTAGCCAGCCTTCGGCAGCGGCCCCACGCCCGCGTGCTAATTGTCGGAGGAGGCATCAACGGGGTCGGCACTTTCCGCGATCTGGCCCTGCAGGGCGTCGACGTGGCGCTCGTGGAGCGCGGTGACTACTGCCAGGGCGCCAGCGGCGCCTCCTCGCACATGATCCACGGCGGCATCCGCTACCTCGAAAACGGTGAGTTCCGCCTCGTCCGGGAATCCGTGGTCGAACGCAACCGTCTCCTGCGGATCGCGCCCCACTACGTCAAGCCGCTGCAAACCACCATTCCGATATTCAGCACCTTCTCCGGTGTCCTCTCGGCACCCCTGCGTTTCCTGACCCACAAGCAACAGGGCAGGCCCAAGGAACGCGGCGCCTTCCTTATTAAGCTCGGGCTCAGCCTGTACGACTCCTTCTCCCGCGACGGCGGCAGCGTCCCCCGGCACCAGTTCCGCGGCCGCAAGAAAGCACTGGCGGAATTGCCGCTCCTGCACCCCGGGGTCAAATACACCGCCACGTACTTCGACGCCTCCGTCCACAACCCGGAGCGCCTCACGCTTGACGTCCTCCAAGACGGCGAGAAGGCCGGCGCCGCGAACGCGGCAGGCAGCGCCCGTGCCAGCAACTACCTGTCCTTGGCCTCGGCCAGGGAACAGTCAGACGGCTCCAGCACCGTGGAACTGCGTGATGAACTGACAGGCGAGGTCTTCGACTTCACGGCCGACGTCATTGTCAACACCACCGGGGCCTGGGTCGATCTCACCAACCAGGCGATGGGCGCCGCGTCTTCGTTCATGGGCGGCACCAAGGGCTCCCACATCGTTCTCGATCACCCTGGCCTGTTGGCCGCCTGCAACGGCCGAGAAATTTTCTTCGAGCACACAGACGGCCGGATCGTCCTGATCTACCCCATGGGCGACCGCGTCCTGGTGGGCACCACAGACGTCGAAGCCGACATGTCTGAGGACGCCGTGTGCACGGAAGGTGAGATCGACTATTTCTTCGACCTCATCAGCCACGTCTTCCCCGCGATCTCCGTAAACCGGGAGCAGATCGTCTACACGTTCTCCGGCGTCCGCCCCCTGCCCCGGCACGACGCCACCCAGCCGGGGTTCGTCTCCCGCGACTACCGCATCGAGCGGCGCGCCCCGGAAGCCGGCGGCAGCGGCGCCGTCGTACTCAGCCTGGTGGGAGGCAAGTGGACGACGTTCCGGGCACTCGCGGAACACCTGAGCAACGATGTCCTCGCCGAATTGGGGATGGAACGGAAGGTCTCGACGGCGAAACTCGCCATCGGCGGCGGCGCCGGCTTCCCGGACTCTGATGCCGGGATCCAGCAATGGATCAAGGCGAATATGAACGGAGCCCGCGACGCCGACAGGGCCGCCGGCCTGCTGACGAGATACGGCACCCGGGCGGCGGCCGTTATCGAGTACCTCGACGGCGGTCCGGACAGCCTGCTCCGTTCGACCCGGGAACTGAGTGTCCGGGAGTTGGAATTCATGGCGGCACATGAGCAGGTCGGCCATCTCGTCGATGTCCTGGTTCGACGGACCTCTCTGGCGTTCCGCGGGCTGGTCACCGGCGAGTTGCTGAACGAGGTCGCCGAGATCCTGGCGGGGCCGCTGGGCTGGGACGCGTCAGAGCGCGCCGCCGAGATCCACCATGCAGAGGAGGTGCTTAAGCGGTACCACGGCATCGAGATCCATAGCCTCGTCGCCTAGGGCGGCACCACAGTCCTTCAAACTCGCGAGGACTGACAACACAAAACAAGGAGTCAACGATGTCTCTTGGACTGGTTTTTCTTTCCGAAGTCTTCGGAACCGCGATGCTGACCCTGCTGGGTTGCGGCGTCGTAGCCAACGTGGCGCTCAGGGGCACAAAGGGCAACAACGGCGGGTTCCTGATGGTCACCTGGGGGTGGGGCATTGCAGTGTTTGCGGGCGTTTATGTTGCCGCGCAGTCCGGTGCACACCTGAACCCCGCCGTCACCCTGGGCCTTCTGGTCAACCGCAAGCCCGAGTACGCCCCCGGCGTTCCGGTGGACGCCCTGTCCACGCTGACCTACTTCGGGGCGGAGCTGCTGGGTGCCTTCCTCGGCGCCGTACTGGCATGGCTGGCACACAAGCAGCATTTCGACGCTGAACCCGAACCGGCCAGCAAGCTGGGTGTATTCTCCACAGCCCCGGCCATCCGCTCCGCACCGTGGAACCTGGTCACCGAAATCATCGGCACGTTCGTGCTGGTCTTCGTGATCCTCACCTTCGGCGGCACCCCCTCGGGGCTTGGCCCGCTGGCGGTGGCGCTCCTGGTCGTCGGCATCGGCGTATCCCTCGGCGGACCCACCGGCTACGCCATCAACCCCGCCCGGGACCTCGGACCGCGCATCGCCCATGCCGTCCTGCCCATCAAGGGGAAGGGCTCCAGCGACTGGGGCTACTCGTGGATCCCCGTGGTCGGCCCCCTGATCGGCGGCGCACTGGCAGGCGTGGTCGGGTGGCTCCCCATCGTGTTCACCGCTGCTACCTAACCCGAAGCACAGCATTTCCCTGATCCACAGCACATACCTTCAGCTACACCATTAGGACAAGGACGTCATCATGAGCCAGTACGTAATCGCCATCGACCAGGGCACCACCAGCACCCGGGCCATCGTCTTCGACCAGACCGGCAACATCGTCTCCTCCGGGCAAATGGAGCACGAGCAGATCTTCCCGCAGGCAGGCTGGGTGGAACACAATCCCGCAGAGATCTGGAACAACACCCGTGAGGTCATCGCCTCCGCATTGTCCAAGGCGAACTTGACCAGGCACGACATCGCAGGCGTCGGCATCACCAACCAGCGCGAGACCGCAGTGGTGTGGGACAAGACCACCGGCGAGGCTGTCTACAACGCGATCGTCTGGCAGGACACACGCACGCAGCCGATCGTGAATGAACTGGCCAAGGACGGCGGGGCGGACCGCTTCAAGCAGAAGGTCGGCCTGCCGCTGGCAACCTATTTCTCCGGCACGAAGATCAAATGGATTCTGGACAATGTAGACGGTGCCCGGGCTAAGGCTGAGGCCGGCGATCTGATCTTTGGCAACACCGACGCCTGGGTGCTCTGGAATCTGACCGGCGGTGTGGACGGCGGAGTACACGTCACCGACGTCACCAACGCGTCCCGGACCCTGTTCATGGACCTGGACACCCTGCAGTGGGACGAAGAGATCCTGGGCATCTTCGGTGTCCCCGCCACCATGATGCCGGCCATCAAGTCCTCATCCGAGGTCTACGGCACCGTCCACACATCCCAGCTGCTGCGCGAGGTTCCGGTCGCAGGTATCCTCGGGGACCAGCAGGCGGCTACCTTCGGCCAGGCGGCGTTCCAGACAGGCGAGGCCAAGAACACGTACGGCACCGGCTGCTTCCTCATCTTCAACACCGGCGAGGAGATCGTCCACTCCAAGAACGGCCTCCTGACCACGGTGGGGTACAAGCTGGGGGACGCCGCGCCGCATTACGCGCTGGAAGGCTCGATCGCCGTCACCGGCTCACTCATTCAGTGGCTGCGCGACAACCTCGGCATGATCAGCAGCGCACCGGAAGTGGAGACGCTGGCGGCATCCGTGAAGGACAACGGCGGCGTCTACATCGTTCCGGCCTTCTCGGGCCTGTTCGCTCCGTACTGGCGCTCGGATGCACGGGGCGCCATCGTGGGCCTCACGCGGTTCGTCAACAAGAGCCACATTGCCAGGGCCGCCTTGGAGGCCACCGCCTTCCAGACCCGCGAGGTGCTGGATGCGGTCAATGCGGACTCGGGCGTTCCGCTCACGGAGCTGAAGGTCGACGGCGGCATGGTCGCCAACGATGCCCTCATGCAGTTCCAGGCAGACATCCTGGGTGTCCCCGTCATCCGTCCGAAGGTGGTGGAGACCACGGCGCTCGGCGCAGCGTATGCCGCCGGTCTCGCCGTCGGGTTCTGGAAGGACCTCGGTGAGCTGTCTGCCAACTGGTCCGAGGACAAGCGCTGGGAGCCCACGCTGGACAAGGCCGAGCAGGAACGCCAGATGCGGTTGTGGAGGAAGGCCGTGACCAAGTCCATGGACTGGGTCGACGACGACGTGAGGTAATCGCCGGGACAGGCCCAATAGTGGCCCAGTAGCGGCCCCGGACCCGTGGAAGCCACGGGTCCGGGGCCGCTGCATTTCTTAGGAATCACTCAGTCGTCGTCAACGTCACCGGGCGTGGCGACCTGGGCGCGCGGTGTTTTGGCGTACACATCCTTGCTGACCGTGTATCCATGCCTGTCGAGCTTGAGCGCCTGCCGGTTGATCTCCCGCAACTTGTCGTCGCTGAGCTTCTTGATCTTGACGAGGTCCATGGTTTCCCGTTCCACGCCGCCCACGGCCGTCACCTTCACCAGGCCTGTGCCTTCCGAGTAGAACTTCCGCTGATGGCCAGCGCTGGCCGGCTCGAGCGGGTTGTATTCGTCGATCACGAGCACATCCTTGTAGTGGCCGGTGGGGACCCGGACCTGCTGATGCTTCTTCAGGACGTCACCGCAATCCAGGAAATCCACTTCCGGGGCGTAGGCCTGGACATAGTGGGGGTCGTTGATCCGGGGCTTGGCCTTCATGGCAATGCCCGCCTGTGCCTTGTCGATCCCGTGGATGAACGTGCTGGGAGCGCCGACGAATTTGCCGTTTTCGAACTCCTCCGGATACTCCCCGAACAGCCACACGTCGCCCCTCCTGGTCTGGGCGAAGAAGGCAAGTTCGGACTCCACAAGCTCGCCGTCGCTGTAGTCCCTGTCCCACATCACGAGCGTCTTTACCCCGCCCACCACTTTGGTGAGGCCTGTCACGGTGTGGACGACCGTCCGCACCGTAGTCTCGGTGGCGGTCTTGACGGTGCCCGTGGTCGTGTACTGCATGCCCGGCTTGAGCGGGAACCATTCGTTGTCAATTTTCGGTTTCTTGGGGAAAGCCGAGCGGTCAAACTTGATGGCGGATCCGGGTCCGCAGAGCTCGGGGGACGCTGCCTTGCCGCCCGCGGCGGCCCCGGACGCTGACGTGAACGTGGCCAGAAACAGCATGAGCACTGAACCCAGTGCGGTCAGGCGTCTCTTGTTGTGGAACATCTCGATTGCCTTTCTCCAGGGGATTTATGGTCCGGTTGACGGTGGGGAAGTCCGGCTAAGTGGAGACCAGGAAGCGTCAAAGACGACGCAATCGAAGATTCGGGGCGGGCCCGGGAACGCGGCATCATTGTGCGGCGTGATGTGCGGGACTATTCGTCCGGAAACAGGCAAACGGTCCACTGCAGGCTCCTCAAGCCGAGACCTTTGCCATACCCCCATACACTTTGTTGAAATCGTGGACCTGCTTCGACAGTTTGGCAATGGCTTTTCGTTTTTCAGCATGAATCCGGCGGAGAGGCTAGAGTAGGTTTATGCGTGCGATCCTCCTGCTTAGCTAGCCGCCCGGTATCCCGGAACTACGGACTACCGAGCGGCCGCCCCTCCATGTCGAGGGGCTTTTGTGTGTCCGGGACTCGTTCCCGGCAGGCGGCAGTGGATCAGACCGTTGTGACAGACAGACGTCATGACAGAACAGAAGAGGGCAGCAGTGAGCGTTCAGCCGGAGACCGAGACCGGAACAACAGCAGGTGGAGCCGAAGCCCCCGAGGAGGGTGCTTACAGCTTCGCGGCCATGGAGGCCCGGTGGCCGCAAGTGTGGGAGGACCTGAAGGTCTTCACCCCCGTCGACGACGGTTCGCGCGAGCGCCGCTATGTCCTGGACATGTTCCCCTATCCGTCGGGGGACCTCCACATGGGGCACGCCGAGGCTTTCGCCATGGGTGACGTCGTGGCGCGCTACCTTCGCCAGCAGGGCTACGACGTGCTGCACCCGATCGGATGGGACTCCTTCGGCCTTCCCGCGGAGAACGCCGCCATCAAGCGCAACGCCCACCCCAGCGAGTGGACCTACGCCAACATTGAGACCCAGGCAGCGTCGTTCAAGCGCTACGCCATCTCTGCTGATTGGTCACGCCGCCTGCACACGTCCGACCCGGAGTACTACCGCTGGACCCAGTGGCTGTTCAAGCGTTTCTACGAGCGCGGCCTCGCGTACCGCAAGGACTCGCCCGTCAACTGGTGCCCGAAGGACCTGACCGTGCTGGCCAACGAGCAGGTGGTCAACGGGGCCTGCGAGCGCTGCGGCACGGCCGTGACCAAGAAGTCGCTGAACCAGTGGTACTTCAAGATCACCGACTACGCCGACCGGCTGCTGGATGACATGTCCGAGCTCCAGGGACACTGGCCCGAGCGGGTACTGGCGATGCAGCGGAACTGGATCGGCCGTTCTGAAGGCGCCCATGTCCGCTTCGTGATCGAGCCCGCGGACGGACGTGCCGAGCGGGAAGTCACCGTCTTCACCACGCGTCCGGACACCCTTTACGGTGCCACCTTCTTCGTCGTGGCCGCGGACGCGCACCTGGCCCTGGATCTGGTCACCCCCGAACAGCACGACGCACTCATGGCTTACCGTGAAAAGGTCAAGGCCCTCTCGGACATCGAACGCCAATCCACGGAGCGCGAAAAGACGGGCGTGTTCACGGGCCGCTACGCCATCAACCCGCTTAACGGAGAAAAGCTGCCCGTCTGGGCCGCTGACTACGTCCTGGCCGACTATGGCACGGGCGCCATCATGGCCGTCCCCGCGCACGATCAGCGCGACCTCGACTTCGCCAAGGAGTTCGGCCTGCCGGTACGCGCGGTGCTGGACACGGGCGAGGAGGACCCCGCCACTTCCGGCAAGGCGACGGCCGGCGAGGGCATGCTCATCAACTCCGGTCCGCTGGACGGCATGCCCAAGGCAGAGGCCATCCCGGCCGCCATCGAAATCCTTGAACAGCAGGGCACCGGAGAGAAGTTCGTGAACTTCCGGCTGCGTGACTGGCTCCTGAGCCGCCAGCGCTTCTGGGGCACACCGATCCCCATCATCCACTGTGCCGAGTGCGGCGAGGTGCCGGTACCCGACGAACAGCTGCCGGTGACGCTTCCCGAGGACCTGCGGGGGGAGGCGCTGTCCCCGCGGGGCACTTCGCCGCTGGCCGCGGCCGCCGAATGGGTCAACGTCGAGTGCCCGAACTGCGGGCGTGCGGCACAGCGGGACACGGACACCATGGACACCTTCGTTGACTCGTCGTGGTACTTCCTGCGCTTCGTCTCCCCGCACTTCACCGACGGTCCATTCGATCCCGCGAAGATCAACGACTGGATGCCCGTCGGACAGTATGTCGGCGGCGTCGAGCACGCCATCCTGCACCTGCTCTATGCACGCTTCTTTACCAAGGTCATTCATGACATGGGCCTCCTCGAAGCTGACGAGCCCTTCAGCGCCCTCCTGAACCAGGGGCAGGTCCTGAACGGCGGCAAGGCCATGAGCAAGTCGCTGGGGAACGGCGTGGACCTGGGCGAGCAGCTGGACAAATTCGGCGTGGACGCCGTCCGCCTCACCATGATCTTCGCTTCCCCGCCGGAAGACGACGTCGACTGGGCGGACGTCTCGCCGTCGGGATCCGCGAAGTTCCTTGCCCGCGCGTGGCGGTTGGGACAGGACGTGACCAGCAAGCCCGGCGTGGACGTCACCACCGGCGACCGTGCCCTGCGGTCAGTAACGCACCGCACCATCGCCGACGCCGCGGAACTGCTGGACAACAACAAGTTCAACGTTGTGGTGGCCAAGTTGATGGAGCTGGTCAACGCCACGCGCAAGACGATCGACACCGGTGCCGGCGGCGCGGACCCCGCGGTCCGGGAAGCAGCCGAAGCAGTGGCTGTCATCCTGAGCCTGTTCGCTCCGTACACTGCGGAGGACCTGTGGAACGTCCTGGGGCACCCTGCCTCCGTGGCGAACGCCGGATGGCCAGCCCACGACGACGCCCTGCTGGTGCAGGAAACAATCACCGCCGTCGTGCAGGTCCAGGGCAAGGTCAGGGACCGGCTCGAGGTTTCGCCCGGCATCACCGAGGATGAACTGCGCGAACTGGCGCTGGCTTCGGAAAATGTCCAGCGGGCACTTGATGGCCGCGGGATCCGTACGATCATCGTGCGGGCCCCTAAACTGGTCAACATCGTCCCGGCCTAGCCGGGCAAACTCGCCAGCCGGGCGCCGGCCGCCGGTTTTCACCGGCGGCCGGCCCGAACCGCAGGAGGTGCCGTGATCGATCGTGAGCCGGGCGCCTGGCTGTGGTTAAAGGACCACCTGGCCCGCCTCCGCCAGGCGACTGTACCCGGGCGGGTGCCGTCCGCGGCGGAACCCGCCGTCGTCGTGCGGACCGCCGTGGTAACGGACTCCGCTGCCGCGCTTCCCGCTGACTGGGTCAGGGGCTTCTCCCTCGACAGGCGGCTTGCCGTAGTGCCCATGCCGGTCATGGTGGGTGATGAAATCTACGGTGAGGGCGAGGACGACATCACCGAGACAATCGCGGTTGCCCTTGCCGCGGCCACGCCCGTCAAGACCTCCAGGCCCTCTCCCGGTCAGTTTGAGCAGGCATATCTGGCGGCCGCCCGCCACGGCTACGAGGCGGTCGTGTCCATTCATATTTCCGGTGATCTCTCCGGCACTGCCGATTCCGCCCGGATCGCGTCCGCACGTGTCGGCATTCCCGTCGAGGTGCTGGACACCCGGACCGTCGGCATGGCCCAAGGACTGGCCGTGCAAAGCGCCGTGGTGGCCGCGGCTGATGGGCGAAGCGCCGCGGAAGTGCGGCGGTTCGCCGAGGAACGTCTCTCCAAGACCAAGGTGTACTTCTACGTCCCGAGCCTGGAACAGCTGCGGAGGGGCGGACGGATCGGGGCCGCAGCCTCCCTGTTGGGAACCATGTTCGCCATCAAACCGATCCTCGCGGTCGACGGCGGCAGGATTGTTCCGCTCGAGAAGATCCGTTCCGCCGCCAAAGCCATCGCCCGCCTGGAGGAACTCGTGGTGGCGGACGCCGCGGCCAGGCCGCCCAAGGAGGCCAGACTGGCCATCCACCACTTCGGGAACCAGGCGGAAGCCGAACTCCTCGCCTCCCGGCTCGCCGTCGCTCTGCCGGACAGCCCGCCGGCACAGATCAGCTCCCTGCCGGCGGTGCTCGCGGCGCACGCCGGGCTCGGTGTCCTCGCCGTCATCGTCAGCGAGAGCACCGTCTGTGGTGCCGCCGTCCTCAGCCAGGCACCGGGCACAGCGGAAGCGCCTGCTCCGCATGCCGGACAGTCGGGGCAGCCAGTTCAGTCAGGGCTGCCAATTCACCCAGGGCAGTCTGTTCAGGCGGATCCTGGGAAGGCCCGCTGACGCTCTATCCACATACGGCGGTCCGGGCCTGTCGGGAAGGAACCGTCGTCTCCTACCGTGGTGCGTATGTCACGCCGGACCGCTGGACCTGCAGCCAGCGGTGCGCCGCGTCCGGACACAGGCAGGCGTTCACGCGCAAGCAGGGTCACGGCTCCCGGCGTTCATCCTGCGGATCCTGGCGCTGGCCAACCGGCCACCCGCCTGGCCGCTCGCCTGGGCCCGCCGCAGGGCAGCAGTCCCGGTGCCCGGGCCGTTGATACGACGCCGGCTGACACTCTGCCAGATCGTGCGACGGCGGCCGATACTGTGCCAGATCGTGCGGCGGCGGCGGCCGACACGAAGGGCGGTGGTGAAGAGCCTGCGGGTCTGCTGGAACTGGGCAGCGGCGGGGGATTCGCCTACGGCAACGCCAACGGGGCCGGTGCCGGCCACTTGGCTTCCCCGGGCCCTGCCGTTTCCCGCGTCAGGTGGCGTCTGGGGCTTCGGGCTACCGTGCTGCTCGGCGTCATCTCGCTCGCAGCAGGCGGATGGTTTTGGTGGCGGGTAGCGGCCGCCGCCCCGGAAGTGATGCCTTTGACCGCGGTCAGTCAGACGGCCAGGGCTTCCGAGCCAGGCGCGTCGCCCGCCGAAAGCGGGAGACCGGAGGATGACGGCGGCACTGATGGAACTGGAGACACCGCTGGCAGTGCGGCTACCGCCGGCGCAGCTCCCGGCCACGACACGTCCACGGGACCCGTTGTCGTACACGTCGCCGGAGCAGTGAAGAAGGCAGGGGTAGTAAGAGTCCCCAAGGGAAGCCGCGTCCATGACGCCATTGCAGCAGCCGGCGGGGGAACTGCGTCAGCCGACCTGAACCGGCTCAATCTCGCCGCTGTGCTGGAGGACGGCCAGAAAATATACATCCCGAGGCACGGTGAACCGGGGCAGCCGGACGCCCTGCGGCAGGGGGCGCGCGATGGAGCACCGGCAGATGCTCCGGACGCTGCGGCCAAATCCGGGACCCCCGGCGCAGGGGGCGGCGGCGAATCCGGGGCGACGGATAAGATCAATCTGAACACGGCTTCCCTCGAAGAGCTTGGCAGCCTGCCGCGCGTCGGGCCCGTGCTGGCCCAGCGCATCGTTGACTGGCGCACGCAGCAGGGCCCGTTCAAGACGGCCGAGGAGCTCGACGCCGTGGACGGCGTGGGACCCAAAATGTTGGAAACCCTGCTTCCGCTGGTGACTGTCTGAGATGGACGGCGGCCAGTCAGTGCGAACCAGCAGATGGCACCGCTATGTGCAGGCGGCTGTGCGCGGGACGGCTGAGCAGGGCCGGCCCGGAGCGGCTCCTCCGGCGGCGGCTCCGGGCGGAACCGCAGCTGTAAGACATCCTCCATCGGTGCCGCTGCAAATCCTCCGTGAGCGGATATTATCCAGGCTGGTTCCCGAAGAACGGGCCGCCGGCCCGGCCGGGGAGAGCCGGCCCCGTGTGGACCTTCGTTTGATCCCGCCTGCCCTTTTCGTGTGGGCTGCCGCCGGCGCCGGGCCCTGGCTGCATCCCGCATGGCTCCTCGGGCTGTCCTGCGCCGTGGCCGCGGTCTCGGTCCTGCTGGCCGTAACGGTCATGCGGCGGCACAGGACCGGAGGGTATGCCGGCCGGAGCTTCCTGCTGACAATGGCAGCCGCGATGCTGCTGTCCGTCGCCGCCGCGGCGCACTCGGCCGTATCTTCGGCGCAGAAGCATGACGGGCCTGTGGCAGAGGCCGTTGCGGCGCGTGCATCATGCCTGGCCGAGGTTGAAATCGCGGGCGCTCCGCGCGCCTTGAATTCCCAAGGCGGATCCGACCTGTCATCGCGCTGGTCGGTGGACGCAACCGTCACGTCGATGAGCACAGGCGGCCGGCTGCTCCGGACCGAGGCCCGGGTGGTGATTCTAGGCGGTGCTGACTGGCAACACGTGGTTCCTGGCCAGCGCGTTCGCGCTGCCGGAAAGCTCCGCCCTCCGGACTCCGGCCAGGCGGAGGCAGGCATCCTGGCTGCGTCCGCGGCTCCCGTGGCGCTTCAACCCGCCGATGCGTGGACATCGGGGCCGGCGACGCTGGGAAGGCAGTTCTCGGCCGCCGCGGGCTGGCTGGACACTGATGCCAGAGGGCTCCTGCCCGGCATGGTGACGGGTGACACGAGCGGTCTGGACGAACAACTGGAGCTTTCAATGCAGACTGTGGGACTCACCCACCTGACTGCCGTCAGTGGTGCCAACTGCAGCCTCATCCTTGGAGCCCTGTTGCTGGCGGCGCGCAGTCTGCGGCTCGGACGGCTTCCCGCGGCTGCCTTGGCCCTGGCAGGCCTGGGGCTCTTTGTGCTGATGGTTGGGCCGGATGCCAGCGTCCTGCGGGCCTCGCTGATGGGTGCGATCGCCCTAGCGTCCCTTGCCGGCGGACGAGGAGGGCGGGGACTGAGTTTCCTGTGCCTGGCGGTCATCGGGCTTCTGCTCATCGACCCCGGGCTCGGTACAAGTTTCGGATTCCTGCTGTCGGTCCTGGCCACCCTGGGCATCATCGTGCTGGGCCGGCAGATCGTGTCCTGGATCCCACGTGTCATCCCGCGCTGGATGGCAGCCGGGGCAGCCGTGCCGTTGTCCGCCCAGCTGTTGTGCGGTCCCGTGATCGTGATGCTGCAGCCCCAGTTCGCCACGTATTCCCTGCTTGCCAACGTACTGGCAGCACCGCTGATTGCCCCGGTCACGATCCTGGGCACCGCTGCGGTGCCGCTTGTTCCGCTGCTTCCGTGGCTTGCAGCGCCATTGATCGGGGCCGCCGGGCTTTTCGCCGCTGGAGTGGCCGGCGTGGCCAGGTTCATGGCTGGGCTGCCGGGTGCGGCCCCGCCGTGGCCAGAGGGCCCCTTCGGACTGTTCACCATGGTGCTGTTTTCCGTCCTGAACGTGCTGCTCGTCTGGTTGGCGGCGAGTCCGGCCCGGACCGTGGGGCTTGTCTTCGCCGCGCATGGTGCCACCGCCGTAATGCTGGAGCGGATCGTGCAAACGTGCCAGCGGACCGGGCCGGCCCGGACCGGCCGCACCGCCGTGCGCGGCTGGGTACCCAGGCCCAGCGATCCAGGACGGCGTGTCCGTTATTCAGCCGATGCCCCGCGTCATTGCCGAACAATTCCAGAACCTGTTCTCGGCGGTGGAGGACGTCGTGGACCAAGCAACAGAACCGGTCAGGCAGCGCCTGCTGGCCTGGGCGAAGCAGCAGAGCCCGCAGGTCATCCGCAGCTGGGAGCCCCCGGAACTAATCCACGCCGCTGACTTCACTGCGGCCTGGAAAAGGACACGGACGCCGCGGTGTACGGGCTGCTGGCATCTTGAGTGTTGGCCGGCGACAGGCAAACGACGAAGGGCTGTTGGATAAACCGCGTCTCGGGGGCGGGCAAAGCCGATACTCGATGCTGGTTTGTTCAGCGGGCAATCGCGGTGATGGCCCCGTGCGGTTGCGGAGGGGGCGGCTACGCTCGGAAGCAGAGAAGCTTAGGATGTTCCTCTAAGAGCTGCCGGGCTTGTTCTTTCGGGAAGCAAGGCCTGCCGTTCCTACCGGAAACATCCGGATGCGGTGCCCGGATTGGATCAATGTCGAGATAGTTGCCGTGATCCTTGGCTGTGCCATTAAGCGCGTAGGTCTTGCCGTCATCGAATCATGGGGCCTCGCCAACGCCAGGTACGGTGTACCAGGGATGCATCGACAGATGCTGCCGGAAATGCTGGTCGTTGTGGCGCGAACTGGCCGGTCGGCCCAGCTGGTGCAGTACTGACAGAGCGCCTCGTCAAGCTGCTTCAACCAAGTCAGAGGCAGTGAAGGCTCACCGGCGGCGCCTCCAGCGACGCACCTGAAAGGCCAGCCAGGCCGTTCCCGCGATCGGCAGCAGCGGGAACACGAATTCGTCTTGGTTCATGGCGACCGCGACGCCAAAAATGATCCAGAGCACGACTGTAATGACGGCCGCGGAGATCAGCGATTTACGGGTGACCGGATATGAAGGCAGCTCGATTCCTTCAGCGCGCAGTTGGTGTGTTTCCACAACGGCCGCCCGGATCAGCGGAAAGAAGACGGCGGCCAACACCGCGGCCACGAGCAGTGAGCGCCACGGCTGCGCCACACCCAGTGCCTCAAAGGCAGGTCCGAGGAGCCCGCCCAGCAGAATGAACCAGAAGATCACCGCCCATCCAGCGAGGCGCCTTCGCTTCGGTGGCATGCCTTCGAGTGAATCCGGCGGCCAGGACTGCCACTCGTACTTGTTGCCGTTCTTGCCTTCCCCCCCTGGCCATAGCCCTAGAGTAGCGGTGTTCCGACTGCTACAGTCGCGGCATGGTCAGGTGGTGCAAACCCAAGGCCCTCAGCAAAGAAGACCTCAACCTCGGCAATGCGGCCGTGACCATCGCTGAGCATCAGTTCGAAAGCCGTGTTCCGCTGAGCGCCTGGGGATTGCTTGCCATTTCTGTCTTCAGAATTCTGACCGCTGCCAATTAAGAGGCGTCTGGACCAGATCCGAGCCATAGCCGGGGTCATGCGCGACCTAAAACGAGACCTCTCCCGGAACCCTCAACGAGGCTCAAACCGCCGATGATGCCGATGCCGGAGCCGTCGTTTCCCTGGCCCGGCGTCCCTGACAACGGTTAGCGCCCCGACGGCTGCGAATGCCACCTTGGACGTGGACTTTTGGGCAGCAGAACTTCATTGCGCCATCATCCGGCTCGATGGACACTATGAACGTCCGGGATGGGATAGATCTCGACAAATCGGAGGGTTCAGCGATGGGAAAGCACCTGAAGGCCGGTGATCTGAACATCTGGACGGAACAAGTGGGGGAAGGCCAGGACGTTCTGCTGATCGGAGGCCTCGGCGACACCGTCGAATCATGGCAGTTTCAGCTGGACGGGCTTGCCGACAGCTACCGCCTCACAGCCTTCGACAACCGGGGGGCCGGCCGGACCGCGAAGCCCGACGGGCCGGTGTCGATCGAGATGTTGGCCGACGATGCAGCCGCCGTCCTTGACGGCTCCGGCGTCTCGTCAGCCCATGTGGCCGGATTCTCCGGCGGAAGTGTGATAGCCCAGGAGTTGGCCCTGCGTCACCCCGGGCTGGTCCGCAGCCTGGTCTTGCAAGGCACGTGGACAGTCATGGATACGTATCTCCGGACTTGGGCGCTCTTCATGAGATGGCTTGTTGAAGTGGCACCCAGCGAGCGGGCCTTCCACGAAGGCCACTTCCTGTTCACCTACACGCCGAGGGCGTACAACGACGGGACGGTCGAGCGGATAATCGACAGCCTGATCGCCTTTCCGCATAAGCAGAGCACAGAGGACATACAGGCATTCATCGACGCCTTCATCGACCACGAAACAACAGACCGCCTCCCCGGACTGAAGGTCCCGACCCTTGTGCTGGCTGGCGGCAACGACCTGATCAGCCGCCCCAATCTTTGCCAAGCCGTGGCCGACAGAATTCCCGGCTCGATCTTTGAAGTCTTCGAGGGCGAGGCCCACCAGCCCTTCCAGGAAATCCCGGAAGTTTGGAATGCACGCGTAAAGGCCTTCTGGCACAGCGTCGAGGATGCAGAATGATGCAGCGTTTATAACAGCAGGCTCAGGAGTCGGGTCGGGATCGCCGGCCGCGTGTCCTGCCTGTCCGCCATTCCGGGACGACATCGTCCAGGGCTTGGGCCTTTTGGGGATCGAGTTCCCCGCGGCGGTCCCTGTACCTTGGGTGTGCAGCCAGACCCCAGCTCGTGTTCTTCGACGATGATGAATGCTTTGGGTCGGGGCCAGTCATTGCCCGCGGCCCGGTACTCGGTCAGGTCTGTGAGCCGTTCCTTCCACCGGTGTTCATCGGCTTCCGCACGCCGCTCACCCTCCCAGCCGGGAAGGACCGCCAACCCGTCTCTGAAGGCCGGCGCCAGTGTCCCAACCCGGGCGTCCTCCCGCCGTCGCTGAAGCCATGCAGCCAGGGCGTTCAGTGGTGCTCTCTGCGTTCGTGGACGGGTACAGCCCCGTCTCCTGGACACGGGTCACGAGTTGCTGCATGCGCTCTAGGGCCCTGGGCCGTCACCATGGTTTTCCTGGCTGCAGCAGCTTCTTTGCTGGTACCGGGCCGGCCTCACCCGGGCGCGGATCGCGGAGCTCGTGAGAGCGCCTACCTCGACGATCGGGTACTACCTCGGCATCGCCGCCGCGGATCCCCGACTGCGCCCCGCTCACGACGCGTGAAAGAAACTTCTTTGGCATTAGAGTTCGGTCCATGATTGTTTGGCTCAACGGCACCCACGGGGCGGGAAAGACGACGACGAGCGAGCTCGTGCAGCAATTGCTGCCCGACGCGCGGGTCCTCGACGCTGAAAAGGTCGGTGAGGTGCTCATGGACATCAAGCCGGGACTTCCTGCAACGGACAACTTCCAGCACTGGGAGCCGTGGCGAGGGCTCGTTGTCGAAACCGCTCGGCGCGTGCTCGAGTACACCGGAGGCACACTCGTGATGCCGATGACTGTCTTGGTCGAGAGCTACTGGCGGGAGATCAGCGATGGTCTTACCGAGCATGGCATTTCGATTCAGCATTTCGTGCTCCACGCCGACCAGGCCACGCTCCGCGACCGCATACAGAACGACAAAGTCCTCGGCCCCTCAACGTTCCGCTTCGCATACTTGGAGCCATACGCCGAGGCAGCTCATACCTGGCTGCATAATGAAGCCGAGGTCATCGACACCACACACATCACAGCGGACCAGGCCGCGCAGCAGATTGTGGATTCGGTGCTTGACCGCTGAGGGTGCCGAACATCCGGCATGGTGTATCCGCTGATGGATCCTTTCCGTCCGGAGCATCTGCTTGGCACCGTGGTCAACTGGCCCTCGGTGTGGCCCGACCGATGACTTTTCCGCGCTGTGCTGGTCTGTACAACGACTACCGACGGCGGCCATGCGGGCCGGGCTGATCGACGAGTACGCGATGGTCACCCACCCGGTCCTGGTGGGCGGCGGCACGCCGTTCTTCACAGCCCTGGACAACTGGGTGAACCTGAGCCTGGTGGAGACCCGGACGTTTCCCGACAGTGTGGTCCTTACCAGGTACCAGACCAGGGGCTGAGTGCCCGACGTCAAATCAGCGCGGGCTTCGGGCCATCCAAGGATCTCGTGGCCCCGTGTTCCGAGGCGATCGTTACGTTCCTGCTGGACCCTGTTCTTTCACCGCAGACGACCCGCCCGGATAGGGTTCGGCTCCCGGGGATCCGACCAACGCGAAACGGGTGTGCTTAGGATGACCACATGAGCATCCCCGGAGATCCTGACGAACCTCTGCAGAAACTGCCAGCGGGAATGCCGAGAAGGTACGCAGAATATAAGCCAGTCACTTCGGATGCCGTGGTACCCCCGCCATCTAACGTCGGCGGATACGACGAACTCCTCAGCTATTTCCAAGAGCGAGGTCAAACACTGCCACGCAAAGCAGAAAGTCTCGCCACTCTTGATCAAGCCATCAATGATGGTTTGCCGGCCAAGCTTGCCCGCCCTATCGGGATGTTCTACGGAGATCTCCTCACGCACACTGTTCCCGGCGCCCACTGGGAAGTAATCGAGGAGGGATACCCCCGGGTTCGTATCACCAGGAACACTTCCGTCGACGTCGTCCGAGTCGCGCTACGGCACCTGGCTACCCCGGAGCCCACACTTGAACAAAAAACTATGCCCACGTCCTCGAACTCGTCAGGCAAGAACAATAGCGGGTTCGCAGCAGAACGACCGCCACGGCTGGCCATTCACTGAGCCGCCCTGCGGACTCCCATCCATCAATCCCGGTAAAGAGAGACTGCTGCGCTGCGGGTCTACTCCCCGGAGTCTTCGTCCTGACGGTCTTCCGAGCGACGGTGGATGAGGAGATCGCCGGCGGCCTCTAGGACGGCCTGAACTATGGCCCCGATGACCTCCGCAAGGATGGACATGCGATCAGAATACGACTCATCACCGGGTGTCCATAGCGTGTAGCAGGAAGCACAAAGCGTCGACTCTAAGCCAAGGAAATAGGCCAGGTTCATGGCCGGGCTGCCAGGTGCGGCCCCTCCCTGGCCAGAGGGCCCCTTCGGACTGTTCACCATGGTGCTGTTTTCCGTCCTGAACGTGCTGCTCGTCTGGTCGGTGGCGAGTCCGGCCCGGACGGTGGGGTTTGTCTTCATGGCTGCCTTAGGGGCAGAAAATGTATCCCGGGAGGAACCTGGACTGGCCGCTGCCCAGACCCAGCGATCCAGGACGACGGCGACGAACACTGCCACCTGGCGGGACGTGACGCCGGCCAGTAATACTCCCGAGCGGGCGGTCAAGGCTTGCAGAGAAAGAGCGTTCAGGTTCGCCCGCAGATGTCTGGATCAGAGGTGGCCGGGCGCGTATTCTGTTGTCACATCGGACGGGATGTGAGCTGGAATCATGGCAAGAACGCGCCTGTCATCGCCAATGCGTAGGCTCCTGGTGAGGATGTTCGGATTCGTCATCCTCAGCAGCCTCTGCGGCGTCCTCGTGGCAGCCTACCTTGTTCCCCAACTCACCCTCGCCGGCGCCGCCGCCAGCAGGTCGCTCACTTATTTCA
Source organism: Arthrobacter sp. B2060 (assembly GCF_059090445.1). Taxonomy (NCBI): domain Bacteria; kingdom Bacillati; phylum Actinomycetota; class Actinomycetes; order Micrococcales; family Micrococcaceae; genus Arthrobacter; species Arthrobacter sp. B2060. Next base: position 384,199 of record NZ_JBNHFR010000003.1, read on the forward strand.
ACAGCCTTCCGAGCGAACTGGCGGTCGAGCCGCCGGCACAGACCACGAAAATGCTGACGGCGGACGGAAAGACGATCGCCACCTTCTACGCGGAAAACCGTGTGCGGATCCCGCTCCAACAGATGTCCCCGTACATCAAGGATGCGGTCGTGGCGATCGAGGACAGCCGATTCTACGACCACGGCGGGATCGATCCCCTGGGCGTACTCCGGGCCCTGACCACCAACATCACTGAAGGGGAGCGGCAGGGGGCATCCACCATCACCCAGCAGTACGTAACCAATGTGGCCAACGAAGCAAGGATCTCCGCCGGACATGAAGAGCAAGTGATCCTCAGCGGGCAAAAGAACATCGGAGACAAGCTGCGTGAAATCCGGTTGGCGATCGAGCTTGAAAAGAAATTCTCCAAGGAAAGGATCCTGGAAGGCTATCTCAACATCGTCTTCTTCAATCGCAACGCCTATGGCATCGAAGCGGCCGCCCAGTACTACTACAGCGTTCCTGCGAGCAAGCTCAATCTGCCACAGGCCGCACTCTTGGCCGGGCTCGTCAACAGCCCCAGCGTCTATGACCCGGTGGCCAGTCCGGAGAACTCTATCCAGCGCCGCAATCAGGTTCTGGGCGCCATGCTCGAACAGGGCAAGATCACGCAAAAACAACACGACGACGCCGTGGCCGCCGACGTGGGATTGAAAATCCGGCCCTCCAAACAGGGCTGCGCCGGGGCTGTGATGGCCCCCTACTTCTGCGACTATGTCGCTCAGCTGATCCTGAACAACCCCGCCTACGGGGCAAACATTGAAGCGCGCGAGCAGAAGCTGCGCCGCGGGGGGCTGACCATCACCACCACCCTCGACAGCCGTCTGCAGGCCGCGGCCCAGGCCCAGGTGGATGCAACGGCCGGGGCGAATCCAACCAAATGGGGCGCAGCACTGGTTACTGTCCAGCCCGGTACCGGCAAGATCCTCGCGATGGCGCAGAATACGGTGTTCCTGCCGGGGAAGGGGAAGTTCGACACGCAGCTGAACTTCAATGTGGATTCCAAGGACGCCAATGGCAATGACCTCAATGGCGCTGGCGGCTTCCAGCCGGGTTCCACCATGAAACCGTTCACCTACGCGCAATGGCTTAATGAGGGCAAGAAGATCACGCAGGTCGTAGACGCGTCCCGGCGGGAGTACCCGCTCGGATTTAAGTGGCGCTCCTCCTGTGGGAAGGTCCTCGGCGCCTACAGCAGCCAGCAGCGCAGGGCGGGACTCGATGCCTCTGAGGATCTGCAGAACAACTCGGGAGAGTTCTACCGAAGGATGCCCGCCGATTACGGGCTGTATAACTCCATTAACACTGCGACTTTTGCCGAAGCTGCCCAGCTGGACTTCTGCGGAATCCAGAAAATGGTCGATGCAGTGGGTATCCACAGCGGCCTGGACGGCTCCCAGGTCAACATGCACCAGCTGGGCAATATCCTCGGAGGGACGGCTGTGGCGCCGCTCCAGATGGCCAATGCCTTCGCCACCTTCGCCGCTGACGGCCGCTACTGTGAGCCCATTGCCGTTGTACGGGTGAACGATATCGCAAAGCGGGCCCTTCCCGCTCAGAAGCCAAGCTGCAAGGTCACCGTGGACCGGGAAGTGGCCCGTGGCGTCAATTCGGTGCTTCAGGACGTGATGAAGAAGGGGTCCGGCGTCCACATCAAACCCAAGATCAAGAGCGGGATACCGATTGCGGCCAAGACGGGCACGAACAACACCAACGGCGCCACCTGGGTGGTGGGCTACACCACCGGGCTGGCCACGGCGTCCTTCTTTGGCGACACGATGGAGGGCCAGAAGCGGCCCGGCAGGAACCTCACCATCAACGGAAAGCGCTACGACCGCATCGACGGCTACATGCTCGCCGGACCGCAGTGGTCGACATATATGAACAAGGTTGCCGGACTCTACCCGACAAAGGCGTTCCCCAAGCCTCCGGCTTCGATGATCGGCAATTGAGCACGCCAAGCCGGGTAATCGCAGAAAGCCCTGGTAGTCGCAGAATGCCCTGGAGTGGGGTGCCCTTGGGTCGACAACGTCACGGGGGCGCCTACGTCACGCCGCCTTCCGCCTCTGCTCCTTACGGTGCGGCCGCTTATGGTGCGTGAGAGCGGTTATGGAAGATCCGGCCGTCGGCGTGCTGCCGGCTGCGATGTGGCCGCCTTCCCTGACGGTGCTGTCGCCGTGGAGACGGACCCCGTCGTCGATCTGGGCGCGCGCTCCAATGCGTGAGTGGCTGCCGATGTGAACATTGTTGCCGACGGCTGCCCCTTCACCCACGTAGACAGCGTCTCCAATGACGACACCATTACCGATGCGTGCCCTGCGGTCGATCCAGCTGCCCGCACCGATGCGGCAACCGGAGCCCACGGACGCGCGAGCCTCAACATATGTGGTCGAACTAATGAATGAAGTGTCATCCACCTTCGCGCCTCGACCGATAAGCCCGCCGCCGTTGGCGTGCCTGCGGTACGTGATGACGTTGCCGGCGTCGTCTTCTACTGATTCGATGGTCTTGCTCATTCCCTTCCTGTCCGCGTCCGGCGAGCGACTCCAGATCGGCCGGACACCTGAATTAACGCGCATGGGAGTTCACGCATTCCCGTGCTGGTGCGTGTGGAGCAGCCGGTAGCACGCCCGATTACGACGTGCCGAAATGAACTCGTGACAGGAATGCCGGTGGAGTGGTGTAGGTTGCTTTCCGGTCAGACAACAAAACCTCGGAAAGAGAATCAACCACGTGGCACAGGACAATGACGACGCGCACAGGCGCACATGATGCGTGGTAGTCCATGCTCCGTCTGAAGCGGCTCGCAGTCCTCTGCCTTTTCACAGTCTGCGTCATCACTGGGTTCTCGTTCTGGGCACTCCACGTGTCCGGCGGGGGGAGGCACGGCGTCCAGCCCCCGCCTCCCAAATCGGAGCCGAAACTCGGGGTGCCTTCGACGGACAGCACCCCTGCGGTGAACATCACCAAGAGCACAATTGATGCCCAGTGGCTCAACCGGACTGCGGCCCGGACCGGCATCCCGGCCCGGGCCATCCTCGCCTACGCGGCCGCAGCCGGTATGGCCAACGCCGAGGCCCCGACCTGCCGGATCGGCTGGAATACGCTGGCAGCCATCGGCTTCATCGAGTCCGCCCACGGAAGTCACGGCGGCGGAACTTTGACAACCGCCGGCCAGGCGAGCCGGCCGATTATCGGTCCCAGCCTCAACGGCGAAGGATTCGCCGCCATTCCTGACACGGACGCAGGCGCTCTGGACGGTGACGCCCTTTGGGATCATGCCGTCGGGCCAATGCAGTTCATTCCCTCCACCTGGCAGTTGTCCGGGCGGGACGGGAACGGCGACGGAGAAGCCGACCCCCTTAGTATCGACGACGCCGCCTTCAGCGCCGCCTCTTATCTTTGTGCGGGCGGCCGTGACCTAACGACCGCCCTAGGTTGGAACGACGCCGTGTTCTCCTATAACCAGTCTGATTCCTACGTGGTCCAGGTGCGCGATCAAGCCAACGTCTACGCCGCACGGTCAGACCCTGCCAGCTGACTCATTTCATTGGCCTTTCACCCATGGCACGCGTCACGAAGAGCTGGGTACGGCGTTTGTTCTATAGCGAACTGAGAGCACTGTGTGACTTCAAGCGTCACGGCAACTCCTTGCGGAAGGAACAATAAATGAACGCGCAGGCCACACCGGACATCAGATTTTCGTCATACCGGGAGAAGGCGGCAGTCGATTCCGTCGAGGATCGGCTGGAGCGGATTCTCAAACTCCGGCGTCAGGCCATCGATCCCCTGGGGCCAGTGGCGGGGATTTGGGCGCAGTCGCAGCTGGCCCATGTTGAGGTGCCTTGGCTCGTTGAAACCCTGCAGGACGTCACGGCCTCTGCGAGGCAGTTGCAACTGGCCGTAGCTCTCTGCGAAGGGTGCGGGGTTGCCCAAGGCAAAACGGAGGTCCGTCGGCGTGAGCCGTCTTCATTGGATTACGCTGGCTGATTCACCTGTGCTGCGGCAACTGTCCCGTCGGCAACCAGTTCCTCGATAACCCGTCCCGGTAGGCCTTGCCTACTGGGACCCGCGCGTTCCGGCCCGTGACTGGAGGTAAACCGGGCCGAAGGCTGAATGTGGTCTACAACCGACGGATGTTGCGTAAGCGGAGCAATCACGGAACCGGCCATGGGACTCCTGCTCCGTCGTTGCAGCGTTTGGCGCTGCAGGCAGCAGCATGAGCATCACAACGGCCGCCGCTGCACCGAGGGCCTTCAGCCCTTGGAGGACAGTAGGGACAATGTCAACGGATTCATGGAAGGTTTCCGCGATGTGGGCCAAGGGGCAATGGGCGGGGGAAGACAAGAGCTCGAGGATCCGGACGGCCATCACAGGCGAGAACACCGCTGGAAGAAGCCCGGGGTGGACGCCGTGCATTTTAGAACTGACGTCGCCCAATCCATGAAGTGCCCGGCGGCATCTCCGGCAGGTGCGGATGTGACTGTCCACCTTGGCCTGGTTCGCCGCGGTAGCGCGCTCCAGTGCAGCGCCGGCCAGAAGCGGAAGCATGGACTCGCAGCCGCTTTCTTCTGCGTTGCGCAGATACACCACTAGATAGGCTTCACGAAGGCCGTTCCGCGCACGCCTCAGGAGGGCTGAGAGCGCGTTGGGCGTGATATCGAGAAGAGGGGCGGCTTCGCGCGGCTTCAGTCCTTCAATTTCCACATACCAAAGAGCCCGCTGCCAACGGATGGGCAGTGTCGCGAAGGCCTCCGCCACGAAATCATGCTCCTGCTGGCCGGTATGGTCGAGCCCGGGGTTCCGATCGTCAGCCAGTTCGGTTATTCGTTCTGATGGATGTTCAGAGGACGAATGACGGTCCAGTGCCGCTGAACGGACAGCCCTGAGAAGATAGGGCCGGACCGGGCCAACTGGCCCCTTCCCGCGTCGCATCGCCGAGAGCGATTTGAGGAAGGCCGTCGCGGCGATATCCTCTGCGTCATGTATAGACCTGCTCAGCCTCCGGGCATACGCGAGGGCAGGTTCCCAATGAATCCGGTACAGCTCAAGAACTGCCCCTGCCCTGCCTTCCCGGCAATCCTTGACAAGGCTGGCTTCGGCCTCGGCCGTTGCCTCCGCCTCGGCCATATCGGCTTCCATGCCCGCAGATCCGCCGGGGATCATGGTGCGGGAGGAGGCCTTCACAACCACGCCTGGCACGTGGATGCGGCAGGTGGCTGAGGGGAAAGTGTGAACATGGTGACTCCGGGCGGACGATGAATTCCTGGCGGATGCGAAAGTTGTTAGCCTTCACAAAATCACCTTGTGCAGCGTTCAATAAGTTTTGGTCATAAAAAACATGAACAAGTTGCAGTGTTACGGAAGCCGCCTCTACTCACGCTGGTCATTCATGCGGTGGCGCCGAGGGATGATCGGTCGTGCCATCCTCGCGGTCCATTGAAGCCAGCAGTCGGTCCAGGGACCGTAGGATCCGGCCAGTACGTCGTAATGTGAGAACCGGGTCAACCGGACCTGGGCCCCCGCCGGCCGCGGCAACGTAGTCAGCCCATTCGCGGTTCAGTTCCTCGAACTCCCGCTGGCCTACCGATACGGTCATCCTCGGGTCATGTTCTTCAGGCATGCCGATCACCCCCGGATTGCTGCCTATGCTGATGATCTTCATCCTACCGGTCCGGGCTGGTCCGGTCTTTCTGCAGGACACGAGACCCGGCGCGGGCATGGCCGGCGTTGGCGCCGAGAAGGGGACACCCGGCGGTGTGGGGGCAAGTACGCCTTGGGCGGTGCTTGTGGGATCCTGACCGGTCGAAATTCCGCTGGAAATGCTGATGGTGGACCCCCCCAAGTGACATCGCTGAACAGGCACCTGCTCGGCGATACGGATTTACTACCCCATTAACGGCCCGGAGGCGAAAAGCTGACGCCTGGCGGCCGTAAGAGAATCACTGGCACGGCCAGATCACGTCGGATCCGTCAGCACCTGCCAGCGTTTGGCAAAGAATCATCGGCCACGGCGTCATGAAACGGGCTTATCCGAGGTGAATGGAGTGAGGCACAGGAGTATGGCCTCACTTTCAGCGTCGACGGCAGGCAACCACATGGAAACACTTGAGCACGCTTCACCGGGGGATGGGCAACTATGCCCTGCAGCATCCAGCGAGCCATCCGGGGCCAAGCAGGACGTGTCGGAGGCTAGCGCCGCGACGGAGCCCTCTGCGATGCCGGCGGCTTTCACTCCTGAATCGGCTTTGATTGACGGTGTCCGGTCCGGGGACGCGGAATCCATGGCGGTGCTGTATGAACGGTATCGCGAGCCGGGGCTGCGGTTCATCCGGGGTCTGATGTCCGGCGCCCAGGAGTCCGAGGACGTGCTTCATGACGGGTTCGCGAAGGCTGTCGGCGCCATCAGAAACGGGTACGGACCGACAGATGTGTTTGGCCCATACTTGAACACTGCAATCCGTTCAGTCGCGATGACGTTCTGGACAAAGCGCGGTCGTGAGCAGCCAGCACCGGACGAGGCTTTGGATCCGGGTCCTGTTGACGACCACGGGCTTGAGACTGTTCTGTCTGTCTTCGAACATGAGCACGTCGCTTGTGCGATGCGTTCCTTGCCGGAGCGGTGGCGGAAAGTGCTCTGGTATGCCGAGGTCATGGGACAGAAGCCGAGAGACATAGCACCGATTTTGGGCATCGAACCCAACGCGGTCTCGGCGTTGCTGATCCGTGCCAGAGCCGGGCTGCGCAGCGCGTACGAGCAGCAGGGCGGATCGTGACCTGATAATTCGGGCCAAGGTCCATCTTTAGCCGCGGCGGTCCCCGCGTCAGGAATCACCGCCTGGACAGTTAAGGGAGTGTGCAGGCGATCAGTTATCCATGCTGCGTCCGGCGGTCACCCCCCAGCCAAAGGACGTCTGACTGCACATTCCCGACGCGGACGTGAGACACCCGCAAGCGGACGGGACGGGCGGCATCCGGAAGGCTCGAGTTTCTTGCCGGAGGCCCCCCGTCCCACACCACCGAATGCCCCACATGGCGCGCGTCCCGCACCACCGAACTCCCAACACGGCCGCAGTCCCCACACAGCCGCACCTCGCACGGCCACACTGCCCACACGACTGCGCGGCGGGAGGGAATTCCCCCGCCGCGACTGTTTCCCTGTCAGGGCTTCTATCTGCGTGGGGTCGGATAATGCTTGTGGAGGATTGCCGTAAGTTCCTGGATCAGGCGGGCGGTGATTTCCCTGCCGCCCTGGATCCCGTCATCCATGAGCCGGGCGTGGATTTCTCTGAGGGCACGGTAGAGATCCAGCTCGGCTTCGATGCGGTCGTCACGTTCACGGTCCGTGTGCGTGAAGTACCTGGCGTCGACGTCGAGCCATCTGGCAAGGGTGTCGAGTACTTCAGGCCTTCTGACGGAGTTGGGGACGCCGTCGAGAAGATTGTTCCACCACTGAGCGGTCGGTACGTGCCCCGACCCGGCCAGGAGTCCTGTGATGACAGCCAGCCCCGCTTCCCTGCTCATCTCAGGTTCAACCGTCGAGAAGACCCTGTTGACACGGCGGGACAATTCGACCGGATCATGGAGGATCCCAGCGTCAACGGCCGGCGTCTGGGCCTGAGCGGCAGCATCCCGGGCAGGCGTCCCGGTCGATCGTGACGGCAGTCCCCGAATCAGGGTTTGTTCATTTTCCGCTGTCGCCCGAAGCTGTCCCGGCACACCCATTTCTTGTCCCTTCCTTACGCCTGTCAACTCGACAATGGTCGTGCAAGGCTAACCAGCAAAGGGCCGGATCGTGACGGACTGGCAGAGGGCCGCGTCGCGGCGTCAGGCAGTGGCGTCCGACCCCGTGAGGTCGACGACTCTCCCAGCGGCTGCGGCTTCTCGCACAGTCCAGATACCCGCGATTGCGGCATCCTCATGTGCGAATGCCTCCGACGTGAGCATGACGGTACCGTCCAATGCGACGAGTCGGAACCTGAAGCAATCATCCGCGTCCAGATACAGTTCGAACTTAGCGGCCATGGTCGTTCTCCTCGCGTGGTGGGATTCAGGGGTCTTAACTGCGTAAGCAGGTGATCATGACGATTCACGCACCCTTCCCGTAACGTCCGCAGTGGACCGGGTTCACCCGCTCCTCCGTGCCGTGGGCGGCTTGGTGCAGCGGGTGCGCCATGGCAGGCTTAGAGGCAGCAATGTGTATCCCGGGAGGAACCTAGAGTGGCCGCTGCCCAGACCCAACGATCCAGGACGACGGCGACGAACACTGCCAGCTGGCGGGACGTGACGCCGGCTGCCGTGGTGCTGATCACGGGACCGGAAGAATACCTCGGCATCCGGGCAATGGACCACGTCCGCTCGCAGGTCCGGGCGGCTGCTCCGGACGTTGAGGTCACCCGGCTCAACGCGGGGATCTATGAGGCAGGGACGCTGGCGATGAACGTCAGTCCCTCCCTGTTTGGCGAGAGCAAGCTCATCGAGGTCGAAGGCCTCGAATCCATGAACGATGCCTTCCTGGCCGACGCGCTTGGCTATTTGCAGCATCCCGAGCAGGATGCGGTGCTGGTTCTTCGGCATGGAGGCGGCGCGCGCGGCAAGAAGCTCTTGGATGCCGTCAAGGCCGGGGGATGGCCGGTTGTCGATTGCCAGCCGCTGAAAAAGGACGCCGAAAAGACCGCCTTCGTGGTGTCCGAATTCAAGGCAGCGTCGCGGCGCATCGAGCCGGATGCCGTGCAGTCGCTGGTGAACGCCGTCGGCGCCAGCCTGTCGGAGCTTGCGGCGGCCTGCAGCCAGCTGATTGCCGATGCCTCCACGGCAGTGGACGCAGACATGGTTGACCGCTACTACGGGGGGAGGGTCGAGGCCACGGCATTCAAAGTGGCCGACGCCGCAATGGCCGGCAACGCTCCCTTGGCTCTATCCACCCTCCGACACGCCCTCGCCACAGGAGCCGACCCCGTGCCGCTGGTGGCGGCACTGGCCGCGAAGCTGCGGACAGTGGCGAAGGTGGCAGGCGCCCAAGGATCATCGGCGCAAATCGCCAGGCAGCTTGGCATGCAGCCGTGGCTCGTGGAACAGGCGCAACGAGATGTCCGGCGGTGGACTCCGGAAGGCCTGGCCAGGTCCATTCAGGTCACGGCCGAAGCCGACGCGCAGGTGAAAGGACTGTCCCGGGATCCTGTCTATGCCGTGGAACACGCGGTCACCGTCATCGCCACGGCAGCCCGCGGCCGCTAGGCACGCCTGCCGGGCGCTCATCACCCTACGGGTTTCGTGCATGCCCCCGACCTCCGGCCGGCTGGAGGAGAGTGGGCCGGCTTAAACTGATTGGCCTTAAAGAGATGTGGCCGGCACCAATGGTGCCGGCCACAAGCATCAGTTCAGTTGAACTGGAAAACCTTAGAGTGCGTTGACCTTCTTGGAGATCGCCGACTTGCGGTTTGCAGCGTTGTTCTTGTGAAGAACACCCTTGCTGACAGCCTTGTCCAGCTTACGGCTGGCAGTAACGAGCGCAGTAGTAGCGGCTTCCTTGTCAGTGGACTCAACGGCGGTGTTGACGGCTCGGATGGCAGTCTTCAGCTCGGACTTGACTGCGTTGTTGCGCAGGCGAGCCTTTTCGTTGGTCAGGATGCGCTTCTTCTGGGACTTGATATTTGCCACGTGTGAACTCTCTTTTTAATGCGGAAATGGTCTAGAGGGCTTTCAGGCTGGCCATTGACTGAGCGGCGTGGGGATACCTATGGCGGCCAACCATCAGTGGCCGTCGACCTGCACGGACACACAGCTGTAAATAATAGCAGAATTCGCCCGGTCGACGCGATATGCACGGGTGTGGCGCGTCTGGCGCCTCATTTCCACCCGCGCAGCTGCCTCAGCGCATCTGCCACCAGGGAAAACTGGCTGCGGTCCAGGATGGCTCCTTCGCGCCTGATGTCGGCGTGGCGGATCTGGAGGACCCGGTCCAGCTTGGCTTCGCTGGGACGCCCCTGCCGGTCCCACGTCCCCGCGCCGATGTCGACGTAGTCGCGCCGCCCGCGGGGATGCCCGTCGTGGTCCTTGCTGGTCAGCATCAGGCCCAGCAGATACTGCCCTTGGCTGCCGACAAGCAGCACCGGACGGTCCTTGCCGCGGGAATGGTCCTCTTCATAAGGCACCCAGGTCCACACCACCTCGCCGGGATCGGGCCGGCCGTCCGGTGAAGGCGAGTACCGCAGGGTCGTCGTGCCCTGGAAGTCGCCGGGATAGGGGCCTGACAGGACTGCCGTGCCCGAGCGGGACGCGGCCATCCGCGGCGACTTTCCGGATGATGCAGGCGACGCCTTGGCCGAACCGTTCTTTGCGCCGCCCCTGCCGGACCGGGTGGGGTCCGGGGAACCTGCGAGGAAGCGGAGCGATGCGCGGACGGCGTTGCCGATGCTGCGGAAGTTCAGGGCCATGCGGCCAACCATACCGGCCGGGCCGTTCCGGCATGCCGGACTCCTGACATGTACTGCGCTCCGAATGCACTGTGGCTACGAATGCACTGTGGTTCCAAAATGTACTGCGGCGCGCCCGAACGTGGGAGACTAGAGGTTCAGATATGCGGCAGCAGCAGGATGGCCCGAGTTCGGCCCGGAATGACGCCGCGGAAATGCCAACAGTAAGGACCCTGCGTGTCTCCCATGGCCCGCACCGCCCCGGTGCCCGCCGCGACAGATCCGGCCATCATTCGGAATTTCTGCATCATCGCGCACATTGACCACGGTAAATCCACCTTGGCCGACCGCATGCTGCAGTTCACCGGCGTCGTGCAGTCCCGCGACATGAAGGCCCAGTATCTGGACCGCATGGATATCGAGCGAGAGCGCGGCATCACCATCAAGTCCCAGGCAGTGCGCATGCCCTGGGAACTGGACGGCGTTAACTACGCGCTGAACATGATCGACACCCCGGGACACGTGGACTTCACGTATGAGGTGTCGCGCTCCCTTGCCGCCTGTGAAGGAGCAGTGCTACTGGTGGACGCAGCGCAGGGCATCGAAGCCCAGACGCTGGCCAACCTGTACCTGGCCATGGAGAACGACCTCACCATCATCCCGGTCCTGAACAAGATCGACCTTCCGGCGGCACAGCCGGAGAAGTACGCCGCGGAACTTGCCAGCCTGATCGGCGGTGATCCTGAAGACGTGCTTCTTGTCTCCGGCAAGACCGGCGTCGGCGTGGAGGCGCTGCTGGACAAGATTGTCCGGGACCTTCCTGCTCCCGTAGGGGATCCGGATGCCCCCGCCCGTGCCATGATCTTCGACTCCGTCTATGACACCTACCGCGGTGTGGTCACGTACGTGCGCGTCGTGGACGGCATGCTCCACCCCCGAGAACGCATCCAGATGATGTCCACCCGGGCCAGCCATGAGCTCCTCGAGATCGGCGTCAGCTCACCTGAACCCACCCCGTCCAAGGGCCTGGGCGTCGGCGAAGTGGGCTACCTGATCACCGGCGTGAAGGACGTCCGCCAGTCCAAGGTGGGCGACACCGTCACCAATCTGGCCAAGCCGGCCTCGGAATCCCTGAGCGGCTACGCGGACCCCAAGCCCATGGTGTTCTCCGGCCTCTACCCCCTGGATGGCACCGACTACCCTGTCCTGCGTGACGCGCTGGACAAGCTCAAGCTGAATGATGCAGCTCTGATCTACGAACCGGAAACCTCCGCAGCGCTGGGCTTCGGCTTCCGCGTCGGATTCCTGGGCCTGCTGCACCTCGAAATCGTCCGTGAGCGCTTGGAACGCGAATTCAACCTGGACCTGATCTCCACCGCCCCGAACGTGGTCTACGAGGTAACGCTCGAGGACAAGAGCGTGGTTACGGTCACGAACCCCAGCGAGTTCCCTTCCGGAAAGATCAACGAAGTCCGCGAGCCCATGGTGGCTGCGACCATCCTGGCGCCCAACGAGTTCGTCGGCGCCATCATGGAGCTGTGCCAGGGCCGCCGCGGCGTCATGCGCGGCATGGACTACCTGTCCGAAGACCGTGTCGAGTTGCGTTACTGGATGCCGCTGGCGGAAATTGTCTTCGACTTCTTCGACCTACTCAAGTCCAAGACGCGCGGCTACGCCTCGCTGGACTGGAAGGCCGACGGCGAACAGGTCGCCGACCTGGTCAAGGTGGACATCCTGCTGCAGGGCGAACAGGTGGACGCCTTCAGCGCGATCACCCACAAGGACAAGGCCTACGCCTACGGTGTGATGATGACCGGCAAGCTGCGCGAGCTGATCCCGCGCCAGCAGTTCGAGGTGCCGATTCAGGCGGCTATCGGATCCCGGATCATCGCCCGTGAATCCATCCGCGCCATCCGCAAGGACGTTCTCGCCAAGTGCTACGGCGGTGACATCTCCCGTAAGCGCAAACTGCTGGAAAAGCAGAAGGAAGGCAAGAAGCGCATGAAGATGGTGGGCCGCGTGGAAGTACCCCAGGAGGCCTTCATCGCCGCACTGACCACCGACGAATCCAAGGACAAGGCCAAGAAGTAGTGATGACCGTGGCCGGAACCACCGGAGGCCGCACACATGCCTAGCGTTCTTCCCCTGGGCGACCCCGCGCCGTCGGACGGTCTGCTGCCCCAACAGGCCGCGGACGGTGCGGCAGCGCGGGCCTTTGGGCTGTACGTGCACATCCCGTTCTGCGCGGTGCGTTGTGGCTATTGCGACTTCAACACCTACACGGCCACGGAGCTCGGGGGCGGCGCCTCCCAGGACGCATACGCTTCCACCGCCATTTCGGAAGTGGACCTTGCCGCGCGGGTCCTGGAGCAGTCGGGCCTGCCTGCCCGCAAGCTGAGCACCGTGTTCTTCGGCGGCGGCACGCCAACGCTCCTGCCGGCGGAGGACCTGGCCAGAATCCTCGGCGCCGCCATCGACACCTGGGGGATTGAACCGGACGCCGAAGTTACCACGGAGGCCAACCCCGATTCAGTCACGCCGGAGTCCCTGCAACTGCTCGCAGATGCGGGCTTCACGCGGGTCTCCTTCGGTATGCAGTCCGCGGTGCCCCACGTGCTGAAGGTCCTGGACCGCACCCACACCCCAAGCCGTGTCCCGCTTGTGGTCCAGTGGGCGCGCGACGCCGGACTCGCCGTCAGCCTGGACCTGATCTACGGAACGCCGGGGGAGTCCCTCGAAGACTGGCGCTTCTCCCTGGAGACCGCACTGTCGTACAAGCCGGACCATATCAGCGCCTACGCGCTGATCGTTGAGGACGGCACCAAGCTCGCCGCCCAGATCCGCCGTGGCGAAGTTCCCGGAATCGACGACGACGACCATGCCGACAAATACGAGCTCGCCGACCAGATGATTTCCGACGCCGGCCTCCGCTGGTATGAGGTCAGCAACTGGTCGGCCACTGCCGAACAGGCGTGCCGTCACAACCTGGCCTACTGGCGCGGGGACGACTGGTGGGGCATCGGACCTGGCGCGCACTCGCATGTCGGTGGAGTCCGCTGGTGGAACGTGAAGCACCCCACGGCCTACGCGGGTAGGCTCGGCTCCGGCGTGTCGCCGGCTGCCGGCCGCGAAACACTCGACGCCGAGACCCGCGGCGTGGAGCGGATCATGCTTGAGACCCGCCTGGCATCAGGGGTGGCGGTCAGCTCGCTGTCGGACGGGGGCAAGCACGCTGTGGCCGGGCTCATTGCCGACGGTCTCGTGTCGCCGGCGGAGGCTTTCCGCGGCCTGCTGGTTCTGACTCTTAAGGGCCGCCTGCTGGCCGACGCCGTGGTCCGCAGAATCCTGCCGGACTGAACCGCAGGCACCAGCAGCGGCTTAAACAAAAGCGGCCCCAGACCCAAACAGGTCTGGGGCCGCTTTGCGGTTACTTGATCCAGCGGAGGTTGTACTGGTACCGGTGCGGCTGGCCCCGGTTGACATGGATACCCGCGGACACGGCGAAGCACGTCAGCGCAATCCAGATCAGGGTGGCAATGACAGCGAAAATATTTCCCACCACCGGGAGGAGCACCAGAAGGTTCGCGAGCACCGCCGCGATGGTGGGCGGCAGGGTGAAGTTGAGGGCTTCCTTGGATTCCTGGGCTGTGAACGGTCCACGCTCCCGGAAAATGAGGTAGATCAGCAGTGCCGGCACGCAGCCGAGGATACCGCCGAAGTGTGCCAGCGTTGCCCACTGCCGGTCCTCGCTGGCAGTCAGCGGAAGTGCATTGGCCGGCACGCCATGGTACTGGGGCACGTCAGGGCCGGACTGATGGTCCCTGCGGTCACGAGCGTCTTCTGCCACGGTTTGTCTTCCTTAAACTTGCGTTGATGCGTTGGCGCCGGTGGTTCGCCGCCCGCCGGTTGCGCCGGATGGCGGCGGCGCGAAAGGCGCCCCTCCAAGAATACTGGGTCAGGCGCAAAATGAACGACGCGCCGCATGCACCTGCTTCCTTAAGCGTGCGCGTCCCTTAAGCGTGCCCGTCCTTTAAGCGTGCCCAGGGTTCAAGCCTTTGGCATACGCAGCCTGCCCCACATGCTGGAGGCAGTCGGCAATGGTGCTGACCAGCCGCACCCCGAGCGTGACGGGCGGGTCCCAGTGATAGTCGACGATGCGGTCGAGGTCATCGTCGCCGAGGGTTTTCAGGAACTCGACGGTCTGCTGGTGAACGGCATCGTAGTATGCGAGCAACAGCTCCGGCGTGCCGTGTACCGCGTCGACCTGGTCGGTCGAATGACCGTAGCCAGTGTCGCGGTCGGGCAGCTTCAGATTGAAGCGGCCGGCAAACCCCTGCGAGGTCCACACCTGATCCAGTCCCGCGGCGGAGGCGACCTGCGAGTCCTCTATCCGGCTGAGATGCCAGATCAGCCATGCAATCGAGTTTCCGCTGCCTGCCGGCCGGCGGATCAGGGATTCGCCGTCGGATCCTTCCAAAACGGCGGCCACAGCCTCATGGATCCGGCCGAAGGCGTCCAGCAGCAAGTCGTTGGATTTCATCTCGGCACTGTATCGCTAAGGCCCGGGTATTTCTAAGGCACAGGTATGTCTAAGCCACGGTACTCTCAGGCGCGGTGAGGAAGTCGATGACCTCCTCCACCCGTCCCAGCAGGGCAGGTTCGAGATCGGCATAGGTCTGCACCGCCCCCAGGAGTTTCTGCCAGCCCAGGCCGATGTCCTCCTTCGTGGCGTGCGGCCAGCCGAAGGCGGCGAGGATCCCGGTCTTCCAGTCGGTGCCTCTTGGCACGACAGGCCACTGCGCGATCCCCAGGACAGAGGGCCGGATGGCCTGCCAGACGTCCACGTACGGGTGGCCGACGATGAGCACGTTGCCGGCGGCGCCGGGCGAGGCCATGACCGCCTCGGCAATGCGGGACTCCTTGGAATCCGGGACAAGATGGTCCACGAGGACGCCGAGCCTCCGGCCCGGACCTGGGCGGAAGGCGGCGACCGCCCCGGCCAGGTCGTCAATGCCGTGAAGGGGCTCGACGACGATTCCCTCCACCCGGAGGTCGTCGCCCCAGACCTTCTCCACGAGTTCAGCGTCGTGCTTGCCTTCGACCCAGATCCGGCTGGCCTTGGCCACCTGGGCGCGCTGGCCCTCAACCCGGACGGAGCCCGACGCCGTGCGACCGGCTAGGGCGGAACCTGGCCGCTTGGCCGCCGGCGGCATCAGCCGAATGGGCTGGCCTTCCAGCAGGAACCCAAAGCCGAGTCTGAAGGAACGTGACTTGCCGCGGCGGTCCTCCAGGGCCACCACATGCATGCCACCGGACTTCTCCACCCGCGTCACGGCGCCGACCCAGCCGGACTGCACGTCCTCCAGGACCATGCCGCGCTCCACCGGCACTTCCGGCAAATCTTTCTTGGCCGGCGCCGCGATCTCCTGCGGACCCCAGGTCTGATACTGCATCGTTAAACACCGCTTTGCGCTAGGAGGCTGCCGCCCCGGCCTGGAATCAGCCTCCGGGCGGACACGGGTCCGGAATTTCGCCCGGAGCGGTACCAATGCTAACAACCGGCCGTCTCATATTAGACTTGTTAGCACTTAGGGATGTCGAGTGCTAACCATGCGTCGCCGGGCGCTGCATGGCCTTGCCCGGAAAACGGTTGATCGGAGGTGGATAGTGAGCGAACCACGCAAGCTCGAGGTGCTGCGCGCCATTGTGGAGGACTACGTCCATTCCCGCGAGCCTGTGGGCTCCAAGGCGCTCGTCGAGCGCCATCATTTGGGCGTTTCCAGCGCCACCATCCGCAACGATATGGCCGCGCTCGAGGACGAGGGGCTCATCACCGCACCGCACACGAGCGCCGGGAGGATACCCACCGACAAGGGGTACCGGCTGTTCGTGGACCAGATTTCGGCGGTCAAGCCCCTGTCCCCGGCTGAGCGCCGCGCCATCCAGTCGCTGCTGGAGGGGGCCGACGATCTCGACGACGTCCTGGACCGCACGGTAAGGCTCCTGGCACAGCTGACCAACCAGGTGGCCGTCGTGCAGTACCCGCACCTGAGCCGCGCCGTGGTGCGCCACATTGAATTCGTCCAGCTGGCGCCGCGCAAGGTCCTCATTGTGCTGATCGCCGATTCGGGCAAGGTCGAGCAGCGCGTCGTCGACGTCGGGCAGGAACTCAGCGACGACACTCTGACGGCTTTGCGGACCAGGTTCCTCTCGGGAGTCGCAGGCACCGCGCTGACCATGCTGCCCCAGTACCTGGCCGCCGTGGTGGCCGGCTGCGCTCCGGCCGAACGTCCCGCTGCCGCCGCCCTGAGCAAGGCCCTCGAGGCACTCTCGCACAGCAGCAGGGAAGACCGCATGGTCATGGCCGGCACCGCGAACCTGGCACGGTCCAACGTGGACTTCCCGCTCAGCATCGGACCCGTCCTCGAGGCCCTGGAGGAGCAGGTGGTCATGCTGCGGCTCCTCAGCGAGATGGCGCAGGACCCCCGTGGCGTGGCCGTGAGCATCGGCCGGGAGAACCCTTACGACGGACTCGCCGAGGCGTCGGTGGTGGCCACCGGCTATGGACCGGACGCCACCGCCAAGATCGGCATCCTTGGGCCCACCCGCATGGACTATCCCACCACCATGGCCGCCGTCCGCGCGGTGGCCCGCTACCTTTCGAGGATTCTCGGCCCGTAATCGCTCGGCCCGACGAATCCGATACCCAGGCACCATAACCAGGAAGAGATACGAACTTTGAGCAGCCACTACGACGTTCTTGGAGTCTCCCCGGAAGCCACCGGAGAAGAGATCAAAAAGGCCTACCGCAAGCTGGCCCGCACCCTGCACCCGGATGTGAACCCGGGACCTGAAGCGTCGGACCGGTTCAAGGCCGTCACCCATGCCTACGAAGTGCTGTCCGATCCGCAGAAGCGCAGGGTGTATGACACCACGGGCAACGAGAACGGCACGGACAACGGCTTCGGCGGCGGCAGCTACGCCGGGCAGGGCTTCGCCTTCCAGGACATATTCGACACCTTCTTCGGGGCCGGCGGAACCGCAGGTCCGGCTTCGCGGGTCCGTCGGGGACAGGACGCCCTCATCAGCGTCCGGATCGACCTGCGCGACGCCGTCTTTGGCGCCAACAAGAAGCTCGAGGTCGATACCGCCGTCGTCTGCCCCACCTGTGACGGCTCCTGCTGCCGCGAAGGCACGCATCCGGAACGCTGCGACATCTGCGGCGGCAGCGGCCAGGTCCAGCGCGCCGTGCGTTCCATCCTTGGCCAGGTCATGACTTCAGCGCCGTGCGGATCCTGTGAAGGCTTCGGGACGGTCATCAAGGACCCCTGCAACGAGTGCAGCGGCCAGGGCCGCATCCGCAGCCGCCGGTCACTGACCATCAAGGTTCCCGCCGGTGTGGCCACGGGCACCCGGATCCAGCTGTCCGGGCAGGGCGAGGCCGGCCCGGCCGGCGGCCCGTCCGGGGACCTCTACGTCGAAATCCGGGTCAACAACGACCCCACGTATGTCCGCGACGGCGACGACCTCCACGCAACGCTGAACATCCCCATGACCGCTGCGGCCCTGGGTACCGAGCTAAGCCTGGACACTTTCGACGGCAAGCAGGAGATCGACGTCAAGGCGGGCACGCAGTCGGGCGAAGTCATCACCCTCCGCGGGCTCGGCGTCACCCACCTGCGCGGCTATGGCCGCGGCGACCTCAAGGTCCACCTGCAGGTCGAGACGCCCGCCAAGCTCGATCCGGCGCAGGAAGACCTGCTGCGCCAGCTCGCGAAGCTCCGCGGTGAACAGTTCTCCGAGGGCAAGCTCGCGGCGAGCGGCGGTGTCTTCGCGAAGCTCCGGGACCGCCTCGGTAACCTGTAGCGGTGAGCAACGCCGTATTTTTCACCGCCGCCGGAACCCTGGACAACACCCAACCTGGTTCGGTTTTTGTGCTGGACGGACCCGAGGCGCGCCATGCGGTGACGGTCAAGCGGCTGGCTGTGGGGGAGCGGGTCGATATTGCCGACGGCGCGGGCCGGCGCCTGACCGGAACTGTGGAGCAGACAGCTCCCGCCGAACTGACCGTGAGATGCTCGTCCGTCTCCGTAGAGGACCGGCCAGGCGTGCGCCTGGTCCTCGTCCAGGCTCTTGCCAAGGGCGACCGGGACGAACTGGCTATTGAGACGGCCACCGAGCTCGGCATCGATGCAGTCATCCCCTGGCAGTCGGAACGGTCAATTGTGCGCTGGAAAGGCGAGCGCGCCGCCAAAGCCCATGCCAAATGGCAGTCTGCAGTCTCCGCAGCGGCCAAGCAGGCACGGCGGGCGTGGATCCCCGAGGTGCGTCCCGCCGTCGATACCCAGGGACTCGCGGCACAGGTGGCGGGCGCCGCCCTGGCGGTGATCCTCCACGAAGACGCCGTCAAGCCCCTCCGCGGGGTCCTGGAGGCATGGCACGAGGCAAACCCGTCCGCGGAGGCACCCCGGGAGATCCTTCTGGTTGTGGGGCCGGAAGGGGGCATTAGCCCGCGGGAGGTCACCAAACTGTGCAGCGCCGGCGCCGTGACAGCGCTCTTGGGCCCGCACGTGCTGCGGTCCTCCACCGCCGGGCCCGCTGCCGTTGTCGTGGCCAGTGATGTGCTGGGGCGCTGGTAGCCGCTGCTAGCGGACTGAGAAGCCCCGGGTGTCCACGTTCGGTTCGTCCTCGGTGCTGCCGGGCTCGATCTGCCAGACGCGGATTTCGTAGTTGCCCGGGCTTAGCTTCACGGCCAGGCTGAAGATACCAGAGGCGTCTGCCTCTGCTGCGGCGGTGGCCTCGCCGTCCAGGTACTTCTCCTTGTCGCCGTTCTCCTGGACTTTCAGGATCCGCCAGCGCAGCTTGCCGCCGGGATCCGTGCTGCGGCCGTTGATCTTCACCCGTCCGTCGGCAACTTCAATGCCTTCCTGGGGGTCAATGATCCATACCGGGGCGACCATCCCCGCACTGCGCGCCATGGGTGCGCCCAGCCTGACGTGCTTGAACGCCTGGTAGTCGGTGTGCCCGTCCACCAGGATCGTCACCTCAATCGGCTGGGCGGCGTCGATCAGGCCCGAGCTCGCTCCGGCGGCCGTCGCCGTGTACACGAGCTGCTGAATGGCGCGCTGCGCCATCTCCGCATCAAGGTTGCTGTTGAACGCGTCGGCCGAGACATCTACGGTAATCACGTTCGTGCCGGAGATGGACGTGGCAAGGTTCTTGGGGTTCTGCCAGGGCGTGAAGAAGTCCGGGTCCAGGGGAGTCTCGGACATCATGGCGCGGAGCGCCTTCGTGATCGGGTTGTCCTCGCCCGGCACGTCCCGGAACTCGCGGTAGAGGTAGACGTCCGTGTTGCTCCGCCCGATCCAGTACACGGGGGCCTTGTTGGAGGACTGCATCGTTTCCAGCGGAGCGCTGGTGGTCGGAGCGCTGTCGACTCCGGCTGAACGCCGCGCCTGGGTCGGAACATCCGACGTGGTGGCCGCGGGATCGGGATCCGCGATGCAACCGGTCAGGAGCAAAGCGGCAGGCAGCAGCCCAAGCGCCAGCGCGGAACGGATCCGCGCGGCTGCTTTCTGGCCGGACAATCCTGGCTGCCTGATGTCAATGCTCCCTTCGGAAATGCGGTGGACCGCCCGCCGCGAAGCGGCAGGCAGCGGGTCTTTCCCACGGCGGCGGGCATGCGTAACCGGTGCCCGCTCTCTGTATTTCCAGCATTACACAAGGCTCCGGGGCGCCGGGCGCCAACGCGCGCCGGGGCCTGAACTGCAACGGGAACGATATGAGGCCGATACAAAGTTGATATCTAATGGCGGGAACCCGTCATCAAAAGCCGGCCGTGACGGCCCGGCCTGACGGTGAGCGCGGCCGCATGCTGGCGTAAGATAGAAGGACTTTGAAGGGTAATTTCACACTGGAGGGAACCAGAGGCCTGCGGGCCGGCACCATGACTGAATCAGCAAACGGAAAGCGCCGCCTCAACACCGGGGACCGCACCGCGGGAGAATTCCCGCATACTTTGCCCGGTATCCGAACGGAGGTGGTCATCTTCGACAACTCTGATCAGATGGTGCAGTCCCTCGGCAGCCATGACGAAGCCCTCCGCTTCATCGAGGACCAGTTTCCGTCCGTCAGCTTCCACGTCAGAGGCAATGAGCTCTCCATCAGCGGGCCATCTGCCGACGTCCCCCGCATCATGCGGCTCCTGCACGAAGTGCGGGGCCTAGTGGCGCGCGGCACCGTCATTACGCCCGCCGTCCTTCAGCAACTGGTGCTGTTGCTGCGCAGCCAGTCGCTGCAGAACCCGGTGGACGTCCTGACGCACGACATCCTTTCCAGCCGCGGCAAGACAATCCGCCCCAAGACGCTGAACCAGAAGAACTATGTGGACGCGATCGACGCGAACACGGTGATCTTTGGAATCGGCCCGGCCGGAACCGGCAAGACGTACCTCGCGATGGCCAAGGCCGTGCAGGCACTGCAGCAAAAGGAAGTCAGCCGGATCATCCTTACGCGTCCCGCCGTGGAAGCAGGGGAGCGGCTCGGGTTCCTCCCTGGCACACTTAGCGACAAGATCGATCCCTATCTCAGGCCGCTCTACGACGCCCTGCATGACATGATCGACCCCGAATCCATTCCACGGCTCATGGCTGCCGGCACCATCGAGGTGGCGCCGCTGGCCTACATGAGGGGCCGCACACTCAATGACGCCTTCATCATCCTGGACGAGGCACAGAACACCACGCCCGAGCAGATGAAGATGTTCCTGACCCGTTTGGGCTTTGGCTCGAAGATGGTTGTCACCGGCGACGTCACCCAGGTGGACCTGCCGTTCGGAACACGCTCGGGCCTGCGGATCGTCGAAGAAATCCTCCAGGGCATCGACGACGTCAATTTCTCCGTTCTGGACGCTGCGGACGTGGTGCGCCACCGGCTGGTCGGCGACATCGTCAACGCCTACGGTATCTGGGACGAAGCACAGCGAAACCGGGTTAAGCATTCCGTTCCCCGGGAGAAACGGGGAGAGCACGCATGAGCATCGAAGTGAACAACGAATCGGGCGTCCAGGTGGACGAGGCCCAGCTGGTGGCGCTTTCCCGGTTCATCTTCGAGCAGCTGTACATCCACCCCCAGGCCGAGCTGTCAATCCTGCTCGTGGATGAGCCCGCCATGGAAAAACTCCACATCGAGCTGATGGATGAACCCGGCTCCACCGACGTGCTCTCCGTCCCCATGGACGAGCTCACGCCGGGCACCCCGGACAAGCCCACGCCGCAGGGGATGCTGGGCGACATCGCCATCTGCCCGCAAGTGGCTGAGGTCCAGGCACGCAACGCCGGCCACTCCACGCAGGACGAGATGCTGCTGCTGACAACTCACGG
Source organism: Arthrobacter sp. B2060 (assembly GCF_059090445.1). Classification (NCBI taxonomy): domain Bacteria; kingdom Bacillati; phylum Actinomycetota; class Actinomycetes; order Micrococcales; family Micrococcaceae; genus Arthrobacter; species Arthrobacter sp. B2060. Next base: position 406,034 of record NZ_JBNHFR010000003.1, read on the forward strand.
CATTCTGCATCTGCTGGGCTACGACCACGCGGAGCCGGAAGAAAAAGCAGAAATGTTCGGCCTGCAGCGTGAGCTGCTGGCAGAGTTCACCGGCAAAGAAGCCCCCTCCGAGACCATCCAGTGACATCACTGCTCCTCGTCTGCATGGCGCTGGTATTCCTTGGTGCCGCAGCGCTGCTGACGGCCGCCGAGGCGGCATTCAGCTTCCTCCCGCGGCATGATGCCGAGCAGGCGCTCCTGAAGAGCCGCGGGACCGCGCTCCGCCGGATCCTGGACCAGCCCATGACGCACATGCGTGCGCTAAGGTTCTGGCGCATCTGGTTCGAGACCGCGTCCGCGGTTGCTGTGGCGGTGCTCTTCTACAGCCTGCTGGACAATGTGTGGCTTGCCGGCCTCGCTGCAACAGGCATCATGGCCTTCCTGGGCTTTGTCATCGTGGGCGTGTCCCCGCGGCAGCTGGGCCGCTCGCATGCACCCGGCGTGGTGCTGTTCTCGGCGTCCCTGATCAGGTTCCTTGCCTGGATCCTCGGACCCATTCCGGGCTGGCTGGTCAGGCTCGGCAGCGCCGTGACACCCGGCTCGCCCGGGGGAGACGACGCATTCTTCAGCGAGGAAGAATTTCGGGAGCTCGTGGACAGGGCCACCGAATCGGACATGATCGAGGACAACGAAGCCGAACTCATCCAGTCCGTCTTCGACTTCGGCGACACCCTGGTCCGTTCCGTCATGGTTCCCCGCACGGACATCCTGAGCATCGACGCCGGCTCCAGCCTGCACCGGGCCATGTCGCTCTTCCTCCGGTCCGGGTACTCAAGGATTCCGGTCATCGGGGAAAACACGGACCAGATCCTGGGGATCGTCTACCTCAAGGATGTGGCCGCTGTCCTCCATGGCCTGGCGCCGGATGAAGAACCCCCGCTGGTGGAAGAGCTGGCGCGGGATGTCCGGTATGTCCCCGATTCCAAGTCTGTCAGCGACCTGCTGCGGGAGCTGCAAAAAGAGTCAACGCACGTCGCGATCGTCATCGACGAGTACGGCGGAACGGCCGGGCTCGTCACTCTTGAAGACCTGATCGAAGAGCTCGTCGGTGAGATCGTGGACGAATACGACACCGAAAGCGCCGAAGTGGTGGACCTTGGGGACGGGACGTACCGCGTCAGCGCGCGCATGAGCATCGATGACCTCGGCGAACTCTTCGACCTCGAACTCGACGACGACGAAGTGGACACCGTGGGCGGCCTGCTGGCCAAGGCGCTGGGCCGCGTGCCGATCGTGGGCAGCACCGTGGAAGTCGAGGGTGTCTCACTCCGGGCGGAGCGGCTGGAAGGCCGCCGAAACCGCGTCAGCCACATCATTGCGGCCGCCGTTCCAAAAGGCGCCGTTCCAGCCGATACTGACCTTGAAGACTTTCTCGACGAGGCCGAACAAATGCGACAGGGAGTTCCACGTGAGCAAGCAGAATAAGGCCGACGGCGGCGAGCCCTTTGGCGGTTACCACGCCGGGTTCTCGGTCCTGGTGGGCCGGCCGAATGCCGGGAAATCAACGCTGACCAACGCCCTGGTGGGCAAGAAGGTCGCCATCACGTCCGCCAAGCCGCAGACGACCCGGCACACCATCCGGGGCATCGTCCACCGGGAGGACGCCCAGCTGATCCTGGTTGACACGCCCGGCCTCCACCGGCCGCGCACCCTGCTCGGAAAGCGCCTTAATGACCTGGTCGCGGACACACTTGCCGAGGTGGACGCCATTGGTTTCTGCCTTCCGGCCAACGAGAAAATCGGCCCCGGTGACAAATTCATCGCCGCGCAGCTCGCCGCGGTGGGCCGCAAGCCGGTCATCGCCATCGTCACGAAAGCCGACCTCGTCGACCGGCAGGCGCTGACCGAACAGCTGCTCGCCGTCGCGGCCCTGGGCCGGGAAGTCTTCGGCGAGGAAGGCTGGAAGGACATCGTCCCGGTGTCGGCCACGGACGGGTTCCAGGTGGGCACGGTGGCCGATGTGCTGATCAGCCATATGCCGCCGTCGCCTCCCCTCTATCCGGACGGCGAGCTGACGGATGAACCGGAAGCGGTCATGGTGGCCGAACTAATCCGCGAGGCAGCCCTCGAAGGGGTCCGGGACGAGCTTCCGCACTCCCTCGCGGTGGTGGTTGACGAGATCGTCCCCCGGGAGGGGCGGAGCGAGGACAACCAGCTTCTCGATGTCCGTGTGAACCTCTACGTGGAACGTCCCTCGCAGAAGGCCATCATCATCGGCAAGGGCGGAAGCCGGCTGAGGGAAGTCGGCACCAACGCACGCAAAGGCATAGAAGCCCTGCTCGGTACGCGCATCTACCTCGATCTCCATGTCAAGGTGGCCAAGGACTGGCAGCGCGACCCCAAGCAGCTCGTTAAGCTCGGGTTCTAGACCGCCCGCACATTTTTCCCGGCGCCCCAGCGCCGGCCCTGGGTGCGCTTTCGGCGTTTTCCCAGACTCGGCCACTAAAATAGGCCGGATTTCGTTTTTAGAGGAAGGTACACCCGTTGGTGCTACGCCGCGACAACCGCGCCCTAGGGCCGGGCACACCCGCCCGGTCCCAGCCAGCTGCCCGGCATGCCGCAGACGCCCGTGTTGGCGCTGCCCGGCATCTGACCCCGCACCACCGGCCCCTGTGGCTCAAGGTGACCACCGCCGTCGTTTCAGCGGTCCTGCTGGGCGGCCTCGCATTCGCCGGCTACTGGTACTTCAGGCTGCAGTCCAATATTTCCTCGTCCGCCCTCGGGGCGGGCAGTAACAAGTCCGACGTCGTGGACGATGCGACCGGCCGCCTGCAGATTCTCATCCTGGGATCTGACACACGCGACGGCAAGAACTCGGGCTACGGCACGGCCGACGATTCGAAAGGCTACGGCAAGTCCGATGTCATGATGCTCATGGACATCTCGGAGGACAACAAACGCGTCAGCGTCGTCAGCTTCCCGCGGGACCTCCTCGTCGACATCCCCCCGTGCACAGACCAGAAAACGGGGGAGGAGTTCCCGGCGCGCACCGGCGTCATGATCAATGAGGCGATGGGTGAAGCGGGGATCGGCTGCGCCGTCGACACCGTGAACAAGCTCACCGGGCTCGAGGTGGACCACTTCATGATGGCGGACTTCAACGCGGTCAAGGAGCTGTCCAACGCCGTCGGCGGGGTGGAAGTCTGCATCAGCGACGCCGTCTACGACCCCGACTCCCGTCTGCGGCTGCCCAAGGGCAAGTCCATGGTGCAGGGTGAGCAGGCCCTCGCCTTCCTGCGTACCCGCCACGCCTTCGAAAACGGCGGGGATCTCGGCCGGATCAAGGCCCAGCAGGGCTTCCTGTCCTCGCTCACCAGGAAGATCAAGGACGACGGCACCCTGTCCGATCCGGTGAAAATGCTCAACATCGCCGACGTCGTGACGCAGAACCTCACCGTCGATGAAGGCCTTTCCTCCGTGCCGGCGATGATCACCATCGGCAACCGCCTCAAGACGATCGACGTCAGCAAGGTTGCCTTCGTTGCCGTCCCGACTGTCCCTGCCGCCAGCGACCCCAACCGGCTTGAGCCGGCCCAGCCGGCAGCCTCACAGCTTTTCGCCGCCCTGAAGAAGGACGTTGACCTGACGGACCCGGACGGCAAGCAGAGCCCCTCGCCGTCAGCCTCGCCGAAGCCCAGCACCACGGCCCCGCCCGCCACGCCCGCCACTCCGGCCGCGCCGCCGTATGACAAGTCGCTGCAGCCGGTTACCGTGGCCAACGGAACCGGGGTGCCCACGCGGACGCAGGAGATTGCGGAGGCGCTGATCGCGGGCGGCTTCACCCAGGCCGGACAACTGGAGGCAGGACCCACAGCGACCACCATGGTGTACTACGGCACCGACTTTGCCGACGTCGCGGCCGACGTCGCCGCGCTGCTCGGCATTCCCGCCAGCCAGGTGGCGCCGTCGCCGGGCATATCCGGGGTCCAAGTCTATCTTGGTGCCGACTTCGCCTCGGGGTCCAAGTATGGCAAGGCAACGGTTCCCAAGGACATCGTCAACCAGACGGCCAAGGACGCCACCTGCCAGACCGCAAACCCGGAACTGATCGTCGCAGAGGGCGCCGGCTAAGCTGACCCGCGACATGAACCCGACATGAACCGGGCACGAAAATGCCGGGCCAACGAATCGTTGGCCCGGCATTTTGCTGCCTACCAGATGCTGACGCGTTCCTCCGGGGGCATCCACATCCCGTCCTCCTCGGTAACGCTGAACGCGGCATGGAAGGCGTCCAGGTTCCTGGCGATGGCGTTGGTGCGGAACTCGTTGGGGGAGTGCGGGTCCGTGGCCAGCCTCCGGATCGCTTCCTCCCCTCGGATGACCTGGCGCCAGCCCGCCGCCCACGAGGCAAAGAACCGCTGCTCGCCCGTCAGCCCGTCCAGCACCGGCGGTTCCTGTCCGTCGAGGCTGAGCCGGTACGCCTTGTAGGCGATCGTGAGGCCGCCGAGGTCGCCGATGTTTTCGCCCAAGGTCAGCCGTCCATTCACCGTGTGACCCGGGGCCGCAGAGGGAGAGAGGGCGTTGTACTGGTCAACGAGCCGGCTGGTGAGCGCCTCGAACGCCTTCCGGTCATCCTCGGTCCACCAATTGCGGAGTTCACCCGTGCCGTCGAACTGTGAGCCCTGGTCGTCGAATCCGTGGCCGATCTCGTGGCCGATCACCGCTCCGATTCCTCCGTAGTTGACGGCGTCGTCAGCGTCCGCGGTGAAGAACGGCGGCTGCAGGATCGCCGCCGGGAAGACGATCTCGTTGAGCATCGGGTGGTAGTACGCGTTGACCGTCTGCGGCGTCATGAGCCACTTGTCCAAGTCAACGGGCTTGCCGACTTCGTCAAGGTGACGGTCGACGTCGGCATTATGGGCGCGTTCGACGTTACCGAGCAGGTCGGAGGGATCGATGGTCACGGCCGAATAGTCGATCCACTTGTCCGGATACCCGATCTTGGCGCGGAAGGCACCGAGCTTTCGCAGCGCCTCCGCCTTTGTGTCCTCGCCCATCCATGTCAGACCAGTGATGCTCTGCCGGTAGGCCTCGATGAGGTTGGCGACGAGGGTCTGCATGCGCTCTTTGTGGCTCTCCGGGAAGTGCTGCGCAACGTAGATCTGCCCCACGGCTTCGCCCAGGGCTGCTTCGACGACGGCGACCCCGCGCTTCCAACGGTCCTTGTTCCGGGGTGTGCCGCTGATAGTGGTGCCGTAGAACGCGAAGTTCGCGTCGACGAAGGCTGAGGACAGGTAAGGAGCGGCCGAGTTGATGACGCGCAAGGCCAGCCACTCCTGCCAGACGGGCAGGGATTCGGAGACCAGCAGCGCTGCGGCGCCGGCGAAGAAATCGGGCGTGCTGACCACAATCTCCTGGCGCTTATCCTCGGCGATGTCAGCCGCCGTGAACCAGGTGTCCAGCAGGGGGAAGAGTTCGTTCACCTGTTCGGCGGACTTCAGGTTGTAGGTTTTCTGCGGGTCCCGCAGTGTCACGTTGTCCCAGTGGTGCGAGGCGAGGGCGGTTTCCAGTGCGACCACACGGGACGATGCGCCTGCGGGATCGGGGATGCCTGCCATGCCGAACATGGTGCCGACGTAGTCCCGGTATGCCTCAACGATCGCGGCGAACTTCTCTTCGCGGTAGTAGGACTCGTCGGGGAGCCCCAGGCCGCCTTGGCCCGTGTACAGCAGCACGCGGTCGGGATTCCCGGCGTCGGGGGCGGGGTAAATGTAGAAGAGGCCGGACACGTCAGCGCGGAAGAGGCGCCCGGCGAGCGCGATGAGCTCGCCGATGCTGGACGTGGCGAACACCTCGTTCAGCCTGCCGCGGATAGGGTCCATGCCCTTGGCTTCGACGGTGGCTTCGTCCATGAAGCTGTTGTAGAGGTCCCCGATCTTGCGTTCGATGCCGCTGGCGGCCTCGCCCTTCGCGGCTGCTTCTTCGATGATTTCCCGGACCGCCAGTTCCGCCTCGTCCCGCAGGGCGGTGAACGTTCCTTCCAATGGGCGGTCATCCGGGATGGTGGTGCTCTTGAGCCATGCCCCGTTCACATGCTGGTACAGGTCGTCCTGCGGCCGGACGCTGTGGTCGATATTTGACAGGGCGATCCCCGAATGTGGCACAGAAGCTCCTTCGATGACGGGCTGCGCCGGCGCTGGCACCGGTGCAGCGTCTGCATGGTGGACGTTGCTGGAGGTGTTGCTCCTTCATCTTACGCACCCGTGTTACTGTGAAATGGTGCGCGCAGAACTGCTTCTTCTTAGCTGCCGCGGCGAGGCCTCAGACGCGATCTAGCGCAAGGCCCACCCTCGTCGCGGAGTTTGTGTTGCCCGGCCACCTTTCACTCAGGAATCACAGAAAAGGCACCGATAGTAATGCGAAACGCACAGAAGCCCTCAGGAATGCCCGTCCACCGGTACATCCCCTTCCAGGACCAGATCACCGTTGAACTGCCTGACCGCACATGGCCGGACAAGGTCATCACCAAGGCCCCGCGCTGGTGCGCGGTGGATCTGCGAGACGGCAACCAGGCCCTGATCGACCCCATGAGCCCGGCCCGCAAGATGAAGATGTTCGAACTGCTGGTCCGCATGGGCTACAAGGAGATCGAGGTCGGCTTTCCCTCCGCCTCGCAGACTGACTTCGACTTCGTCCGCCAGCTGATTGAAGGCAACCACATCCCGGACGACGTCACCATCCAGGTGCTGACGCAGGCCCGCGAGCACCTGATCGAGCGGACCTACGAGTCCCTGGTCGGGGCCAAGCAGGCAATTGTCCACCTGTACAACTCGACGTCGGTGCTGCAGCGCCGTGTGGTCTTCAACCAGGACGAGGACGGCATCCTGGACATCGCACTGCAGGGTGCGCGCCTGTGCAAGAAGTACGAGGAAACGCTGGCGGACACGCACATCACCTACGAGTACTCGCCGGAGTCCTTCACCGGAACGGAACTCGAATACGCCGTCCGCGTCTGCAACGCCGTGGCCGATGTCTTCGAGGCATCCGCGGACAGCCAGGTCATCATCAACCTGCCGGCAACGGTCGAGATGGCCACCCCGAATGTCTACGCGGATTCCATCGAGTGGATGAGCCGCCACCTGCACCCGCGCGAGGGCATCATCCTGTCCCTGCACCCGCACAACGACCGCGGGACCGGCGTCGCCGCCGCCGAGCTGGGCTACCTGGCCGGGGCGGACCGCATCGAGGGCTGCCTGTTCGGCAACGGCGAGCGGACCGGCAACGTGGACCTGGTGACCTTGGGCCTGAACATGTTCGTGCAGGGCATCGACCCCCAGATCGACTTCTCCGACATCGACGAAGTCCGCCGCACGGTGGAGTACTGCAACCAGCTGCCTGTGGCCGAGCGCGCCCCGTACGGCGGCGACCTCGTCTTCACCGCATTCTCCGGATCCCACCAAGATGCCATCAAGAAGGGCTTTGAGGCCCTGGAAAAGGATGCCGCAGCGGCAGGGAAGGAAGTCAGCGACTTCACCTGGCAGGTTCCGTACCTGCCGGTCGATCCGAAGGACCTGGGCCGCAGCTACGAAGCCGTTATCCGCGTCAACTCGCAGTCCGGTAAGGGCGGAGTTGCCTACCTGCTGAAGAACGAGCACAGCCTGGACCTGCCTCGCCGCGCCCAGATCGAGTTCTCCAGCGTGATCCAGAAGCGCACCGACACCCACGGCGGCGAGGTCAGCGGCGCCCAGCTGTGGCAGGTCTTCCAGGACGAGTACCTGCCGTCCGATTCGTCCGATCGGCAGTGGGGCCGCTACTCCCTGGGAACGGTCAAGACCGAAACCGATGACAACGGGTCCATGACCCTGCACACCACCCTCACCGTGGACGGCGCCCAGGTCAGGCGCACCGGCACCGGCAACGGTCCCATCGCCGCGCTGCTGGACATCCTCGGCCAGGACGGCGTGGACGTCCGGGTGCTGGACTACAGCGAGCACGCCCTCTCGGAAGGCGGAAACGCCCGCGCCGCTGCCTATGTGGAGTGCGCCGTCGGAGAACGGGTGCTGTGGGGCATCGGCATTGACCCGAACACCAGCATGTCCTCGCTGAAGGCAGTCATCTCGGCCGTGAACCGCGCCATCCGGGACGCCCAGGCCTAACCCGTTCAGGTGCGCCGCCGGCAGGGCCGGGCGGCGCACCTGCACGCCGGATAGCAGGGTTTTCCTGCAGACAGTGCGAAGATTAAGCGTGGTCCAACAGTCATTTGCAGCGCGTGCCTACCGCGATGAGGCCGTAGTGCTGCGCACCCACAAACTGGGTGAAGCGGACCGGATCATCACGCTGCTGACGAAGCACCACGGCCAGGTGAGGGCGGTCGCGAAGGGCGTCCGCCGCACCAGCAGCCGCTTCGGCGCCCGTCTTGAACCCTTCATGGTGGCGGACCTGCAGCTGGTGTCCGGCAAGTCGCTGGACATCGTCACCCAAGCCGTCGCCAAGGGTGCCTACGGCGGAAACATCGCCGCCGACTACGGCAGGTACACAGTTGCCGCCGCCATGACGGAGACCGCTGAAAAGCTGACAGACGTCGACGGCGAGGCCGGCACCGCGCAGTACAACCTGCTCGTCGGGGCGCTGGCAGCCCTGAGCCGCGGGGACCACACGCCGGAACTGATCCTGGACTCCTACCTGCTGCGCGCGCTGGCCACCGGCGGCTGGGCGCCCAGCTTTACCCGCTGTGCGCGCTGCGGTGCGGCAGGGCCGCACAACGCCTTTTCAGCGCCGCTGGGCGGCATGGTCTGCGGGGAGTGCCGGCCGCCCGGGTCAGCGGCCCCGGCCGCCGAGACGGTGGCGCTGTTGGGTGCCCTGCTCACCGGAAACTGGACGACGGCGGATTCCTCACTGCCGCTGCACCGGCGGGAAGCGGCAGGCCTCGTGGCCAGTTACCTGCAGTGGCATCTTGAACGTGTCCTGAAATCCCTCAAACATGTGGAGCGTACCTAACAGTGTCCTTGGGAAAGAAGAGCACCCCTGCCCGGCGCCGGACCGCTCCGGTGGTGCCGCCGTATCCGCACCCTTCCGGTGCTGTTGCCCCGGCGATCCCGGCGGAATTCGTGCCCCGGCACGTGGCGATTGTTATGGACGGCAACGGACGGTGGGCCAACCAGCGGGGGCTGCCCCGCATCGAGGGCCACAAGGCGGGGGAGCCTGCGCTGCTGGACGTGGTGGCCGGGGCCATCGAACTGGGCATCAAGTACATCACCGTCTACGCCTTCTCCACGGAGAACTGGCGGCGGTCCCCGGAGGAAGTGCGCTTCCTGATGGGATTTAACAAGGATGTGCTGCGCCGGCAGCGGAACCAGCTGGACGACTGGGGCGTGCGGGTGCGCTGGTCCGGCCGCCGGCCCAAGCTCTGGGGATCAGTGATCCGCGAACTGGAAGAAGCCGAGGCCTATACCGCCGGAAACAGCACGTGCACGTTAACCATGTGTGTTAATTACGGTGGCCGCGCCGAGATTGCCGATGCCGTATCGGCGATCGCCGAGGACGTCGCCGCCGGACGGCTCAAACCCGGTTCCATCACGGAGAAAACCGTCCAAAAGTACCTCGACGAACCGGACCTGCCCGACGTCGACCTGTTCCTGCGCAGCTCGGGGGAGCAGCGGCTGTCCAACTTCATGCTCTGGCAGTCGGCCTATGCGGAGTTCGTCTTCCTGGACACGCTCTGGCCGGACGTCGACCGCCGCACCCTGTGGGACGCCGTGGGCATCTACGCACAGCGGGACCGCCGCTACGGGGGAGCGGTGGATGCTGCCAAGACTCCCATGGCGGCCGCCACCCATCAGCCCGGGTAGGGCCCGCGCTTCACCCTCACGATATTCGAAGAAGTTTCCCTGGCACGCGGCACTACTACGCGCGCCCAGGATCTAATGCTGTGGTTTGCCAAGCAGAATGGCGGCCTGCTGGTGGCTTTCCATGGCTCTCGGTGAGCGTACTAGTTGTGCGCGTGCCACGAAGCCTTGCTCAGTGAACCGGGTGGCTACTTCCTCGGGGGAATGCAGTTCTGCTCTGAGCTCGACATCATGTCCGTAGGCGTGGTTAATAGTGCGATGGCCGCTGCCGGCCTGGAAAGCGATGAGCGCCGAGCCGGATGGGCGGAGGACTCTCCAGAACTCCCGCGCAATTGCCGGCAACTCTGCCCTGGGGGAGTGGATGATCGAATACCAGGCAAGTATGCCGTCGGCAGCAGAATCGGATGCCGGCAGGTCGGTCAACTCTCCCACTTCAAAGCAGAGACCGGGATGGAGCTGCTGCGCGACCCGGATCATCTCGGGCGACAGGTCCACACCTGTGACGTTCAGTCCCGTGCGGGTCAGGTATTTGCTCATTCGGCCGGCGCCGCATCCGGCGTCGATCACTAGCCGGTCCGCGGAGGTGCGAATGTGGCCCGCGAACTCGTCGACCATGGCCATGTCGAGAAGCGACTCAAAGGCTGTATCGGGGATCACCCTCGAGTAAGCCTCGGCAACCGAATCGTAAGCGGTTCTGACCTTTATCAAGTTCTCGTGGTCAACCATGGACCGAGCCTACCGACACGCCTTGTCTCCTGTTGGCCCGCCGCCACTGCAACCCCGCCCACCGGCAGCCAGCTGGTCGGATTTAGGGCAGCCACCTAGTCGCTTTCTCCCCCTTCTGCAACCGCAACACGCCATCCTCTACGTAACGAATTTGTAACACCCTGTTTTTCTTGGTTTCATGGTTAGTACCACATACCTTCACCGGGTATGCGTGTACCCGCTTCGCCAAACCCCGCCGGCGGTACATGATCCCTTCACTCCAGGCGGGGGCGGAAGACCCATGAATGACGCCTTTGGGCGTCTTGGGGTGAAGCCTGGCCCTGTCACTGCAGCCTGTGAGGCGCGCGGCAGGGGAGGCCGGACAGTCCACTCGTCCGAATCCGACAGCTAATTTCGCCGGCGTCGAGAGGACCTACGCTGTGCCTTCCCACGACAATCACGGCTTGCGCCGTGCCATTTTCCCGCGCACATCCAGTAAGGGCCGCCGCCGGGCAGCCTCATCCCCGGTGCCCAGGCCGCGGGGCCGCGGCCAAAAGCTGGCTGTTGCGGCGGCGGTGACGGGAATGATCGGCATGACCGTACTCTCCACGGCTCACGCCGCCCCAACAGGGATCTTGGCCACGGGGGAGGCTCCTGCCAGTGCAGTGGCCGCTCCGGCCGCACAACCCTCCCTGCTCGCGGATGCAGGATCTCCACTGGTTTTTGACCAGCCCCAGGTCAAGGCCTCCCCGGCAGCGAAAGCGGCAGCGAAAGCGGCACCGAAAGCCGCGCGGAAAGCGGCACCGAAAGCTGCGCGGAAAGCGGCATCGAAGCCGGCGCGGAAACCGGCACTGAAGGCCGCACCCAAACCGGTACGGAAGCCGGCACCGAAACCCGCCCGGGCTTCCGCGCCTTCGGCAGGCCTGCGGGCACCGCTCGCCTCTACGATCGTGACTTCCCCATATGGGCACCGCGTCAATCCCCTGACCGGGGCAATCGGCGAATTACATACGGGGCTTGACTTCGCCGGGGCGTGCGGCACGCCCGTTCTGGCTGCGGCCAGGGGAAAGGTCACCGAGGCAGGCTGGAGCCCGTACGGCGGCGGAAACCGGATTGTTGTTGACCACGGCAAGGGACTGAAGACCACATACAACCATCTGGCCAGCATCGGCGTTTCCAAGGGCCAGACCCTGGCGCAGGGTGGACGGATAGCCGCTGTCGGAACGACCGGCAGCTCCACCGGCTGCCATCTTCATTTTGAAGTCATGGTCAATAACAGGACCGTCAACCCCGCCAGCTACCTATAGGCAAACAGGGCGACTTCCTGGCTGCACCTGGCCACTCTCATGGGAGCCGACCGAAGGATTCGTCCTCAGCGGCAAAGCCGTGGATCCACCGGGCCAGCCGCCGGTATGCGTCCGCGCGCACCTCGGCACGGGACAGGAAAACATCGTGCAGGGCGCCCTCGATCCGCTCCACGGACACGCTCTGGCCCAGTGAGAGGGCCCGCACGGCGATGACGTTGACGTCCAGTACTGCGTCCGTCCTGCGCATCTCTTCGGTCCAGAACGGCCCGTTGGCGCTTGCACCGGAAATCATCACCAGGATGGGGATGCCGATATGGAGCCCGCGTGCAACCTGCGCCTGGCCGGCAAGGACTGCGCTGAGCCAGCCGGCGCGGACCGGAAAGGCCATAGGAGGCCGATACTTGTCATCAAGGGTCCATTCCCCTTCGGCTGAGTTGCTGATGCTGCGCCAGTAGAAGCCGCGCTCGGGCAGGCGGAGCACAGCCTCCGGCCGGAAGCGGGCGAGGGGCTCCACCATGGTCCAGGCGGCCCGCCGGACCAGGGAACTGCCGTGCATTTCCAGCCACGGACTGTTCAGGACCAGCTGTGACACCACCCCCGGATTCCGGCTCACCCACAGGGCCGCCACGAGGCCGCCGGTGGAGTGCCCCATCATCACAAGCGACAGCGGCGCCGCGGGCTCCATCGCCGTGATCATGCCGACGGCGGTGCTGATTTCGGCGTCGTAGTTTGCCAGGTCGGCAACGTACCCGCCGTGCGCCTCGGGGCGCAGGCTGCGGCCGTGGTTGTGCATGTCCAGGGCAAAAAACTCGAAGTCCTGGCCGTTCCAGAAGCGTGCCAGTTCAACATTGAAAAAGTAATCGCTCCAGCCGTGCAGGAACAGCACTGCACGGCGCCGGTGCCGCTCCCCCTGCGCCGAAGGTGGCGCTGGGTTCGCCGCAGGCGGTGCGGGGTTGTTCAATGGGGCATAGCGGACAAGCGTCGCCGTCCGTGCGACGCCGTCGCTGCCCACGGCCTCGAAGGCAAAGGATTCGAAGCCCTCGCCGAGGATGTCGCTCTGCCACTCCATGGCACCAGACTAGACGCGCCGCTGGTGGTCGACACGTGCCGTGGCCGGTTTGGTCTGCACCGCCGAAGACGGAAAACTAGAGGCATGCGCGTATATCCGACTTTCTTCAGGCTGGCCTTTTCATGGATGGACGCCGAACGCGCCCACAAAATCGGCTTCAAAGGCATCCGGCTGGCCCATTCCACCGGGGCGGGCCGGCTGCTGGCACGGTTTACGGCCCCACCCGCGTCCCTGCAGACGAATGCCTTTGGGCTCACCTTCCCGTCGCCGTTCGGGCTCGCCGCCGGCTTTGACAAGGAAGGCCACGGCATCGAGGCCCTGTCGGAGCTCGGCTTCGGGCACGTGGAGGTGGGGACCATCACCGGCCGCGCCCAGCCGGGCAACGAGCAGCCGCGGCTGTTCCGGCTCATCGAAGACCGTGCGGTCATCAACAGGATGGGATTCAACAACGACGGCGCTGCGGCCGTGGCCCCGCGCCTCAAGTCAGCCCGGGCTGCCCTGCAACGGCGCCACCCCAAGGTTCGTCCCCTCATCGGCGTGAACATCGGCAAAAGCAAGGTTGTGGAACTTGAAGATGCTGTGGAGGACTACCTCATCAGCGCGCGCAGCCTCGCTCCGGCGGCGGACTACCTCGTGGTGAACGTGAGTTCCCCCAACACGCCGGGCCTCCGGCTCCTGCAGAATGTGGAGACCCTGCGGCCCCTTTTGACGGCTGTGGGGGAGGAAGCTGACAAAGCGGCCGGCCGGCACGTGCCCCTGCTGGTCAAGATCGCGCCTGACCTCAGCGATGAGGACATCGATGACGTTGCCCGGCTCGCGCTGGACCTGGGCCTCGACGGCATCATCGCGACGAACACGACCATCGGACGGACGGGCCTGAAGTCTGACAGCGAAAAGATCGAAGCCTGCGGGGCGGGCGGGCTGTCCGGGGCTCCGCTGAAGGCCCGCTCGCTGGAGGTTTTGCGCCGGCTTAAGGACGCAACGGACGGCCGGCTGACGCTGGTTTCCGTGGGCGGAGTGGAGACGTCCCAGGACGTCCAGGACCGGCTGGATGCCGGTGCCACGCTCGTTCAGGGGTACACAGCGTTCCTTTATGAAGGTCCGTTCTGGGCGGCGCGCATCAACAGGCGTTTGGCCAAATCCCGGCGCGCTGCCTAAACGCAGCCTGCGGGTTCCTCGGCGGGAGTGCCTCCGGCGTAGGGATTTCCGGCGCAGACATACAGCAGCCCCCGGCGGTGACACCGCCGGGGGCTGCTGTATATTCCGCGCCGGATCCGGAAGGAGGCCCGGAGAATGGAACGCTGGGAGTCAGGACGGGAACTGGCCGCGCCGGACCTGCGGCTTGGGGAGGCGAAGCTTCCGGAACTGCAGGGAACGCATCGAGCCATACCAGACAGTGCCGCGCTCCACTTCCCCGAACTTCTGAGTCAGCCTCTTGCGAAGCTGCCGGGACAGGATGAACACGTCCACGAAGACTGCAAGGAACATGACCCAGAAACCGCCGAGGACATAAATCATCTGTTCGCTCGAGGACGGAACCACCAGTGACACGATCACAAAGATCAACGCACCGAACATGAGGTACTCGCCGAGGCTGAACCGAGCGTCCACATAGTCGCGGGCAAACCGCTTCTGCGGCCCCTTGTCACGGATCGGAAGGAACCGCTCGTCGCCGGTATCGAGCGCCTGGCGCATTTTCAGGCGCTGCTCCTGCACGGCGGCTCGCTCGGCGGCCTTTGAAGCTTTGCGGTCCTCGGGCACGAGAGGCCGCTTGCGTGCTGCTTCCTGCGCCTTGCGCTTGGGCGTGGGTGCCCCCTTGCCCATGACCCCGGGCTGCCGGGCAGCTGCATCAGCAGCCTGTTGGTCTACTACGTCCTGCGCCGCTGGCGCTTCTTTTTTACGTCCAAACACCAAAACAGAATACCTTGCAGGACCGCGCCTTCCGTCATGCCGGAGCGCGGACAATGTGCCCGTGACACGCGCACGCCAAGCCCTCCGGCGCCTTGTATGTTGTGGGCTGTGCCGCGGGTAGTGTTTTGGCCATGACTTCAACATCAGCGGCCACTCCGCAACAGCCGGGCAGTTCGGTCGCCGGCGTCGACCCGGACGCCCTGCGGAATGCCGTAAGCGCCGGCTTTGAGGCCACCATGTCCAACCTGAAGGACCTGGTCGGCATCCCCGGCATCGCCTGGGCCAGCTTCGATCCTGCGCAGCTGGAACGCAGCGCCGAGGCGGTTGCCGCGCTGGTTCAGGGCGCGGGTTTCGAAGATGTCCGGATTCTGCGCTGCAACAAAGTGGACGGGAAGGCCGGTGGACCTGCCGTCGTGGCCCGCCGTGAACCGGCAGAAGGCAAGCCGACCATCCTGCTCTACGCCCACCACGACGTGCAGCCGCCGGGCGATCCGGCGCTGTGGGAATCCGAGCCCTTTACCGCCGTCGAACGCGAAGGGCGGCTTTACGGCCGCGGAGCCGCCGACGACAAAGCCGGAATCATGGCGCACATTGCTGCCTACGGAGCCGTGACCCGCGTGCTCGGCGAGCAGTTCGGGTTAGGCGTGACCCTGTTCTTTGAAGGGGAGGAAGAAGCGGGCTCGCCGACCTTCCGCACGTTCCTGGAAACCCACCGGGAACTGCTCCGTGCCGACGTCATTGTCGTGGCGGATTCCAGCAACTGGAAGGTGGGCGTTCCGGCGCTCACCACGAGCCTCCGCGGCCTCATCGACGGAACCATCGAAGTCCAGGTCCTGGACCATGCAGTGCACTCCGGGATGTATGGCGGCCCGGTGCTGGATGCCCCCACTCTTTTGTCCCGTCTAATCGCCACCCTGCATGACGATGAAGGCAGCGTGGCCATCGACGGGCTCACAGGCTATGACGAAGCCGCCGTGGACCTGACCGAGGAGGAGTTCAGGGCGGACGCTTCAGTGCTCGACGGCGTGCAGCTGGCCGGCACGGGTTCGATTGCTTCCCGCATGTGGACCAAGCCCGCCCTGTCCATCATTGGCTTCGACGCGCCCGCGGTTGAGATGGCCTCGAACACGCTGCTGCCGCGGGCCCGGGCAAAGTTCAGCCTCCGCCTGGCCCCGGGCCAGGTGCCCGCCGATGCGATGGACGCAGTCCGGCGTCACGTCGAAGCCAATGCGCCGTTCGGGGCGAAGGTCGTGTTCACACCAGGGGAGAGCGGCAATGCGTACCTTACGGACAGGGGATCAGCTGCGGCCGAATACGCCATGTGGGCTCTGGGGGAGTCCTGGGGCGTGCCTGCCGTGGAGATGGGCATCGGCGGCTCCATTCCGTTCATATCGGACCTGACTGAGCTGTATCCGGACGCGCAGATCCTGGTCACGGGCGTGGAGGACCCGGACTCCCGTGCACACTCCGCCAATGAATCCCTCCACATCGGGGACTTCCGCAATGCCGTTGTGGCCGAGGCGCTGCTCCTCGCGCGTATTAATGTCGAGGGTCTTGGCTGACATCTGCTGGGGCTTGCCGCCCTTCAGGCCTGTGGCGGTCCGTCCGGGAACAAGTCGCTGCCGGCCATGGTTACGCCTGTAGTTAGAGCTACGCATGCTATCGACGTAGCATGTAGCTATAGCCCATACCGTTTCCGTAGGGGCAGGCGCCGTGCACGCGGGGCCGCCAGGACCGTCGTTAGAAGGTAGGCCAATGAGCACTACGACCAATGAAAACAGCTCCGAATCCACCGGCATGGAAAGTGCCGAACTGGCGAGCCACGAGGTTCAGCTGACAGACGTTGCCGCCGGCAAGGTCCGCAGCCTCCTTGAGCAGGAAGGCCGCACAGACCTCCGTCTTCGCGTTGCCGTGCAGCCGGGCGGCTGCTCCGGACTGATTTACCAGCTCTACTTCGATGAGCGCCTTCTGGAGGGCGACGCCGTACGCGACTACGACGGCGTCGAGGTCGTGGTCGACAAGATGAGCGTGCCGTACCTCAGCGGCGCCAGCATCGACTTTGAGGACACCATCTCCAAGCAGGGGTTCACTATCGATAACCCCAACGCAGGCGGTTCATGCGCCTGCGGTGATTCATTCCACTAACGGGCCCGTTTGCCCTTCCTCGTACTGTGGCGGGGGAGGGGAGGAGCAGAAGAAACACCACCAAGAAGGAAAGGGGGGAGAAAAAAAGGGGGGGAGGGGAGAGGCTAAAAAAAAAGGGGAAC